>JAJYLH010000001.1 GCA_021787845.1 Myxococcales bacterium | reverse complement strand
GCGCTGCCCCGCCTCCACCAAAAACCGGAACCGCTCCCCACCGGCTTACCCGCCCGCATTCACCAATGCCCACGGTCCCTTTCTCGCGAGCAGAGACGGGTCATTTCTCACGAGCGCTGAAGGCAATGCCCCCGTGGCCTGGTGTGGTGAACCCGATAAGCAGCTCGCTTCGAAAGCGCTTGCGCCGTTACCAGTCCCATCTGGGGTGCAGACTGACGGCGCAGAAACGGCGGGGGACAAGCCCCCGCCCTACAATGATCGACCGGCGAGTGTGTGAACCGGATAGGCATGGTTTGAGCCGCGCGTCGCGAAAACGGAGCCGTCGAATCCGTTCGCGAACTTCGGGGCTGCCTACAAAGGAAAATCCGCGGCCGAGCCGCGCCCGCTCAGGTCCGCTCGTGCGGCATGATCTCCCGCGGCGAGCGGAAGTACTGCATCGGCGAGTAGGCGAGGAAGTTGGAGACGCGGCTCGTGTAGATGCAGGCGTAGTCCTCGACCTGCTCGCCGAAGCGGGAGCTCTCCTGGCCTTCCTTGAAGACGAGGCCCCAGTACGGGTTGTAGCTCGACTCGACCTCGTCCTCCAAGCGGTCGATTTCCGCCTGGGCCTGCCGCGAGGTGCGGCGCAGCTTGTCGAGCCGGGCCTTCTCGGAATCGAACCGCTCCTGGAGCTCGGCGCGGTCGCCGTTGGTCGCCCGCTCCAGCCGCTTCTCCGCCGCCGAGACCACGAGCTTCTGATGGTTCAGCTCGTCGTCCAGCGCCTCGCGCTCGAACTCCAGCTCGTGCATCCGCCGGATCTGCGGGCCGAACCTCTCCGAGTGCGCGATCTCGTCCTCCAGCTCCTCGACGATCATGCAGGTGCGCCAGAGCGAGTCCTTGCGCGAGCGCAGGATGTCCCCGTAGATGTGGTCGCCGACGTAGAGCACCTGGTCGCCGCCGATGCCCACCGACTTCTCGAAATCGGTCAGGTTCCCGCCCTGGTAGCGCCGGCCCCGCTCGATGGTCCGGGTCTCGCCCAACAGCTCGCCCGCGGGGCCCACCTCGACGAACGGCCGCGAGTCGCTGAAGAACACCGGCTTCTGCGTCCCGACCACCAGGTAGTCGAAATACTTCTCCCACCGCGGGTACTCGGGGAGGACGCCGTCGAGCAGGAACGTCATCACCGTGTCCGTGTAGTCCCAGAAGCTGTTGGTCGCGAGGAAGAGCTTCTTTCCCGCGCTCCTTAGCTTGTGCAGGGTCGGCCCGAGCTCCTGGTCCTTGACCAGATAGCGGCCGAGGTCCTTCTTCAGCTCCGCCTTGAGCGTCCCGTCGCGGTGCACGCCGTCGATGGTCGCGCGGATGTCGTCGTAGAGCTTGCGGTAATCGACCTGACGGCCGGTCGTCTCCAACAGGTCGACGATGTACGCATAGAGGCACGCCTCCGGCAGCGCGAAGAGCGTGTCGATCCACGCGTAGCGCGGCGCGCCGAGCCGCACCTTCTCGTGCTGGTAGAAACGCTTTCGCTCCTCGTAGCTGAGCCGGCGCCGCCCGTGGTACCCGCGCCCGACGTAGTTGTGCCGGTCGGCCTTGATGATGTTGCCGTGCTCCTTGTCGATGACGAGCCCGCGGATGACGAAGTCCGGGTCGTAGCCGATGGAGCCGATGTCCTCCGGGTAGCCCGCCTCGGTCACGAGCCTCGCGAGCGTCATCTGGTACGCCAGCTCCTCGCTGCGCCGCTTGTGGTAGACGGCGAGCGTGTAGTCCATGTCGAAGCCGACCAGGTCGATCTTGTCCATCCGGAGGTTGCGGTTGACGAAGATCTGCCGCGCCCGCTGCGCCTCCCGGCGAAAGAGCGGGTCCAGCTCGGCGGGAACGTTCTCGAGCGGCTGCGGTCGGGCGAGGAAGCTCGTCATCGAAACAAAGGGCCGAACGCCAGGCGCGAAACCGACGCGCCGCGGTCTGCTGCCCAGCAGTCTAACAGCCGTCGGCGCCGTTTTCTTGCCTTGCGGCCGGAGGCCGGGCCGCCTATCCATGATCGTCCGGCCGGAGTGGGAAACCGCTCGCGCCGAGCGAGGAACCGCAACGTAGGATGGGTGAAGCGCAGCGTAACCCATCGTTCCGAAACGCTGGCGGCCGAGGGGTTCCGCTGGCGCTCCGCCCCTCCGACGAGTCAGCCCGCGCAACCGCCCACTTGTTTTCCCGGGCCGCGTGGGGCAGAAAGGCCGGCCGTGGAGGAGCCCTCCTGGTGAGTCGCGTCCGACCTCTTCTCTTCCTGCTCGTCGCCGGCGCGCTCGCGTGCGCGGAATCGGCGCCCGGCCTTGCGCCGCCCGGCCTTGACGGGCAGCCCGCGAGCCTCTTCTTTCCCGCCGGACTCGCGCTGTCGAAAGACGGCTCGAACCTCTACGTCGCCAGCTCGAACTTCGACCGCCACTATTCCGACGGCACGCTCGTGCGCCTGCCGGTGAGCGCGTTCGACGAGGCGGCGAAGGCGCCGAGCCGGCGGCTCTCAGCGCTGCCGAGCGGCGTGACCGTCGGCCTCATCGACGGCTTCGCCGGCGACCTCGAGCTCAACCCCGCGGGGGACGCGCTCTACCTGACGACCCGCGACAACGAGCTCTTGACGCGCGTTCCGCTCGACGCTCAGGGCGGCTTCGCCTGCGACGACCACGCCGTGGGCGGCTGCTCGGCGGGAGCGGTCGACCTGGGCGTCGAGGACATGCAGGACCCGTTCGCCCTCGCCTTCGCGAGCCTGACGCCGCCGGGCGGCACGACGCCGGAGCCATTCGTCGTCGTCTCGCACGAGTCGCCGGTCACCACCGGCCTGACGACCTCGATGGACGCCTTCGTCGCCTTCATTCCCGAGTCCGTCGCGCACAGCCAGGCGCAGCTCCCGTTCTCGCACGGCGCCTTCCGGGTCGACGTCGGTACCGTCGGCTCGGACTCGCTCGCCTTCGACGCCGCGACCCGCCAGCTCTTCGTCGGCGGCTGCTACTCCCGAGTCGACCCCCAGACCGTCGTCACCTGCCAGGTCGATCAGAGCTCGCCGCTGACGCGCACCGACCCGCTGCGGGTCGTCACCCCGGAGGGCGGAAGCTCGACGCCGGTGACCCAGGTCGCCCTCGGGCCGCTGACCGGCGGCGGGAACACCGACGCGGTCGCGCTCTCCAGCGACGGAGCGAGGCTCTACGTCGCCACCGCCTCGCCGAGCACCCTGCAGACGATAGCGCTACCGCTGCCGGGGGGCGAGAGCACGCCGGCACTCCTCGCGAGCGTGCCCTTGGCCGACGAGCCGTCGAAGATGATCGTCCTTCGCCGAAAGCCCAACGACGCGAGCGGCGACCTCGTCGTGGTGACCGCGACCACCACCAACGCCGTCCTCGTCGTCGACCCGAACCGAGGCGAAGTGCTCGCGCAGCTCGACCCCGACAGCGGCATCGGCAAGGGCCCCTACGCGCTCGCGAGCGAGCAGACCGCGACCGGCGACCGCGTCTTCGTCTCCCTCTTCAACGGTTGCGGCGTCGAAGCCATCGACGTGCCCAGCGCCGACCCCTTCGACACCAGCGTCGTCGGCACCGTGGGGTCCTGCCCGTGAGCGCGGTCCGCCTCATCATCCCGGCAGCGCTCCTGCTCCTCGTCGCGTGCACGAGCAGCACGACCGTTTCCAACAGCTCGTTCAACGAACCGGTCGCGATGGCCGCGGCGGACACTTCGGTCGGGCCGGTCGTGTTCGTCGCGAACGCCACCGGCGACGATCTGCGGGCGCTCGACGTCGACCGGCAGATCTTCGTCCGCGGCCCCAACGCCATCAGCCCGCTTTCCATCGACGTCGGTTTCCGACCGACGCGGCTCGCGAGCGGCATCGTCAAAGACTCGTCGGGCACCCAGCACGCGTTCATCGCCGCCGCTGGCGCCGCACCCAGGCTCGCTCTCGTCAGCGCCGCCACCCAGGACGTCGTCCCGCCGCCATCGGCTCCGTGCGGCGCGACCATCACCGCCACCTGCCTTCCAGCGCCGGCGGTCGACATCGCCATCGCCGGCGGAGAGCTCTTCGCCGACCTCGGCCCCTCGACGGCGGGCGGCGCGCCGTCGCTGCTCGTCTTCACGATCGGCTATCAGTCCGCGCCGACGCTCTCCTTCGACACCGCGATCACGCTGCCGGCGAATTCCGACCCCGCCGGGATCGCCGCGCTCTCCGACGGCTCGCAGGTCTTCGTCGCGGACCGTGCGAACGCGCGGGTGATGCAAGTGGACGTCGCGTCGGGCACGCAGACCGACATCGCGGCGCCGGGGCCGGTGGCCCGGGTGGCGCTCTCGCCCGCCTACACCGCTGCCGATCACTCGACGCACGTCGAGGGCGAGCTCGCGCTGGCGGTCCTGAACGACGGGAGCCTGGAACCCCTCGACGTCACGAGCAGGGCGCCAGTGCCCGACCCGTACGACGCCTCGAAGGCCTCGATACCGCTCTCGTTCGGCTCGCCGGTCCACGACGTTGCCTTCGCGCCCTGCCTGAACAGCGGGTGCACGACCAAGCTGAGCCTGACCTCCTCCGACACCGAAGCGGAATCGGCGCTCGCCTTCGCGGCCCTGGGGGACGGCACCGCTGTCGCCCTCGAGCCGGATCCGGGCCAGCCGAAGCTCATCGTCCCGGTGAACCCGCGGGCGAGCGGACAGACCTCGCTCATCACCCAGCCGACCGCGACCGACGCGACCTTCACCGACAACCTGAACCCGCAGAGCTCGGGCAACGTGAGCCTGCCGGCGAAGTCGATCACCACGTCGATGGGCTACACGAAGACGGAGACCTGGGCGGTGACCGACCGCGGGCGCCTGCCGGGCTTCGTCAGCCGACCGGGAACGCTCTCGGCGGGCGGTGCGACGTTGACCGACGATGCTGCCGCTCCCTTCGCGCCGGCGGCGGACGTGCGCGCCGGCGACGGCGTCGACCTGCTGCCCCTCGGCTCGACCTGCGCCGCCATCCGCCAAGGCGTCCAGGCGCGGGTGACCGCCGTCGCCGCCAACACGCTCACGCTCGGCGGCCTCTCGCGCGACCTGTCGGCGTGCCCCCAGGCGCGGGTGCTCTACGACGTGCGCGTGCCGAGCCATTTCTGGACGGTCATCGGCTCCGCTTCCGGTTACGTCGGCCGCGCCCAGACGGGGCAGCCGTTCGTCTTCGCGGGGGAGCGGTTCTTCTATCCGCCGGCGAGCGTGACCACCAAGGCAACGGCAACGATCTCGGTGGGCTTCACGATTCCCGCCTCGGCGCCGGACGACACCGACTCGACCCTGGCCTTCTCGACCAGCTCCGGCTTCGCGCCGTTCGTCGTCGGCAGTGCCGGACTGTCGCTGAACCAGGGCGGGCTCGCCAACTCCGTCACCGTCGTCGACGACCAGAAGAACAATCGCGAGCTGCTCTACCTCACCCAGGTGGGCAGCAACGGTCTCGTCCAGGTCGACCTCGCCAACGTGCAGCAGGCGACCGGGACCGTCGTCTTCCACTGATCTGCCGAGTCGCGAAAGCCTCGCGCCGGCCGCGGATTCTCGACACGGTGCAGCATGGTCGGTCGTGCCGGCCCTCCAGCCCGGCACCGAAGGCCCTCGCGGTCATGCCGGGCCGGCACTGCGGGAGATCACTCCTGTCCAAGACGAGTTCTGGAGTTGTCTGCATATCCGGTCGACACCGGCAAAGTCGGAGCGGCGGCCGACTGCCGCCCCGGATCGTGGCCGACGGCCGCGAAGCGTCGTTCGCGCCCGCATGCGTCGGCAATCGGCCAATCGCCGGGGCGGCCATCGGCCACCGCTCCAAGCGGACGCACTGGCGTGACCCGGATAAGCCATCTCCGCTCGCCACTTCGAGTCCGCCCGACCAAGAGCCGTCGGCGTCGGTCTCCACCGGAGACCTCCGCTCTCAGGATGAGCGGGGATGGCCAGCGGAAATTGGATAGCCGTGACTGGAGATGATGCATGCGTTGACGCAACGATGATTAGCTGTCAGCGCAAGCATCCGCCGCTACCGGTCACGGGATGCCGAACCGTCGCCGTGAAGCCGCATCGCTACGGTTCCTCGGGAGCGCCACCCTTATCCTGGTGCGCCACCGGGTGCCTCGGCGCCGGGAGTACGATGCCGGGGTCCTCTTTCTTCTCGCGAAAGAAGACCGCGGTCCGCCCCAGCGTCTGCACGAGCTCAGCGCAAGCGCCGTCGGCCAGCGACTCCGCGGCCTCCTGCCGTTCCTCCACCGCTTGGGAAAACCGTACCTTGACGAGCTCGTGATCCGCGAGCGCCCGATCGAGCGAACGCACCACGGCAGCGGTCACGCCTCCCTTGCCGACCTGCACGATCGCCGGGCGATGGTGGGCGAGTCCGCGCAGATATCGCCGCTGATTCCCGCTGAGCGGCATCTTCCACCTCCCTCGGGCCGCCCTCCGGCGAAAGAGGCGACCGGCGCCCGAGCCACGCGCGAGATCTAGCTCGTCCGCAGCTCGCGCCGCGCGTCGATGTTCTCCGGGTCGATGCCCAGCACCGCGCGGAACGCGGCTTCCGCTTTCCCCAGGTCGCCGACCACCTTCGCCATCTGGCCGATGAACAGGTGCGCTTGCGCACAGCGCGGGTTGAGCTTGAGGCCCCGCTGGCACTCGGCGAACGCGTCGGCGAACTGCGCCCGCTTGTCGACCGCCTGCGCGAAATGCGCGAAGCCCCGCCAGGCGTAGAACTCGCCCTCGTCGGGATTGAGCGCGATCGCCCGCTCGAGCAGGTCCAGCCCCTCGGCGTACTTGCGGGCCTTGACGAGGATCGTCGCCCGCATGAACTGCTCTTCCGCCTCGAGAAGCGGCCCCACATCGACCGCCCGGTCGCCCGTCGAGAGCGCTGCCGCATACTCGGCCCGGGCCGCGTCGTCGTTGAGCACCGAGTAGGCCTCGTTCAGCCGAGCGGTCAGATCCGCCTTGAGCGTCTTCTCCTCCTCGGTGCCGGCGATGGCGCTGTCCGGATGGTGCTTCTTCGCCAGCGTGAAGTAGGCGGTCTTCACTTCCGCCGCGGTCGCCTTGGGGCTCACCCCGAGCACCTCGAAGTGGTTCGCTACCGCCCACTTCTCGAGCAATGCCCGTTCCTCGTCCAGCGACAGCGGCTTCTTCGCCGCCGCGCCGGGCGCGCCCCGCAGCGGCTCCTGGCGCTGCTTGGGAGCGCTGCCGTTGGGCGCCCGCGAGGGGGGATGCGGTTCCCTGGGAGCGCTGCCGTTGGGCGCCCGCGAGGGGGGATGCGACTCCCTGGGAGCGCTACCACCGGCCGGCGGCGGTGCCGGCTCATCCCCGGGAGCACCTTCGCTCGGCGGCGCGACGATCACCGGCGCGGCCTGCGGCGGCCAGGTCGGCCTGGTCGCCTTCACCGCGACCGCCCGGACGGCCACCTTGCCGAGGATCGCGGCGTCCGAGCCCTCGCCGCCGATCTTCGCGGCCGGAGCCGAACGCTCCACGACGGGGACCTGGTCCTCGTCGACCGGCAGGGCCGAACCGGCGACCGGCTCGAGCGCGCCGAAGGAGAGGCCTCCGACCTCGCCCAAGAGCCACGTCACCCGGGCGATAGCCTCGCCCTCCTCCGGCGACGCGAGGAGGAGCTGCTCGGCGGTACGGCTGCCGTCGAGCATGGCGGCGATGCGGGTCTCCTGGGCGGTCAATTTCAGGTCGCTCTCCGACGCGCGGGCGGCGCTCGACCGGTAGACGTTCCGCCGGAGCCTGTCGCCCAAACGCTGGCGGACGACGCTCGGCGGCTGGCGGCGCACGAACCCGCTCAAGAGCGCCCACCTGGGGCCGAGCGGGAACGAACCGGCCGGCGGCCGCACCTCGGGCTCCCAGGCGAAAGCGCCGCTGGTCGCCAAGAGCACCCGATCGAGCTGCTCGACCTGGTGCTCTCCCAGGAGCTGGAACACGTTCTCGGACGGAACGAGGCCCAGCGCGAAGATCGCGTCCAGAAACTCCCCGTCGGGGCCCCCCGAGACTTCCAGCGCGCTCATCACCTCGCTCTCGGGCGCGGCGCGACGGCGGAGGAGAAAGAGCGCGAGCTCCTGCGCCGCATGGGGAGGCTCCACCCGTTCAGGAGCGCCTCTCTTGAACCAGAGCGCTGTCGACCCCTTTTCGTGCGCGAGCGTCAGCCGCCCGGTCAACTGGGCCTCGGCGACGCGCGCGTAGAGCTCGAGAGCCGAGTGCTCGGTGAGCGAACCCTCGGGCGGCGGCCCCACCGGCTCCTCGACCGGCGTCACCGGCGTCGGGGCCGAGACCGCTGGAGCGGGCGCGCCCGGTGGAATCGTCGGTGGGCGGCCCGGAGGGATCGTCGGTCGCCGGGCCGGCGTCACCTGCGCGGAACGCTCGATGGCCCGCACGACGTCGGGGAACTCCGCGAGCGGCTTGAACGCCTGGCCGTCGGTGGAGATCTCGACGCGGTCGCGCTGGGCGCGTGTCGAAAGCTGAAGGCGACCGATGCTCTCCAGCTCGAACGGGCCCCACACTCGGCCGACTTCGTTCTTGACCCAGTACGGGATGAGCGACTCCGGCCTTCCGCTCCCAGGAGGAAGCAGTGGCTGGCGTCACTATCGCCGATGGCCGGCCCCCCGCCAAGGGCGATTGGTCCGCGCCGTCCTGCGCGCGTCACGGCCTCGCGACACCACGCCGACGGGCGGATTCGCCGCCGTTCGGCGCGCGAGAAAGGACGAACCGGCGCGCGCATCGCTGGCCCTGACGCGCTCGTCCCCGATCGGCCGGCCGCGAGGATTTGCGCCGTGCGAGCGGCCTCGCGTATCGTCGCACGCTTTTTTCACCGACGAGGCATCGATGCGATCAGCCTTCATTTTCCCGCTCCTGACCCTCCTCGGCACCAGCGCGTTCGCCGCGACGCCCGCGCGGACGAGCGGCATTCCGAAAGCGGTGCTGGCCTCCGTCGAGGCTGCTGGCCTCCAGGCGCTCACCCAGGTGGCGCCAGGCGCTCAGGCCCGGGTCCAGGCGGTCTATTCCACCGCAGATGGCGGCCACATCGTCCGCTTCCAGGAGCTCTACCGCGGCCTGCCGGTGCTACGCGCCATCGCAGCGGTGCGGCTCGACGCCCGCGGACGCGCCTTGCGGGTGACCAACGGGTTCGCGCCGCTGGCCAGGGTCGAGGTCGACACCGACCCGGCGATCGGCCCTGTTCAAGCGCTCCACCTCGCCCGCGGCGCTGCCGTGGGCATCCTGCTTCCGACCGCCGAGAAGGGAGCGGAAGCGCTGGTGGTGCTCCCGATCGGAAAGCTCGCGTACCTGGTCGAGATCGCGACGCTCCTGCCGGACACCCTGGAGGCAATCGTCGACGCCGAGACCGGCCGAGTCCTCTCGCTCAAGGACTGGGCGCTCTTTGACTCCGCGCCGGTGCCGGACCTGGCCGACGTGTTTCCCAACAGCCCCGCCACCGCGACCGCGCGCCAGCCCGACGGGTCGTTCACGCCCGGCGGAACCGTTCAAGTCGCCCTGGACGGCTTCAACTCGATGCACGCGGGCGAGCATCTGACCGGGCTCGACCTCGTCACCACCAACTGCTGCCCGACCGAAGGGTGCGCCTCGGGGGCGAACCCGAAGCCGCTCGACGGCACCTTGAACTACGGGGGCTACAACATCGCGGTCCACTCGGTCCAGTGCGACGAGGAGCAGATCGCCAGCGCTGATGCCGGGGGGGACTTCTTCTACCAACCGGCGACGGAGCCGGTGGGCGACAGCCCTCCCATTCCCTCGGCGAGCGAGGCCGACCCCTTCAGCGAGGTGATGGCCTACTACTTCGCGGAGAACGCCTTGGAGTTCGTGCGCGGGCTCGACCCGCAGTTCCAGCTCGACTCGAACGCGCGTCCCTTGCGCGTGAAGGCGAACTACCTGCTCCCCGACCTGCGGCAGGCCTACCAGCAGTTCCAACAGAACCCGCAGGGCGTCTTGCAGAACGGGGTGAACATCACCGAGCTCATGCGGTTCGACAACTCGATGTTCGTCCCGGCGAGCGGCCCGACCGGCTACGACATCCTGACGCCGGGCCTGACGAACCCGTACGACTCGCTCGTCTTCTACCAGGGCACGAGCGCGGACTTCGCCTACGACCCCGACGTCATCACCCACGAGTTCGGCCACGCGGTGGTCGCCGCCACGGCGCAGCTCGCCGACTACGTGGCCGACGACCAGGGCGTCATCGACGCGCCGGGCGCGCTCAACGAGGGCACCGCCGACGAGTGGGCCGCCCTCAGAGCGGACAATCCGCACCTCGCCCAGTACGTCGGCCCGCTCTTGACGGGCATGGGCGAGGGCTCCTTGCGCGATCTGACCAACGACTTCACCTGTCCGTCCGTGATTCGGGGCGAGGTCCATCAGGACTCGCAGCACTTCTCAGCCGCGGTGTGGGAAATCCGCTCGCAGATCGCGACCTCCGACGCCGACAAGCACAAGTTCGCGCAGGCCTTCCTCCAAGCGCTGCGGACGATGACGCCCTACTCGAGCTTCGACGACGCGGCGAACGCGATTTCCGCCGAGGTGGGAACGCTCTTCGACCAGCAGGCGGAGGCGACGGCGAAGGCGGTGTTCGACCAGCGCAAGGTGAGCGGCTGCGAGCGGGTGATGGACCTGCTGTCGACCGGGAGCGCGCAAGGGTACCAGCTCGCCGGGGCCGATCCGACGCGGGGTTGGACGCCCTACGCACCGGGGCCGGTGCAGTTCCGGCTCCAGGTTCCCGCGGGAACGACAGCGCTGTCGCTGACCGTGCAGGGCTACGGCGGCGGCATCGGTGGCGTCTCGGTGCCGGGGCTCGGCGGCGCGCCGTCGCTCGACGCGGTGGTCCGCGCCGACGAGCGGATCCACTTCGCGTACGGCAACAGCGGCGTCACGAGCGATGCCGGGGACCAGACCGTCAAGTTCCAGTCGCAGAACCATCGCCTCGTCGCGACGGTGCCGGTCGATGGTGGATGCGACGGGAAGATCTACTATGCGGCGCTGGGAAACCTCGACTCGTCGGCCTTCCAGCTCAACCAGATGACGGTGGCGTACACGACCGACCCGTCCAAGCTCGCGGCCTGCCAACCGGACGCGGGGACGCCCGACGCGGGCACGCCGGGCAAGAGCGGAGTTACTCCCAAGGCGAGCCCCAAGGGCTGCGGCTGCGCGAGCCCGGGCGAGGCGGCGCTGGTGGCGCTGCTCGGTCTCGCGGTGCTCTGGCGCCGGCGGCGGGCCTGAGCAAGCCAGGAGCGGTGTCGCCAAACAGCAGCCCTGAGCTACCCGGCTTGCCGGCAGTTGGGGGCTGCGCTGCTCCTGTGCGATGGGGCGCGCCTGGGGCCGGCGGGTGCCCGAGCCCTCCCGCGCCGGCTCCCTGGCGATCGGTTCCGCCTGGGAAGTCCAGGTGATTCGCGAGCTGCCCGGGGCGCGTTTTCGCGTTGAGATGAGCGGGCCGACCCGCTAGATTCCCCTGCCTTTTCGCGCGCCCAAACGCCGCGCACCCAACGGACAATCGCGATGGCCGAACAGACTCCCCCCACCCCGCCCGCCAGCGGCCCGGCGACCAGCCCCGTCTCCATCGAAGTCGAGATGCGCCAGGCGTACCTCGACTACTCGATGTCGGTGATCATCGGGCGCGCGCTGCCCGACGTGCGCGACGGCCTGAAGCCGGTGCACCGGCGCATCCTCTACGCGATGTTCGACGAGGGGCTGGTCTATAGCCGCAAGCACTCGAAGTGCGCCGGCGTCGTCGGCGAGGTCTTGAAGAAGTACCACCCGCACGGCGACGCCTCGGTCTACGACGCGCTCGTGCGGCTCGCGCAGCCGTGGAACATGCGCCACCTCCTGGTCGACGGGCAGGGCAATTTCGGCTCCGTCGACGGCGACCCGCCGGCCGCCTACCGGTACACCGAGGCGCGGCTCACCCGCCTCTCGGAAACGCTCCTGGAGGACATCGCGAAGGACACCGTCGACTTCGTCGACAACTTCGACGGCTCGTACCAGGAACCGGTCGTCCTCCCGGCGCGGTTTCCGAACCTCCTGGTGAACGGCTCGGAAGGCATCGCGGTCGGGATGGCGACCAAGATTCCGCCGCACAACCTGGGCGAGGTGATCGACGCGACGGTGCACCTCATCGACCACCCGGGCGCGACGGTGGCCGACCTGATGCGCTTCATTCCGGGGCCGGATTTCCCGACCGCCGGCTTCATCTATGGGCGGGACGGCATCCGCGCGGCGTACGAGACCGGCCGCGGCCGCATCCGCCTGCGCGCGCGCTACGACATCGAGACCGACAAGAAGAGCGGGCGCGAGAGCATCATCGTCGGCGAGCTTCCCTACCAGGTGAACAAGGCGCGGCTGCTGGAGAAGATCGCCGGGCTCGTCAAGGAGAAGAAGCTCGAGGGCATCAGCGACCTGCGCGACGAGTCCGACCGCGACGGGATGCGGATGGTGATCGAGCTGAAGAAGGACGCGAACACCTCGGTGGTGGTCAACAACCTCTTCGCGCAGACGGAGCTCGAGTCGGCCTTCTCCGTCATCATGCTCGGCATCGACGCCGGGCAGCCGCGCATCCTGAACCTGAAGGACCTGCTCGACCGGTTCATCGGCCACCGCCGCGACGTCGTCACCCGCCGCTGCCGGTTCGAGCTGAGGAAGGCAGAAGCGCAGCTGCATGTCGTCGAGGCGCTGGGCATCGCGGAGCAGCACATCGACCGCATCGTCGCGCTGATCCGCTCGTCGAAGGACCCGGACGAGGCGAAGCAGAAGCTGCTCGCGGAGGACTTCACCGGCCTGGCGCAGCTTCTCGAGCGGGCGTTCGCGCTGGACGTGGAGAGAGCGAAAGCGCTGCCGGACCTCAAGAAGTGGCAGGAGGACGAGGTCGAACGCGCGCGGGAGCTCGACCGGCAGGACCGGAAGTACCGACTGACCGAACGCCAGGCTCAGGCGATTCTCGACTTGCGCCTGCAGCGGCTGACCGGCTTGGAGCGCGAGAAGATCGAGAAGGAGTACGCCGACCTCTTCTACGAAATCGCGCACCTGAAGGACATCCTCGGGCACGAGCGAAAGCTGTTGGACCTCATCATCGGCGAGCTCAACGAGGTCAAGCAGAAGTTCGCGGACGATCGGCGGACGGAAATCGTCTCGGCGGGAGCGGAGCTGAACACCCTCGACCTGATCAAGGACGAGGAGATGGTGGTCACGGTTTCCCACACCGGCTACGTCAAGCGCAATCCGATTTCGCTCTACCGGGCGCAGAAGCGCGGCGGGCGGGGCAAGACCGGTGCCGGAGTGGGCGAGGAGGATTTCGTCGAGCAGGTCTTCGTCGCCTCGACGCACTCGTATCTCTTCGTCTTCACCTCGAAGGGCCGGCTCTACTGGCTCCGGGTGCACGAGATTCCGCAGGCGGGCCGGGGCGCGCGGGGGAAGGCGATCATCAACCTCGTGCAGCTCCAGAACGGCGAGCAGGTGGAGTGCATCCTGCCGGTGCGGGAGCTGCCGCCGCCGAAGAGCAAGGAGGACGAGGAGGCCGAAGGGGAAGCGGAAGCGCTCAAGACCCTCGTCATGTTCACGCGCAAGGGCATCATCAAGCGGACGGCGCTGTCGAACTTCGCGAACGTGCGGCAGAGCGGCATCATCGCCTTGGGCATCAACGAGGGCGACGAGCTGGTGACGGTGCGCCTGTCCGAAACGGGCGACGAGGACGTGCTCATCGGCACCGCGCAGGGCATGGCGGCGCGCTTCCCCATCACCGAGGTGCGGCCGATGGGCCGGGGCGCGACCGGGGTCAAGGCGGTGAATCTGGAGGAGGGCGACCGGATGGTCAGCGCCGACCTGTGCCCCAAGGGCGCGCCGCTGACGGTGTTGACGGTGACCGAGAACGGTTTCGGAAAGCGTTCGGACGTGGCGGACTACCGGCTCACGCACCGCGGTGCGAAGGGCGTCATCGACATCAAGACCACCGACCGCAACGGGAGCGTCGTCGGCAACGTCCTCGTCGCCGAGGCCGAAGACGTGATGCTGATTACCGACCAGGGAATGCTGATTCGGACGAACGTCAGCGGCATCTCGGTCATCGGCCGGAACACGCAGGGCGTGAAGCTGATCAACCTCTCCCGGAGCGACGAGAAGGTCGTCTCGATCACCAAGATGCCCGAGGAGAAGGAAGCCGAAGGCGAAGGGGAGACGGGACCGCTCGACGACATCGACGGCGGTGACGGTGAGTAGGAGCGCAAGCGGAGTGCGCTCAGGACTACGACCCGTTGATCGCCCGTAGGCGAGCCGCGAGCCATGGGCGATCAAGCGACGCCCCGGCCTGCACGCAAGCACCCTCCTGCCTACCGAGATCGCTACTGCCTTTCGGCGGCGCTGCCTGGGAAGCTCGGCCGGCAGTGGATGGGCACGCGAGCGACGGACGCCCTGCTCCATCAGCCTTTCTCGGAGGTCGGCTGGCCGAGCCCCTTGAGCCGGAAGACCGCGACCGAGGCGAGCCAGCTCAGGACGAACAGGGCGACCACGGCGAGGCCGAAGCTCGTCGAGTCCCGGCCGAGCGTCGCGGCGGCGCGCCAGCCGGCACCGCTCAAGCCGAGCTTGTCCGCGATGAGCCCCAGGGCCTCGACACCGCCGACGAGGAGCGCTACCGCTACCGACATCCCGGTGATGGTCAGGTTGTACCAGAGCTTGCGCACCGGGTCGACGAACGCCCAGCCGTAGGCGCGGGTCATCAGCACGCTGTCGGTCGTGTCGACGAGCGCCATGCCGGCGGTGAAGAGCGCGGGAAACACCAGCGTCGCGGTGAGCGAGAGCCCTTGCGCAGCCTGCGTCGCCGAAATCGCGAGCAAGCCGATCTCCGTCGCGGTGTCGAAGCCCAGGCCGAAGAGCAGTCCGAGCAGGTACATTCGCGAGCTGCGGTCGACGCCGTCGAAGAGGGGCCGCAGCAGCCGCGACAGGAAGCCTCTGCCGGACAGGAGCGCTTCCAACCCCTCTTCGTCCAGGGAGCCGCCTCGACGCACGCGTTGGAAGCTCGTCCAAACGCCGCGCAGAATCGCCAGGTTCACGAGCGCGATCACCAGCAGGAACGTCGCCGACACGCTGGTGCCGACGACCCCACCGATTTCGCGCCAGGCTTCGAGCCGTCCTCGGGAAGCAGCAGCGCCGGCGGAGACCACCACCGCCGCCAGGACCACCACCGTCGAGTGGCCGAGGGAGAAGAACAGACCCGTGGTTTCGCTCGGCCGGCGTCGCTGGATGAGCTTGCGCACCACGTTGTCGATGGCGGCGATGTGGTCGGCGTCGAGCGCGTGGCGCAGGCCGAAGACGTACGCCAACAGCGCGATGCCCAGAAGCATCGGCCGGCCGCCGAACGCCGCGAACGCCCAGACCCAGGCGGCGACGTTCGCGCCGACCAGCGGCAGGAAGATGCGCGCGGCGCGCGGCACGAGCGGAGCTCGAGGATCGTTCGTCATGCCACCCAGGACACCGGGCCCGGTCCCTCGCCGGCGAGCCCCCGCAACCGCCGAGCCGCCGACACGATCGATCGAGATCCACGCCTGCGGATTCGACCTCGAGAACCTGGTGGCGCTTCACCGCTCACTCGAGGGAGCTCAGGGCTCTTCCGCACGGCCGGAGGTGGGCACTACCGCTGCCGCAGGGCTACCGGCGAGGCGGAGCGGCGATGGGCTTTTGCGGGGTCGGCTCGACCGCGACGGTCACCGCCTCGCGCTGGGCAGGACGGCCGTTGATCACCTGCGCGGCCATGATCGCCTCGACGACGCGGAGCACGTCGTCCGAGCCGCCGGACACCGCGCCGCCGCCTCCGCCGCCCGCGCCGAAATTGACGAACTGGCCACCCGCAAGCGCCTTCGCCACCCGCTTGGTCAGGTCCGGCGCCAGCTCGAGCCGGCGAAGCTGCAGGTAGATGTCGCCCGCCTCGGCCAGCGCTCGCGCCTTGACCCGAATGGCCTCCGCTTCCGCTTCCGCCACCGCTTTGATCTTCGCCGCCTGCGCCCGGCCCTCCGCCTCGTTGCGGATGTACGCTTCGTTCGCGTTCGCCTGCGCTTGCGTAATCTGCGTCGCTCCCAACTGGGCGGTGCGCAGCTCGCGCTCCGCCGCCTGCTGCTCCGCCTGGGCCTTGGCGATGGACGCGGCGTTCGACGCGATTTGCGCCTTCAAGTTGCGCTCCTGGTCGTTGACCTTCTGCGCCGCCTCGAGCTCGGCGATCTTCGCGCGCTGCTCCTCCTGCGCCTGCACCACGTCCGCGCTCGCCCGCGCGCGCGCCGCCGACTCGCGCCGCCTCGCGTCCGCGACCTCGCTCAAGACCGCCTTGATGTTGAGGCTGTTGAACGCGAGCCCCAGGTCCAGGAGCTCGCGCGAGCAGGCGTCTTTGATGATCACCGCCAGCTCGTCGTCGTCGCCACGCCCCGGGCCCGCGTCGGGCTTCGCCGGCCCCGAGCGCGCGTTGAAGAGCTGGTCGTGCCGCAAGAGGTTGATGGCACGGCGGCCGGCCGAGCTCAAGACGTCGGTCAGGGTCGAGAGCTGCTCGCTCCCCGGCTTGGAGAAGAACTTGTTCGCCGCGGTGTTCACCATCGCGTCGGTCTCGCCGACACTGACGATGGCGGAAGCCCTCACGGTCACCTTGACCGGTGCCGGCTTCCCGTTGTCGTCCAGGTCGGCGGTCTGGTCGGTGATTTCGATGTCGACGTTGATCGCCTGCGCCGGGATGACCCGGCTGACCGTCAAGACCGGCACCATCATCGCCTTGCACGGGCCGCGGTAGATTCGCAGGTTCCCGCTCATCCAGCTCACCAAGCGGATTTCGCCGGCCTCCACGTCCCGCAAGAAGGCGTTGATGATGATCGGCACCAGGATGACGACCGCGACGACGGCGACCAACACCAGAATCCAGGAAGTGCTCATCGCTTGCCCTCTAGAGGACCGAGACCACGACCCGCTCGTGCTTCGGGTCCACCTCGTCGATCCTCAGCTTGTCCCCGACGTGAACGTCGTGGCCCTCGTTGCCCGGTGAAAGACGCGCGGAGAGCTGGACCGCTCTCCCATCGCGCTCGACCTCGACCAACCCGCGCCCGTTGTGAAACGGCGTCACGGCTTGCGCGACCTGCATCGCCAGGGTCTCGAGCGGAGAAGCCGGCCGGCCGCTGAACCTCAGGAAGAAGCGCCACATCGGCGCGATGAGCGCGGCCTGGATTCCCACCGCCGGGACCAGCGCGACGAGGACGACGAGCGTCACCGCCCAGTGCGGGAGCAGCTTTTCCAAGAGGTTCCCGATGGCGCCGAGGAGGACGAGGAGGCTGAAGACTGTCTGCGGCTGCGGCAGCACGCGCAGCCATTCCGAGCGGCCCACGCGACCGGCGCCGGCATGGTGGGCAGGACCGCTCCGGCCTCCCTGCGCGACATGGCCGGTGTGGCCCACGTGCCCGGCATGGCCCCCGTGACCGGTGTGCCCGAGGTGCCCGAGGTGACCGGGGCCGTGGCGGCGCAGGCCGGGAATCGCCATCAGCACCAAGCCGACCAGGCCGATCACCATGATCCACAGAAAGCCGTTCATGACGCTCTGGGGCCGCCTCCTATTTGCTCAGGAACAGCGCATAGCCCAACGCGACGAGGGCCGCAAGCACTAACAAGAGGCAGCCGCCGAGCTTCCAACTGCTCAGCGGCGAGTCGCCGTCGACCTCGCCGGAGACGCCGTTGATGAGCACCCGGAAGACCTCGCCGCGGTACTTGTACGCGAGCACGTAGATTGGCAGCAGGGCGAGCAGGAACGTCTCGTCGTGGGGGGTCACCGTCACGTCCCGGGTGCCGACCATGTCGCACTTGGGCAGGTGGGCTTCGACCGCCTGGTTCTCGCGCCGCTCGATCTCGGCCTTCGCGGTCTCCCGCCCGTCGACGACCGGGACCGCGGGCAGCTCGGCCTCGAAACCCGCGAGAAAGCCCGGATGGAAGCGGGTCAGGCGCGAAGCGTTCCGCAGGTGTGGGTCGACTCTCTCCTGCTGGTCCCTGAAATCACGGTCGGCGATTTCGTGCCCGTCGACCACCTGCGCGATGCTGGCCTCCGAACCCCGGTAGAAGCCTTCTCGCGTGAAGCCGAGGTTTTCGAGCTTCTGCTGAACCAGCACCTTCGAGGCGGTGGCCACCAGGCCGGAGTAGCTGCCCTCGTGCGTGCCTTCCACAACCTCCCAGTTGTAATCGTAGAGACGCTCGGAGCCGGCCTCGGCACCGGACTTGAGGCGGCCCAGCTCCGCGGTCCAGCGGGTGGAGGTCTTCGCGCCGTAGAACCACACCGGAAGATAGGTCCCGCGAAGCTTGTCGACCTGGCTCAGGCGCTTGGCCTCGTTGGGCGTGAACCAGGTGTGCTTGAGCCACGGCCCGAACGATGCCTTCGCGCGCTCGCTCGTCAGCTTGAACGGCACCACCGCGTCGACCGTCGACAAGGGCTCGACGGCGCTCGAGGCGGTCAAGGGCGAGAGGCAGTAGATGCAGCGCATCGCCGCCTGGGTCCTCGGCACCTCGGCCGCCGCGCCGCAGTTCGGACAGGTGACTCGGACGACGTGCTCGCCGGGCGCGGTCGCCGCCGCCTCTTGCGCTTCTGCGAGCGGTCGCGGCTGAACGGCGCCGGCCTTCGGCAGCGAGGTGAACGAGTTGCAGTAGGGGCACTTGAGCGCCCTTCGCTCGGGGTCGAACTCGAGCGGCGCCGAGCACTGGCGGCACCGGAGAACGGCACCCCTGACGTCCTCCTCGACGGCGTCGGCGATGACGGGAGCTTCCTCGGGCGGTGACATCGGGCTCCTCTCGGGATCGTGAGGATCGCTTCTACCGCATCGCGGCTGGCGCGAAAACGATGGCGAAGCGCGGCGCCGGCCGGGCGCTCACGGTCGCGCGAGGTCACGCAACACGCGCCGAAAGGCCACGCGGCGGCGGCGCGGGTCCGGCTCGAAAGGCACCGGACCGAGGACGCGCACGCCGTTTCGCCGAGCGATCCAGGCCGCGTTGTCCTTCTCCGACGGATCGGGAGCCGCGCCGCGCACGAGCAGCACCGCCAGCGTCCGGATGCGGCGCTGCCGCAGGGCGTGGAGCGAGAGCGCCGTGTGGTTGAGCGTGCCCAGGCCCGCTCTGGCGACGACGAGCACCGGCAGCTTCATCGCCGCCGCCAGATCGATCATGTCGCGGCGCCGGTCGACGGGCACGAAGAGCCCGCCCGCCCCTTCGACGACCAGGCTCCGGCCGTCGAACGCGTGGAAGGCCCGCAGCGCGCGCGCGAAGCCGCCCCGCCGACGTTCGCGCAAGGCCGCGACGCCAGGCGCGAGCGGTTCCGGATAGCGGTTGGGGCAGACTTGATCGAGAGCGCCGCCGCTCCCCGCCGCGCGCCAGAGCGCCAGCGCGTCCGCGGGCTGGCCGTCGACGACGCCGGTTTCGAAGGGTTTCATCGCGGCGGGCGCGAGATTCGCGTCCCGCAGCAGCGACAGGAGCGCCAATGCCGCCTCGGTCTTGCCGACCCCGGTGTCGGTGCCGCTGACGAAGACGCGCAAGAGCCTCATCGGTCACTCGGCCAAGGCGTCGCCCGGCGAAAGCTCGAGACCCGCGCCTCTTTGGTTTGCGAACCCGGAATCTCGCGTGCTATGAGCGCCCGCCCGCGCCGCGGGCCTTTTTTGAAACGGAGCGCGCTTGAACGAACGCGTCCTCATCGTCGACGACGAGCCGAACCTACGCAAGGTCCTGGGCGCGCACCTCTCGCGCGAGGGCTACGAGGTCGCGCTGGCGACCGACGGCGAGGCGGCGCTCCAGCTCATCGAAAAGGGCGGGGTCGACGTCGTCGTCACCGACCTCGTGATGCCCAAGCTCGACGGCCTCGCGCTCCTCCGGCTGGTGGTCGACAGCTATCCCGACCTGCCGGTGATCATGATCACCGCGCATGGCACCATCGACAGCGCGGTGGAAGCGCTCAAGCTCGGCGCGTTCGACTACATCACCAAACCCTTCGAGCGCGAGGAGCTCAAGGCGGTCATCGCCAAGGCCGCGCGCTCCCGCCAGCTCTTCAAGAAGAACGCGAACCCCGAGGCCGACCGCGGCCGCTACCAGATCATCGGCGAGAGCGCGCGGATGCTCGAGATCTACTCGATCATCGCCAAGGTCGCGGACGCGCCCTCGACCGTGCTCGTCACCGGGGAGAGCGGCACCGGTAAAGAGCTCGTCGCGGGCGCCCTCCACGCGAACAGCCGCCGGCGGGACAAGCCGTTCATCAAGGTCAACTGCGCCGCGATTCCCCACGACCTGTTGGAGAGCGAGCTGTTCGGCCACGAGCGGGGCGCCTTCACCGGCGCCGTCCAGGCCAAGCCCGGCCGCTTCGAGCTCGCCGACCAGGGAACGCTCTTTCTCGACGAAATCGGCGAAGTGCCGGTCGACATGCAGGTCAAGCTCCTCAGAGCGCTCCAGGAGAGCGAGTTCGAACGGGTCGGGGGCATCAAGACCGTCCACGTCGACGTGCGCATCGTCGTCGCCACCAGCCGCGACCTGAAGAAGGCCATCGAGGCGGGCAAGTTTCGCGAGGACCTGTTCTACCGCCTGAACGTGGTGCCGATTTTCCTCCCGCCCCTGCGCGAGCGGGCCGAGGACATTCCGCTGCTCGTCGAGCACTTCCGGGAGAAGTACAACGCCCGGCTCGGAAAGAAGCTCATGGGCTTCTCCCAGGCGTCGATGGAGAAGCTCCTGCAATACGGGTGGCCGGGAAACATCCGGGAGCTGGAGAACGTGGTCGAGCGCACGCTCCTCTTCTGCGAGCGCGAGGTGGTCGAGGCGGCGGACCTGCCGGAGCAGCTTCGCGAGGTGCCGACGCCGGCGCAGGGAACAGCAGCGCTCCGGCCCGCCGACGTGCCGGCGGGGAAGGTCGACGCCAAGGAGTTCGTCGAGGCGCGCTCGGACGAGATGTGGCGGGAGCTGTTGGTGCAGAAGCTCGCCGAGACCCAAGGCAACGTCACCCAGGCCGCGCGGCTGCTCGGGATCACGCGCAAGACCTTGCAGACCAAGATGAAGGAGCTCGGCCTGCGCGAGCCGCCCGACGCGGACGAGGGCGGCGACTGAGGCCGGGTCGGTGAGTAGCAGCGGTCCTGCTAGCCGTACGACTTCTCTTCTTTTTCCTGCTCCTCTTTGCAGCGGATGCAGAGGGTCGTTTCCGGCCGGACCTCGAGGCGCTTCAACGAGATGGCGTCGCCGCACTCTTCGCAGGTGCCGAAGGACCCGCCCTCGATCTTCTCGATCGCGCGGTCGATCTTCTCGATGAAGTATTTCTCGCGGTCGCGCAGGCGCAGGATCATCCCCTGCTGGTACTCGCTGGACGCGAGGTCGATTTCGTCGGGCAGGTCGTCGGTGTCGAGCGTCGCCTCCTCCGCGAGCGTCTTGCGCGCGCTCAAGAGAGCACGCCGCTTCTTGTCCTCGAGCATCTTCCGGAAGCGCTTCAGGTCCTTCTGGTTCACGGCGATTCCCCTTACCGACCGTGGCGGCCCCGCGAGAGCAGCGCCCTGCCTCGCGAGGACCACCCGAAAAAAAGGCGCGGTAGCTTAGCCCCCCGGACCTTCGGGAGCAAGCGAAACGGACCGGCGCGGCGCGGCAATCGCTGAGCGAAGCGGGTCCCGAGCGGACGGCCGGTTTTTTGCTTCACGCCCGAGGCGCTCCTAGGCTTCCAGACGCCACGATCCGCCGCCTTCTTTCGCTTTCGCGGGGGTCGAGGGGGCTTGCGATGCCAGACAGCAAGTTCGATCGCGAGTTTCTTCGGGCGATTCTCTCCCTCGCCGCCCGCGAGGCGGTCGACCATCTCCTCTTCGTGTCCGACGTCCCGCTGTCGAGCGAGGACCTGCGAGGACGCAGCACGAAGTCCAAGCTGGTCTACGCGCTCTCGGACGAGAAAGCGGTCGAGCGGCTGCGCAAGAAGGGCTTCCGCGCGGTCACCATCCCGCCCTACGAGTTCACGCGGGTCGAGAAGGCCAAGGTCGCGGTGGTGGCGGCGACGAGCGACGGGCTCGTCAAGGAAGGCGACCTGGTCCTCTGCGCGGTCGCGCGCACGGGCAGCCGGCTGGTGGACACGCTCCTCCGGTTCCGCATCGGACAGGCCCTCGACGAGCAGCTCCCGATCGAGACTCTGGGGCTGACGAGCGAGTTCAACAGCCAGGTCGTCGAGGCGATCGTCGCTCTGGCGCTGGCGGTCGGGCACCAGGGGTTCGAGGGACACCCCATCGGGACCATCTTCGTCGTCGGCGACGCGACCCGGGTGATGGAGCAGAGCCGGCAGCTCACCATCAACCCCTTCCAGGGCCTCCCGGAAACCGAACGCAACGTCATCGACCCGGCCATCCGGGAGGCGCTGAAGAACTTCTCGGTCCTCGACGGCGCTTTCGTCATCCGCGAGGACGGCGTGGTCCTCGCGGCCGGGCGCTACCTGCAGCCGACGAGCGACGCGACGGGCCCGTTGCCGCTGGGCCTGGGCGCGAGGCACGCGGCGGCGGCGGCGGTCACCCGGTTGACCAAGGCGATCAGCGTCACCGTCTCCCAGTCGACCGGCACGGTGCGGGTCTTCAAGGCCGGCGAGGTGACGCTGGAGCTGGGCCAGGTCTCGCGGCGGATGGGCTAGATGAGCCGCCGGCGCGTCAATCGGCCTAGGATGGGCGAATGGACGAGCGCGCGGAATCGCTCCGGCACTGCCCCGTGCTCGCCGGGTTCACCGACGTGGGCCTTTCGATCCTGGCGGCGGTCGCGCAGGAGCGCGTCTTCCTGAACGCGCAGGCGCTCGCGACCCAGGGGGAGCCCCCCAGGGAGCCGGGAGCGGTGCTGTTCCTCACGAAGGGCCGGGTGCGCTGCGAGGTGCGCGACTCGGAAGGGAAGATGCTCGGCCTGGGAACGCTGGGCGCGGGCGACCACCTGGGGGGGCTCAGACTCTTCGCGCAAGGACCGGCAGCGCTGTCGGCCATCGCCGAGGGCGAGGTGCGGGCGCTCGCCGTCGACCGCGCGGCCTTCGCCCGGCTGCAGAAGGACAAGCCGCGGACGGCGATGAAGCTGCTCTACCTTCTCGCGAGCGACTTCGGCAAGCACCTCGCCGAGAGCGCGACGACGTTCGCGGACTTCGCGCGCTACGCCGCGACGCGGGTCAACATCCTCGAGCGCGGCCAATACGCGAGCTACGCCGACCTGGGCCTGGACAACACGCCGACCCTGTCGCCGGTCGGGCTGATGAAGGCGTCCGACAGCGCTGCCGCTAGGGCTCGGACGGGTCGACCGCCGTCGGGCTCGTGAGCTGAGCGGGTTCGGTCTCGGCGGACGGCTTGAGGCCGGAGACGTTCGGCTGCGCGCGCGCGAAAGCGAGCACCACGTCGCGCTGGGAGAGGACGCCGATCGGCCGCAGGGTGACGATCGAATCGACGGCGATGAGGAACGCGTCGTGGGCGCGGGCGAGGCGGTCGACGACGTCGTCGAGCGACTCCTCCTCGACGGCGACCGGCGTCGTGCGCACGAGGTCCGCCGCGACCACCAGCCGCGCGAGGTCCGGGTTGTCGAAGAACGGCTGCAGCTCGGTCGCGGTGACCACTCCGAGCAGGCGCTCGTGGGTGTCGACCACCGTGACGAACGACTCGGCGGTCCCCAGCCGGTGCACCAGCTCCTCGAAGGAAGCGGTGCTCGGCATCGCGTGCACGTCGCGGTTCATCGCCTCGCCCACCCGCATCCCGGCGAAGGGCGCGCCGCGCAGCCTGTTCAGGTCGAGCCCTTTGTTTCGCAGCGCGAGCGAGTACATCCCGCCGCCGAGCGCCCAGTGCGCGCCGGCGACCGAGACGGTGCAGGCGACCATCAAGGGCAGGATGATCTGGTAGCTCCCGGTCAGCTCGAACAGCATCAGGATGGCGGTCAGCGGCGCCTGGGTGGCGCCCGCGACCACCGCCGCCATGCCCACCGCGGCATAGGGTCCGGGCCCGGTAAAAAGGCTGGGAAAGAGGTGGTGGCCTGCCACGCGGAAAGAGCCGCCCAACATGGCGCCCATGAAGACCGCGGGGAAGAAGCTGCCCCCCGGGGCGCCCGAGCCCAGGGTGAAGCCGCTCGCGACGATCTTTCCGGCCAAGACCGCGACCATCGTCCCGGCGGTGAGCTCACCCAGCATCGCCTCGTTCATCGTCTGGTAGCCGTTGCCGAGGACCCTGGGCAAGAAGGCCCCGATGAGCCCCACGCCCAGGCCGCCCAGCGCCAGCCGCGCGGGGAACGGAACCTTCGCGAACCAGCCTTCGCGAAAGAGCTTCTCCACCTGATGGACCGCGCGCACGTAGAGCACCGCGACGAGCGCGCTGAGGACGCCGAGCAGCAGGTAGGGGCCGATTTCGAGGCCGTGCACGAGGTAGCGCAGCTTGGCGATTTCCGCGCCCTGGACGCCGGTGACCGCGAGCGACCGGCCGGTGAGGGTAGCGGACACGCAGGCCAAGGCGATGGGCGCGATGGAGCGCACCCCGAAATCGCCCAGGATGATTTCCAGGGCGAAGAAGGTGCCGCCGATGGGGGAGTTGAAGCTGGCGGCGATGCCGGCGCCACCGCCGCAGGCGAGCAGGAGCGATACATCTTGGCGTGGCATCGAGAGGCGAGAGCCCACCCCGCTCGCGAGAGCGCCGCCGATATGCACCACCGGTCCCTCTCGCCCAGCGCTGCCCCCGGAGCCGATCACGAGACCCGCGAAGAGGCTCTTCCAGGCCGCCACCCGGGTGGGAATCCGCCTCTCGCGAACGGTGACCGCTTCCATCACCTCGGTGACGCCATGACCGCCCGCTTCCGGCGCGAAGTGCTGGAGCGCCCACCCGACGGCGAGCCCGCCCAGCGCCGGCACCACGATGCGCCACAGCGCCGGCACCCCTTGGGCGAGCTGAAAGAGGCCGCCGTGCACCTCGCCGAACGCGCGGTGCACCGTCGTGACGAGCAAGAGCGGGTAGTAGAAGAAGAGCCCAAAAGTGAAGAGCCACCCGAGGATGCGGATGCGGCTCGCGATGGCGCTGGCGAACCCGGTCAGCCACCGCCCGAGCGCCACCCGCGCCAGCACCCGGCTCGTCGCCCATCCGAGAACGGCGATGGCGGCGTACTCGGGGTGCCAGTGGGCGTGCAGGAGGCCCTCGTGGAACGCGTGGCGCCAACGGGGGTCCTGCCCCGTCAACGCGTGGATGAGCGCGCTCGGCCGAAAGAGGATGATCTGGAAGAGCGCGACGAGGTTCGAGAAGAGGCCGACCGCGAGGCCGACGTAGAGACCGACGATGCCGGCGAAGGCCATCATCGTCGCGTGCCCGACGGGGAAGGTCTCGATGGGCGGGAGGTGGACGAGCTCGCGCAGTTGTCGCGCACCCTCCGCGAAAGGGGAGAGCGCGCGAGACGAGCCGGATTTGACGTCCACTTCCTTTGGCCTCCACGGCCGCACGCGCCGCGAGCGAATGATTTTACGCGGTCGCTCGCCGTCAGGCATCAGAAATCCGCCCCGCGGCGCTCGACGGGCCGAGCATCCTTTCGTTCGCCCGACAGAGGGCGGAAGGTCGCGCGCCGGTCCGCGTGGCCGAGTGGCGAGCCGTCCGGCCGCGTGTTACAGGCCGCGTCTTCGCGCCGCGTCCGGCGACACCCCGGGAACCCAAGCGGCCGCGCGAGAGATCGACCCGATGCCGATCGACGCCGTTCCCGCCGGCAAGCGCTTCTTCATCCACACCTTCGGCTGCCAGATGAACGAGTCGGACTCGTCTCGGATGGCGGAAGCGCTCCTACGGGACGGCTGGGCCGCCGCCGAGGCCCCGGACGCCGCCGACCTGATCGTCCTCAACACCTGCGCCATCCGGGAGAAGGCGGAAGCGAAGGTGATGAGCGCGCTCGGGCGCTACCGCCTGGTGCGCGCTCAGCGCGGCGCGCGGCTCGGGGTGGCCGGCTGCGTCGCCCAGGCAGAGAAAGCGCGCCTGCTCGAACGGGTGCCGTACCTCGACTTCGTGCTGGGACCCGATCAGATTTCCGAGCTGCCGCGGCTGGCACGCGCGACGGGCGCCCGCGAGGCGCGGACGGATTTCGTCGGCAGCGAGGAGTACGTCTTCCCGCGCGCCGACCCGCGGGGCGTTGGCGCTCAGGTCTCGGCCTTCGTCACCGTGATGAAAGGCTGCGACAACGTCTGCTCCTTCTGCATCGTGCCCCACACCCGCGGCCGGGAGGTCTCGAGACCGGTCCCGGAGGTCGAAAGCGAAGTCGCTCGGCTCGTCGCGGCGGGCGTGCGCGAGGTGACGCTCATCGGCCAGAACGTGAACTCCTACGCCGGCGGCTGCACCTTCGCCGAGCTCGTCCGTCGCGTCGCAAAGGTGCCCGGCCTCCAGCGCATCCGCTTCACCACCAGCCATCCGCAGGACCTCTCGCCGGAGCTGATGCGCGCCTTCGCCGAGGTGCCCCTCCTGATGCCGCACTTCCACCTGCCGGTGCAGTCGGGCTCCAGCGCTGTCCTCGAGCGGATGCGCCGCCGCTATACCTGCGACGACTATCGGGCGAAGATCGGCTCCCTGCGGGCGCTGGTCCCGGACCTCGCGCTGACCAGCGACATCATCGTCGGCTTCCCCGGCGAGACCGACCAGGACTTCGCGGCGACGATGGCGCTCGTCGAGGAGCTGCGCTTCGATAACCTCTATTCGTTCATCTATTCGCCGCGCCCGCACACCAGCGCGATGCGGCACCTTGGCGAGTGGGGCGAGGTCGCGCGCGAGGTCGCGGTCCGGCGGCTCGAGCGGCTCCAGGCCCGGCAGCGGGAGATTTCGCTGGAGAAGAACCGGGCGTTCGTCGGCAGGACCGTCGAGCTGCTGGTCGAGGGGCCCTCCAGGACCGATGCCGCCAAGCGCATGGGTCGCACCCGCTGGAACCAGGTCGTCAACTTCGAGGGGCTCGCGCCCGCGGGCGCGCTCGCGCAGGTGCGCGTCGACGCGGCGTCGGTGGTCGCGCTGAGCGGCGTCGAGCGCTCGCACGAGTTGCCGCCGGTGGGGGTCGAGCCCTCGCACCCGAGTGGGCGCCGGTTGCGCGTGCTCTAGACGCCTAGACGCCGGGCCATGCGTGTCGCGAACAGCCGGCGCGGGCTTGGCGTCTCGCTTCAGGCTCAGAAACCGGGCGGCCGGACCGCTGGCGCAGAGCAGCTCCGACCGCCTCGACCGACCGGACCGATCCGACCAGGCGAGCAGGCTTCGGCTCGCGCTCGGGAGGAACGGGGCGAGCCGCTGCGCGCGTCCGCGAGACCTTTCTTCGCGCTTGCTCCGGCAGACGTTCGTGTTAGGTTTGCCCCTCACGAGGCGTCGGCTCCCCGATGCTTCGCGCGAAAAGGGGTGTTCTTCGGGCCTGTCGCCCGCCGCCGGCCTCTTGGGGCTCCGCGAAAGAGCGCCGGCGAAAGCTCTCTCGAAGGCCTTCTCAAAGCCGCCTCCCAAGATTCCATGACCGACGATAAGGTTTCCGTCACCGCTGCTCCTTCCCAGGAGGGCTCCTCCGCCCTCGCGAGCGCCGTCGAGGACCAGATGCGCCTGGAGAAGGCGCGAAAGTTCCGCAAGGGCGACCGTGTCAAGGGGCGCGTCCAGCGCCTGACCGAGTCGATGGCGTTCGTCGAGCTGCCAGGCAAGGCGGAAGGGCTCCTGGACCTCGCCGAGCTGCGCCGGCCCGACGGCTCCCTCGACCTGGAAGAAGGCCAGCTCGTCGAGGGCCTCGTGGTGGAGGTCGCCGCCAACGGCATCCTCCTCAAGCGCTCGCTCGTCACCGAGGACGAGAGCGTCCAGCAGCTCAAGGCGGCGAAGGAGGCGGGGCTGCCGGTCCAGGCCAGGGTCGTCGCGGTCAAGAAGGGCGGCCTCGACCTCGAGCTGTTCGGGCTGCGCGGTTTTTGTCCGGCGTCGCAGGTCGAGCTGAAGAAGGTCGACGACCTGACGGGCTACGTCGGCCGGACCTTCACCTTCCGGCTGCAGGACGTCGTGGAGCACGGCGAGCACGGCCCGAAGATCGTCCTCTCCCGCCGGGCGCTCCTGGCCGAGGAGCACGACCAGCTCGTCGCCCAGGCGAAAGCGAAAATCCAGCCGGGCGCGGTCCTCCAAGGCAAGGTCGCCCGGGTGCAGGCCTTCGGCGCTTTCGTCGACCTCGGGATGGGCATCGAAGGGCTCTGCCACGTCAGTGAGCTGACCCGGGCTCGGATCCACGACGCGACGAAGGTGGTCGAGGCGGGTCAGGAGCTTCAAGTCCAGGTCCTGGAAATCAAGGAAGCGACCGACAAGCACGGCAAGACCGTCGAGCACATCGCCCTGACGCACAAGGCGTTCGAGGCCGACCCGTGGGAGGGCGCCGCCGAGCGGTTCAAGGCCGGCGAGAAGGTCTCGGGCACGGTGGTGCGGCTCGCCGAATTCGGCGCCTTCATCGAGGTCCAGCCGGGCGTCGACGGGCTCGCGCACATCTCCACCTTGAGCGCGCAGCGCATCGGCCACCCGAGCGAGGCGGTGAAGACCGGCGACCGCGTCGAGGCGTGGATTCTCGCCGTGGAGCCCGAGAAGAAGCGGTTGAGCCTGTCGCTCATCGAGCCGAAGAAGCCGGAAGCCCGGCCGGAGCGGCCGAAGGGTCGGCCGGCGCGGCCCGAGCGCTCGGAGCGGCCGCGGCGGGAGCGGGCGGCGGCGGCGACTCCCGCGGCGCCGGTCGAAGTCGCGACCGAGGCGGCTGTGCCGGGCGCGCCGGACGAGGCCGCCCCAGCGAAGGAACCGGCAGCGGTGCCGGAGGGCGAGAGCGCTGCCAGACCCGAGCGCCCCCACTACAAGGCGGGCCAGGTCCACGAGGGCACGGTGGAGAAGGTGGAGCCGTTCGGGGTCTTCGTCTCCCTGCCCGGCGGCGGCCGTGCCCTCGTGCCCAACCGCGAGCTCGGGGTGGTCAAGAACGCCGACCAGAAGATCGACTACCGCAAGATCTTCCCGGCGGGCAGCGCCATCCGCATCGCGCTGACCGAGGTCGGCGGGCGCGGCCTGAAGGGGTCGGTGCTCGAAGCGCAGAAGGCCGACGAACGCGCGATGGTCAAGGAGTGGTCCCGTTCCCAGAAGCAGGAAGGCGGCGGCAAGCAGGGCTTCGGCACCTTCGGCGACCTGTTGCGCAAGGCGAACCTCGTCAAGTAGGCCGGCCGGGCCGACTCGGGCCCTCGTGGAAAGCCCGCTCGACCCCTCGTGCCGCGTCGAAACCGCCTTGCCGCGCGCGCGCGGGACGTGCTATCTGTCGGCGAATTCGCGTCGCCGTCCGGTGTGGCCGCCGGTGTTCCGGCCACCCACCCCTCGAGGCGAAGCGGCTGGTCGGGACAGGCCCCTCGCGGGCGGTGCTCGAAGATGCCCGCGCTCCTTCTGCGCAAGCTGTCGTTCGTCGCGGAAGTCGCGGGGGTGAACACCGTTCGCCGGAGTGACGGATGAAGCTCATCATCGAAGACGACGAGGGGCGCAAGACCGTCGTCCCCCTGGTGCGGGACGAGATCTCCATCGGCCGCCTCGACGGCAACACCATCCGCCTGACCGAGCGCAACGTCTCGCGCAAGCACGCCCGCATCCTGCGCCAGAACGGCAGCATCACCATCGAGGATCTGGGCAGCTACAACGGCGTCTGGATCAACGGGGAGAAGATTGCGGCGCGGGCGCCGGTCAAGGAAGGCGACCTCATCGAAATCGGCGACTACGACCTCGCCCTCGAAGGAAGCGCCGCCCAGGAAGCGGACACGAACCCGACCGCGAAGTTGGATGAGGTGGTGCCGTCGCCCTCCCGGACGCCACCGCTCGGGACTCCGGCGCCGGCCGCTTCCCCCGCGCCATCGCCGGTGGCCGCGCGCTCCGCGCCCGCGCCCGTGCCCGTGCCTGTCCGCACCGCTGCTGCTCCCCCGGTGCGCCCCGCTTCTCCGGCACCGGTGCGGGTTCCCGCGCCGCCGGCCCCGGCCCGACACGAGCCGCCCCCGGCCGCGCACCGCAGCGCGGAAGGCGCGACCGCGGTGGTGCGCCTCTCCGACCTGCAGAAGCCCACGGCCGCGGACGGGGCGCGGGAGTTGGCCGCGCACGACCGGCCGCGCATCGTCGCCTTGACCGGAACCTTTCGGGGCATGGAATTCCCGCTCAAGCGGACCCTGGTCAAGTTCGGACGGACCGAGGAGGGCAACGACATCGTCGTCGACCACGCCTCGATTTCCCGACAGCACGGCTGGTTCCAGCTCGAGGGCGGGACCTGGAAGATCTACGACAACAAGAGCGCGAACGGCATCCGGATCAACGGCGACGAATACGGGATGAGCCCGGTGCGGTCGGGCGACGTCATCGAGCTCGGGCACGTGAAGTTCAAGTTCGTGGGGGCGAACGAGACCTTCATCCTCCCCCGGGAGGCGGAGGCCCCGGCAGCGGTCCCGCAGGGCATGGCGGCGGCGCCGGCGAAGGGGAGCAAGACGCCGCTCTTCATCGGGGTGGGCGTCGCGGTGGTCGCGGTGGTGGTGGCGACGGTGGTCGTCGTCCACTTCTTGAAGTCGAAGCCGGTGGTCCCAGCGGCGACCGACGATTCTTGCGCGAAGGGCGAGTCGGCGTACGTCGCGCAGAGCTGGAACGAGGCGGTGCCCGAGCTGCGCAAGGCGCAGGCCCTCGGATCGAAGTGCTCCTTCCCGTTGGCGCAGATGCTGAGCCAGGCCATCGCGAACCAGCAGGCCCAGAAGGCTCTGGACGAGGCGACGGCGAAGTTCGAGGCGAAGCGGTATTCGAGCGCGATCGGCATCGTCAAGGCCGCGAACTTCGGGACGGGAACCGTCGTCGAGTCGAAGCTGCGGGATCTCGCGCGGAAGGCGCGGACCGAGGGCGCGAGCGAGCTCATCGACGAGGCGAACAAGGCCATCGACCAGGGGCGGGTGGGCGACGCGAACGACGCTTTGAAGGCGCTGAACGACCTCGACCCCGAGAACCCGGCGATCGCCGAGATCAAGGCGCGGATGACGAAGCGGGTGCCGAGCAACCGTCCACCGAGCCGGCCGCCGCCGACGCAAGCCCCGTCGTCCAAACCGAGCCTCCAGGAGCGCAATACGAAAGCGCTGCAGCTCCTCGAGGACGGCAACAACCAGATCAAGAGCGGCCAGATCAACCAGGGCATCGCGACCTTGCACAAGATCGTCGCGTTGCAACCGGGCAAGGCCTACCTCTGCAAGGCCTACCGGAACATGGGCGTCGGCTGGGCGCGGCTGGGCAACACCAAGAACGCCATCCGCGAATACAAGTCGTACCTGCGCTGCGACCCGAACGCGCCGGAGCGCGCGCAGATTCAGGCGATCATCGCGAAGTACGGCGGGTAGCGGAATCGCTCCGGTCGCCCGCGCCGCGTCGCCGCTCTCAGGCCACTTCGCGTCCGCGACATCGGACCGATCGGTCGGATCGGTCCGATCGGATCGAGCGTCATCCGCGACGCACGCACCCCAGGCCCACCGTAGCCGCCTAGCCTCGCGCCTCGTGCGCCGGATAGGCGATGGCTGGCCTCGCGGTCCTCGGGTCTGCGGTAAGGCTCGTCAGCCCTACTGCCCACCCGGAGCGCTCACGTGGATCTCGTCGATGACTCCGGCGTACGGCGGCAGGGTCATCGAGGCGTGGCCGCCGGCGATCGCCGGGCTCAGGTCGCCGACATCCGAGGTCATCGTGCCCGCCTGCGCCACCGACGAGAGGTCGAGGACGATGCTCGCCGCGTTCGCGCTCGTGTTGACCACGTCGATGACGGGAGCGCTCCCGGGTAGCATCCGCACGAAGGACGCGACCTCGTTCTCGTCGCCGGTGGGAATCCAGGCGAAGGCGCCGTGGCGGAGGACGTCGCTCTTCAGGCGCAGGCTCATCGCTGCCCGGAAGCGGTTCTCCAGGGCGTTGTCCGGTCCTTCCTTCTCCCAGGGCGGAAAACCGCGGTAGACGGTGGAGCCGAGCTCCTGGCCCCAAATCGCTTGCGGCGCCGCCGGGAGGCCGACCTCCAAGGTCAGCGCGGCGATCATCTTCTGCTCGCCGTAGACGTCGAAAGCGGTGGTGCCGGTCGGCACGTCGTGGTTCTCGAGGAACGCGATGTGCAGCGCGCCCGGCGGGAAGCGGTCCGACTGCATGTCGTCGAGCGTCGGCTGCAAGGTCGCCATCGGCGCGGCGCCGTTCTGGAAAATGCTCTGGAAATCCCAGTAGAGCGGGAACGTGAACGCGGCGTCGAGCTGGCCCCAGTAGTAGTCCTTGATGCCGAACCCCTGCCCGCCGTTGTCGAAGTCGCGGAACACCTCGCCCAAGACGAGGAGGTCCGGGTTCTCGGCCTTGAGCTCCGAGCGCAGCGCCGTCCAGATGACCTTGTCGGGACCGGTGACGTGGTCGAGCCGGAATCCGTCGACGCCGTCCGAGAAGTCGCCGTCGCCGTTGGGGTCCGCCCAATAGTGTGCGACGTCGAAGTAATAGCGCCGCGGCTGCCCGTGACCGAAGTCGATGTCCGGGATGTCCGCCCAGCCGTCCGCGAGCGACAGCCGGCTACCGCCCTGCTCGCGCCCCCAGCCGTAATCCGACAAGAGCGGGCTCCCCGGCCCGTTGTCGAACCAGATGTAGAAGTCGCGGAAGAACGAGTCCGGCCCGGTGTCGCCGGGATTCTGGAACGCGTGGAGCGACGCGAGGAAGAACGGGTGCCGGCGCGAGGTGTGGTTGATCGCGAGGTCGAGGACGATCTTCATCCCCCGCGCGTGCGCCTGGCGGATGAGGTTCAGGAGGTCGGCACGGGTGCCGAGGTCCGGGTCGACGTCCAGATAGTCCGTCGTGTGGTAGCCGTGGTCGTGGTCGTTGCAGACGAAGACCGGCATCAGCCAGAGCGTCTGGATTCCCAGGCCCTTCAGATAGTCGAGCTTTTCGGTGACGCCGTTCAGGTCGCCGATGCCGTCGCCGTCCGAGTCGTAGAAGTGGCGGACGAAGATCTCGTCGATGGTCGTGTCATACGCCCAGGCGGGCGCGGTGAGGCCGTTGTCGACCCGCACGCGCCCGTCGCGCATCGTGACCCGCGCCATCCCGGGGCCGGAAGCGCCGCCGCCCTCCTCGATCCAGACCCAGAACCGCCAGACGCCCTCCGAGAGCGCTGACCTGGGGATGATGAGCTCCTGCCCACCGGCTGCTTGCATCTTCGACAGGTCGAGTGGCACCGGGTTGCGCGCGTCCGCCAGCCAGTCGAACGTCGCGCCTGGGTCGAAGGTCGAGCCGCGCGCGTCCACGGCCACGTCGAGCCCGTGCTGCGGTGCCGTCAAGGACAAGCGCACCTGGGGTCTGGGACCGCTCTGGGGGAGCACGATGAGCTGGGTGGTCGAGCTCGCCGATTTCCCCGCCTGGCTCCGGACGTCGAGGCGGAACGTGTACACCCCTGGGAGGGTCGGGGTGAATTCCTTGCGCGCGGGCGTGGTCGGCGGCATCGCCTGCGGGTCGTTGTTGTAGCCGACGGGCGAGGTGACGTGCCCGTCGGGGAGCGTCGAGGCGTCGATGGTTTCCGGCCCGTCGAGCTCGGTCCACTTCCACGAGGCGAGCGGCAAGCCCGACGGGTCGTAGGAGCCGGCGCCGTCGAGAATCACCGAGTCGCCGAGCCGCAGGCTCTGCACCGGTCCCGCGTCGGCGATGGGGGCGGTACCGCTGCCGGTGGTGAAGAGCGCCCACGCTGTCGTGGAGGTGAAGCCACCCGCGTCGCGGACCTGCACCGCCACCCGATGCTGGCCTGGCCCCACGGTAGCGCTGCCGGTGAGCGTGTTGCCGGCGCGGGCGACCGTCAGCTCGTGATCATCGACGCACAGCACGATGCCGTCGGCGGGAATCGTTCGCGGCGTTCCGTCGCTCGCCTGGCCGGGCGTGATCGTCGCCGAGACGTCGACTTTGCCGCTCGCGAGGTGCGCGCCGAGCGACGGCGAAGTCAGCGAGACCGACGGCAGGCAGGCGTCGACGACGTCGATGACGCTGTTGCCGAAAATCGGCTCGGTCGGCGCGTTCGGGTCGGCGATCCAGGTGCCGTCGACGATGAACTTGTACTCGTGCTCGCCCGGCCGCAGCGCCACGTCGAGGGTGAACCGACCGCTGCCGTCGTCCTGCATCGGTAGCGCTCCGCTCTGCCACCCGGTGAATTCGCCGGCGAGCTGGACGCTGGTCGCACCCGGGCGGTCGAGCTCGAAGTGCGCGGGCTTGGCCGGACAACCCGGCGGGCGCAGTTGGGAGAAGGTCCGGCAGCCGGGTGTCGCGGCGCGCGCGAGGTAGGTGAAGCCGCCGGGCAGCGTTGCGCGGCGGCCATCCGGGTTCGTGACGGTGATCGAGACCGCTCCCGCTGGGTGCGCCGGGGTGGTCACGTCGAGCGTGGTGGCCGAGATCCAGGTGGCCGTCGCGGCGATGCCGCCGAACTTCACCTTCGCCGCGCGATCGAGGTGGGCGCCGGTCAGCCGCCGTGGCGCGCCGCCTTCGGTGTAGCCCTGCGCGAGGTCGATGCCGGTCAGGACCGGAGCGACGCCGGAAGGAGAAGGAGCGGAGCAACCGGCGAGGACGGCCAGCGCGAGGAGCATCCGGCGCATCGGGCGATGATACGGCCGCGCTGGCGCGCGCGCTTCCGTCCGAGGACGCGCCAGACGCGGCTCGCCGCCCAGAGTCCCGATTCGGCTACGATGCGCGCCATGCAGGGGACGAAGACACTCGTCGTTCTCGCGGCCCTCCTCGGGAGCGCGTGCCTGGAAAACGCCTCGACGCCGCGCCTGTACGACTCGGCGCCGCGCGCGCCCAGCTTCAGCGTCGCCGACATCGTCGCGCTCAAGCACCTGGGCCCGACGATGGTCGACCAGGGCGTCAACTTCGGCGTCTACTCCGAGCGCGCGACCCGCATCGAGCTGGCCATCTTCGAGGACCCGAAAGCGGACCTGCCCACCCGCCGGTTCCTGATGACCCGTTATGGCAATGTTTGGAACGTCTATGTTCAGGGTGTCGGGGAGGGCACGGACTACGGCTACATCGCCTGGGGGCCGAACTGGACCTACGAGCCCTCGTTCAAGCCCGGCACGCTCGACGGCTTCGTCGCCGACGTCGACGACCAGGGCAACCGCTTCGACCCGAACAAGCTGCTCATCGACCCCTACGCGAAGATGGTGACCGGCGACTTCGACTGGTCGCGCTCGAGCCCGGCGAGCGGTCCGGCGCGCGAAGAGAGCGACTGGGGCGCGCAGGCGAAGAGCGTCGTCGTCCAGAGCGATTACCAGTGGAGTGCGAACGAGGCGAAGTGGCGCGCCGAGCGGGAGAGCAGCGACTTCCCCGGCCACAACCGAAACGATCTCGTCATCTACGAGACCCACGTGAAGGGCTTCACCGCGAACCCGGCCGACCCGACCATCGTGCATCCGGGCAGCTACCTGGGATTCGGCGAGGACGCGAAGTACCTGCAAGACCTGGGCGTCAACGCGGTCGAGCTGTTGCCGGTGATGCTCAAGCCCCTCGACGGCGGCTACTGGGGATACATGACCCTGAACTTCTTCACGCCCGAGCTCGACTATTCGTGGGACAAGGATCCGCGCTACGTCATCGACGAGTTCAAATGGATGGTCGACCAGCTCCACCAGCACGGCATCGAGGTCATCCTGGACGTCGTCTACAACCATTTCGGCGAAGGGGGACTCTGGCGTCAGAAGTTGGAGCTCGGTAGTGGGATGCTCGACCCGGGCACCGTCGGGCAGATGGTCAACCTCGACCCCGAAGAGGTCGCGGGCATCTACTCCTTCCGCGGTCTGGACAACGCGGCCTACTACGCGCTCTCGGATGGCAACAAGGGCTACTGGAACAACACCGGGGTCGGTCAGGACGCGCGGGACAACCACACGCCGATGCGCAAGCTGATTCTCGATTCGCTGCACTACTGGGCTGACGAGATGCACGTCGACGGCTTCCGCTTCGACCTCGCGCCGGTCATGGGGGAGCAGGACGGCAACTACAACCAGTGGGACAACCCGACGAACACGGTGCTGCAAACCATCATCGACGACCCGGAGCTGGCCAAGGAACATGTTCCGATCATCGCCGAGCCGTGGGCCGCCGGCGGTCCGGGCGCGCAGCTCGGCAACTTCCCGGCGTCGAGCATCACCCCGAACCGCGGCTGGGGCGAATGGAACGGTGCCTTCCGCGATGAGTGGCGCGCGTTCGTCAACGGAACCTGTACGAAGTGGTGCAAGGATCCCAAGACTTGCTCGGATCCGAGCTCCTGTGTCGACCCGAGCACCGGCTGCACGCTGGGCACCTGTCTTTCGTGGAACGACGGCTGGCCGTTGAACCAGGCCCACTGGTCGCCCATCGACGTCGGGGCGACCTTGACCGGATCCCAGCCGTTCTTCGCGCACAACGGACGACCGCCGTACGACTCGATCAACTTCATCACCATCCACGATGGCTTCACGATGTACGACCTCTTCAGCTTCGACACCAAGCAGAACGGTTGCAGTCCGGTCTACCCGGAGTGCTGCACGGAACGGCTGAGCGCCTGGTGCGATCCGACCGCCGGCGAAAACAACAACCTCTCGCGCAACTGGGGCATGGACCAGGCCGGCGAAGCGATGAAGCGCCAGCTCATGCGTGACATGTTCGTTGCGCTCCTCGTCAGTCAGGGGACGCCGATGCTCCTCGGCGGCGACGAATGGATGCGCACCCAGCTCGGCAACAACAACGCCTACTCGACCGAGTCCGACAACTCTTGGAACTGGTACGACTGGGGCGCCTGGGAAGCCAAGAGCGAGAAGCAGCGGATGCACGACTTCGTGCGGGAGATGATCCACTTCCGCGAGAGCCACGAGTACGCGTTCGCGCCCGAGACCTACGGCGGGGGTGCGCCGTTCGTCTGGCGCAGCGAGATCGACGATGGCAATGTGAACTGGAGCGGCCGACACGTCGCGATGTACTACGACGATCCGACCAAGGGGCCGCTTCTCGACATCCTGATCAACATGGACCGGACGCAGACGACCTTCGTCCTGCCCCCGCTGCCGCCCGGTAAGACCTGGAAACGCGTCGTCGACACCCAATCCTATTACGACTCGACCGACTACCTGCAAAAGGCCAATGCGGACTTCGACAAGTCCTCGAATATCTGGCTCAGCGACCCGGCCGCGGTCGCCGGCGGGAGCTACGCGGCGCAAGGCTCGACCATCGTCATCGTCGAAGCGCAGTGAGCGCGACCGCAGGCCACCGCGTGCTCGCGGCGCGGTCAGGCCGATCCGACGGATCCGACCGATCGGTCTGATCGCGCAGGCGCGCGGCGCACCGGGCTTGGCCTTCCTGCCTGGAATTCGGACGCAGGACTGTCTTCCGCTATAGATGCTGCCGCGATGCGCTGGTCGGTGCTCCTGCTCTTGCTCCTCGCGACGATCGGACAACCGGCGGACGCCGCGACGCCAGCGCTTCTGGAACCGAGCCGAGTCCTGCCCGCGGTCATCGACACCGTCGAGGTCCACGGCCTCTGGCGAACGAAGCGGTTCGTGGTCGAGCGCGAGCTCCCGTGGAAGCCGGGGCAAACCGTCGACCTCACCGCCTGGAACCTCGGCCTCCGGCACCTGTGGGACATGGGCCTGTTCAGCCGGGTCCGAGGCACCCTCGTTCGCCGCGGCCGGCACCTCGTCGCGCGGCTCGACCTGGAGGAGCGCTGGACCGCCACACCCCTGATCGATTTCGGCGTCGGCGGCGGCGTCACCTGGTGGGAGGTCGGCCTCGACGACCGCAACACCCTCGGCCGCTTCCTCGACACCGGCGGCTACTTCCAGAGCTTCGGCGACTTCGACGGCGGCGACCTCTGGTTCTCGGACCCGCGCTTCCTCGACAGCCGGCAGCTCTTCACCGTCGAGGGCTCGCGGCTGGAGCGCCCACGGCCGCAATTCGCGCTCCAGCGCACCGGCGCTCGCGTGGAGCTCGACCGGGACCTGAACGAGACCTTCACCCTCGGCGCCGACCTCGACTACGAGTGGGACCAGTTCGAGAAGGTACCAGGGTCTACGGAAGCGCTGCCGCCCACCAGCCAGATCGGAATCGTCGGGGGGCTGGTGCGCTTCGGGCGAGTGGACACGGTGCGGCTCCTCGAGACGGGCCAGTCGCTCGAGCTGCGGCCGTCGGTCGGCATCACCAGCCATCCGACCGACCGGGTCTACGGTGCCCTCGCGCTCCAGGCCCTCTTCTTTCGCCCGCTCGGGCGCCGCTTCAACTTCGCCTCCCGCCTCGAAGCCGGAGCGATGACCCCCCTGCCCGTCGAGAGCGAGGAATACGTCGGCGGCCTCGACCTCGTTCGCGGCCTCCAGGACAGCGCCATCCAGACCCGCCTCTACGCTCTCGCCAACCTGGAGCTGCGTTTCGTCGCGTTCGACTCGATGCTCCTCGCCTTCCAGCCGGCGGCGTTCGTCGACGGCGTCGTCGCCCGCCTCGACAACGGTGGGCTGACCGACGCGGTCTCGTTCGGCGCCGGCCTGCGCATCCTGGTCCCGCGCCTGCCCGACGCCGGCCTGCGCGTCGACCTCGCCGAGGCGCTCGGCGGGCCGGCGCACAGCCACGGCCCCAGCTTGAGCGTCGGGACGTACGAGTTCTTCTGAAGCGCTTGCGCCCTACGCGACCGCTCCCGCCATCCGGATCCGATCCAGCATAGCTCTACCGCAGCAGCTTACCGCGACCGCTGCTTCGGCGCCTGACGGTAGCCCTTGCGGAAACCGGACTGCGGCGGGCGCATCCCGGCGGGGATGAAGTCCATCGGCACCGGCTCCAGCCGGAGCGACCACCACTCCTGGCCGTAGCCCTTCATCCGCATCCGCTCCTTGTTCTGGAGCGCCTGGTGGTTGGCCTTGAGCGTCTCGTCGGCGGGGTTCTGCTTGAGCGCCCGGTTCAGCACCTCGATCCCTTTGTCGCGCTGCCCGACCTTGTCGAGGCACCAGGCGTAGCTCGACCACACGAGGATGTTCTTCTTGTCGCCGCGGACCGCTTCCTCGAAGGTCTTGGCCATCGCGTCGTACTTCTTCTCGCGGTAGTGGAGAACCGCCAGCATCGCCCGCGCCATGCCCACGTTCGCGAGCGACTTCGTCAGGTGCGGCCGCGCCTCGTCCTCGCGCTCCAGCGCGAAGTAGAGCATCCCGAGCTGCGCGTGCACCTGCGGGTTGATGAGGTACTGCCACCGGCCGATCTTGAAACCCTCCTTGATCTTCGCGATGCCCGCCTCGACCCGCGCCTTGTTGAGCGCGTTGCCCTGCCGCGCGCTCCCCAGGTCCTTCTGCGCTTCGCCGACCAGCCGCTCGAAACTCTTGAGCGACCGGCGGGCGAGCAGGAAGTAAGCGACCGACGCGAAGATGACGCCGACCAGGCTCGCCCACGGCGCGACCAGCACTTTCGTCTGGTAGAACGCGACGAACGTGGCGAACGCGAAGCCCAAGGAAATGAGCAGGTTGTACATCGCGCGCTCCCGCCTCTTCGGGCACCTCGCCGCCCGCGAAGGCGCGGCGTCATAGCAGCCCGACCGGGTCCTGCGCAACGCTTCCGGGGCCTCGTCCCGCGTTGTCCCCCATGGCGTCCGCCGCTATCCTCGGACCGGGATTTCGGCCGCGCTCTCAATGGCGGCAGGCGGTCAGGCGTCATGAGCCTTCCACAAACATCCAATCCGCTCGCCTTGGAGCAAATCGCGCGAGAGCAGGAGCGCTGGCGCCGAGAGGACGTCGAAGCAGGCCGCGCGAAGATTCCTCAGCGCCGCGAGAAGTTCGCGACCGACTCGGGCATCCCGATTCCCGACCTCTTGACGCCGGCCGACCGCGCGAACGAGCGCTACCTCGACGACATCGGTTTCCCGGGGCGCTTCCCCTATACGAGAGGGCCGCAGGCGACCATGTACCGGTCGCGCCTGTGGACCATGCGCCAGTTCGCCGGCTTCGGCACCCCCGAGGACACCAACCGGCGCTTCAAGTACCTCCTCGACCAGGGCGTGACCGGGCTGTCGACCGCTTTCGACATGCCCGCGCTGATGGGCTACGACTGCGATCATCCGCTGTCGCGCGGCGAGGTCGGGAAGGAAGGGGTAGCGGTCTCGAGCCTCGAGGACATGGAGATCCTCTTCGACGGCATCCCGCTCGACCGGGTCACTACCTCGATGACCATCAACGGGCCGGCGTCGATCGCGCTCGCGATGTACGTCGCCATCGCCGACAAGCGCGGCATCCCGCGCTCGAAGCTCGGCGGCACGATTCAAGCGGACATCCTCAAGGAGTTCATCGCGCAGAAAGAGTGGATCATGGGGCCCAAGCCCGCGGTGCGGGTGCTCATCGACATGATCGACTTCGCCTCGAAGGAGCTCCCGCGCTGGCACCCGGTGAGCGTGTCCGGCTACCACATCCGCGAGGCGGGAGCGACAGCGGTCCAGGAGCTCGCCTTCACCCTGGCCGACGGCTTCGCCTACGTCGAGGCCTGCCTCGAACGCGGGATGAAGGTCGACGACTTCGCGCCCCGGTTCTCGTTCTTCTGGGACGTCCACAACGACTTCTTCGAGGAGATCGCGAAGTTCCGCGCCGCGCGCCGCATCTGGTCCAAGCGGATGCGCGAGAAGTTCGGCGCGAAGGACCCGCGCTCGTTGATGCTCCGGACCCACGCCCAGACCGCGGGGGTGAGCCTCACCGCGCAACAGCCCTACAACAACGTGGTCCGCGTCGCCCTGCAGGCGATGGCCGCGGTGCTCGGCGGCACCCAGTCGCTGCACACGAACTCGCTCGACGAGACGTACGCGCTTCCGACCGAGGACGCGGTGACCATCGCCCTGCGGACGCAGCAGATCATCGCCTACGAATCCGGAGTCGATCGCGTCATCGATCCGCTCGCGGGGAGTTATTTCGTAGAATATCTAACCGACGAAATGGAGAAGCGCGCGCTCGACTACTTGGGCCGCATCGACGGGATGGGCGGGATGATCCGCGCGGTGGAAGAGAGCTTCCCGCAACGTGAAATCGCCGAGAGCGCCTACCGGCACCAGCAGGAGGTCGAGGCGAAGGACCGCATCATCGTCGGCCTCAACGGCTTCGCCAACGAGAACGAGGGCTCGAACATCGCTGTCCTGAAGATCGACGAGCAGGTCGCGCAGCGGCAAGTCGAGCGACTGCGCGCCCTCAGGGCGCGGCGCGACCAGGCCGCGGTCGCGCGGGCGCTCGCGAAAGTCGAAGCCGCCTGCCGCTCCGGCGACAACGTGATGCCGCCGGTCGTCGACGCGGTCAAAGCCTATGCGACCCTCGGCGAGGTCGCCGACGTCTACCGCAAGGTCTGGGGCGCCTACCGGGAGGCAGCAGCGTTCTAGGGGAGCTGGGAGCCGGCCTGGCGCGTTGCACGACTTACGCGGTTGGGAATCATTCGAGCTTCCCGGCTCGCACCGTCGCGCCGTCTCGGGTGACCGGGTGTCGCCCTATCGCACCATCGCTTCTCCGCCACACCGATCCGACCGATCCGTCGGATCCGACCGATCGGTCCGATCGTGCGCGTGAAGGGCCAAGCCGACGCCCTGGCACCCGTTTCCGCAGGAAGTGTATTAGACGTTCCCGCCACGATGAGCGCGGAGCCCCTGACTGGCGCGGTCCTCGATTTCGAGAAGCCCATCCTCGAGCTCGAGGTGCGCATCGCGCGATTGCGGTCGCTCTTGCCGCACAGCCCCGACCTCGCGCCGCAGATCGACCAGCTCAAATCCCAGGTCGAGAACCTCCAGCGAAAGATCTTCGCCCACCTGACCCGCTGGCAGATGGTTCAGCTCGCGCGGCACGCATCCCGCCCGAGCCCGCTCGACTACCTCGACCGGCTCGCGCCGGACTTCGTCGAGCTGCACGGCGACCGCGCCTTGGCGGACGACCCGGCGCTCGTCGGCGGCCCCGCCACCGTCGCCGGACGGCCGGTGATGCTGGTCGCGCACGCCCGCGGCCGCACCCACGAGGAGCAGGAGGCCCGCCGCTTCGCGATGACCCGGCCGGAGGGCTTCCGCAAAGCGGTACGGCTCTTCTCCCTCGCCGACCGCCTCGGGCTCCCCCTCGTCACCTTCATCGACACGCCCAGCGCCTACCCCGGCGACGACGCGGAGGAGCACGGCCAGGCGTTGCAAATCGCGACCGCGTTGGAGCGGCTGGCACGCGTGCGGGTGCCGGTGGTCGCCTGCGTCGTCGGTGAGGGCGGCAGCGGCGGCGCCCTCGCGCTGTCCGTCTCCGACCGGCTCCTGATGCAGCAATACGCGATTTTCGCGGTCATCTCTCCCGAGGCGTGCTCCAGCATCCTCTACCGAACCGGCACCCACGCCCACGAGACAGCGGAAGCGCTCCAGCTTACCTCGAACGACCTCATCGAGCAGCGGCTGATCGACGAGATCGTTCCCGAGCCGGCGGGCGGCGCTCACCGCGACCTCGACCAGTCGGCGCGGCTCGTCGGCGACGCCATCGCTCGCGCGCTCGACGAGCTCGCCGTGATGCCTACCGAGAGCCGTCTCGAGGCTCGCTACCGCCGCCTCCGGGCGTACGGAAGCGTCGCCTACCACGGGTAGAGGGACGCCGCGCGAGAGAAGCCCGGATGGCTGCTGAGACCTTGATCCGTGGGCAGGTCCACACGAACGATCCCCCGCGACCGCGAGCCGGCGCGGTGCTCGTGCGAGGCGATCGAGTTGCCGCCGTCGGCGATTTCGACGACCTGCGCGCTCTCTCGCCCTCCGCGAACATTCTCGACGCCGGGACCGGCGCGGTGCTCCCCGGACTGGTCGACGGTCACGCGCATCCCTCGATGCTCGGCCGCGCGCTCGCCACCGCCAGGCTCGACGGCGCGCGCTCGATGGAGGACGTCGTCGCGACCGCGTGCGCGTGGGCGCACGAGCATCCGCACGGATGGGTGCTCGGGCACGGCTGGGATGACTCGCGTTGGGCAGGAGGGCTTGCACTTGACGCTAGCGCTATCGATATGGCGTTCCCCTACCGGCCGGCGTTGTTGCTGCGGGTCGACGGACACGCCGCGCTGGCGAATCGTGCCGCAAGGGAAACGGCAGGGCTCCTGGATGGCGCGGCGGATCCGCCCGGAGGCCGCATCATCCGCGACGTCCGCGGGCTCCCGACCGGGCTCGTCGTCGACGCGGCGATGGAGCTCGTTGCCGCGCAGGTGCCATCGCCGACCGCGGCCGAGCGCGCGACCTATCTGACGACGGCGCTCGAATACGCCTCTTCGCTCGGGCTGACGGGTGTGCACGACGCGGGGATCGACCCTGAGACCGACGCGACGTACCGGCATCTGGCCCAAGCGCAACGCTTGCCCCTGCGCGTGTTCGCGATGGCGGACCTCTCCCGGCCGGGCGGCCTCGACCTCGTCCGCTCCGGTGTGCGGCCGGAGAGCGACCGGTACGAGCTGCGAGCGGTGAAGCTGTTCGCCGACGGCGCGCTCGGTTCCCGGGGCGCGCAGCTCTTCGAACCGTACGCCGACGAGCCGAGCCACAGCGGTCTCGCTGTCCAATCCGACGACCAGATGTGGCGCCTCGGGAGCGAAGCCGCTCGCCGCGGATTCCAGCTCTGCATCCACGCCATCGGCGACCGCGCGAACGCGCGGGTGCTCGACCTGTACGAACGAATCCAGGCGGAGGGCGTGCCGCTCGACCGACCCCGCCTGGAGCACGCGCAGATCCTCCGTGCTAGCGACGTCGCCCGCATCCGGGCGCTCGGCGTCGTCTGCTCGATGCAGCCGATCCACGCGGTGACCGACGCCGCTTTCGCCGAGCAGCGGCTCGGCTCGTCCCGCCTCGTGCACGCGTACGCGTGTCGCGCGCTCGCGCGCGCCGGTGTTCCGGTCGCGTTCGGGTCCGACTTCCCCGTCGCGTCGCCCGACCCGCGGCTCGGCCTCGACGCGGCGACACACGGTGGAGGCTGGCGGTCGAACGACGGCCTCACGATCGACGAGGCGGTCGACGGATACACCTGGCGCAACGCCTTCGCGTCCTTCCACGAGCACGAGCTCGGCCGCCTCGCGCCCGGGTGGCTCGCGGACCTGACCATCCTCGCGCGCGACCCCTTCGAGGATGGTGACTTCGCCTCCGCGCCGGTCCTCGCGACCTGGGTCGGAGGTCAGGTGCACCGCTTCCGCTGAGCGCTCGCTTCACGGTCGCCCGGGTGTCGAGCGGGCGCGCCCTCGTCTCTCGCCCTGGGCGACAGGCGCATCCATCGTGTACGGCGTCGAAGGAGGAAGCGATGGCCAAGTGGAAAGAACGGATGACCGAGACCGCCCCGGTTCCGGTCCGGCTCGCTCTCGGATCGACCATGCTCTATCACGGGACTACGAAGCTCACCCGGCAGGGCATCGAGGCGTCGGTGCCGTTCTTCGAGCAGGTCGGCATCAAGCCCGGCCGGCCCTGGGTCATCGCCACCGGCGTGACCGAGGCCCTGGCAGGAGCGCTCTTGCTCGGGGGCATCGGTACCCGTCTCGCCGCGCTCGGCGTGCTCGCCACCCAGGGCGTCGCCATCGCCAAGGTCCACGCCAAGCGGGGCTTCGCCGTCGAGAAGCAGGGCTTCGAGTTCAACCTCGCCCTGTGCGCCATCGCGCTCGGGCTCTTCCTGCGCGGCCCGGGCCGCATCTCCGTGCACGACCTCGCCCGCCGCAAGGCGCGCGCGCGCGAAATCCGCCACGGCAAGTTCCTGCCGAAGCAGCGCACGGTCACCCGGATGCTGGAGATGCTGGCGTAGAGCGCCGCTATCCGAGACCGATGGATGGCATGGGGGCTTCCCGCATTTTCAGCGAGAATACGAAGATCGAGTCGAAGCGCCGACGTCCCGTCCGCCCTGGGGCACCGGGCATCCTGGCCTGCGTCGGCGGGACGCCCTCGATCCCAGGGCGGGCAAGATGCCAAGCGCTCCGTGAAGCGTCACTCCGATTTTCGAGGTCGCGCAGTCGAAGGACGAGCGGGGCGGGTCGACTCGCGGCGCGTCGATGCCTCGGCCGCGCTCCAAGACCCGCGGTCACCAGGCGAGCACGATCTTGCCGAAGGTCTCGTTCCTCTCCAGCCGGCGGTGAGCCTCGCGCACGTCGCTCATCGGCAGCACCTGGTCGACGACCGGCTTCAGGTGCCCACTCTCGAAGAGCCGCAGGAGCCGGTCGGACGCCTCGCGGGCGAGCGCCGCCTTCTCCTCCGGCGACCGGCTGCGCAAGACGCTGCCGATGATCGTCGCGCGCTTCTGCATCCACAGGCCGAGCGGCGCGGTGGCGTTCGGGCCGCCGAGGAGCCCGATGAAGACCATCCGCCCGCAGGTCGCGAGCGAGTGCACGTTCTCTTCGAAATAGGCGGCGCCGACCGTGTCGAGAATGACGTCGGCACCGTGGCCGTCGGTGATCGTCGCGACCCGGTCGGCGAACGAAGGCTCCTCGCAGCGCAGCCCGTGGACGAGCCCGAGGTCCCGGCAGCGCAAGAGCTTGGCGGCGGTGCGGCTCGTCCCGATGGGCTTCGCGCCAGCGGCAAGGGCGAGCTGGACGGCAGCGGTACCGACCCCACTCGCGACCGAGTGGAGCAGCACCCACTCGCCCGGCGCGAGGTGCGCTTGCCGGAAGAGCGCGTCATACGCGGTCACGAACGCTTCCGGAATCGCCGCCGCGTCGGTGTCCGACAGCCCTGCCGGTAGCCGCATCACCTCGCGCTCGGGAATCACGAGGTGGGTGGCCATCGCGCCGCCGCCGATGATGCCCATCACCCGGTCGCCGGGAAAGAAGACGTGGGTGCCGAGGCCGACCGCGGCGACGCGCCCCGCGAACTCGAGCCCCGGCACGTCGGGCGGGAAACCGGCCGGCGGCGGGTAGCGGCCGCGGCGCTGGAGCAGGTCGGCGCGGTTCAAGCCCGCCGCGGCCACCTCGACGAGCAGCTCGCCCGGCCCCGGCTCGCGCACCTGTGTGGGGCCGACCTCGAGGACGGTTTCGTCGCCGGGTTCGCGGATGTGCACGGCGCGAGCGGCAATCATGAGACGACTCTAGCGCGAGGCTCGCCGAAAGGGGTCCAGCAGGTCGAACCGGCGCTCTGAGCCCCAACTGGTGCACCCACGAGCGATGGATGGTTTGAGCCGCGGGGCATCAGCCCGCGGTACCAACCCGTGCGGCTCGGGAACCTACCGCGGGCTCATGCCACGCGGCTCGAGCCGTCGCGCAAATGGCCACCGGGTTTTTCGGCGAGGCTCTAGCAAGATCCCTGGCCAGGGAGCGCTCGGGTCGGGGAGCGTCGCGTTCGGCCGATGCGCACTCTTATTTCACGCGAGGTGCGCCATGTACAAGGTCGCGGATCTGATGACGCGCGAGCTGGTGACGCTCGAGGAGACCGACGACCTCGGGCTCGCCGAGGCGCTGGTCGACCTGGTGCGGGTCCGGCATCTTCCGGTGGTTCACGGCGGCCGCCTGGTCGGGCTGGTCACGCATCGCGACCTGCTGCGGGCGCTCGCGGAGGGGAAGAACCGGAGGGTGACGGCGGCCGACGTGATGCGGCGGGAGGTGCGAACGGTGACACCGCACACGCCGTTGCGCGAAGCCGGCGAGGCGATGCTCGACTACAAGATCGGCTGCCTGCCGGTGGTCGAAGACGGCAAGCTCGTGGGCATCGTCACGGAAGCGGATCTCGTGAAGTTCGCGCTGGAGGTGATCACCGACTTCGACACCGCGGCGGACGACTTCGCGGCCGAGGAGAGGGCCGCCGCCGAACCCTGAGCCTCGCCGCGCGCGAGCCGAACGCGCGCCAGCCGCGATTTGCTATTCCTTTAGAGCCCCATCGTTCGATTATCCGCGAGCTCACGGGCGGGCAGCGGCGTCTTGCGCCCCGGGGCCGCCTTGGGCATCATCCGCCCCGCCGATGTCGGTCGACCTCTCCTCGCTGAACCCGCCTCAACGCGAAGCGGTGCTCGCCACCGAAGGGCCGGTCCTGGTGCTGGCCGGCGCCGGCTCGGGCAAGACGCGCGTCATCACCTATCGCGTCGCGCACCTTCTGGACAAAGGCGTCTCCGCTAAGAACATTCTGGCGGTGACCTTTACCAACAAAGCGGCCGCGGAGATGGCCGAACGCGTCACGTCGCTCGTCGGCGAGCGGCGCGCCAAGGGGCTGACGGTCTCCACCTTCCATGCGTTCGGGCTTTCCTTGTTGAAGCGTGAATTGCACCGCCTCGGCTACCCGCGACGCTTTGCCATCGTCGACGCGTCCGATCAGGTCTCGCTCGTCAAGCGATGTCTCAAGGAGGCGAACGACGCCGACCGCCGGTTCGACGTGCGCCGGTTGATAGCTCTGATCTCGCGAGCGAAGATGAATGGGGGAGCTCTGAAGAGCGCGGCCGGCGGCGACGAGGCCTACGAGGAGATGGCGCGCGACGTCCACGACCGTTACCAGCGGGCGCTCTTCGCCATGGCCGGCGTCGATTTCGACGATCTGATCACGCTGCCGGCGAAGATCTGGCAACAGTTTCCCCAGGTGCTCGAAGAACACCGGTGGCAATACCGCTATCTTCTCATCGACGAATACCAAGACACGAACGCGGCGCAGTTCCGTCTGGTCAAGCTCCTCGGCGGCGAGGCGCAGAACGTCTGCGCGGTCGGCGACGACGACCAGTCCATCTACGGCTGGCGCGGAGCCGAGGTCGAGCACATCCTCCGGTTCGAAAAACAGTTCCGTCGCGTCAAGGAAATCAGACTCGAGCAGAACTACCGTTCGACCGGGCACATCCTCTCCGCCGCCAACGCGATCATCGCGAAGAACCCTTCGCGCAAGGCGAAGAAGCTGTGGACCGACCGGGGCGACGGCGAGAAGATCAGTACCGTCGCCGCGCCGACCGAAGAGGACGAAGCCAAGTTCATCGCCGACGAAGTCGTCCGCCTCCACTACGACGAGAAGCGCAAGCTCTCGGATTTCGCGATACTCTATCGCACCAATACCCAGGCGCGGCCGCTGGAAGAGGCGCTCCACGCGAGCTCGCTGGCCTTCGACACCCATGGGGGCTTGAAGTTCTTCGATCGCAAGGAGGTCAAGGACGCCGTCGCCTACTTCCGCCTCTGTCACAACGTGCAGGACGACGTGTCGCTGGCGCGGATCGTCAACACGCCGGCGCGGGGCATCGGCGACGCGACGATGGAGAAGCTCCACGCGCGCGCGAGAGAGCGGGGGCTGCATCTCTTCAGCGTGATGAAGCACGCCGCCGAGGCGCCCGACCTCGCGCCGGCGTCGCTGGAGAGCATCGCGCGGTTCGTCGAGCTCATCGAACGCTATCAGAGGCTGGTCGAGACGAACGGCTGGAGCCACGCCGCGCGCGAGCTGTGCCGCGAAGTCGACCTGTGGAGCGAGTGCAAGAAGAACGTCGAGAGCGCCCGCGCCGCCAGTCGCAAAGTCGAGAACCTGGAAGGTCTCTTGCACGGCGTCGAGCGCTACGAAGAACAGCATCCGGGCGCAGGCGTCGCCGGCTACCTGGCCCGGGTCTCGCTCGACAGCCGCGACGAGGAGCCGGGCCAGAGCGCGAGCGACGCGGTGACGCTGATGACCCTGCACTCCGCCAAAGGCCTCGAATGGCCGGTCGTCTTCCTCTGCGGCGTCGAGGAGGACCTGCTCCCGCATTCCGGGATGCAGGGCGAAATCGCCGACCCGGAAGAGGAGCGACGGCTCGCCTACGTCGGCATCACCCGGGCCCGCGAACGGCTCTACCTGACCCGCGCGGCGACCCGCTTCAAGCACGGGCGCTCGAAGGAACGCACGCCGAGCCGGTTTTTGACGGACATCCCCGGCGAGCACCTCGAGGCCGTCGACCTCTCCGTCCCCCGCGGCCCGCGCGAGGAGGAGGCGATGCAACGCGGCCACGATTTCTTCGCGCGGATGAAGACGCTCCTCGCGGACCTGCCCGCCGAAGAGGATTCGTAGCGCTATCCCGAGCGCCCACTCGAGGGCGACGCCCGCAGGATACCAGGACCGGTTTAGGGCTCCAGTAGCGCTTACGCTCTACTTGCTCTGGAGCCACGCCGACAACGCAGGCTGGGCGCGCGTCTTCACGTCCTCGTCGAGGCGCAGGCGCTCCTTGGTCTGCTTCATCGCTTGCGGCGCCGCGGCGAGCGACTCGGCGTGCGCGTCGAAGAACGCCTCCACCTCCCGGCGGAAATCGACGAGCTCGCCCATCGCCTCGACGACGCGCCTCGTCAGCATCGGCGCCTGGGACTTCTCGCGCACCTCGGCCCAGCGCTCCTGGAGCCACTTCCACGAGGCCGGCTGGGCCACCCGGTTCGAGAGCAGCGCGCCCAGGTAGACGGCCGCGTCCTGCATCGCGATGACGTCGCTCAACAAGAGGTTCGCCGCCTTGAGGAAGAGTTGCGGGTCCTCGAACGACGCCAGCGCCTGAATCGCGCGCCGCTTGGAGGCCGGGTCGGTCTCGCTCACCGCCCGACGGGTGAAGCGGTCGAACTCCGCCACGCCTCCCAGGTGCGCTGCCGCCATGCACGCCAGGTCGAGCAGGTTCGGGTCGAGCGCCGACGCGTCGCCCGCGAAGACCTTCTCCAAGCGGGCGACGACCTGCTTCTCGGTCTCCGGATCGCGCGCGATGAGCGAGAGCGCTCTCAGGGTCTGGGAGCGGCGCAGCTTGGTCGCATCGTCCTCGTCCGCCTTCGCGTCGTAGCCCACTTGCGCGAGCTGCGGTCCGAACAGGCGCTGGACGAACGCGCGGAACTTCGGCCGGTCGGACTGGGCCAGGACCCGCCGGTCCAGCGCGTCCAGGCGAGCGACGATCTCGCCCAGCACGGTGTAGTCGCTGTCCTCGGCGAGCGCCTCGATGAGGTCCAGCACCGGCTCGAGCGGCGCCGCGCCCGCCCGGAAGAGCGCCCACCCGTCCGCGAGCAGTGCCACCTTCTCCACCGGCTCGAGGAGCCCCACGTTCGCCGCGAGCCGGTCGAGCTCGTGGGAGGGGTAGCGCACCCGGTAGAAGCCAGCGCCGCTGCTGTTCGCGAAGACGAACTTCAGCTCGCCGCGCTCGTGAAGGTCGATCGTCTCGCTCTTCTGTCGCAGGAGGTGCCGCGTCTCGTGGAGGCCGTCGTCGTCCGCCCACTTCAGCACCACCGGGACGAGCCACGTCTGGTCCGAGCCCTGCTGGAACGCTTCTGGACTGGAGAAGAACTGCTCCTGGGTCAGGCGGAGGAAGGGCGGCTCCCGGCCGACCGTCACCACCGGGTAGCCGCTCTGGCGGATCCACCCGTTCGCGACCTCGGCGATGGGCTGGTCGCTCGCGCGCCCGAGCGCGTGCCAGAGGTCGTCCGCCGCCGCGTTCTCAAAGGCGTGCTCGCGGATGTAATCGCGGATGCCGTCGCGGAAAGCCTCCTCGCCGAGAAAGCCTTCCAGCATCCGGAGCATCGCGCCGCCCTTCTCGTAGGTGATGGCGTCGAAGTTCTCGGTCGCCTCGTCGACGTTGTGCACCTCGGCGCGAATGGGGTGCGTCGAGGCGAGCGAGTCGAGGTAGAGCGCGCTCGCCTTGCCCAGCTCGAAGTCGTCCCACATCCGCCATTCGGGCTTCCAGTCGTCGACGATTTTGTAGGACATCCAGGTCGCGAAGGCCTCGTTCAGCCAGAGGTCGTCCCACCACTTCATGGTGACGAGGTTCCCGAACCACTGGTGCGACAGCTCGTGGGTGACCACCTCGGCGACGCGCTTCTGCATCGACAGCGGCGCGGTCTTTTCGTCGAGCAGGAGCGCCACCTCGCGGAAGGTGATGCAGCCCGCGTTCTCCATCGCGCCCGCTTCGAAGTCGGGGATGCCGACCTGGTCCAGCTTGCCGAACGCGTACTTGCGGTCGAAGTAGTCCTCCAGCCGCTCGAGCGCGTTCGCGGCGCACTCCTGAGCGAAAGCGGTCAAGCCGACCTTTTGCCGTACCGCCCAGGTGCGAATCGAGATCCACCGGTTGATCCGCGACTGGCTGGCGGCGAGGTCGCCCATCACCAGCGCCACCAGGTAGGAGCTCATCTTCGGCGTCTCGCGGAAGAGCACCCGCTTCTTCCCGCCCTCGAGCGGCTCGACCGATTCGATCTCGCCATTGGAGATCATCGCGAGCTGCTCGTCGCCCTCGAGCGCGAGCGCCCACACCGCCTTGAACGACGGCTCGTCGAAACAGGGGAACACCCGCCGCGCGTCCGCCGCTTCGAACTGCGTCACCCCGACGCCGCCCGCGAGATAGAACCCGCGCAGGTCGTCGTGCAGCTTGCCGGTGTACTCGACCGCGAGGTCGTGCCGGCCGGCGGACAGCTCGCGCGCGAACGCGAACGAAAGCGTCTGGCTCTCCGCGTCGCTCGTCACCGTCGCGTCGTTCGCCTCGTCGACGCGCGCCCACAAGATTTCGAGGTGGACGCCGTGCATCGTGACCGCTCCTGCCGGGCGGTCGAGGACGAGCACGATGGTGCCTTCCGCGCGGAAGGTCTTGGCGGCCAGGTCGGGAACCACCGTGAAGTCGTAGCGCTCCGGACGCACCCAGGTCGGGAGGCGGAAGTTCTTGTCGCCCATGGACTCCTCGCTTCGGGAGAGCGGCGAACCGAACGCCTCTCCCGAAAAGAAGGCCGCACCCTGCCACATCCGCGCGGGAACTCAAGCGGATTCGCGCCTGGCGCCGAATGGCCCCCACTCGTCCGCGGGGCCCCGGAGGCGTCGAGCCGCGCAGCCCTGCCGCCCGCCGCACCGATTCTCGACAGGACCGTGGTGGGAAGCAGAGGACGAGCACGCGGACTTCCGATCCGACCGATCGGTCCGACCGCGAAACAAGGCGCTCCCCCCTCGCGGCTGGCTCGGCCGACGCAACCACTCTCGCGCGCCGGAGGCCCTCCGGTCCTCTGGAGGGCCCCCGTAAGGCAGCGCCGCAACCGCTCGCCTCACCAGGAGTAGCCGAGGTTCACCTTCCCGTAGGGGTGCACGTCGGCTTCACCGGTGGTGTTCCCCCCGAGCCGCGCGCCGAGGCGGAAGTCGACCCCCGCCGCGACCCCGGCGGTCATCCCGTTGCTCGCGATGTAGTTGTAGCCGAGCTCCGGACCGACGCCGACATCGCCAAACCCCGCCGAGTTGCCGGTGCCGTCCCAGCCGATGGAGCCGACCCCCCGAGCGCCCAGCCGCAGCCCCTCGTTGTACTGGCCGATGAGGAAGTAGTCGATGCCCACCTCCGCGCCCAGCGCGGTGATCGATCCGCTGATCGCTCGCGCTCGCGAGTAGTTCGCGCCGAGGACGCCGGAGATCTTCCGGCTGATCGAATGCACGAACTGGACGTTGATGCCGTTGCCGTCGAAGAGACCCGCCGCGTCGATGGTCGCGGTGTTCGAGACCGGTCCGGTCGGCAGCTCCCCCATCCCTTCGCTGAACGACGCCGCCGCCCCGCCGATCGCTCCGCCGGCGCTCTTGGCCTGCCGCTCGGCCGCTCGCGCCGTACCGGTGACCGCGTGCTTGCTCGTCTTTGCCGCGCCGTTCAGCCCTCCGGATTCGCTGCTGGTGTCTTCGCTCACCCCGAGCCGCGCCTTGCAATGGGCCAGGCTCTCCCCCGGCCGGCACCGCGCCGGGTCGAACGAGGTCGCGCGCGCCGTCCCCGCGAGGAGCAGCACCGCGCCCAACGCCATCCAGCTCCGCATGTCGCCTCCCGCGGGCGCCTTGAGAGAGCCCGCCTCGGAAAAACCCGCCCGGCCCCCCGGCAATCGGCCGGCGAGACGACTCGACGACGGGTACACGGCTAATGTGGCCAGTCCCTGTCGTGTTGCACGACGGGCTCAGGCGACGGGCGCCACCCAGCCCGCCTTTCGGAACGCACCGGGGCTTTGCTAGCGTCTCGAGACACCATGCGAACCGTGCGCGCGAAGCTCGTGCTCCTGGTTCTCGCGTGCCTCGTGCCGACCCTCGCCGGAGTGATCCTGCAGGCCTACGAGACGCGCGACGAGCTCCTGGACCAGGCGGAGCAGAAGGTCGACGACTCGAACCAACAGTTCGACGCCCAGCTCGAGCAGGACGAGCGCGCGGGGCAGCTCGCGCTCGAGCTCGTCGCGCAGGCGACCGGGTTCTCGCAGGCGCTCGCCACCCGCGACCACGCGAAGGTCTCGGCAGCGGTCAAGCTCCTCGTCAGCGCTTACCAGTACCGCATCGCCCTCGCGGCCGACCGCACCGGAGCCGTGGTCGCCGAGGCGGACGGCGCGAAGGTCCGGCACCCCCTCGCCACCGCGGAAGGGACGCCATTGCCAGCGCTCGTCTCTGCGCGGCCGGTCACCGGACTCATCGCCCTGCCGGGCGCCGACGGGTCCGCCTACGCGCTGGTGACCGCGATTCCGGTCCTGCAGAACGGGAGCGCCGCCGGCTCCCTGGCGCTCCTGACGCCGGTGAGCACGCACTTGATGGACTACTTCGAGCGGCGCAGCGGCACCCACATGGCGCTATGGCTGAACGGGCAGCGCATCGCCGCCTGCCCGGACGACCCCGACCCCGCGTTGCGCGACGACGACTTCGGGGTCGTTCTGCGCCGGTCAGCAGGGCAGCTCTTCGCCACCAAGACCTTCCACCCGGTCGCGCTCGAGAGCGCTGGCGAAGACGTGGAAGTCACCGCGTCCCGCGACGTCACCGCGCTCGTCGCCGACGCGCGCGCGGACCTCGCCCAAGCGGTGGGGCTCGTCGGCGCGGTGCTGGCGCTGGTGGTCGCGCTCGCCCTCGCCTACGCCGGACGCATCGGCCGGTCGGTCCGGGAACTGTCGCGCGCGAGCGATGCTGTCCGGCAGGGCAGCTACATGACGGTTGCGCTCCCGAAATCCAAGGACGAGCTCGGCCGCCTCTCCGCCGACTTCAACGCGATGGTGCAGGGGCTCAAGGAACGCGACCGCATCAAGGACACGTTCGGGCGCTACGTCACCCGGCAGGTCGCCGAGCACCTGATGAAGGGCGAGGTCGAGCTCGGCGGCGAGCTCGTGCCCGCGACCGTGCTCTTCAGCGACATCCGCGCGTTCACCACCATCAGCGAGAGGATGGAGCCCAAGGCGCTCCTCGACTTCTTGAACGTCTACTTCTCCGGGATGGTGGAGAGCGTGCTGCAGAACGACGGCGTCGTCGACAAGTTCATGGGCGACGCAATCATGGCCGTCTTCGGTCCCCCGGTCCCGAGCCCGCTCGACCCGCTGCACGCGGTGCGCGCGGCGCTGGGCATGCGGGAGCGGCTGCGGCGGATCAACGAGGGCTTCCGGGCGCAAGGGCTCCCGGAGATCAAGAGCGGCATCGGCCTGCATTCCGGGATGGTGGTCGCCGGGAACATGGGGCACGAGATGCGGATGGAATACACGGTCATCGGCGACACCGTGAACGTCGCCTCCCGGCTGGAGAGCGCGACCAAGGAGCTGCACACCGACGTCGTGGTGTCGGAGGACCTCTATCGCCAGGTGGAAGCGCAGGTGGAGGTCGAGCCCTTGGGCGCGGTCAAGGTGAAGGGACGCGAGCAACAGGTGCGGGTCTACCGCCTGGTGCGCCTGCGCGAGGACGCGTCCGCCACCGCCGCCTGAGCGGCACCGCAAGCCCTGGACGAGACCGCCTCAGCCCTCGGGAGCGACCTCCGCCGGATGAACCCGACAAAGGAAAGGCCGGACATCCCATCGCGCAGGGAGATCCGGCCTTTGTGGTGCCCAGGGGCGGAATCGAACCACCGACACGAGGATTTTCAGTCCTCTGCTCTACCGACTGAGCTACCTGGGCGTCGGGAAAGCGGCCGGGCTTATAGAGGCACCGCTGCCGCTTCGTCAAGAGCGTCCGCCTCAGGCGACCGGGGCCCAGGCTTTCATTTCAGTGGATCGCGCCGGCGGGCGAGCGCTTTCGCCCGGGCGGCGACGGCCTCCCCCAGGCGGGAAGCTCCGTCCAGGCCCGACGCGTCGAGCATCGGCAGCCTCGCCTGGAGCGCTCTCCATCGGGGGCGGAGCCGCCGGTCGGCGGCAACCCTCTCGTACCCCGGCACCACCGCCGGCCCCGAGCGAGCGGCGACGTGCCGCTCGAAGAACGGGAGCACCTCCCGCACCCGGTCCAAGACCCGGTCGGCGTCCGCCGCCATCGACCCCGGCGGCGACCGGAAGTAGACGCCGACCGCTTCCCGGCCGGCCTCGAGCGGGCGGCGCTCGACGAGGATTTCTCCGTCGATGAAGGCGACCGGTCCCAGCGGCGCGGGAAGGCCGCGCGTACGCACCACGAACGACAAACGGCAGAGCGGCTCCGCCGCGAGCACGATTCTAGGCGCCAGCGCCCGGTCCTTCTTCGGCAGCGTCTGTTCGGCCTCGGCCGCGTCGAGCCCGACGATCACGAGACGCGCGGAATGCGTGCTGCCGCCGACGAGCGTGCACCCGACCCGGCGCCAGCCGACCTTCAGGTGCTCGATGGGCTGCTCGAGGCCGCCCCCGTGCGACCACCCGCCGAGCTCGGAAAAACGTTTGTGGAAGAGGGACGCGAGCCCTGCCGCCCCCCCCTGGACGTCGTGCGGCGCCGACGCGATGGTCACTGCGGGACCCCAGTCGTCGGAGCGGGTGCCGAGCACCCGGTCCACCGCTTCCACGACCTCGCCCGCGACGCCGCCCGGCGCTTTCACGGCCGCCTGCTGCGCGCGACGGGCGCGCGCGCGGCGCCGGCCCAGATATCCCAAGCGCAGTGGCTCTTCCGAAAGACCTTCGATCGCCGTCGCGGAATCGGTCAGCGCGGAGAGCGGCGCGGTGGGGACGTCGGCACGGCGACCGGTCCCGAGAAGCTGCACCGTTACCGGTCGCCAGAGCCGCTTCGCCTCGACGTCGACGCCGAGCTCGACCAGGGTCTTCGCGAGGTGCGGCACGCGCGCGAGCGCGGGCGCAAGGCCGGGCGCGACCGGTACCGGCGACGCGTCGAGCCGCTCGTTGGACGCCGGCGCGCCGGGCCAGAGCACGGTCCAGCCGTCCTTGACCAGGCGCGTCGCCGCGATGGCCGCTTCCAGCGAATGGCCCAGCACCAGGACGTCGGCGTGCTGCCGGCGCGCGGCGTGCAACGGCTCCCGCTTGACGCGGGTGCTCATCACGACCTTGGCCACGTCTTATCGCTCCGGCGGCTTGACCACCCGTCCATCTTCGAGGCGCACCTCGCCCCGGACGATGAGCTCCACCACCCGGGGGTAGAGCTGGTGCTCGAGATGGTGGACGCGCAGCGCGAGCGTCTCTTCCGTGTCGAGCGGCGAGACGTCGAGCACGGCCTGCGCGATGACCGGCCCGGTGTCGCAGCCCGGGTCGACGAAGTGGATGGTGACGCCAGTCCTGAGAGCACGCGCGGCGAGGCAGTCGCGCAGCGCGTGGGCGCCGGGGAACTCGGGCAAGAGCGACGGATGGATGTTGACGAGCCGCCCGTACCACTCGCCGACGAACCACGGCGTCAGAAGCCGCATGAAGCCCGCCAGCACCACGAGGTCGATCCGCCGCTGGCGCAGCTCGAGGTCGAGCGCGCGATCGAACGACTCCCGGTCGGCGAACGCCTGGTGATCGAGCGCCAGCGCCTCGATGCCGGCCGCCTTCGCGCGCTCGAGCGCCCGCGCGCCGGGGCGGTTCGAAAGGACCAGCGCGAGCTCGCCCGACAGCTCCTGGCGGTGCCGCGCGTCGATCAACGCCTGGAGGTTGGTGCCGGAGCCGCTGACCAGCACCGCGACCCGCCCGCTCACGATAGGCCCTCCAGCACCGCTTCCGCTTCTCGACTGGCCGACGCCTCGATGCGCCCCACCTCCCAGGCTTCGAGGCCGTGCACGCTCGCCACCTCGATCGCCCGCCGCACCTCGGACGGCGCCACGACGACGCAAAAGCCCAGGCCGAGGTTGAAGGTGCGCGCCATCTCGTCCCAGGCGACCGGGCCGAGCTTCTGAATCGCTCGAAAGACCGGCGGCATCGACCAGCGGGTCGCGTCCAGAACCGCCCGGGTGCCCTCCGGCAGCGGTCTCGGCAGGTTTCCCGGCAGTCCTCCGCCCGTGACGTGCGCCATCGCGTGGACGTCCACCGCCGCCACCAGCGCGAGCGCGACCTCGGCGTAGAGGTGCGTCGGCCGGAGCAGCTCCTCGGCGACGGCCCGGCCGCACCCTTCGAGCGGCGCGTCCAGGGGAAGAGCAGCGGTCTCGAGTAGCACCTGGCGCGCCAGGCTGTACCCGTTCGAGTGCAGCCCGTTCGAGGCGAGCCCGACCACCCGGTCGCCGGGTCGCGCCTTCGAGCCGTCGACGATGCGGCCCCGCTCGACGACGCCGGTGGCGAAGCCCGCGAGGTCGTACTCTCCGGGAGCGTAGAAGCCCGGTAGCTCCGCTGTCTCTCCCCCGACGAGGGCGCAGCCCGCCCGGGCGCATCCCTCGGCGATGCCCGCCACCACCCGCTCGGCGACGCCGACCTCCAGCCGGCCGGTGGCGAAGTAGTCGAGGAAGCTCAACGGCTCGGCGCCCAGGACCGCGACGTCGTTGACGCACATCGCGACCAGGTCGATGCCGACGGTGTGGTGAACTCCGGTGAGGAACGCGACCTTGAGCTTGGTTCCCACGCCGTCGGTCCCGCTCACCAGGACCGGTTCACGGTAGCGCTCGACCGGAACCCGGACCAGGGCGGAAAAGCCGCCGATGCCCGCCAGCACCTCGGGGCGCATCGTCCGCGCCGCGAGGGGCTTGATGCGTTCGACCAGCCGGTCGCCTTCGTCCGCGTCGACGCCGGCGCCGCGATAGGTGAGGGTCATCGGGGAAATCAGCCGCCCGCCGAGCCGAGCACGTTGAAGCGGTAGGTAGGAGCGTTCCCGCCGTCCGTGGCCGCTGCCGGTCGGATGACCTCGTGGCCTTCGTCGTCGTCGACCTCGACCGTGAACTGCACGACCGCGCCCGCTGGTTGACCGGGAATCTCCGCCGTCCAGCGATCGGTGCCGTCTTCGTGCACCATCGGCAGGGGCTGCGCGGCGGCCTGGTCGTCGCCGACGAACCATCGCACCGCGGCGCGGGTGATGACGCTCTGCGCCTGGATGATGGCCGTCACCTGATAGGGTCCCCCGGTGTCCGGGGTGTCGGGGGGCGGCAGCACGTCGACGGTCGGCGCCCGACCCTGACCGCAAGCGGACACGAGCCCCAGCGCCAGCGCCACGAGCGCCGCCGAACGTGCCCGGTCATGCCACCCTGCCATCGCCGTGGCCTCCGAAGAACCAGGAGCCATGATAATCGCGGTCGGCTCCGGCGGCGAGAAGACCGTGTCGGAAAGGAGGCCCCCTCATGTCGCGGTTGAAGGGACGCGCGCTCATCGAGCATCTGTCGCGCCTGGTGGAACCGCTCTTGATCCACGAAGGCTACGAGCTGGTCGAGGTGGAGGTGGTGGGCGCCGGACCGAAGACCGTGCTCCGGCTCTACATCGACAGGGCAGGAGGGGTGACGCTCGACGACTGCGCTAGCGTCTCCCAGGCGGTCGACGCGATGCTCGACGTCGAGGATCCGTTCGAGTCGCGCTACACCCTCGAGGTCAGCTCGCCCGGGCTCGACCGGCCCTTGCGCAAGAAGGCGGACTTCGAGCGGTTCCGGAGTCGGCGCGCCCGGGTGAAGACCTACGCGCCGGTCGAGGGCGCGGAGGCGCGCAAGGTGTACGACGGCACTCTCGAGGGGCTCGAGGGCGAAGCGGTGCTGGTCAACGTCGACGGGACGGTGTTTCGGGTGCCGCTCGACGCCATCGCGAAGGCGCACCTCGTCTGGTCGCCGAAGGACGGCGCGTCCGCTGGAGAGCTGGAGCGCAAACGCAGCCCATCATCCGATCGGACCGATCAGTCGGATCCGACCGATCGGTCTGATCGGACGTGAGACATCAGGTGCTCAGGAGCATGAGCGGCCCCCGGGCCCGAGATAGCGCGCGGCGAGCACCAGCGCGTCATCGGTCCCGCGGAAGCTGCGGGCGAGCACCTGATCGACGATCTGCGTGGCCGGTCCCCGGCAGTCCAGCCGGTCGGCGAAGCCTTCCTGGATCCCGTCGGTGGTCAGGATCAGCACGTCGCCGGGCGCGAGAGCGAGGCTCGAGCAGTAGAGCGGCGGAAGCTGAAAGCCGACGACCCCGCCCCGGGCGACCAGCCACTGGCGGGGGCTCGCCTCCCGCACCAGCACCCCGTCGACGTCGCCCACGCCCGCCCAGCTCATCCGCTGCGCCTCGGCGTCGATGCTGGCGAGCGTCATCACCGCCCCTCGGGTGCGCCGCAGGATCTCGTGGCAGAGCTCGAACAGGTGCTCGACCGGCTCGTCGCGATGGTCCACGATTTCGCTCGCCGCCGCCTGCGCCGCCCGGGTCGCGCCCGGCCCGTGCCCCGCGCCGTCGATCACCGCGACCAGCGCGCCCACCGCCGTCGACACCACCAGCCCCAGGTCCCCGGTATCGCTCTCGCCCGGCATCGGCGCGAAGGCCGTCGCCCACTCGAGAACGCTGTCCCGGCCCGCGTCCATCGGCCCTAAGTTATCCACTTGGTCACGGTGACGATGGTGCCCTCGCCCACTCGCGAGTCGATGGTGAACTCGTCCATCAGGCGCCGGGTGCCCGGCAGCCCCAGCCCCAGTGATCTACTTGTAGAGTATCCGTCCTGCATCGCGAGGGCGACGTCGGGGATGCCGGGGCCGTGGTCCTCGGCGATGACGGTCAGCCCCTGGCGGCCGTCGCGTTCGACCGGACAGAGCCGCACCTCGCCGAGCTTCGCGTACTCCAGGATGTTGCGCGCCAGCTCGGAGATGGCCGTGGCGATGAGGATGAGGTCGCTCCCCGCGAACCCGAGCTCCTGCGCGAGCTTGCGCCCCGCCTGCCGCACGAAGACCACGTCGGTGTCGGAGCGGATCGCGTACTGGGCTTCATCCGCCATCGGGGACCGCTCCCGACGTCGCGCGCAGCCTTTCGTTCAAGACGGCGATGCCCTCCTCCAGGTCGAGAGCGGTCTCGACCCCCTCGAGGCTCAAGCCGAGCTGCACCATCGCGAACGCGACGCCCGGTTGGATGCCGACGATCACCGTCTCCGCGCCCCGCAGGCGGATGACGTGGGCGATGGTCCGCAGGGTCCGGGTGGCGAACGAATCCATCACGTCCAACACGGTCACGTCGACGATGACCCCCCTGGCCCGGCTCTTGCCCACCCGGTCGGCGAGCTCGTCGCGCAGTTGCACCAGGTCCTGGTCGGTCAAGGCCGACTGGACCGAGGCGATGAGGTACGGGCCTTGCTTGAGGATGGGAACGCGCATCGAGGTCCTCCGAATTCCGGCCGCTCATCCGCGTGGGGGCGTGCCGTCCTCGCGGGTGACGCGGTATCCGAGAAGCCGTTCGGCCTCTTCGATGCCGCCCTGGAGGTCGCCGACCGTGTTCACGTTGGCGAGGTTGACCCCGATGTTGACCAGGGTCTGCGCGACCTCGGCGGTGAGGCCGGTCAGCATCGCCCGCGCGCCCATCAGCCGGCAGGCCTGGACCGTCTGCACCAGGTGGTTCGCGACCCGCGAGTCGACGCTGGGGACGCCGGTGATGTCGATGACCACGACTCGGGCGCGGTTCTGGCGGATGCCGGCGAGGAGCTGTTCGGTCAAACGGCGGGCCCGCTGGGAGTCGATGGGGCCGATGATCGGCATGATGAGCAGCCCCGGCCGCACCTGGAGCACCGGGGTGAACAGCTCGCGCAGCGCCTCTTCCTGGTGGCGGATGGTCCGCTCGCGCCGGACGAGATAGGTGTCCATCGCGAGGCCGATGTCGAGGAAGACCACCTTCAAGAGGGAGAGGAACGAGTCGAGGACCCGCTCCGGCGTCTCGCGATACGCCTCGCGGATCTTCGCGGCGACCGTGCGCAGGTAGAAGGCGTAGCTGCCGAGATAGAGCTTCGTCGGCAGGTCGACCGCCTCGTGGACCGCGCCGATTCTCAGCCGGTTCTCGGCGTAGGCCGCGTCGAACTCGCCGGTGGTCAGCCGCTTGAAGTACTCGACCTGCAACCGCTTCACCCGCTCGAGCACCCGCGGGTCCCGGAAGAACGCCGCCGACTCGTCGTGGCTCATGATGTGTCGGTAGAACTCGTCGATCACCGGAACCGCGTATTCCTGGGCGAACTCGTTCATCCGCTTCAGGCGGTCGATGTCGTCGGGCCCGATTTCCAGGTAGTCCTTGCGCCGGGCGAACTCCTCCTCGGTGATGCCCGCTTCCTTCGACAGCGGCCGTGCGACGTCTGCCATCACGCTACTCCCTTCCCCTCCAGAGACCCTGGAGGCCCGCCGTTGAGCGGGAGCGCTACGAGAAAGGTGCTCCCCTCCCCCTCTTTGCTCTCGACCCAGATGCGGCCCCCGTGCCGTTCCACGATGTCCCGGCAGATGTAGAGGCCCAGGCCCAGCCCGTACGCCGCCGACTGGGCGTTCTCCGCCCGAAAGAAGCGCTGGAAGAGCCGCTCCCGCTCCGCTGGCGGGATTCCGATGCCCTCGTCGCTCACCGAGAAGAGCGCTTCCCCTCCCGCTACCCATAACCGCACCCGGACTGCCCCGTCGTGCGGGCTGTACTTGAGGGCGTTGTCCAGGAGGTTCGTCAACACCTGCTCGATGCGGCCGGGGTCGGCGGTCACCACCGGGTCCCCCTCGATCGACAGCTCGATCGGGCGGCCGGCGTCGGTCTGGAACGTCGTCGCCATCTCCCGCACGAGCGGCGCCAGGGTGAGCTTCCTCAGCTTGAGCTCCAGCCGGCCGGCCTCGATGCGCGTGGCGTCCAAGAGGTCGTTGATGAGCGCGGTCAGCCGCTCGACGTTGCGAATGGCCGCTTCCAGCACCGTCAGGTCCACCGGGGTGCCGCTCTTCAGCCGCCGCGCCGCGATCTGGAGCTTGAGCACGAGCGGCGTCAGGGGCGTCTTCAACTCGTGGGACGCGATGGAGAGGAAGTCGTCGCGCAGCTTGATCGCCCGGCGCGCGTCGGAGTAGAGGCGGGCGTTCTCCAGCGCCATCGACGCCCGCCGGGCGAGCTCCTCGCCGAGCAGCAGGTCGTCGTCCCCGAAGCGCCCGGGCGTCGCGGCGGCAAGCAGGAGCGCTCCCAGGCGGTTCCCCCGGGCATCCAACGGCGCCAACACCGCGGAACCAAACCCCAGCGCTCCCAGGAGACGCTTGCTCTCCGGGTCGGCCGTGATGCTGTCGAGCAGGGTCTGGGTGACGGTGGGCAACAGCTCGGAGGTTCCCGTGCGAAGCGTCCGTCCGACGCCTGGTCCTGCCAGGCGAAAGCACTCCTGGTGAGCTCTGAGCGCTTCCACCTCCTGGCTCCGCTCCGCCTGAGCATGCGTGATGGCGCCGACGCGCGTCCGGCCGCCGTCGTCGACCAGGAGCACGGCGCACCAGTCCGCCATTTCCGGTACCGGAAGCTGGGCGACCGTCTCGAGCGTCGCCGGATAGTCCAAGGTCGCCGCCAGCCGCCGGCTCGCCTCGGCGAGGAAGGCGGAGCGCGCTCGGCTCATCCGCTCGATCAACTTGTTCGCCTGCGCCAACTCCTCGGTCTGGTGCTTGAGCTCCTCGATCGATTCGCGAAAGCCCCGATGGACGATCTCGAATGGCGCCAGGCACTCGGCGAAGAACTCCGCGGCCCGGTCGCACAGCGTGCGGCACTCGTCGGCGGACTCGGCCCCGCGCGCCAGCTCGTCCAGCGCCGCCTGATGGATGAGCGTCATGCGCAGAACGCCCAGGTCCAGCGAGATGCCCTGGCGACCGAGGCTGTAAGCCCTCTCCAGCGCGCCCTCTCCGTAACCGGTCAGGTACTCCTTGAGCCCTGCCGCATAGCTTTCAGCCATCGTCCGCAGGACGGCGTCCCGCGGGTGGAGCTCTGGCGTCGGCGACGCGGGCTCCGGCGGATTCACGATCGGCACCCTTTCCGACGTCCGGCAGTCCCGGCGAGCTCGTCCCGTCCTCTGCCCAGCGTCTACCCGGAATGCATAGCCGCAGCTCTGCCGGTCGCAACTCGAAGCGGGTGGACGGATGGAACCGATCGAAAGAAAGCTAGGCACCCGACCGACCAGCGCAACACCGCTGGACCACGCCCCCCCTCTGGCGAGCGCGCATCCGGGCTTTCGACCCCACGCCCGGCGATGCGGCTATTTGAATAGATATTGCTGGCCGGGCGCAGCGGCCGTCCCGGCTCGTCAATGGTGAGCAGCAGCGGCGCCTCAAATCAAAGGCGCACCCGATGAACGAAAGCGCTGTCAGTGGGCGTGGCGGGTCAAGTCCGCTCTTGGAGGGCGTGGCCAAGACGTCGGTGCGCTCCGCACGTCCGCTCATCCCGAGCGCACTCGAAGGATGTGCGGATCGCCCCCCGGCCAGAACCCATTCGTCCTTCGACGAAGTTCATCCTGCGCCTGCCGAAGGGCTCAGGATGAGCGGTTCTGGCCTGTACTCGCGCCTGCCCTCGGGCCACACCCTCAGCTTCCCAAGAAGTAGGTGTGGTGCCGGCGGGCGATGGCGCTCGTCTTCTCCAGGAGCGCTTCGATGTCCTTGAAGAGCAGCTCGAGGTCGCACGCGGGCCGGACGGGGTCGTCCTGAGCCATCAGGTCGCTCGCGCGAAGGAGCATCTGCTGGGCGCGCAAGAGCTCCCGCGCCGCTTTGCACCCGTGCCGCGTGAAGACGAGCCCCGACTCGAACAGCCGCCCGAGCGCGCGGCGGTGGCCGTCCAAGAGCAGCTCGACGCGGCCCTGGTAGCCCGCGAAGCGCTGCCGCACGCGAGCGGCTCCGAGGTCGACCACCTGCGCGAGGGCGACGCCCGGTGCGCTGCGACGAAATCGTGTGGCCATGCGACGAGACTCCTCTTCCGCGTGGTCCCGATAGGCCATCGGCGGAGGGGAAGCGGTGCCGGTGTGCTTCCCGTGCGCGTACGCTCCCTGGCAGGGGGCCGAGTGTGGACCGCCTCGGGACCTTTCGTCAACGGGCCCGCCCGCCGGTTCTCCAGAAGATGCGACGGCGCGGGCGGACGGCAACCCCGCGCCGGTCGAACCGCCGCGTTGGCCGGACGCTTGCAGGCCAGGGCCGTTCGACCGTAGCCTCGCCGCTCTTCTCGCTGTTCGAGGTGGGCCGTGTTCCACAAGATTCTCATCGCCAACCGCGGGGAAATCGCCTGTCGCATCGCCGACCGTTGTCGGGAGCTGGGCGTGCGCACGGTGGCGGTGCACTCGGACGCCGACCGCGACGCGCGGCACGTCCGGCGCGCGGACGAAGCGGTGTCGCTCGGCGGCACCTTCGCGCGCGACAGCTACCTGCGGGCGGAGCTGATTCTCGAGGCGGCGAAGAAGACCGGCGCCGAGGCGATTCATCCGGGCTACGGCTTTCTCTCGGAGAAGGCGGCCTTTGCGCGCGCGTGCGCGGAGGCGGGGCTCGTCTTCATCGGCCCGACGCCGGAGTCGATCGAGCGGATGGGGGACAAGGCGGCGGCGCGGCGGACCATGCAGGAGGCAGGAGTGCCGGTGGTTCCCGGCACCGCTGCCGTGGTGCACGACGAGGCCGAAGCCCGCTCGGAAGCGGAGCGCATCGGCTATCCGGTCCTCGTCAAGGCGACGGCCGGCGGCGGCGGCATCGGCATGCAGGTCGCCAAGAGCGAGGCGGAGCTGCAGAAGGCATTGCGTTCGAGCCAGGACCGGGCGAAGGCGGCCTTCGGCGACCCCGGCGTCTATCTCGAGCGCTACTTCGAGAGCGCGCGCCACATCGAGGTGCAGGTCCTGGGGGACGGCACCGGTCACGCCGTGCATCTGTTCGAGCGCGAGTGCTCCCTCCAGCGACGGCACCAGAAGGTCTTGGAGGAGGCGCCGAGCCCGCTGTTCGAGGACGGAGCGGAGGGGCTCGCGGCCGCGATGTACGAGGCAGCCGTGAAGGCGGCGGCGGCGGTCCAGTACAAGGGCGCCGGTACCGTGGAGATGCTGGTCGCGGATGGCACCTTCTACTTCATGGAGATGAACACCCGGCTCCAGGTCGAGCACCCGGTGACGGAGAAGACGACCGGGGTCGACCTGATCGGCTGGCAGCTCGAGCTCGCGGCGGGTGAGCCGCTCGTCCTCACCCAGGAGCGCGTCGCGCGGAGCGGGCACGCGCTCGAGCTGCGCCTGTACGCGGAGGACCCGGCGAAGGGCTATGCGCCCTCGCCCGGTCAGCTCACCGAGTGCGCTCTCGACCACCCCAACACCCGGCTGGACACCGGCTACGACGCCGGCGGAACGGTGACGCCGTACTACGACCCGCTGGTCGCGAAGCTCATCGTCTGGGACGAGAATCGACCGCGGTGCCTCGGCCGGGCGCAAGAGGCGCTCGACCAGCTCAGGCTCGCGGGCGTCAAGCCCAACGGGCAGCCGATGGCGTTCAACACGGGGCTGCACCGGCGGGTCCTCGCGAGCGACCAGTTCCGGGCGGGCCAGTTGGACACCAGGTTTCTCGAACGCTTGAAGTAGACGTTCTTTTCGGAGAGTATTCATGGCCATCGACGTGGCGGCGCACATCACGGGCACCGTCTGGAAAATCGAAACGCAGGTGGGCGCGAAGGTCGCGAGCGGCGACGTCCTCGTGATTCTCGAGTCGATGAAGATGGAGATGCCGGTCGAGGCGAGCGACGACGGCACGGTGAAGGAGATTCGCTGCTCGGAAGGGCAGCCGGTCAACGAGGGTGACGTCCTCGTGGTGCTCGAGTAGCGGCCAAGAGGCGATGGCGCTTCTCGTCACCGACCGGCCGGGTCCGGCCGGCGGGCTTTTGCGGACGGTCGCGCTCGCGCGGCCGGAGAAGCGAAACGCGCTCGACGCCGAGCACCTCGACGGCCTGCGGGATGCCTTCGAGGACGCCGGGCAGGACGGTGCGGTGCGGGTCGTGGTCCTCGCCGCGACCGGGACGGCGTTCTCGGCCGGCTACGACCTGACCCAATCCTTCGAGCCGGGCGCGCCCGATGCGCTCGTCATCGAGACGATGGCCGCCATCCGGCGCTGTCCGCGGCCGACCATCGCCTGCGTGCAGGGGGCGGCGTTCGGCGCCGGGCTGGAGCTCGCACTTTCCTGCGACTTTCGCCTCGCGACCGCCCAGGCCTTCTTCTGCCTACCGCCAGCGAAGCTGGGGATCGCCTACGCTCCTGAGGGGCTCGCACGCCTCGCGGCGATCGTCGGCCTCACCCGGGCGAAGGATCTGGCGTTCACCGGACGCGTCGTCGCGGCCGCCGAGGCGCTTCGGCTCGGACTGATCGACGAGGTCCTCGCCGATGCGCAAACGCTCGAAGCGCTCGCCCGCAAGCGCGCGGACGCGCTCGCCGAGACCGCGCCCAACGCGGTCTCGCTGATGAAGCGCATCTTCGGCCTGCTCGAGCCCGCGCTCGACCGGGCTGACCGCGCGGCGATCGAAAGGGAACGGACAGCGCTCTTCTTCTCCGACGACGCTGCCGAAGGGCTGACCGCGCTCGCAACCAAGCGGCCGCCGGTCTTCCAGGGGAAGTGATCGCGCGGCGAGCGGTCGGCGGCGCCCGGCCGCCGTTCGAGCGCCAGGAGCTACGGCGTCCAGAGCGCGGGGTTCGTCGTCGCGCCCCACCACGTGCCAGGCAGAGAGCGCACCCGGGTGACGGAAGCACTGCTGGTCCGCACAAGTCTCGGGGACATCGCTTTCCCTCTGTGCCCCCTGGAACGCGCGAGCACCACCGAGGACCGCCCGCAGGCCAACGACCGAGACGATCGCGACTAGTGCGCGAGCTTGACCGAGCGCTTTCGCACCGCCTGGAACAGGTTCGGAATCGCCTTGGTGTTCGAGAGGTTCGCGATCCAGGTCGGGATGCTGCCGCCGGGGTTGGTCGACAGGTGATAGGTGAGCCGCGTGCGCTTGCCGCCGTCGAGCGGCTCCATCACCCAGGCGCCGGTGTTGATCTTCACGCGCACGACGCCGTCGCGGACCGGACCGTAGCTCGGCCGCGAGGTCCAGGCGCTCGTGTACACGCCCTGGTTCGCCGCGCTCCCGGTCGTCGTCTTCACGTCGATGTAGTAGTCGCGGTCGTCGACGATCGGCGGGGAGAGCAGCGAATAGACCACGAGCTCGGTCGCGCTCAGCCGCTTCGCGGTCTTCGACTCCTTCACATAGGGCATGAAGTCGACGTAGTGGTCGAAGTCGGTGACCACCTCGAAGACCACCGCCGGTGGCGCGTCGACCTCGCTGACCGCGTCGATGTCCCGGGTGCCGACCTTCGGGTTGTCGCGGGTGAAGATGACGAGGTCGTCGGTGCGCTTCGCCTCTTCCCAGCCCGGGCCTGGCGCCTTCGCGTCCAGCGCGCGCGCGCGGGGGGCAAGAGCGGTGATGGCCAGCACGGCCAGCGCAAGCATCGATCGCATCGGACGCTCCTCCTGGATGCTCGGACGAGTAGCGGTGCGATTCTAGTCAACTCCGCTCGCCTGGTGCAGCCGCGGCAGCTTCTGGCGCAGCGCTTCCACCGGCGCGAACAGGTCGCCCTGCCGCTTGACGCGCGCCTGCACCTGCGCCGCCTCGAAGGCGAGGCTCTTCGGCGACCCGCGGGTGACTGCGGATTCGACTTCCTCCCAGGTCACCGGCGTCGACACCGTCGGCCGCTCCATCGCCCGCAGCGAGTAGACACAGACGGTGGTCTTGTGGCGGTCGTTCTGGCTCCAATCGACGAAGACCCTCCCCGAGCGCAGCGACCTGGCCATCTTCGCGACCACCGCTCTCGGCTGCTCCCGTTCGAGAATCAGCGCCACCGCGTGCGCGAAGGACTTGGTCGCCTCGTAGCCGACGTGGGGCTCGTTGAGCGGCACGTACACCTGGAGCCCTTTCGAGCCGCTCGTCTTCGGAAACGACCTCAAGCCGAGACCATCCAGGAGCTCGCGGAGGCGGAGCGCCACCTGCGCGCAGGCCATCACGTCCGCCGGCGGCCCGGGGTCGAGGTCGAACACCACCATCGTCGGCCGGTCGGGATGCCCCGCCTTCGACAGCGACGTGTGCAGCTCCAGGTCGGCGAGGTTTGCGACCCACACCAGGCTCGGCAGGTCGTCGGCGAGGCAGTAGTCGATGGGGCCTCGCCTGCGCTCGCTGTACACGGCTTCGGTCCTGATCCACGGCGGCCGTCCTGGTGGGCACCGCTTCTCGTAGAAGTAGCCGCTCGCGACTCCATTCGGGTAGCGCTTGAGCGTCAGGGCACGGCCCTTCAGGTGGGGCAAGAGCGCTGGCGCTATCCGCGAGTAGTAGTCGATGACGTCGGCCTTGGTGAAACCCACGCTCGGGTAGAGCACCTTCTCCAGGTTCGACAGCTCCAGTCGCCGGCCGCCGACCGAGACCGGCTCGCGAGAGGTCACGACGACTTGCTCCGGCGAGCGGCGGCACGCTTGGCGCTGGGTCGCTCGGCCGGGGCTCGTCGCTCCCCGCGACGTGGCGCCTGATGTTGGCGCGCGGCCGCCAGGCTCTTCTCCAGCGCGTCGGCCAGGTTGACCACCGGCGCCAGCTCCCGCTCCGGCACCGCGGTGAGATGCTGCCCTTCCGCCTTCCGCTCGATCAGCTCGAGCACCTTCGCTCGGTAGTCGTCGTCGTACTTCTCCGGCTGCCACTTCGCGCTGAGCGATTCGATCAGCCGCCGCGCCATCTCCAATTCGCGCGCCTTCGGCGCCTGCTCGTCGGTCGGCAGATCGATCTCGTCCGCAGCCACGACTTCGTCCGCGAAGAACATCGTCGACAGCAGCAAGCCGCTCCCGCTCGGCCGCACCGCGCAGAGGTACTGCTTGGTCCGCATCACCATCTTCGCGATCGCGACCTTTCCCACCTCCCTCATCGCGTCCCGCAGGAGCGCAAACGCTCGGCCGGCGCCCTTGTCCGGCGCGACGTGGTAGGTCGCCGCGAAATAGAGGGGGTCGATTTCCGCCAGGTCGACGAAGTCCTCGACCTCGATGGTGTGCGTCGCCGTCGGATGCAGCTTCTCCAGCTCCGCCGGGTCGATGCGCACGTATCGGCCGCGGCTCACCTCGAACCCCTTGACGATTTCCTCGTACGGCACTTCCGCGTTCTCCGCCGTGCAGAAGCGCTTCACCTGAATGCGGGCATCGTCCTTTCCGTGGAGCATGTGGAAGTGCAGGTCGCGCGCACCGGTCGCGGGATAAAGGCGCACCGGAACGTTGACGAGACCGAAGCTGATGGCACCGGTCCACAGCGAGCGTGCAGCCATCGCGCCCCCTTCACCGATCAAATTGCGCCGGAGACGCCGCCTGACCAGGAGCCCTTCAGGAAAGGAGCGGCAGTGCGGGAGAGCGCTCCCCGGCTTCTCGACGCGGCACGGGCACCCTGCCGCCCGCCAGGCCCATCATCGCGGCAGCCGGTTCGCCTGCCCCTCGCTCGGAATGCATTTCGGGTCGACGCAAGCCCAGATCGCTCGCCTGCATCGGCCCCGACAACCGGCTTGCTGGGGCGCCAGGGGCGTCCCGACGCGACCAGCTACTGCTTCCCGAATCGCTGGGCGAGCTTCGCGGCGCAGTTCGGGGGCACCATCGAGCTGACGTCGCCGCCCAAGGTGGCGACCTCGCGCACCAGCCGGCTCGAGATGTAGAACGAGTCCTCGCCGGTCATCATGAAGAGCGTGTCGATGCGTGGCTCGAGCTTGCGGTTCATGTTCGCGAGCTGGAACTCGTACTCGAAGTCGCTCACCGCGCGCAGGCCTCGCAGGACGACGAAGGTCTGGCGCCGGCGGGCATACTCGACGAGGAGCCCCTCGAAGCTGTCGAACTCGACGCGAGGGTCGCGCCCGACCGCGTCGCGCATCAGCTCGATGCGCTCCTCGACCGAGAACAGCGACTCTTTCGAGGTGTTGTTGAGGACCGCGACCACCAGCCCGTCGAAGATCTCCAGGCCGCGCCGGATGATGCTCAGATGCCCGTTGGTGATCGGGTCGAAAGAGCCGGGATAGATGGCGAGGTGCGACATCGGGAGAGTGAAGTAGCGCAAGTCGGCATTGGCCGCCAGCCCTGCCGGTGACCGGGAGCGCTACTGGCGACTCTCTTTCGCGTCCATCCGCTGGTTCCACTGCGCCCAGGCGTCGCCGGCGTCGTCCTTGGCCGTGAACGGCTTCGGCTCCCCGGCCGAGCCGTCCGCGTTCACCGTCAGCTCCATCATCCGCCCGACCAGCTTCTCCCAAGCCTGCGCGCTGATGCGGGAGGGGCCGGAAACCTGGTGCCGGCCGCCCGGCGCGCTCGGCACGTGCGGCCGCACGATCATCGGCGAGGCCATCGCGACCGAGCCCGCGTAGACCTTGAGGACCACGCTCTTGTCCTTGCGCGCGTCCACCCGGAAGGTGGTGCCTCTGACGCCCGCCACCGCGTTGTCGGTCACCACCTCGAACTTCGACCGCGACCCGACCAGGCCCCGCACCTTCGACCACAGCCGCCCGAAGAGGAGCTTGACGCTGAATCGCTTGACGCCCGAGGAGCCGAAGTAAGCGCTCTTGAGGAGCAGCTTGGTCTCCGGCCCCACCCGAACCACCGACCCGTCCGAGGTGGTCAGCTCGACTCGGGTGTTCGCGCCCGTCTCCACCTGGTCGTGCTCATGGACCACCGAGCCGCGATGGAGCGCGCGGCCTCGATGGCGGCCGGGCCCCCAGAGCGTCGCGTGGCCGGAGAGATACGTCACTTGGGCGGCGCGGGAGGCGGCCCGCGCCAGCGGCGAGAGGCCGAGGACGAGGGCGCACATCGTCGCGATGAGAGCGGCTGCCCTTCCGGTAGGCGTCGGCGGTCTGGTCACGGCGCTCTACCGTCCCTTCGGCGCGGCGGCGTCGAGGGTGATGGTGTTCCCGGTCACCCCGACCACCTGGACCTTGACCTTGCCCAGACCGCGAGCAGCGATGTCCTCCGCGAGCCCCTCGGCATCGCCGCCGTCCACCTTCAAGTCGAGGTCGGCGACCCCGTGCCCGAACGACTTCTCCTCGACCGACCGCACCACCGCGAAATGGCTTCCGAGAGCGCTCTTGAGCAGTTGCAGCGCGCGAAAGCCGATGTGCTCGACCTTCAGCCGGACGCGGCCCTGCCCCATCACCCGCCGGTTGAAGGCGACCAGCACCTTCGCCTCGAGGTCCTTCGAGAGCTTCTGCACCGCGAGCTTCGTCGCCTGGCGTTCGCAGACCAGGTCGCTCAGGGCGAGGGTGGTCGCGCTCTCGTCGCTCGTCGCCAGGATCTCGCCGTTGTCGGAATAGAACACCCGCGCGGTGATCGACGCTCTGCACGACAAGAGCCCGCCGGTCCCGGCGGTGTCGGCGCCAAAAGCCTGGGAGACGTTGCCCAGGTGCGAGGCGACCGAGGTGCCGACGATGAGAAGGTCGGCGTCGAGGAGGTTCGAGATCTCCCGGACCTGGTTCGCGGACGGGTCGTTCGACACCACGTTCGCCGCCCGAATCTTCCCGGCGAGCGCGTCCATGTCGACGAAGGAAAAACCGTCGGCCGCCCACTCGCCGATGAGCGTGTTCTCGGCGAGCCGCTGGTCGACGGTCACCATCTGACCGGCAGCGCTGCCGCCCCCCCCCGACCACCAGCGCCCCGGCGCCAACTGCCCGATGTGTTGTTCCGCCAGGAGAATGCCGATGCGCGGGTACTTCATCGCCTCGAGCGTCAGGTGCCGCGCTTTCGCGCTCTCGTCGAGCTTGCCCTGGGAGACGTGGGCCTTGATGTCCACCCGGTAGACGCCGTCGGCCTGCTTCTCGCCGGTGACTTGGACGTCCGTCACGTAACCCTGCGCCGTCGAGAGGACCTCGTCCTTCATGAGCTGAAAGCTCTTGGTCTGAGAGTCCGCGACGATGAAGGCGCCGAGCTTCTTCTCGACCGCGTCCCGCTCGGCCGCTTGGAGCGCGCGCTGGCGGGCGGTAGCGGTGTCGTCCCCCTCGATGGCGGACTCGCCGTGCCCGGTGACCCAGGCGTCGGCCCGGGCGGCCGCCGGAACGAGCGCGAGGATTCCGGCGAAGAGCAGAAGAAAGCGGGGCGCACGCATGTTCGAAACACCTCGGACGGCCTCGGACCAAGAGCGCCGCCCACCCAAGAGGCCAGAAAGCCGGCTCGGCGTTCGGCCGCAAACCGAGCATTCTAGCGTCGAATCGATCCGAGGCTGTGACTCGTCTCACAGCGCGCTGTCCGTCGCCGCACGCCGAGGCCCCGGCCAGAGGCGACCCAAGCCGTCGGCGGACGTCCTCCGGGGGCCTCTTCGCCCGTTCCCGGACACCGGTGCCGACCGGCTTGCGCGACCGGTCGGACCGCGCGATGGTGGGCTCTTCGTCGTCGCGTTCGAGGAAAAGGGGTGCATCGATGAGCGCACCGGCCCGCCGCGGGCTCGACCGCGCCATCCCGCGCGAGACCTTGCTCGCCTTCCGGCTGTGCTCGCAGCGGCTCGACCAGCGCACCGACGAGCCGCTCGGCGAAATCGCCCGCGCAGTCGGCTTTTTCGCGACTCCCGGCGGCGCGACGCCCTACCTCTCGCTACACGCCCGCGCCCCTCGCCACGAGCGTTGCGCCATCGACCACGCGGTCTTCGATCTGCACCAGCTCCTCGACCTGCCCTTTGCCCACGGCTCGACGGTGCTCGCACCCGCCGCCGACGCGCCGTTCGTCCTAGGCGCGGCCGCGCGCGCCCACCAGGCCCGGGTCAAGTCGCTCGCCGGCGAGCCGCTCGACGAAAAGAAGCGCGCGCGCCTCGCCGAGGCGATCGCCTCCGCGCTGGGAGCGGGACCGCTCACCGCCGACGACCTGCGCGCCCGCCTGCCCGAGTCCCTCTGCGTTCCCTGGAGCGAGCGCGGCCGCAAGGCGGGAATCCCCAGCCTCTTCACCTTCGTCTTGCGCGAGCTCGTGGTCCAGGGGGCCATTCTCCGCGTGCAAAAAGACCACCGGCTCGACCGGGAGAGCTTCGTCTACGCGCTCCCGCCCGAGCCGCTCCCGCCGCCACCGAGCCGAGCAGAAGCGCTGTCACACCTCGCGTCGCTCTACTTCGGCGCCTTCGGTCCCGCGCCCGCCGGCGCCTTCGCCTTCTGGGCGGACGCGTCGATGACCGAGGCGCGGGCGGCGATGGCCGACGCTCGCCTCGCCCCGGTCGAGGTCGAGGGCGAGAAGGAGCCGCACTATCTGCCGGCCGAGCGGGTCGACCTCCTCCTCGCCTTCGCCCCGCCGCTGCCCGGCCGCGTCGCCTTCGTTCCCTTCCGCGACCCGCTCATCGGCCACGACCGCGACCTGCGCTCGCTCCTGCCGGCGGCGCACCGCGAGGTGAGGCTCGCCGACTGGCGCGGCCGGCTGGTGCCCGCGGGGGGCGGCAGCGCTGTCCACCAGCACTTCCTCGTCCAGGGCGGCCTCATCACCGGCGTCTGGGAATTCGACGCCCAAGAGAAACGCGTCCGGTTCCAGACCTTCGACCCGCTCCCGACCCGGGTGCACCACACCCTCGAGGAAGCCGCGGCCGAGCTCGGCGACTGGATTGCCCACGAGCTCGGCGCCGCCCGCTTCTACGGCGACGACCGGGGCGACGGCTTCGGGCGCCTCGACCAGGTCGTCGAGAGCTGGGGCCTCACCGTTTCGCGCGATCGGTGAGCGGGAGGAAGAACAAGAGCCCCATTGCCGGCACCGACGCGGCGAAGGCGACGAGGTAGAGGCTCAGGTAGCCGTGGGCCTCGACGTAGGCCCCGGAAAACCCTCCGAACACGGTGCTCGCGAGCGACGCGATGGCGGTGCCGACGGCGAAGTGCGCCGCCTTGTGGGCGGGCTTGCAGGTGTAGATGAGGAAGATCGTCAGCGCCGCGTCGCCGAGGGCGGCGGCGAGGTTCTCGTAGACGTGAATCACCGCGATGAGCCAGACGCCGCGGGTCGTCGCCGCCGAGGGCGTCGCCCAGGCGAGGTAGACGTAGGCCCAGAGCGTCAGGTTCATCGCCAGGGTCAGGGGCCACATCATCCGCTTGAGGCCATGGCGCTCGATGAGCCAGGCGCCGCCCAACGTCCCCGCGATCGCGGCGAAGGTCCCGAGCAGGCTCAGCCAGGAAAGCTGCGGCCGGGTGACGTGCAGCTCGCGCATGAGGAAGGTCGTGTTCATGCCGAACAGGAGCGCATCCCCTACCTTGTAGAGGGGGATGAACGCGAGAATCACCCACACGCGGTCCTGCGCGAGGTAGCTCGTGAGGGTCTCTTCGAGGTGCGACCACAGCTTCGGACGCTCGAGGCGGCGCGGCTCCAGGTCCTCGGCGAAGCGAGGAGCCCCGAAGAGGTGGGCGACGAAGAGCACGCCGAGCGCCAGCGCGCCCAAGCCGAAGTTCAGCCACCACGCGAAGAGGACGAGAGCGCTCTTGGCGGAGAGCGCCGCGACCCGGTAGGCGGTGACCCTCAGGCCGGTGTACTTCGCCTGGTCCTTCTTCTCCGGGAGCCCCTCGATGTAATAGGCGTCGATGGAGACGTCGTGCGTCGCCGAGAGGAACGCGAGCACCACCAGGAGGCCGATCAAGAGGAGCAGGATCGTCCGGTGCGACCACCCGGTGACCGGGTCGAAGACGTGCGCCATCGCCGCGAGGGAACGGCAGACGGGAGCGCTCTTGGGCCCCAGAGCGACGAGGAGCGCCAGGAGCCCGAAGCCCGCGACCAGCGCGCCCTGAATCCCGAGCATCCACTTGCGCTTGGTGCCCACCCAGTCGACGAGCGGCGCCCAGGTGAACTTGAAGTTCCAGGGCAGCCCCAAGAAGTTCAGGTAGCCGATGATCGATTCGCGCAGCCCGAGGTCGGTGAAGTAGACGCCGGTGAGGGCCCGCACCAGCATGTACGGCAGCCCTTCAGCGAAGTAGGTGGTGCTCACCCAGGCGGAGGGCGGCAGCCCTTTCGGGCGGCTCGGCTCGGGCGGCGCGGGCTCGGCGACCGGCGGCTGCGGCTGTGTGGCAGCGGTCTCGGTTACCGGCGGAGAGGGAACGGTCTCAGGAATCGGCACGCCTCGAGAACGCCGCCCTCGCGCGCGGCGGGCGCCGATGATGCCTCAAGAGGTCGGCCGGGAGCGGCAAACGCGCCATCGACCGGCCGGTCGATCGGGCGAGAGGAGCGAGGGGCGCGGAGGTCAGCTCCCGCTGTCCGGCACCACGAAGATCTCCGCTCCCGGCCCGGAGCCGGAAGTCTTCCCGCCGACGGCCATCACCGTTCCGTCGGGCAAGCCCACCATCTGGAAGTCCGCCCGCCCGACCGACATCTCCACGCCCGATCCTTTGATCTGGTGCTCGCCGCCCTTGACCGCCGGGTCGAACCAGAAGCCCACCTTGAGCGGGGTCGTCGTCCCGGGCACGTAGCCGCCGGCCACCACCACCTTTCCGTTCGCCACCGCCACCTCGTGGTCCGTCAACGCCGCCCACGGGCTCGAGTCGAATTGGGTGACGGCGCCGCTCTTCCAGACCTCGATCCGCTTGGCGTCCGCGCTCGTGTCCGCGATGCCGCCGATGAGGTAGACGGCGCCCCCGACCGCCGCGCACTTCACGTCGTCGCGCGAGGCGCGCATGTTCCCCAAGATCGCGAAGGTCTGGCTCGTGCCGTTGAAGTCCTCGCAGGTCGCCTGCCCGCCCCCGCAGTAGACGACCTCGCTCGGGCTGACCGCCGCCATGCAGCCGTACTGGCGCACGTCCCCCGCGAGCGAGGTCAGGTTGTTCGGCTGATTCGCCGTCGTCAGCAGAACGACGTTGCTGTCCGCGCCGGTCTGACCGCTCATCCCGCCCGCGATCAACACCGAGTTGCCGCCGTACGTCGTCGAGGCGTGCTCCGCCCGCGGCTCCGGAAGCTGCTGCGACGCGAGAATCCCTCCGGACCCCCCGTCGAAGATGTCGACCGCGTCCGAGTAGTTGTGGTCGTCATACTTGCCGCCCGCGAAGAACACCTCGCCGTCCGTGGTGACCGAGGTGGTGACCGAGGCGGTCAGCTCGTAGCGCGCCTTCGAGAGCGTCAGGCTGCTCCCGGCGCGCCAGACCCCGTAGTAGCCGTCGTTCTTCGGGTCCGGCGTCGTCGGCTCGTACACCTCGACGCTCGCCAGCGGCGCCGAGCTCTCGCTCGCTCCTGCCTGCTTCCCGCCGCCGATGACCACCCGCCCGTCCGGCAGCGCCGCCGCCGCGAACGAGTAGCGCGGCGTGTTCGGACCGTTGATCGGGTTCCAGCGGCCGATGAGCCCGTAGAACGCCGTGCACACGACGGGCCCGGAAGCGCTGCTGGTCGGCTGCAGCTCTTCCACGGGGCATCGCGCCCGCGCGACCAGGTTTCCCGAGTCGTCGTAGCCGTCCACTTCACTCTGAAGATAGATATTTTCGCCGCTGACCTGCGGCAGCACCTGCTGGCCCCCGCCGAGGGTGATGGTGGTCGAAGTTCCCACGACGTTGAAGGTGTGCCGCGGCGAAAAGCCGCTCGCGCCCTTCCCGTACGGGACCGTGCCCGCTTGGTCCGCCCAGTAGTCGACCGTCACGGTGTACTTGCTGGTCAGCGCGAACGGGTCCTGCGGCCCACCCGGCTTGCCGACGTACTGCGGGTCCGGTCCCGAGAGGTGTATCTCGTACTGCTGATAGGGCGTGCTGATGATCTGGGCGCTGCACCCGGCCAGGGCGATCAAGCCGACGAGCCCCGCAACCTTGCGCATCTGTCTTTCACCTCGCCGAAAGGAAGGTCAGCGGTCCGAAGCCACTGCGAAGCACAGGCGCTCCCTCTTAGCGCAGCGGCGCCACGGGACGCAAGAGCCAGGCGCCGCTCGTGGCGCGGGGCGCCAAGAGCCCTAGGGGACCTTCAAGGCGACCAGTTGGTTGGCGCTCTGGGTGGCGCTCTTCGCCTTGATGAGGGCGCTCGTCGCGTACCGGTCCTGCCCGTCGACGACGAGGTTCGCGTAGAACCCGCAGGCGCCCTGGCTCTGGAGAGTGGAGAGCTTCCAGGTGCTCCCCTGCTGGACCGCCAGCCGCAGGTCGTTCGAGGTCGAGTCCTGGTAGGCGACCTCGAGGGCGTTCTGGGCGTCGAACCGGAGCGACGGGTTGGCCCCGACGAAGAGCAGCGGGTCTTCTTCCGGGTTCGCTCCCGCGCCGTTGTCCACGACCCGCTGCCCGACCGGGGTCTCGTTCGCCCATCCGTCGTCCGCGGCGAGCACGCGCAGTTGTCGGAGGGTCACGTCGTAGTAGGCGACCGCCAGACGGTGAGCCGCACCGCTCCCGCCTACCGCGAGGCTCGCGAAGCGGCCGACGTCGTCCGGGGTCGACCCGGCCGGGGCGTTCGGCTGGACGCCGTCGTCGAGCACCTTGATGTCCGAGGCGACGAACGAGGCGCCGGCCGCGGCCGAGTCGCTCGCGGCGATGACGCCCTTCAAGACGCCGTCGGTGTGGTCGTACCAGACCACCACCGGCTTCGAGTCGAGGTAGCGGACCGACGGGAACAAGCCGTCGCCGTCGGGGAGCTGGGCGAGGGTGGAAGCGCGCAGCGAGTCGAAGCAGGCCGCCTGCCCGGAGGCGTTGAGCGCACAGGCCTGGGTCGACTTGCACGCCGGATTGCAGGCGCCGTCCTGCGCCTTGGTCCGGCACTCGCCGTTCGGGTTCGAGGTGCTCTGGGTGCAGACCTCGGTCGCCTGGCAGGCGGGGCTCGAGCAGGGCGGAGGGGGAACAGGACCGGTCTCGATGGTCGTGATGGTCCAGTCGGACTGCGACTGCGGCTGGCGCACCTTCGCCCGCGCGACCTTGACCGCGCTCTGGTAGAGGTTGTTGCCGGTTCCGGCTTTCTGGAAGTACGCGATCACCGGAAAGCCGTCCGGCGAGAGGGTGAGCGAGGCGTACATTCCGACGTCGCCGGTGTCGGACCCGTCGGCAGCGGAGCCGTCCACCGTGCTGACCTTCCAGGGACCGCTGCCGGTCTTGGTCGCGTATTTGAGATCGCCGATCGGCGTCGGCGGCGTCACCGAGTCGTCTTCCACCGCGTAGTAGGCGATGTGCGTGGTGTCGGTCGAGGAGTCGTAGGCGAGGGAGGTGTAACGCCCGACGTCCGGTCCGGGCGCGTCGCGGCCGCCGCGCGGACCGTTCGGGTCGCCGATGACCGCGCCGGTCGTCGGCACCCCGTCGATCCACGTCGTCTTCGTGATCTTCAGCGACGCCTTGTCGATCTCGTGCATCACGAGGTCGCCGTGGTCGCCGTCGTAGGCGGACACCAGGAGCTCGTTCTTGCCCATCGCGGCGGACGAGTAGCGCGCGAGGTCGTTCGACTTGACCGGCGGCAGCGGCTCGCATGCGCACTCGAAGTCCTGGCGGTTGCACCGGTTGAAGACGTTGTAGCCGTTCTTGAACACGAGAATCGTTCCCGGCTCGCACGACTGGCTGCAGCTCTTCGGGAACAGCTTGGGGTCGATCTGGAAGCAGCGATTGTTGACCGGGGTGCAGACCGAGCCGGCCGCGCACCCGCCGTGGCAGGGCGGCTCTCCCACGCAGTAGCCGTTGAAGCAGGAGAGCCCGTCGGCGCAAGCATTGCTCGCGCTGCAGCGGTCGAAGGTACAGGTGGGGTCGTCGGTGGACGGGGCGCCGGCGGCGACCTTGCAGACCTGGCCAGCGACGGTGCAGGTCGAGCTGTCGCCCAAGGTACAGCGCACGCCCTTGTCGAAGCAGATGCCCGCGCTCGGACAGTCCTGGCCAGGGCAGCACTGGCCTTCTTCGGTGCATTGGAACTTCGAGTTGTGACAGCCGTTGTCGTCGTCGCCGGAAGGCTGGGAGCGATCGACGTCGCAGAAGGTCCCCGCCGGGCACTGCGAATCGGCGGTGCAGTGGTGGTGGGTGACCTTGTCGTTCGAGCACGTGCAGTTCCATGCGGCGAGAGCGAACGCGAGCAGGGCGAACGATCCGATCCGGCGGAAGGCGAAGGGCGACATGCTTGAGACTCCCGACAACCCCAGAAAAAGGGAGGCGAAGTGTACGAGCATCGCGGGCCTCCAAGCAAGCCACCCGCGCTCGCCGAAACCTCGGCCGCGCCTTCTCGTGTCCCTGCGGCACTCGCCGACCGACGTGCGCTGGCGCATCCGAAGATGCCCGAGCTACCGTCGAACTCCGTCGCAGATCCGCTCGGGGCGCGCCGACGCGCATGGTACGATGAGCCCATGAGATCATCTGGAACCTGCCTCGGCGCCGTCTGGCTGGGAGCGCTTCTCGCCTTCGCGCCCGCGGCGCTCGCCCTCCGCCCGGGCACCGTTCGCGTGCGCTGCCCGGTCGCCGGCGCGCAGGTCACCGTCGACGGCGAGTACATCGGCACCGTGCCCGTCGACCCCTTCCAGGTGCGCGCCGGCGTCCACACCGTGCGGGTGCTCAAGGCCGGGCTCATCGCCTTCCAGAAGCGCTTCCGCATCCGGCCAGGGCAGAAGCTCACCGTCATCGCCGTCGCTCGGGAGCAGCGGGCGCTCTTGACCATCGAGACCACCGAGAGAGGGGGAAAGGTCTTCCTCGACGGCCATCGCCTCGGCTCCTTGCCCGTTCGCCAACGCCCGATCGAACCCGGCCGCCACAAGCTCGTCATCCTCCACCGCGGCCTGCACCCCTACCGCAAGTGGTTCCGGGTGAAGCCGTTCGCGGAATACGTCGCGACCCCCACCCTCCGCTATCGCAACGGGCGCCTCGCCGCCGGCCCGGACGTCGGGCTCGGCCTCGACCTCGGTCTCGCCTCCAACCCACCGGGAGCGAAGCCGCCGGCCGGGAGCGATCTCGACCTCAGCTTGGCCGCGCCGACCGCCGCCGCGCCCCCGGCCAAGCCAGCCACGACCGCTCCCGGCTTGCTTCCGGCGCCGCCGACGCTCGCCGAGCGCTCCGGCGAAACGCCACCCTCCTCGGCGGGCTTCGTCGCCGCCGCCATCCCGCAGCCCACCAGCGAAGCAGCAGCGCAAGAGGGTGACGAGGAAGAGGAAGAACCCGCAACGCCGTTCTTTCAGCGCCCCTGGGTGTGGATCGCCGCCGCCGCGGTGGTCGTCGCCGGCGTCGCGGTGCCGGTGGCCCTCGGCGACACCGGCGGCTACCGCGAAGTGCGTAACCCGGACACCGCCTGCCGGGGGTGCCTGGTCGTGATCAACCAATGAGGCCTCGCGCGCGCGCCTGGGCTTGGTGGTCAGCAGCGCTCCTGCTTGCCGCATCCCTGCCCGCGGGCGCTCTCTCGCCGGCCGAACGGCAGCTCCTGGAGAAATCGATTCGCAAGGGCCAGGTCGCCACGGTGGAAACGGCGACCGGCGGCCTCGACGCCCTTCCGCTATTGACGCTGGACATCACCGTCGACCTGGAGCGCCGCAGCTTTACGGGAGAGGCGCGGCTCGACTGGAGGAACACGACCGGCGCGCCGGTGAAGGAGCTGCCGGTGCGGCTCGAGTCGAACGGGTCGGGTACGAACGGCCCCACGGTGGCCTGGGTCGACGTGAAGGGGTCCATCGACGGCGGCGCGCCGCGCAGGCTCGAGCACCGCCCGCAATCCGCCACCGTCACCTGGTACGACCTCCCGGCGCCGCTCGCGCCCTTGGCCCGCGTCGTCCTCACCGGCACCCTGGGCGGCAAGCTCGACCGGCTCGCGCCCGGCGCGACCGACCCGTTCCAGGCGAGCCTGAGCGCCCTCTTCGGAACCGGCGGCGGCTCCACCGACGAGTACGGCACCTTCGCCTGCGGCGACGGCCTCTGCACGCTGACCGGTTTTTCTCCGGTGGTGCCGGCGTTCATCGACGGCCGCTTCGACACGAAGACGCCGTCCGACATCGGCGACCCGACCTACTCGGACCCGCAGAACTTGCTGTTGAGCGTGGTCGTACCGGCGGGAGCGCTGGTCGCGGCGACCGGCCGCGAGGTGGGGCGGGTGCGGCTCGAAAACGGCGAGGTGCGCACCTCGTTCGCGATGGCCGCGACCCGCGACGTGGGCCTCGTCGTCTCGCGCGCGTACGCCGAGCGCGCGCGCGTCGCGCGCGGGGTGAGGGTCGAGAGCTTCTTCAAGGCGACCGACCGGCGGGCCGGCTTGCGTGCGCTTTCGGCGGCGGTGGGCGCGCTCGAAACCTATGACCGCGAGTTCGGCCGCTATCCGTGGTCGGTCCTGAAGGTCGCCGAGAGCGCTCTCGTCGGCGGCGCCGGCGGCGTCGAGCTGCCGGCGCTGACGCTGGAGGGAAGCGGCTTCTACCGCCGTCCCACCGGGATGCTCGCGCTCGCCGACCCGTCGGGGCGCTTCTTCGACGACACCTTGCAGTTCATCGTCCGGCACGAGGTCGCCCACGAATGGTGGTACGCGCAGGTCGGCTCGCACCCTCAGCGCTATCCATTCATCGACGAGCCGCTCGCGCAGTGGAGCGCGCTGGTCGCGACCCGCGCGACCCAGGGCGAGGGCGCGTTCCTGCGCGACCGGTCTCTCCAGGTGGCGATGAACTTCCAGGCGCTCGCGCTCCTCGGGCATCCGGACGGCGTCGTCGCCCGCCCGGCCGGCGACTTTCCGTCGATGATCGACTACGCCGGCCTGGTCTACGGGAAGGCGCCGCTCTTCTACGAGGCGGTCGAGAGGGCTATCGGCCGGCAGAAGCTCGCCCGCGCGCTCAGGAGCGTGGTCGAGAAATGGCGCTTCAAGCGGATCACCCCGGGCGACCTCGAGGTCGCGCTCGTCCAGGCCGGCGGCGAAAAGGTCGCGAAGCTGTGGCGTCGTTGGTTCTACGAGAAGCACGGCAACGAGGACCTCGGGCCGCTCGACCTTTCGGGGCTCCTGGGCGCGGTCGGCGGTCCCGGGTCGTTGAGCGGGCTCTCGCTCGGCGCGCTGAGCCAGGCGCTCGGCGGCTCCGGCCTTCCGGGCGGCGGGAGTGCGCCGGTGACGCCCGACCAGGTGCAGAAGCTGCTCCGCGATTTTCAGCAGCAGATGAACGACGCCGACCAACAGCCCTGACGCTCAGGCTTTCGCTTCGATCGGACCGATCGGACCGATCCGACCGATCGGTCTCAACGTCGCACGCGGGAAGCCGTCACCGGCAGACGCCGCCGATGCAGCGCGCCATCGGTCCGCAGTCGGTGTCGCTCGCGCACGCGACCCCGACCGAGCTCTCGCAGCGCCCGGCGATGCACTGCTCGCCGAGCGGACAATCGCCCGGCAGGACACATCCCTCGTCCCGCCGAGCGGCAACGCACTCGCCCACCTGGCAGGCGCGACCTTTCGGACAGCCGCTGTCGAACACGCACTGAACCGTACAGAAGCGGTCCCGGCACCTGCGGCCGGGGAGGCAGTCGCCGTCGACGCGACAGGCGCCGTAGCGCTCGAAGACGCATCGACGTCCCGGCGCGGCGGCTTGGCAGACCAATCCGTACGCGCAGTCGCGGTCCGAAACGCAGTCCTGGCCGAGGTTTCCACGGCGCACGGCCGGCGCAGTCGCGCACGCCACGATGAGCGACAGCGCTGCCGCCCAGCGTCTCACGTCGCGAGGGCCTCGAGCGCCGCCGCCAGCCGCGTCGGGTCGGATACCGGCAGCGCTCTCGCTTGGGGGAGCTGCCGGCGCACGAGGCCGGTCAGCGCCGCGCCCGGACCCAGCTCGAGGAAGGTGTCGCACCCTTCCCTCCACAGGCGCGCGACGATCTCGGTCCACCGCACCGGCGCGGTCACCTGCTCGACGAGGAGCGACCGGAGCGTCCCCGCCGCCGTCTCCGGCGTCGCCGTCACGTTGGTGACGACGGGAATCGCCGCGTCGGAAAAGTCGAGCGACGCCAGCACCTCGGCCAGGCGCGGCGCGGCAGGCGCGACCAGCGGCGAATGGAACGGCGCGCTCACCGGCAGCGGTACCACCCTGCGGGCCCCCTTGGCCAGGCACAGCTCGCCCGCCCGCAGGACCCGGTCCTGGTGTCCGGCGACGACCGTCTGCTCGGGGCCGTTGAAGTTCGCCGCGACCACCACCCGCCCGGGTGCCTCGGCGCGCGCCTCGGCGCAGGCGGCGACCACCTCCGGCGCCGCGAGCTGGAGAACGGCAGCCATGCTGCCCTCCCCGACCGGGACCGCTTCCTGCATGAACCGGCCCCGGGCGCGCACGGCGCGAACCGCCTCCTCCAACGCGAGCGCGTGGGCCGCGACCAGCGCCGAGAACTCGCCGAGCGAATGGCCGGCGACGAAATCGGGCGGGGGCAGGCCCGCCTCCCGTGCGGCGGCGAGGCAGGCGAGCGAGGCGGTCAGGACCGCCGGCTGCGTGTTCTCGGTGAGCTGCAGCGCTTCTCTGGGGCCGCGCTCGACGAGCTCGGTGAGCGCGAAGCCCGCCGCCCGGTCGGCGCGGGCGAACACCTCCGCCGCCGCGGACGAGGCTCGCGCAAGAGCGAGCCCCATTCCGAGATCCTGGCTTCCCTGCCCCGGGAAGAGGTAAGCGACGCGTCTCAAGGTCTCGGGCGCCGCTCGCCCTAGCTCTTGACTTCGATGACCTGCTGGTCGCCGTACTTGCCGCACGCCGAGCAGATATGGTGCGGGAGGACGGGCTCGCCGCAGCTCGGGCAGGCGGACACGTTCGGCGCCGTGATCTTCCAGTGGGCGCGACGCTGGTCGCGCTTTTGCGAGCTCGTGCGCTTCTTCGGAACACCCATCTGCGATAAACCTCTCGGCTCGTGCCAGGACGCTTCGCCCAAGGACGAGCCCCGCTCGCCGGCGCGAAGGACTAAGGCCGTATAGCCTAACGGCCGGCGAAAAGGAAAGCGAAGCGTCCGGCGGGTGGCACGGTTCGAGCTAGAGCCTCGCCGAAGAGCCCTCGGATGGACGGCCGCGACGCCAAGAGCGCCAAGAACTCAAGAACTGCGGTCAGCGAGATCGGCGTTCGTGGCGTCTTGGCAGTCCAGACGCTTTTCGGCGAGGGTCGAGCTAGACCTTGAGGTCGCGCAGCCGCGCCCAGCGGGGGTCGCCGCCCAGCCGGGCGTGGCCGCAGTCCGCCTCGTTCAGGTCCTGGCCGCAGGTCGGGCACAGCCCCCGGCAGCTTTCGGAGCACGCGGGCTCGATGGGCGGCAGGGCGAGGAGGAGTTGCTCGCGGGCGATCGGCCCCAGGTCGACGCGCTCGCCGTCGAACGGCTCCTCGTCGATTTCGTGCTCGTCGAACGAGGCCGAGGTGCTGCCCTGGCCGCGATCCTCGGAAGGGCGCTCGCCCTTGGCCGCGGCGGATGGGCGCCAGACCAGGTCGAGTTGGAAGACGATCGGCAGGTCGCTGCGGACCGGCTTCAGGCACCGCCGGCAGGCGCTCTCGACGGAAACTTGCGTGCTGCCTTCGAGGAGCACGTCCTTTGCGCCGACCCGGGTGAGGTGGACGACGATGGTCGACGGGTCCACGACCGCGTAGGCGGGCGCGTCCTCGAACACGCTCTTCAGGAACCCCCGGGTGAGCGCGCGCTCGAAGCGCTCGCGCGGGTGCTCGATGCGATCGACGTCGATGACGAGGGAGTCCACCAAGCTGCCTCACGGAGCCAAGCCGGCCTTCGGGAAGGAAGGCAGTAGCGAAAACCGGCCGCGACCTCAAGTCGTTCCTGGCGCGGGCCGTCTCGCCGCCAGTTGCCATCGACCGGTCGGAATCGTGCTATCAGCGACGGTTCGCATGGGTGGTCACCGAACCGGGACCGTGCTCGGGTGGGGCGTGCTCGCCGCGCTGGTCCTGGCGCGTCCCGCCCTCGCCGACCGGCCCCCGACGCCGCAAGTGCTGGCGCATGCCCAGCGGCAGATCGACCAGGGCGATTTCGAGAACGCGCTCATCACGCTCCAGGACGGCCTGAGCTCGCCCGACAACTCGAACGAGGAGCTGGTCGAGCTCTATTGGCGAATCGGCGAGGTCTACGTCTACCTCGGGCGCGACGACGACGCCCGCGACACCTTCACGCGGCTTCTGTACGTCAACCCGGACTTCGCGCCGCCGCGGCTGACGAGCCCGCGGGTGAAGACCGAGTTCGAACAGGTGCGCCAGGTGTTTCTCACGCATGGCCAGGTCCTCGCCATCCATCTCTTGCCGCCGAGGATCACCGGCGCCAACCAGCCCATCGAAATCCCCGCCCTGCTTCTGGGCATGCGCCCCGGCTTTCGCGGGCGGATCTACTTTCGTCCCGCGCTGAGCGACGCCTGGCAATGGGCACCGCTCTCGCTCTCCCCGCCGCCGACCGGCCGTTTCATCGCCGTGGTGCCCGGATTCCCGGCTGGCGCCACGCTCGAGTACTACGCCGAGGTGCAGTCGAGCGACGGCCAAAGGATGCAGGGCGATGGCAGCTCGCTGTCGCCGCGGTCGTTGACCATTCCGGGAGGACCGGCGGTTCCGGTCCGGACGGTCGGACCCGCCGCGAGCGCGACGCCGTGGTACGCGCACTGGTGGATTTGGGGGGTGGTCGGGGCCGTCGTGGCGGGCGGCGGCGCTCTCGCCTACGTCGAGCTGCAGTCGAAGCCCGCGACGATGCACCTCACGGTCCAGGTGAGCCCATGAGGAGCGCTTTCGCTCTCGCCCTGCTCGCGCTCGCGTCGTGCGGCGGCGCCGGCTCGCCGCCCCTCGCCTCCCTCGGCCTCGCGCTGTCGAGCGGGACCGCCGCCGAGATCCGGGAGCTCCAGGTCGAGTTGGTGAACGCCCCCGGCGTCGACTGCTCGGTCTTCGCGAGCGCCTGTTTCAAGGACGCCGGAATCCCGTCGGTGCCCTTCGCCGGCGCTCAAGCCGGGCAGAAGGTCTTTCGGACAGCGTTCACGCAGGAGGACAGCGGCAAGGCGCTCGACCTCCAGGTGACGCCGGGCACCTACCTCGTCAACGTCGAGGCGCTCGATGCGAGCGGGATGCTCGTCCAGACGGGTTGCGGGATGAACGTGAGCTTCGGTTCGGCAGCGACGGTTCCGGTCCGCATCAGCCTGGCACCATTCGCCGGTCCGAGCTGCGACGCCGCGATGTGAGGCTCACTCTTCGGGCCGACGGCCTTCGAGCGCGTCCAGCCGCTTCTCGCACCTCTCCACCCGCGGGCCCAGGTCGCCTTGGCCGTCGAATCGCTGGATGGCCGCCCGAAGCGCCCCTTGCATGTCGGCAACCACTGCCGCGAGCCGCACGTTCGAGTCGATGAGGTCGCGGGTTCCATTGACGATGGCCGTCGTCAGCCGCACCTCCGTCTCGACGATGCGCCGGCTCAGACGATGCTCGACTTCATCCACGTGCTCCGACAGCCTGTCGATCCGCTCATTGACCCGAACGAGCCCGTCGCGGTTCTTTCGAATCTCGTCGCGGTTCTGACGGATCCCATCGTGGATGTTCTGAAGGATCTGCGGGGTGATTTCGGTCGGCTCCATGTCGTCTCCAAATCGTAATGCAGAAAGCGGGCCGAGTCGAGCAGCTCGTCACTTCGTGTGAATTTTCGCGCGCAGGTGGGCGAGGCCGTCCTCACAGGCGCGCACCCGTTCGGGCAGGTCGGCCTGCGCGGCGAGGGTCTCGGCGAAGCCGCTGACGGTGGTCGCGAGGGTGCCGACCGCGCCGGTGGTCGATTGCTCGAGGCCGTCGATGCGCCGGGCGAGCTGGGCGCGCAGGTCGTCGACCCACTCGATGAGGTCGCTCACCCGTTCGGCGAGCTGGTCGACGCGGCCGGTCGCCGCCCGCCAGTCGTCGCGCAGCTTCTGGAGGAGGTCGGGGGTGAGGTCGGTGGGGCTCATGGCGAAAAGGAGCGTACTTCGGGGGTCGGACACTCCCGGCGAGCCCGGCGCGAATCGGCCGGCCGGCGAGTAGCGCGCGTGCTATGGATGGCCCATGATCGCGGCACAGCCGGCGCAAGGCCGAAAGCTCGAAGGAGGGCTCTGGAAGATGGCCGCGAGGGCCACCACCGCTCTCGCCCGGCGTCCGGCGAGCGAGCCGGGCGGCGTCCTCGGCGTCTTTCGCGGATGGACTCGCCGCATCGGCGGGGAAGCGGTGGAGGAGAAGCTCGCGCGCCTGACCTCGCAAGCGAACGAGTACGGCGTCGACCCGTTCGGGCTCGACCTCGAGTTCTCCAAGGCCGCCATCGCGCCGGTGCTGTGGCTCTACAAGCACTACTTCCGGGTGGAGACGCACGGTGTCGAGAACATCCCGACCGGACGCGTCCTCTTGATCTCGAACCACTCGGGACAGCTTCCCTTCGACGGCGCGATGATCGGGGTCGCGACGCTCGTCGAGCCGGAGCATCCGCGGATGGTCCGGGCGATGATCGAGAAGTGGGTCCCGACCCTTCCCTATTTCTCCACCCTCTTTTCGCGACTGGGGCAGGTGGTCGGCACCCCGGAGAATTGCCGGCGGTTGTTGGCGCAGGACGAGACGATCCTGGTGTTTCCGGAGGGCGCCAAGGGCATCAACAAGCTCTACAGGAGCGCTTACCAGCTCCAGGAGTTCGGCAACGGCTTCATGCGGCTGGCGCTCCAGTCGAAGACCTCCATCGTCCCGGTGGCGGTGGTCGGGGCGGAAGAGCAGGCCGCGGCGCTGGCCGACTTGAAGACCCTGGCGCGCCTCCTGGGGATGCCGGCCTTCCCGCTGGTGCTCCAAGGGCTACCGCTCCCGCTCCCCGTCAAGTACCGCATCTACTTCGGGGAGCCGATGTGCTTCACCGGTGGCGCCGACGAGGAGGACCAGGAGGTGGAGAAGAAGGTGCGGCAGGTGAAGGCGACGATCCAAGCGATGCTCAACGAAGGGCTGCGGGAGCGCCGCCACATCTTCTGGTAGCGAAGGTCAGGAAGGCGAGAACGGAACATGCCGAACGCGGTCGTCATCACGGGCATCAGCGGCAACCTGGGGCGGGCGCTGGCGAAGCTCTTGCACCGGCACCATCGGGTGGTCGGCATCGACCGGCGGCCGATGCAGGGCAAGCCGAAGGACCTCGAGCTGTTCCAGATCGACCTGCGGCGCAAGAAGGTCGAGGACGTCTTCCGGCGCGGCGACGTCAAGGCCCTCATCCACCTGGGCATCATGCACGACCCCAGGATGAGCCAGGAGGAGCACCACACCTTCAACGTCTACGGCACGAGCCAGGTGTTGGAATACGCCGCCCGCTACAAGGTCCCGAAGGTGGTGGTCCTGAGTAGCTCCACCGTCTACGGCCCGAGCCCCAACAACGACAACTTCCTCTCCGAGGACGCCCCGCTGATGGCCGGGCAGCGCTTCAGCGACATCCGCGACCTGGTCGAAGTCGACATGTACGCGCAGCAGTACATGTGGAAGCACCCCGAGGTGGAGACGGTGGTTCTGCGGCCGGTCCACATCCTCGGCGAGCGGATCAAGAACGCCCCGTCGAACTACCTGCGCCTGCAAAACCCGATCACCCTCGCCGGGTTCGACCCGCTGGTGCAGCTCATCCACGAGTCGGACGCCTGCCGGGCGATGGAGCTCGCCCTCAGGCCGGGGCTGCGCGGCGTGTACAACGTGGTCGGGCCCGGCATCGTCCCCCTGTCGTCGGCGCTCCAGGAGCTCGGGCGCCGGCCGATACCGCTGCCGCACCCCGTCGCGCGGGCGCTCGTCCAGAAGCTGTGGGAAGCGCGGTTGACTTCGTTTCCGCCGCCGGAGCTCGACCACATCCACTTCCCCTGCGCGGTGGACGGCAACCGCTTCGTGCGCGACGCCGGCTGGAAGGCGACGCTGTCCTTGAAAGAGACCATCCGCGCGGTGCTGGGCGAGACGCCGCTCAAGCGCCCGAAGGCCACCGAGAGCGCTCCCGCCCCCGTGGAGAGCGCGTCGTCGCCGGCGTCGCTTCGAGGGTAGCAGCAGCGGTGCCGGAGTCGGCGAAGTCCCGCACTGGATGGGACCGATCGATCCGAGCCGCTAGTGCACCACCATCGCCGGCGCCAGCTCGATGACGTTCGACGCCTGCCACGTGGGCCAGACGGGACGCTCGAGGGCGGTGAGGTACTCGACCGCGCCGAGCGCCGCGACGGTGCCGTCGGCGACCGCGGTCGTGATTTGGCGGTAGCGCTTCTGCCGGGCGTCACCGGCGGCGAACACCCCAGGGACGTTCGTGCGCAGCGCCTCGTCGGTGACGATTTCGCCGCGCGCGGTCAGCGCCGCGAGCCCGTCGAGGAACGCGGTGTTCGGCCGGTAGCCGATGAAGAGGAACGCGCCCCGGGCGCGCAGAACGGTCTCGTCGCCCGTCCGTTTCGAGGCGAGCACCACCTCTTCCAGGTGGTCGCCGCCGCGAAACTCACGGACGTCCTGCGCCAGGAGGAAGCGGATGCGCGGGTTCTTCCGGGCCTCCTCCACCGCCCACGGCTGCGCCTGGAAGCGGTCGAATTCGTGGACGATGGTGACCGACCGCGCGACCCGGGTCAGCGCGACCGCCTCCTCGAGCGCCGAGTTGCCTCCGCCGACGACCACGATGTCCTCGCCGGTGAAGAACTCGCCGTCGCAGGTCGCGCAATAGGAGATGCCACGCCCTTCGAAAGCGGTCTCGGAGGGTATTCCGAGCTTGCGGGGGCGCCCTCCGGGGGCGAGCACGACCGCGCGGGCGGTGAAGGCCCCCTCGCCCGCGAGCGTCACCTCCTTCACCGGACCCTCGAGCGAAAGCGATTCGATTTCCGCCTGCGATTCGACGCGGCAGCCGAACGACTCGGCCTGCTTCCGCATCGCGAGCGCGAGCTGGCGCCCGGTGATGCGGGGGACGCCCGGGTAGTTGGCGATGGCGGAGGAGAGGATCATCTGCCCCCCGGCGGCGCCGCTGTCCACCACCAAGGTCTCCAGGTGCGCTCTCGCCAGGTAGATGCCGGCGGTGAGCCCTGCGGGACCGCCGCCGATGACCATGACGTCCGACTCGGTGGGCATGACGACCCTCTCCTTCTCGCCGACCGAAAGGTTCTTACGCCAGGTGCTGGTCGAGGATCGCGGTGACCTGCTGCTTGGTCTGGATGCTGCTCGTCGCCTGCATCAGCTTCCCGTCGCGAAAGTAGACGGTGAACGGCAGCCCGCCGAAGCTCTGCACCTGCGGAAGCCGGCGGATGGTCTCCCGCGCGACCGGGCTGTCGAAGTCCATGTCGCGAAACGCGACCTGGGCGTACTTCGGCTCGAGCTTCTCCATCACGTCGTAGACCGGCAGGCACATCGGCCCCATCCGGCCGCAGCAGATCATCACCTTGTCGTTCTCGGCCAGGAGGGTGTCGAACTCCTGCACCGTCTCCACGTGCTTCAGGTTCGTTTCGAGCATCGTCTTCAGGCTCCTTGTCTCGGTTCGGGGGAATCAGGGCTGGATGGCGTCGGCTTCCACGTACCGGGCGAGCAGGTCGGCGATCGCGACCAGCCGGAGCTTCTCGCCGTCGACGGTCAGCTCCTCGCCCGAGTAGCGCTTGTAGATGACGCGATCGCCGACGACGACGCCGTTGGTGACGCCGGTCGCGACCGCGAGCACCTTCCCTTGAGCGGGGGTCTCGCGAGCGGTCTCGGGCAGGTAGATGCCGCCCGAGGTCTTCTCCTGCGCTTCCAAGGGACGGACGAGAATGAACTCACCGAGCGGCTGCACGTTCATCGGTTGCTCCTTCGCCCGCGGCCGTAGACCGCGAGCCGTTGGGGGGGGAAATGCTCTAGGCAGCTTCCCGGGAAAGTCCGAGGAGCCGGTCGATCTGCGGCTTGTCGAAGCCGACGACGATCTTTCCTTCGATGTCGACCTGCGGGACGCCGGACTGGCCGCTCTTCGCCATCATCTGGCGGGCTTGGGCTTCGTCGCGCGAGATGTCGACCTCGCGGAACTGCACTCCCCGCCGCTGGAAGTAGCTCTTGACCTGACGGCAGAAGGTGCACGTCGGGGTCGTGTAGACGACGACCCGGCGGGTGCGCTGCGGCTGTGGAGAAGCGGTCTTGATCACCGGTGGCGCGTCGTCGAGGAGCGCCTCGTACTCGGCGAGCGGGCGCTCCCCGGCGACCACTTGGACCACCGCGTCGCCGCGCACCCGGATGACCGTGGGCACGCTGCCGACCTGGTAGAAGCGATGGACGTCCTTCACCCGCCCGACGTCGACCAGAAACAGCGGCTTGTCCGGGTGGCGCTCGCCGAACGCGCGAAACACCGGAAGCTGCCGCTCGGATTTTTCCGAGAACGCTCCGAAGAACCCGATCCACGCGGACCCGGTGGCGCCCACGCGCTCGCGAAGCTCCGCCAGCCCCGACACCTCTCTCATCGCCATCGTCACTCCGTTTGCGCGCCGTTTGCCGTGCGGCCGAGGGCTCGGGCCGTCTTCGCGGCCTTAGCCCAGGGTGCCCAACGCCTTGAGAGCCCGACGCACCGCTTTTGGATCCGCGAGCCGGTACCGGCGACAGCGACCGTCGGGCTCGCAGGCCAACAGACCCGCTGCCCGCAGCGTCGACAGGTGCTTGGAGACCGCGGGCTGCCGCGCGCCGATCTCCTCGATGATTTCGCCGACGATGCGCGGGTGTTCGGCCAGAAGCTCCAGAATCGCCAGCCGCGTCGGGTGCCCCAGCGCCGCTCCGACCCGCGCCGCCCGCTGCCGTTTGGTGACCTTCATCGAGTCGTCTCCGTCCGACATATTCCCGTCGCGGCATGTGACGGGCTCCCGAACGTAAGCTCGCGAGCCAGCCTGTCAAGACGCGACGGGCTCGGGGAGGCGACGGGCTCGGGACCGAGCCAGCCAGGACGGCGGTCGCCTCACGGCTCTTGGTCGCATGCCAGTCGGCAGCGGTGACGGATTGTGTGACCGCTTCAGGGCACAGGCACCGCACTCGTACTCCTACGCAGGCGTCGTTCGGTGGGAGCGACCGAGCCTCGTCCGGCGCGGCGCCGTCGTCCGCCGCGACAAGAGGAGCTGGCTCGCGGCGCACGAGCCCGTGCGCCAAGCTTCGGGCGCGCGCGGGACCGCTCTTGTCGTCTGCTACACTGGCGGTCGGCCGGCCCGGTCCCTTTTCTTCCGGTTGCGCGCCCTTGGGAGGCAATGGTTGGCGTCGAAGCAGAACTGTTGGGACTTTCACCGCTGTGGACGTGAGCGTGGCGGGTGTCGCATCGCCGAGCTCGGTGTCTGTCCTGCCGCTCTCGAAGAGCGCACCGATGGAATCCACGGCGGCGACAACGGTGGCCGCTGCTGCTGGATGATCGCCGGAACCTTCTGCAACGGCACCGCGCAAGGCTCTCAGGTGCAGAAATACGGACACTGCTCGGCCTGCGAGTTCTACTGGAAAGTGGTCGAAGAGGAGTACCCCGAGTTCCGCCACGCGAACGACCTCCAGCATCTCCTGGAGTGACGCATGGCGGCACCGCTGCTGTTAGCCGGCAGGGGCGCCGCTAAGAGGCGGAATAGAACGACCTCGACAAGGCGTGCTGTCCTGGACCGGTCACCCTGGGCCCTTCGGCAGTCCTGGCGCCGGGCCCGCAACCGGATCGATGGTTGGGGGTCAGCAGTGCCGGCCCGCCGCGAAGCTCGAGAATCTGCGGGCGGCGCGAGCCTTTCGCGGCTTGGCAGATCAGGGTGAGCGGGAACGAGAATGCGCCGGAAGAATTCAGGTCACTGGAACTTCAGGTATCCCGCCACGATTTCCCGAACGAGCGTGGAAACCGTGATGGAATGGCGCGTCGCCATCCGCTCCAGCGCCTCGACCTGCTCCGGAGAAAGGTCGAGCGCCGGCGCCCCTTCGGCGCCATCGCTCTCGCCCCGCGCGACCGGTCCCGGCGCGGGGGCCACCGGGGGACGGGCCGCGCCGTCGTCCTCCTCCTCCGCCGTCGCCGTCGCGAGCGGCGTCCCCTGCGCCGACAGGCGCCGGAGCTCGTCGTCCATCTCGTCGGCGAAGACCTGCTTCAAGAAGTTCGCGAGGTGGATGTTCGAGGGGGTGAACTCGTTCTCGGAGAGGAACCGGTCGATGTCGTACTGCATCTCCCACGCGCTCTGGTAGCGATGGGTCGGGTCCTTCTCCAGGGCCTTCATCAGAATCTGCTCGATCGGCTCGGGCACGTCGGGCTTGAAGTAGGAGGGCGAGTAGATCTTGCCGTCGGTGATCGCTTTGAGCACCGCGACGTCGCTCTCCCCGGTGAAGAGCTTGAACCCGGTCACCCATTCGTAGAACACGACGCCGAGGCTGAAGAGGTCCGAGCGATGGTCGAGGGGCTTGCCCATGCACTGCTCGGGCGACATGTACGAAAGCTTCCCCTTGATTTCTCCGGCGCGCGTCTGCTCGACGGTGTTCGCCGCCTTGGCGATGCCGAAGTCGAGGATCTTCACCGTCCCGTCGAAGGAGACGACCACGTTCTCCGGCGTGATGTCCCGGTGCACGATCCCGAGCGGGTGGCCGTAGAAGTCGCTCTTCTGGTGCGCGTAGTAGAGCCCTTCGCAGCACTGGCTCGCGATTTTCGCGGCGTACACCAGGGGGAACGGAATTCCCTGCGCCTCCGCCTTGGGAATCACCCGCCGCATGTCCCGGCCGAAGACGTACTCCATCGCGATGAAGAAGCTCTCCCCGACCTTCCCCAGGTCGTAGATCTGCGCGATGTTCGGATGGTTGAGCTGCGCCGACAGGCGCGCCTCGTTCAGGAACATCGTCACGAAGCTCTTCTTCTCCGAGAGCTCCGGGCGGATGCGCTTGAGGACGACGAGCTTCTCGAAGCCCTCCATCCCCATCTGCCGGGCGAGGAAGATCTCCGCCATCCCGCCGACGGCGATGCGGTCGATGAGCATGTACCGGCCGAACTTCTGCGCACGCACGTGAGAACCGCCGCTTCCTGTGGGTCGAAAGCCGTCGGCGCGTCGTCTCGAAACGAGGCAGGACCCGAGACGAGGCGCTCCTGGGGCCGACTCGAAAGCGCGGAATCTAACGCCCGCCCGCCGCCCGCGGCAAGGCGTCGCCGGGAATCGGGTCGGGCAGGACCGCCGCGGGCGTTCTGGTACAGTGCGCCGCTCTCGGGCCGGGATGTCCCCGGTCCCGCCCACCGTTTCTCGCGAAGATGACCGACAAGCTGGAAGAGCTCAGCCGCAAGTTCGAGCACCTGACCGCCGAGCTGTCGGACCCGGAGGTCCTGGGCAACCAGGAGCGCTTGAAGAGCGTCTCGAAGGAGCGCGCCGGCCTCGAAAAAATCGTCGAAACCTATCGGGAGCGTACCGACGTCGACCGCCAGCTCGCCGACCTGCACGCGATGCTCGGGGACCAGGATCCCGAGGTCCGCCAGATGGCGAAAGACGAGCTGCCGGGGCTCCAGGCGCGCCGCGACTCGCTCGACGAGAAGCTGAAAATCCTCCTCCTCCCGAAGGATCCGTGCGACGAGCGGGACGTGATCCTCGAAATCCGGGCGGGTACCGGGGGCGACGAGGCGGGCCTCTTCGCGGGCGAGCTCCTGCGCGCCTACCTGCGCTACGCCGAGGCGCGCGGCTGGAAGGCCGACCTGCTCGACTCGCAGGAGGGCGGCGCCGGCGGGGTCAAGGAGGCGTCGGTCGCCATCTCGGGCGACGAGGTCTACTCCAGCCTGAAGTACGAGTCGGGCGTCCACCGCGTCCAACGGGTGCCCGAGACCGAGGCGCAAGGGCGCATCCACACCTCGACCGTCACCGTGGCGGTGCTCCCGGAAGCGGACGAGGTCGAGGTGAAGATCAACCCCGCCGACCTCGAATGGGACGTGATGCGCTCGACCGGCAGCGGCGGCCAGAGCGTCAACACCACCGACTCCGCCGTCCGCGTCACCCACCGCCCCAGCGGCATCATCGTCAAGTGCCAGCAGGAGAAGAGCCAGCAGAAGAACCGCTCGATGGCCTTGAAGATGCTGCGCGCCAAGCTCTACGAGCAGGAGCAGGGGCGGATCAAGACCGCGCAGGATTCGAGCCGTAAGGCCCAGGTCGGCACCGGCGAGCGCTCGGAGAAGATCCGCACCTACAACTTCCCCCAGGACCGCTGTACCGACCACCGCATCGGGCTCACCCTGCACAACCTGCCGGCCTTGATGGGGGGCGACCTCGACGAGCTGGTGACCGCGCTGCGCACCCACGACACCGCCGAGAAGCTCAGGTGACCTTTGCCGGTGGGCACCCGGACCTGGACCATCCGTGAGCTGCTCCTCTGGAGCCGCGGCTTCTTCGCCGAGCGGAACGTCGACAGCCCACGCTTGACGGCAGAGCTCCTGCTCTCCTTTGTGCTCGGCTGCCCCCGCATCCGCCTCTACGCGGACTTCGACCGGCCCCTCGACCAGGCCGAGCTCGCCCGGTTCAAGAGCCTCGTCCTGCGCCGCGCCGCTGGCGAGCCGGCCCAGTACCTCGTCGGCCGGCAGGATTTCTACGGCCGCCCGTTCAAGGTCGACCCGCGCGCGCTGATTCCCCGGCCGGAGACCGAGCTCGTCGCCGAGCGGGTGCTGAGGGAGGTCCCCAAGGGTACGGCAGCGCTCCTGGCCGACGTCGGCTGCGGCTGCGGGACCCTGGGCCTGACGCTGGCGGCGGAACGGCCGGACGCGCGGGTGGTGCTGACCGACGTCTCGCCGGACGCGCTCCAGCTCGCCCGGGAGAACGCGGTGCTCCTCGACGTCGCCCCGCGGGTCGAGATGCGCCAAGGGGACCTCGCGGCACCGCTCGCTTCCGGCGTCTTCGACGCGATCGTCGCGAACCTTCCGTACGTCCCCGACGGCGAGCGAGCGACGCTTCCCATCCACATCGTGGAGCACGAGCCGCACCTCGCGCTCTTCGGCGGGCCCGACGGGCTCGACCTCTACCGCCGGTTCCTCCCCGCGTTGCCCCGCCACCTGCGCCCGGGCGGGCTGGTCGTGGTCGAGCACGGCGCCGAGCATGGCGAGAGCGCTCCCGCTCTGTTCGACCCGAACGACTGGACCCAGGTGACGGTCGAGCAGGACCTCGCCGGGCTCCCTCGGTTCACCTCGGCCCACCGGCGCTGACGGAAGCGCGGTCGGGCGGCCACGGCGCGTCCGATGGGACGCACCGGCTCGTGCCGCGCCATCCACCACCCGCCACCATGTTCGCGGCCCCCGACCCCTTGCCAGCCCGGCACGATTCGTGATCTGGTCGCTTCACGCCAGGCGCTTCGCCGCCCGCCGCCGTCGCGGCGGTCTTGGAGCGAGAAAGCGCCGGCGAGGCCAGGCATGGACGCCATCGAAATCCACGGGGGCCGGCCGCTCGCCGGCGAGGTCGACGTCTCGGGCTCCAAGAACGCTGCCCTCCCCCTGCTCGCCGCGACGCTCCTCGCCGAGGGCCGCCACCACCTGGGGAACGTCCCGCTCCTCGCCGACATCGCCACGATGGGCCGGCTCTTCGACCACATGCGGATCGACCTCGACCGCGACGAAGTGGACCCCCGGCGGGTCACCATCCGGGTCCCGAGCTCACCGAGAGCGGAAGCGCCCTACGAGCTCGTCAAGACCATGCGCGCCTCGGTCCTCGTGCTCGGGCCGCTCACCGCCCGGCTCGGCCACGCGCGCGTCTCGCTCCCCGGCGGCTGCGCCATCGGCGCCCGGCCGATCGACCAGCACCTCAAGGGCCTCGCCGTTCTCGGCGCCGAGATCCGCCTCGAACACGGCTACGTCGAGTCGAGCGCGCCCCGCGGCCTCAAGGGCGGCCGGGTGGTCTTCGACGTGCCCACCGTCACCGGCACCGAGAACCTCCTGATGGCGGCGGCGCTCGCGCACGGGACGACGGTCCTCGAGAACTGCGCGCGGGAACCCGAGGTCGTCGAGCTCGCGCGGGTTCTCGCTGGAATGGGAGCGCGCATCGAGGGCGCCGGGGACGCAGTGGTGACCGTGCACGGCGTGGAATCCCTGGCGCCGATGAAGGTCGACGTCTTCCCCGACCGCATCGAGGCCGGAACCCTGCTGGTCGCCGCGGCGATCACCGGCGGTAACGTGGTCCTGCACCGCTGCCGCTTGGAGGACCTCGACGCGGTGGCCGCGAAGCTGCGCGAGGCCGGTACCCGCATCGAGCCGATCGGCGACGGCGTGCACGTCCAAGGCCCGAGGGTGCCCGCGCCGGTCGACTTCCGCACCGCTCCCTACCCCGGCTTCCCCACCGACATGCAGGCCCAGCTCATGGCGCTGTGCACGGTCGCCGACGGGAGCAGCGTCGTCCAGGAGACGGTGTTCGAGAATCGCTTCATGCACGTGTCGGAGTTGGACCGGATGGGCGCGGACATCAAGGTGGAGGGCCACACCGCCGTCGTCAAGGGAGTGCCCTCCCTCTCAGGGGCACCGGTGATGGCTACCGACCTACGGGCGAGCGCGAGCCTGGTCATCGCCGGGCTCAAGGCGCAAGGGACGACGCTCGTCCAGCGCGTCTACCATCTCGACCGCGGCTACGAACGGCTGGAGAACAAGCTTTCCCAGTTGGGCGCGGAGGTGCGCCGGATCCGGGCTTAGGCGCTCACCCGACCCTTCGGCACCGCTCTTGGATACCGGACTTCCGGTCGGACCCATCGTCGGCGGCCGGCCCCCGCGGAACGAAGCGACCCGGACGCCTTCGCGCCAGCCGACGCCTGGGTACTTTCCACCAGCGGTCTCGCTAGGCTTTAGCCCTACTCCCCGACGATGCCCGTCGGGTGTTCGAGGCCCGCGTTGACCTTCTCCATCCCGCGCGCGGGCGCGCCCCGCTGGCCGCGCTTGGCCTGCTGGATCAGCTCCTTCACCCGCTGGCCGCCCTTGTGGCCGATCTCCGAGTAGAACTCGCTGCCGCGGGTGGCCTTGACCGCTTCTCCTCCCTTCTTCCCGATCTGCTCGTAGAAGTCGTGACCGCGCTCGCGAGCCACGGTCTGGCCGCCCTTCTTGCCGATGGTCTCGTAGAACTCCCGCCCCCGCTCGTGCGCCACGCGCTCGCCACCCTTGCGCCCGGCCTCCTGGACGGTCATCCCTCCTTTGCGTTGCTCCGCCATCGCCCCCTCCGCCCCGATGTCGCACCTCTGACTGTTGAGATGCGCACGGTCCGAACGGTCGAGAAGCCCACATGTCGAGCGCCCCGACGAACGAGAGCCGGGCCGCGACCGCCGAACAGCGGCCCCGACCCGGCTCTCCCGGTCGAACGAGCGCTCCTGCCTATTCGTTCGGGCCCAGGCCCTCGCCTTCCTCGCGCTCCGCCTCTTCGGTGCGCTTGGCATCCTCGATCAGCTCGCGGACGCGGTGACCGCCCCGCTTCCCGATTTCCTCGTAGAAACCGGCGCCGCGCGAGGCCTTGACGCTCTCGCCGCCCTTCTTCCCGATTTCCTCGTAGAAGGCGTGGCCCCGCTCGGCCTTGACCGCCTCCCCGCCCTTCTTCCCGATTTCCTCGTAGAAGGCGTGGCCTCGCTCGGCCTTGACCGCCTCCCCGCCCTTCTTCCCGATCTGCTCGTAGAAGCTGGGACCGTACTTGTCCCGCACCGCCTGGCCGCCCTTGCGGCCCGCCTCCGCGACGGTCATCCCGCCACCCGCCCCCTTGGAGCGCTTGCGGCGCTTCGGCGGTCCCCCGACGGGACCGGTGCTGCCTTCCTCGCCCGAACGCTCGCCTGGAGCCTGCTCGGGCTTCTTGCCTTCGATGTCCGCCATGTTTGCCCTCCCTCCCCTGCTTTGCTTCTGCCCCCCACCCAAGGTCCGCGCCTTGTCTTCCTTGGAACCGCTCCACGGAAAGCTGAATCCCTGTCGCTACCCTTCACCGCTCTCGAAGGACGCCTCGCCGCCGCCTTGGCCCTCCCGAGACGAAGCGGCCTCGGCGGCCCGACCTCCAGCACCGCTCCCGCTGGCCCTTCGAAGTCCCGGCCCCATCGGTTTCGCGCTCCAGGACCACCCGTGAGCCGTCTTCTCGCCGGCCTGGGGCACCGCATCCTCAAGACCGGCCATCGGTGCCCTGCGCGCCAGAGCCCGAAGGCGCGTCGGACCTCGCCTGTCGAGCCCACGAGCGGCTCCTCGGAGAGGCGAGGCGGCGGCTCGTTCGGGAAGTGATGGTGCACAAGACCGCTACCGGCCCTTCTTCTTGCCCTCGGTCGCGGCGCGGCCGGCCGCGATCAGCTCCCGGACCTTCTGGCCGCCCTTCCTGCCGATCGCCTGGTAGAACTCGATGCCCCGCTCGGCCTTCACCGTCTCGCCGCCTTTCTTGCCGCCCAAGAGGCCTCCCTTGCGGCCGGCCTCACGCACGCTCATTCCCGGAGCCTTGCTCTTGGCGCCCGCTCGGCGGCTCGCCGGCGCCCGTCCCTTGCCCCCACGTTGCGCGACCTTCTTCGCTGCCATCCTCTCCACTCCTCTCCCCAAGTCCCGGCTCATTCTCGCACGCGCCGGGCGCCGTTCAAGCGCTGCCCGAAACGCCTGGCGTCCTCCGGTGCCCCTTTTCTCCCGCGAAACCGCTCCTCGCTCATCATTTTCTCAGCTTCCCAACCGTTCTCCCCGCCGTGACCGCCGACTCCAGCGGACCGCGTGGGCGACAAAGCGCGCGATCGCCTCGGCCATGTCGCGGGCGGTGGCCCGTTGGATGGCGCGAAAGCCGGGAAAGCCGTTGACCTCCAGGATGGCGGGGCCCGAGTCGCCTTCGACCAGGTCCACCCCGGCGAACGACAGGCCCAGCACCCGGGTCGCCTCCACCGCCAGCTCGCGCCAGAGCCGACGGGCGACCGCCGGCACTGCCCGGGCGCCCAGGGCCGCGTTGGAGCGCAACTGCCCCGCCCGGGCCTCGCGCCGGATGCAGGCCTCCACCTTGTCGCCGACGACGAAGAGCCGGTAGTCGACCCCTCCCGGGGCGACGAACCGCTGCACCAGGTGAGCGCTCCTGCCGGCCATCCGAGCGAGACGGGAGCGCTCCCGGGCCCCGTCGCAGCGGAACACGCCCTCGCCGAGGGAGCCGAAGACGGGTTTGGCGACGGCGGCACCGACCTCCGCGAGGGCGACGACCGCGTCCTCGGGGCAAGGGACCGACGAGCACAGGGGCGTCGGCAGCCCCGCCCGGGCGAGCACGGCGGCGGTCCACAGCTTGTCCTGGGCGGCGAGCATCGGGCCGACGCGGTTGAACGAGGGGACCCCGCACAGCTCGATCGCGCGGGCGCCGTCGAGCGCGAGGTCGGCGTCAGCGCCGCCGGTGACCAGCCGGCCGAGGACGACCGCGTCGAACCGCCGAGCGTCCGCGCCGCCGGCGAGGGTGACGAGGACGTCGCCCTGCTGGGAGCGGCCGCACACCACCCGGAGCGACGCTGGGTCGATGCGCTCCACCTGACCGACAGCGCTCAAGGCCGACACAAGCCGCTGGGCGTGCCAGTCGTTGGCGTCCGGCGCGGTGATGAGGCCGAAGCGGTGCTCCACCGACGCTCCTTTCAAGGACGGTGTCCGACACCGCCTTCGATTGCCGTTTCGGCCGCGGTCGACGCGGCACATGGGAAACCTTTGCACGGCCGGCGTCCGGTCAAGGGCCGATGCCGCCGGAAGGCGTCCGGGAGCGGCTTTCAGCCGGCCCCACCGGAGTCATGACCCTGAGCTTGCCAATGTCATGCCGGGCAGGCGCCTTCCCGGCCGTTCGCAAGAGAAGGGCAGGAAACCGCCGGCGCCGCGGGTGGAGTTGACCAGCGGAAGGTCGGGAGCGATAAGCGGGACCCTTTTCGGGGAAGGACGGCTTCCCCGGTCACGATCGGCGCAGTGGAGAGAGCAGCGATGAGCGGTGAGCGAATCACGATCGACGCGGCGGGGAAGCTTGAGGTTCCGAATCATCCGATCCTTCCGTTCATCGAGGGGGACGGGACCGGTCCCGACATCTGGCGGGCCTCCAAGCGGGTGCTGGACCAGGCGGTGAAGAAGGCCTATCGCGGCGAGCGGGGCATCGAGTGGCTGGAGGTGCTCGCGGGGGAGAAGGCGTTCAACCGCACCGGCAACTGGCTGCCAGACGAGACGGTGCAAGCGTTTCGCGACTACCGGGTCGGCATCAAGGGCCCGTTGACGACGCCGGTCGGTGGGGGCATCCGCAGTCTGAACGTGGCCTTGCGCCAGACGCTCGACCTCTACGTGTGCCTGCGGCCGGTGCGCTACTTCGCGGGGGTGCCCAGCCCGGTCAAGCACCCCGAGCTCGTCGACATGGTGATCTTCCGCGAGAACACCGAGGACATCTACGCGGGGATCGAGTTCGAGTCGGAGAGCGAGGCGGCGAAAAAGATCGTCTCCTTCGTCGAGGCGAGCTTCCCCAAGGAGTTCAAGAAGATCCGCTTCCCGCAGACGAGCGGCATCGGCTTGAAGCCGGTCTCGCGCGAGGGCACCGAGCGGCTGGTGCGGGCGGCCATCGACTACGCGCTGAAGAACGGCCGCAAGAGCGTGACCTTCGTCCACAAGGGCAACATCATGAAGTTCACCGAGGGCGCCTTCCGCGGCTGGGGTTACGCCTGCGCGACGCGGGACTTCCGCCGGGAGGTGGTGACCGAGCGCGAGAGCTGGATCCTCGACAACAAGGACAGGAACCCGGCGACCACCCTGGAGGAGAACGCGAAGGCCATCGACCCGGGCTACGACCTGATGACGCCGGAGAAGCAGCGGGCGGTGGTGGCCGAGGTCGAGGGCGTGCTCCGGGCGATCGGCGCGAGCCATGGCCAGGGCCAGTGGAAGAAGAAGCTGCTCGTGCGCGACACCATCGCCGACATCACGCTGCAGCAGGTCCTCACCCGGGCGAAGGAGTTCGACGTCATCGCGACCTTGAACCTGAACGGCGACTACCTCTCGGACGCGCTCGCGGCGCAGGTGGGCGGCATCGGCATCGCCCCCGGCGGGAACATCAACTACCTGACCGGGCACGCCATCTTCGAGGCGACCCACGGCACCGCGCCCAAGTACGCGAACCTCGACAAGGTCAACCCCGGCTCGGTCATCCTCTCCGGCGAGATGATGCTGCGCCACCTCGGCTGGAACGAGGCGGCCGCGCTGATTCTGAAGGGGATGGACGGCGCCATCGGCGCGAAGACCGTCACCTACGACTTCGCCCGGCAGATGCGCAGCGAAGGCGTCAGCGGCGTCACCGAGCTCAAATGCTCGGAGTTCGGCGACGCCGTGATCCGCCACTTCTAGCCAGGCTCGCCAGACGTCTGCGCCATCAAGGCTCCGGAGCGAAAGACGGCGCGCGAAGATTCTCGACGCGGCGCGCCAACGCGAAGGATGGGTGGAGCGAAAGCGGAGCCCATCAGCAACGGCCGGAGTCGATGGGCTGCGCCGCCCTCAACCGATCCTACGGTTTGGGTGGCGGGCGAAAGCCCGCGCCCGGCGCAGTCGAAGGGTGAGCGGTTCTTCGCGGGGCCGCTCGTCCCTTCGACTGCGCCGGGATGAGCGGCACGATAAAGCACGACACTTGTCATGGGCTGCACCAGCGTCCACCGTGAGGGCGGCAGCGGTCCTGCCTTGCGGCGGGCGGGAGCCCCAAGGGGGGCGGATGCGCTGCCGGTATCCGGCTGCGGGTGCCCGCGCTCCGACCTTCCTGCCGGCCTGGGGGCCCTCGCCACCTCGCCCGCCAGATCTCGCGGTGTCCGGGCGAGCGTAGGATTCGCTCGGGATCGCGGCGGCGGGGAAGAGCGCGACACCTCGGCCGAGCGCCCCTCAAAGCCGCCGCCCGCCGGCCGATGGAGGAGGGAGGCGGAGTCGGCCTTTGCCGCCAGGGCGAGGGAAGCCTTGGTCGAAGAACGCGGGACGACGGTCCTGGTCGTCGACGACAGTCCGGTGCTTCTCAGCGCCGTCGCCGAGGTGCTGCGCCAGGAAGGCTACGACGTCGTCCTGGCGAAGCGCGCGCGCCAAGCGCTAGAGCTCCTGCTCGGCGGCGCCCCTGACGTTGCCCTCATCGACATCATGCTCCCCGACTTCTCGGGCATCGACCTCTTGGAGCGGGCGCGGGCCGCGGGCGTCGAAACCCAGCTCATCGTGATGACCGCGCACGCCGACGTCGAGACCGCGACCCGCGCGGTCGAGTTTCGCGCCTTCGCCTACCTGGAGAAGCCGTTCGACCTCGACCTGCTCTTGTCGACGGTGGCGAACGCGGCGAGGCTGCGGCGGCTCGACCGCGACAACCGGCAGATGCTCTTGGACCTGAAGGCGCGGGAGGAGGCGCTGTCGGTGGCGGTCGCGCAGGCCGAAGCGCGCGCCGCGGAGCTGGACGCGGTGGAAGCGGTGGCGAACGCCGCGAGCCAATCGCTCGACCGGAGGGAGATGCTCGCTCGCGCGCTCGCGGCCGCGTCGCGGGTGCTCGAGGCCGACGTCGAGGTGCTGCTCGCCGACGAAGCGAAAGCGCAGCTCGTCCTGGCCGCCCGGGTCGGCGGCCTCGCGCCGTCGGAGGGCGAGGAGCGAATCGCCTATGGCGCGGGCATCGCCGGAAAAGTGGCGACGAGCCGAGAGGCGGAGGTCTGGGACGAGCTACCACCGGAAGCGTTCGCGCGGCTCCACCTCGCCCCGGCGTATCGGGCCTACACGGCAGCGCCGCTGGTCGCCAAGGGTCACTTCCTCGGGGTGGTGGCCGCCGGCCGCAAGCGTCCCTTCGGCGAGCGGGCGCGCGCCTTCTTTCCGAGGCTCGCCGGGGTGATCGCGGTGGCGCTGGAGAACGCGCTGCTCTTCGAGCGGGCGCAGGCGGCGGTGAAGACGCTCGAGCAGAGCCAGGAGCGGATGCTGGAGAACGAGCGGCTGGCGGTGGTCGGACAGCTCGCGAGCGGGCTCGCCCACGAAATCAACACCCCGACCGCGTTCATCCTGGCGAACCTGCACGTGCTCGCCGGCCACCTCGCGACCTTCGAACGGTGCCTGGGCGAGGCGCTGGCGGTTCCTTCCCTCGCGTCGTCGCTCCAGGAGACCGGCGTCGAGCGGGCGCTCACCGAGGCCCACCACATCGTCGAGGAGTCGCAGGAGGGCGGCGAACGCATCCGCCGCATCGTCCGCGGGCTGAGGGACTTCGGACACCACGCGCGCGAGGGGCTGCAGCCGGTCGACCTGAACGAGCTGGTCGACTCGACCCTCGACCTCCTGCGCCCGCTCTTGACCGCGCGGGCCCGGCTCGAACGCAGGGCGGAAGCGGTCCCGCAGATTCAAGGGCATCCGGGCCGGCTGCGGGAGGCGCTGATTCAACTCCTGCGCAACGCCGCCGACGCCATCCCGCCAGGCGCGCCCGAGCTCCACTTCGTCACCGTCTCCACCCGGACCGAGGACGGCTTCGCTCTGGTCGAAATCCGCGACAGCGGCGTCGGGATCCCAGCAGCGGTGCTGCCCAGAGTGTTCGACCCCTACTTCACCACCAAGCCGGTCGGTCAGGGGACCGGCCTCGGGCTGACGATGAGCCTGGACGTGGTGCGCCACCACGGGGGCGAGCTCAAGCTCGAGAGCGCCGCCGGAGTGGGAACGACGGCCGAGGTGCGGTTGCCGCTCGCCGCGAGCCAGCCGGCTTACCAGGCCGAGCCCGAAACCCCAGAGCGACAGCGGGTAGAGCGGTAGCGCTCCTGATCAGCTAAACGGGGCCGGCTCGCTGGGAAGCGATTTCCCGGGTCCCGCCCGCAAAGCGCCCGGAAAGGAATTGGCGAGACGAGTTCGTTCCCGCTCCTCCCGAGCGAAGTCGAGGGCGGGGCGGGAACACCCGGGACCCTCGCCCTTCGACGAAGTTCCTCCTGAGCTCGCCGAAGGGCTCAGGGCGAGCGGTCCCGGGCTCCACGACTTGTCCAACCCATTCTCCTCCGGCTGCCCCAAAGAGCGCAGCCGGAGCGCCGAAGCGAGCCATCAGGCCGCGAGGGCCTTGGCCTCGGAAACGATTCGCTCGAGCTTCTGGCGCGTCGGCCGGGCGAGGTCGCCGACCGCCGAGACCAGAAGGTGGCGCCGGCGAAACATGGCGCGCGCGACCCGGCGCACGTCCGCCGCGGTCACCCGCTCCACCTGCCCGATGCGCTCGGTGAACGACGGCGCCGGCCGGAACAGCTCGGTCCCCCCGTACCACCCGGCGAGGTCGGCGGCGGAGTCGAGCATGAAGTCGAAGCCGATGCGGAAACGGCGCCGCGCCCGCGAGAGCTCCTCCTCGGGGACAGCGCTCTCGCATAGCTCGCCCAAGGTCCGAAGCACCTCCTCCAGCGCCGCCGGCACCTTCGCGTGGGCGCAGGCGACGTCGACCTCGAACGACCCGGTGTCGACGTAGGTGTCGAGACCCGCGCCGACCGAATAGGCGAGCCCCCGGCGTTCGACGACGTTGACCTGCAGCCGGCTCGACAGCCCGTCGTCGAGGATCCGCCGCAGCACCATCAGCGCCGGAAAGTCCGGGTCGGTCTCCGGCGGCGCCGGGAACGCGAGGCGGAAATCGGTCTGGCTCTCGTCGTGCCGGACGTCGACCAGGAGTGGTCCTGCCGGCCAGGGGGGAGGAGGCGTCTCGGTCGCGGTCTCGCCTGGCGGGAGGTCCCCGAAGTGGACGCGCGCGAGCTCGACCATCGGGCCGCGCGCGAGCGGCCCCGCCGCCGCCAGCACCAGGTTCTTCGCCACGTAGAAGCGCTGGTGGTGAGCGGCGATCGCCTCGCGCGTCAGACCACGGACCGTCTCCTCCGTGCCCGCGATCTTCATCCCCAGCGGATGGTCTCCGTAGGCGGCGCGCTTCGCGATGTTGTCGAGGTCGATGTCGCGCCCGGCCGCGTCCACCTCGTCGAGCATCTCCTCGAGAATCACCTCCCGCTCGACCGCCAGCTCCTTCAAGAGGGGTCTCGCGAGCATCGCGCCCAAGGTCTCGATGCCGACCTGGACCTCCTGCGGGTGCAGCGGCGTGTAGTAGTAGCCATGGTCGCGGGTGGTGACGCCGTTCAAGCTCCCGCCGGCGTCCTCGACGCGCATGTTCATCCGCCGGCCTTCGGGAAACCGCTCGCAGCCGCGAAAGAAGAGGTGCTCCAGAAAGTGCGAGACGCCGTTGTCTTGGACCGTCTCGTGCCGGGAACCGACCCGGACGTAGACCGACAGCATCGTCGCGTGGAGCCGCGGCGCTTCCACGGTCACCACTTTGAGACCGTTGTCGAGCACGTCCTGGTAGACCTGGTGCATCGGAAGGCTTTCATAAGGCGGCTTCGGGCCGAACGGCAATGCGCTCGAAAACCCGAGCCGGTTCTGGCGTCGGACGCTATTCGCCGAGCGCCCGGGCCGGCTCGGCCTTGGCCGCGGAGCGGGCGGGAAAGTACGCGCCGCCGACCGCCGCCGCCAGGGCGACGGCGAGGCCTCCTGCGACGATCGGCCAGGAGAAGGCGAAGAAGCTCGCCGGCTTGAACGGAAACGCTGGCAGGAAGCGGGCGGCCGCGAAGTCGACGGCGACCGAGGCGACGACGCCGAACGAGAGGCCGAGAAGGCCGCCCGCGAGCCCGACGAGAGCGGCCTCGGTTAGCAGGACCGCTTGTACATCGCGTTCCGACGCGCCCACCGCCCGGAGGATCCCTATCTCCCGCCGCCGCTCGCGGACCGACGCGAAGAAGGCGTGCGCGATGTTCACCGCGGCGAGCAGGACGATCAGGATCGAGAGGAGCGCGAGGGCCGCGGTCACCAGCAAGATGGCAAGCCCCACGCGCTCCGAGAGCTTCTGTTGGGAGCGGTCGAGGTCGAAACCCATCCGGCGGATCGCGCGGATGAGACCCGGTACGGCGTCCGCCGTCCTCGCCCGGACGATCACCGACGAGTAGTCGTGCCAGTCCCGGCCGTGCTCCCGGTTGAGCCGGCGGGCGGCGGAAAGCGGCATCGTGATGCCGAGCGGCAGCGCTTCCGGTGAGAAGCCGACCAGCTCGACCAGCCCGTCCTCGGTGTTCGCGGAGGCGCCGGAGACGAACGACTCGCCCCAGATCACCGGCACGACGAAGCCGGTCAGGAGGGAGGGCGTCAGTCGAGGCAGGTCTCGCGAGGGAGCGAAAGCGGTGTTGTACAGCTCAAGGAGCTGGGAGTTCGCGAGGACGGGAATCGGGTGCCCGGGGCCGGGGTCGCGAAACCTCTTCCCCGGCGCCACGTCCTTCGCGACCAGCCGGGGGTCGACCCCGTTCGCGATCACCTCGAGGAATATCCGGAGCGGATGGCCGAAGAAGTTGCCGGCGTAGCGGCTGGACGCGGGGAAGCGGACTTCCATCTTCGGGTAGACCCCCGCGACCCCGCGCAGCGCTTCCAGCCGGCGCACCGCCACGTCGTCGAGCTTGCTGCCGCCGAGGATGGCCCCGAGCGAAATCGCCGGCGGCCGCACCTCGATGGCGCGCTGGTCGACGGGAAGCACCCGGTTTCGCACCACCCGGCTCACCCCGCGACCGAGGGCGGCGAAGAAGACCAGGCAGGCGATTCCGACCGCGACGCCGAGCGCCGACAGCGCCGCCCCCTTGCGGTTGGAGGCGACGTTGCGCCGCGCGAGGGCGAAAGCCCGCCGCAGGGTCACCGCTTCTCCCGGTTCGGGGCGGTCCCGACGGGCCGGATCGGTACCGGCGGCGCGGGGGTCGAGCGGCTGGGCTCTCGCTTCTCGCGCGAGCGGTGCAGCGCCGGGACGCCGTTCATCATGCCTCCGGCACCAGCCGGCCGGCGGAAAGGCGCAAGACGCGGCTCGCCGCTGCCGAGACCCGATCCTCGTGGGTGACGATGACGAGCGTCATCCGGTGCTCGCGATTGAGCCGCGTGAACAGGCCGATGATCTCCCGGCCGGTGGAAGCGTCGAGGTTTCCGGTCGGCTCGTCGGCGAGGAGGATCGACGGCTTCAAGAACAACGCGCGCGCGAGCGCGACCCGCTGCCGTTCGCCTCCCGAGAGCGCTGCCGGCCGGCGGTGCGCCTTCGCGAGGAGGCCCACCTCGTCGAGCGCCCGCCGCGCCTGGTCCAGAGCCCCTTCCGGCCGCGCGCCGAAAAAGCCGGGCAGGAGGACGTTCTCCAGGGCGGTCAGGTTCGAGAGGAGGTTGAACGACTGGAAGACGAACCCGACCTCCCGCGCCCGGAACTGAGCGAGAGCGCCGTCGGGGAGCGTTTTCAAGTCGGTGCCGTTGACGCGGACCGCGCCCTCGAAGCGACGGTCGAGGCCGCCGGCGATGTACAAGAGGGTGCTCTTTCCGGAGCCGCTCGGGCCGACGATGGCGGTCAACTCGCCCTGCTCGACCACGAGGTCCGCCTCGCGCAGGACCTCGAGCGTGCCGCCGCCGTCCGAAAAACGCTTGGAGACGCGGGACAGCTCGATCGCCGCCGACATGGCCGCGCATGATAGCGGCAAAGCGCCCCCGCGAGGCCTTCTCGCAGATGCGGAGAAAAGCCGACGGGAGGACCGCCTGCTCACCGGCGCACACGTCACCTGTTCCCCGACCGATCGGCAGCCGTGATTCCCGCGCCGTCGGGCGAGACGCCTGCCGATCCGCCGAGAGCGCTGAGGCCCGACGGGAACGGTTCCGCTCGGGCTTTCCGAGGGGGCGGAAGCGATCCTCCTCGGGGCAACGGCTGTTGCTTTGTCGGTAGATGCTATGTATATATAATCATCGCGCCAGCTCCGGTCGCGGTCGAGCACCGGTCCCCCGCCTACTTGGCCGCGACCGAAAGGTCGAGGGTCACGCCACCCGCGACCGGAGCCACGGCGGCGACCACCGTCAGCCGCGAGAGCGGGTCGACGACGCCGCTGATGAGGCTGCGAACCATGAACGACGACGGGCCGGTGCCGTACGCGCTATCCGGCAGCGCTTTGACCATCTGCCCGAGCTCCTCGAAATCGGCGGCGCAAGCGATGCCCGGCTCGCCAAAGAGCGCCGAGGTCGCCGCGGGGGCGAAGTCGGTGGATTTCAAGGTGTCCTTCTTCGCTTGGATGCTCGCGAGGATCGCGGGAAGCCGCTCCCCACCGCTCACGACGAGCTCCTTGCCGACGAGCGCCCAGCTCAAGCCCTCTCCCTCGGCGTATCGCTCCGTGTAGACGAGCACCGATCCGGCTCGCGCGCTCGTCACCGTCAGGCCGCAGGTCGCGCACTGGTTGAGCGCCTCGGAAAGCTTGGCCAACGTCGCCGCCGCCCGCTTCGCGTCCTTCACTTGCCCGACCGCGACGAGCGAGTACGTGTGGAACGGGTTCGAGATCCGCGGATCGAAATCGAGCGCGGTCGCCAGGCTCGCCTTCGGCGCGAGCCCGAGCGAGAGCGCGAACCCCGGCGCCAGGTTCTGGAGAACATCCTCGTCGAGGTCGATGCCGTTCGACCGGGCGGCCTCCCGCAGCATGCCCAGACTGAACCCCCCATCCCGGCTCTGGCCGAGCTGTTTCGCTACCGCCGGCCAGTCGATGCCGCCCCGCAGGTAGAACGGCGCGCCCCGGGGCAGCTCCGCGAGCTCAGCGGCACCGCCGCCGACGACCGTCGCGGCCCATGCCTGATCCTGCGCGTTCGGCAGGGCGAGGTACGCCCGCGCCGCGAGCTCCTTGGCCGACAGCTTCAGGCCCACCGCCGCCACGTCCGGCACCAGGCCGAACCTCTTCGACCCCGAGCGCGGCAGGTAGAAGTAGATGTCGCGGGGACCGACCTTCTGGCGCGAGGCGAGATAGAGCGGCGACGCGGCGATCGACTTCTCCGGCGCGAGCAGGAGCGCCTGCGCGACGTCCCGGGCCGCATCGCGGCCGACGCCGAGGAGCAAGAAGCCCTCGCGCGGCGCGTAGGCGAAGAGCGGCGCGTGGTCGCTCGCGCGGGAGAGCACGGTCACGGTCTTCCCCTGGACGGATCGGGTCGACTTGACGCGCGCGTCGGCGCGGTCCTTGGCGAGCCGGTCGACCGTCGCCTCGAGCACGCTCTCGTCGCCCACCGGTATCGCCACCAGGACGCCGGGGCCGCTCGAACCGCCCGCGGCGAGCGCGAGCGACGCCTGAGGGTCGATGCCCGCCGCCTTCAGACCGTCGCGGGTGAGCGGGTCGAACCCGAGCTGCCGCGCCAGGTTCGCGCTCCACGCGACGAGCTGCTGCCCTCCCGCTCCCCCTCGCGCGGTGGCCAGGAGCGCTTGTGCCCTGTCCGCGAGGGCGCCCAGGTTCGGCACCGCGAGGATGAAATGCCCGCCGGATGGAATGAGCCGTTCGGCGCTCTGCCGCGCCGCTTTGCTCCCACAGTGAGAGCAGCCGGTGGCCACCACCGCCAGCGCCAACCAGGTCCACGCCCGCGAAGCACGCATCCCCAAGACTCCGCTCCGCCGGACGTATAATCCAGCGAAAGGATGAACGAGAGCAGGTCAAGATACGACAGGGAGCGGGGGGCGCGCGAGAGCCTTTCGAGGCGACCGGGCGTGCGTCGGGAGCGACCTCGGGGTCACTCGTCGCAAGGCACGCCCGCGTGGGTGCTCTCGCGCTACGCTCGCGAGGACTTGGGCCGCCTCCTCGCCGTCGCCGCTTTCGCGCTCCTGCCGGCCGCCGTTGCGCGCGCCCAGGTCCAGCGCGAGGTCGACCGCCCGCGGTTCGCCGACGCCCCCCGGTGGGCCTCGTTCGTCGGCCTGGTGGCCTCCCGCTGGGCGGCGCGGGTTTCGACCAGCAGCGGGCGGAGACGAAAGAATCGCCAACGCGCGGCCGACTGCGTCGCCGACGCCTGGTACCTCTCGCTGCCGCGGCTTCTCGACGGCGGCCGAAGCCCCTGCGTCCGGCTGGCCGCCGCGCTCGCCCGGCCGAAGGGCACGTCGTGGCGCGCCGAGGCCGAACGGCGCGCCCGGTGGGCCGCCCGCTTGCGTCACCCCCGGCGGGCGCCCGTCCATCGGGAATACCGCTCCTGCATGGCGAAAGCGCTACGGGAGGGCGACTCGCGCATGGTCGAGATCTGCGCTCACGCCGTCGAGCCGCGGGCCGACCGGATGGCGAGCCTCTCGGATGCGGAGCGATTCGGCGGCTGGTTGCGCTCTTGCAAGAAGGCGATTCTCGGGACCGATACGTCCTTCGTGAGCTCGCCGGAATCGCTGCCGGAGGGCATCAGAGCCAAGGCGGGCACCGGTTCGAGGACGAGCCGCGTCCGCCCGGCGCGAGCGGGCGGCGCCCCGGGACGCGCCAGCAGCCGGAGCCCGTCACGGCCCCGACGGGATTTCGACCGGGCCGAGGACGAGGAGGCCCGCCATTGCGTGCGCACGCTGCCGACCCTCTACGAGGTCCAGGGGCTGAAGAAGCTCTCCGACTATTGGACGCCAGCAGAGCTGCGGGCGCTGCGCCGGCGCAGTGACGAGCTCGGTCGCGAGGGGCGACGCTGAGGCTCTTGCGCCCCGGCCCTGGGGTGCACACCTTCCGTTTTTTCGCGAGAGGTGCGCGATGCGGATCCGGTGTGTCGGCCACGCGTGCTTGGAGATCGAGACCCGCGGGCTGCGGGTGGTGACGAATCCCTGGTGGGAAGGCCCCGCCTACGGCCGGCAGTGGTACCCCTGGCCGACACCGCAGCCGGCCGGCTTGGCGACCCGGCCGATCGACTATGTCTTCCTCTCGCACGGCCGCGACGACCATTTCCACTCGCCGACCCTGCGAACCCTGCAACGGGACGCCACGGCGCTCGTGCCGGAGTTGGTCGCCGAGCGGCTCGGACGGCGCCTTCGAGAGCAGATCGGCTTCTGCGAGGTGCTCGAGCTGCGGCACGGCAGGACCGCGACCCTTCGGCGTAGGCTCAGAGCGACGGCGTATGTGAACGTCACCGATTCGATCCTGGTCCTGGAGGACGGTGACCGGGTCCTGGTCGACGCGAACGTCGCCTTGCGCGGCGCGCCAGCCGCGGTGGTCGACCATTTCGTGCGCCTGCTGCGCGACCGGCACCCGAGCATCGACACCTTGTTCCTCGGCTACACCGCCGGCTCCTGGTTTCCCAACTGCGTCCGGCTTCCGGGCAAGAACGACCGCGCGGTGGCCCGGGCACACGAGGAACGCTTTCGCGACGCGTTCTCGCGCATCGTCGCCGACCTGCGGCCGCGCCTCGCGTGCGCGAGCGACGGGTCGTACGCGCTGGTCGAGCCCCACCTGCGCTGGATGAACGACGTGCGGCTTTCGACCGAGGAGCCCGACGCGCGTTTCGCCCGCCGCCATCCGCAGAACGGCACCCGCGTCCACCTCATCTTGCCCAACGACGTGATCGAAGGCGTCGACCTCGTCCCCGGCGCGACCGCGCGCGCCGACCGCGACGAGATGGAGAGGGCTTACGGTTCCGTTCTCCGGGCGGCGTGCGAGTCGGCGCGCGCTCTGGCGCCGCGGCTACCGGACGAGGTGCTGGCGCTCGTCGAACGGCTGGACCAGCGGGTCCGAAACAACGCCGGTCGCCTCGCCGGGAGGCCGCCGTTCGAAATCGACCTGCGCCTGCGCGACAACCCGGGCCTCGCCCTGCGCGTCCGGTTCGACGGCCGTCAGGCGCGCGCCGAGACCGGCCCGGCCCGGGCCCCGCGGGCGCGGCTGGAGATCAAAGCGGACCTGTTGGACGCGGCGATCCGGGAGGAACGCGGTCTCGAGTCGATTCTGGTCGGCTCGGGCGCGGTCGCCTCGATCGAGTCGGCCGAGGACATGGCGCACATTCGCGGGCTCTTCTCCCTCCTGTCTCCCCGACCCAGCGGCTGGCAGCGGCTTCTCGCCGAGCTGCGCGCTTCCCCCCGGCGCCAGGCGGCAGCGCTCTTGAGCCAGCGCTGGCCTCTCGCTCTGTACTTGGGCTCTCGCCTGGGGCTGTTGCCGAGGGTGGACGAGCTGCGGGGGCTCGCGAGCGAACCGCACTTGTCGCGCGCGGCGGCGTGAGCGGCCGGTCACCCCCAAGCCATCAGGTGCCCGTGAAGAGGCGCTTCGCGAAGTGGTCTGAGAGACCGGCGTCGATGATGCGGCGCGCCGCCCGACCGATGTCGTAGGCCACCCGATGGAAGGTGAGCGTCCTCGCCACGTCGTCGAGGACGCCGAAGCAGGCGCGGCTGTCGCCGTCGCGGGGCTGGCCGACGGAGCCGATGGAGATGAGGTACTTGGGGCCGGTCTTGATCTCGACCGTGTCGGCGAGGACGCTCCTCGCGCCGACCCCGTTGAGCGCGTAGGCCCGCGGCAGGTGCGAGTGGCCGATGAACGTCAGGTCGGCGAGGTCGTCCTGCACCCGCACCAGGTCTTCCGCCTGCTCCAAGAGAAAGACGTACTCGTACTGCTCCGGCTCCAGCGGGCTTCCGTGGCAGTACTCGATCGCGCCTTCCTTGACCGTGTACGGCAGGCTCTGGAGCCAGGCGAAGTTCGCCGGCGAGAGCACCCCGCGCGTCCAGTCGAGCGCGTCGCGCGCGGCCTCGTAGTAGTACTCGTAGTCCATCCGCCCGGCGACCGCGGCGTCGTGGTTTCCGAGGAGCGTGAAGCTCGCCCGCTCCCGCACGAGGTCGCAGCACTCGTTGGGGTCGGCCCCGTAGCCGACGGTGTCGCCCAGGCACACCCAGCGGTCGACGTCCAGCTCCTCGCCGCGCTCGATCACCTTCGAGAGCGCCGCGAAGTTGCCGTGGATGTCGGTCACGATCGCCGTGCGCACGCTGCCTTCCCAAAAACGGTGAAGGTGGACGAAAGGGCTCTAGCTCTCCAGGCCGGCGAGCTCCTGCGGCAGGTCGTCGAAGTGAACGAGCTCCTGGAATTCCTCGTACCGCCGGACGACCTCGCCCATCGAGAGCGTCCGGAAGCGGTCGACCGAGAAGTCCTCGACCGCGAAGGAGGCCATGACGCTGCCGACGATGGTCGCCTGGCGGAAGACCCGCGGCTCGAAGGTCGGCGCGCGGGAGAGAAAGCCCATCAGCCCGCCGGCGAACGAGTCGCCCGCGCCGGTCGGGTCGAAGAGTCGGGGGAGGGGGAAGGCGGGCGCGACGAAGACCCGGCCGCCGTCGAAGAGCAGCGCGCCGTACTCGCCCCGCTTGATGACCAGCCGCTTGGGGCCCATCGCGAAGATCGCCTCGGCGGCCTTGACGATGTTGTGCTCGCCCGCGAGCATCCGCGCTTCCGCGTCGTTGACGAGCAGGAGGTCCACCCGGCCGAGCACTTTCAAGAGCGAGGCGCGCTTGCCGTCGATCCAGAAATCCATGGTGTCGGCGGCGACCACCCGGGGATGGTCGACCTGCTCCAGGACGCGCCATTGGAGGTCGGGATCGATGTTGCCGAGGAACAGCTCTCTTGCTCGGCGTTGTGCTTCGGAAAGGGTCGGGGAGAACGACTCGAAGACGTTGAGCTCGGTCGAAAGCGTGTGAGCGGTGTTGAGGTCGAAGCCGTACGAACCGGTCCAGTGGAAGGTGCGGCCGGGCGCGCGCGCGAGCCCGTCGGTGCCGATTCCCCGGGAACGCAGGTATTCCAGGTGTTCCTCGCCGAAGTCTTCGCCCACCACCGCGACGAGCTCCACCGGGGCGAAGAACGAAGCGGCGCTCGAGAAATAGGTCGCCGAGCCGCCGAGCGTGCGTTGGCGCTCGCCGAACGGGGTCTTCACCGAATCGAACGCGACCGAGCCGACCACCAGAACCGACATGAAGAGCGCTGCCTCGAAAAAAGCCCGCGGGCATGGAAAAGCGGCGCATTTGCGCCCGAACCGCGGCGGAAGTCAACCCCACCCGAAGGCGGCGCTCCCGCCGTCCTGAGCGAAGGCGCCTGCGAACGCCGATTCGACGTGGCCGTCGGGCACTGGTCGCCCCTCGATAGCCCTCCAGGCTAACGGATCCGCTGCCAGTGACCGGCAGGAAGAGCAGCCGCTCGTTCTCGCCGGTCGCCTCCGCGGTCAGCAGAGCGGGCAGCACGACCGGCCTCGTCCATTGGCAGCGCTCACGTTTGGTGAGACCGCAGCCGGCTAGCTGCAACGCCACCGGCGAGTCGAAATCACCTGTCGCACCAGAATCGGAAGGTCGATGGTGCCGGGCCACGCTGGGCGTTCGAGCGGCAGGCGCCAGGGATCCCGGTTCTCCGACGGCAGCAGCAGACCGCCGCGATGCCCGGCCGGCGCCCCTGGCTCGATGGACAGGTGCGCCCCTCTTTCGCTCGGCCCGTCGAGGAGGATGAGGAGGATGCGGCGCTCCGGGACATCCCCAGACCCCAGCAGCCGCGCGCTCGGCGAATCGCCGACCCGGCCGGCGCCAGGCGCGGCCAGGGCGATTTCGCGCTCATCGCCGCCCGGCTTTGGCAGAATCGCGAAACGCGGGGTGAGGAGCACCATGGGCAACCACGACCCGCGGCGGCGTATCGGCGGTGCGACGACACGTTCGGACGTGGGCTTGCCGGCACCGCTCTCGGTGGGCACGATGCCTTCCCTTCCCACCCTGGATTCTCGCGCCGGCGCCGAGGGGATCGTGCGCTTCCTCGAGGGCCTCATCGCCGATCAGCGGGCGCTCGACGCGCAGGAACGCATCGCCCGGAGGCTGTGCGAGGCCGCCGGGGCGGAGGGGCTCGCGCTGGTCGTGGCGGAGCCCGACGGGCACACGCTCTTGGTCGCGGGGGCGCACGGGAGGCTCCAAGCCTTGCACCGCCGACGGCTGACCGTGATGGCGGGCGCCGGCGTCGACCTCGCAAGGACCATCGCGACGGAAGCCGCGCTCGACCCGGCGAGCCTGGCCGCGGCTACCGTGTCGCAGGTTCCCTTCTGCCAGGTGCTCGCGCTGGCGCCGCCAGACGGCGAGGCGCTTCGATTCATCGAGCGGGTGGGCCAGTCGGTGGCGCTCGTCCTGGAGGAGGCACGGCTCGCCTCGCGGGCGGCCGCTGAGCGGCGTCGGAGCGCGGCGGTCTGCGCGCTGGCGGAAGCCGTCGCGCAATCGCTCGACCCGGCGCATGTCTGGCAGGCGTTCAGGAGTCGGCTGTCGGCGGAAATCCCTCGGGCGGCGTTCGCGGCCGCCGAAGGCGCGCCCGACGGCCCCGAACGGTCGCTGCGGCTCACGCTGCCGGTCACCGGCGGCGGTCCCGGGGAGCCGCTGCGGTTGCCCCATTCGCCGGGGGACCTGCTCGACCGGGCGGTCGCCACCGGGCGAACGATCCACGAGGTCGATTTGCGCCGGTCGTTGGAGCCGGCGGACCGGCAGCTCGCCGAGCTGGGCCTGGTCTCGGTGCTGGCGGTGCCGCTCGTGGCCGGGCCGGACGTGACGGGCGTGCTTCTGGTCGGCGCCGCGGCCGGCGAGCCGCTCGACGAGGAAGAGCGCACGCTCGTCGAGAAGGCGGCGGCGCACCTGGCGCCCGCGCTCGCGAACGCCCGTGCCTACCGGAACCTCGCCGACCAGCGCGCGCGCCTCGAGCAGACGGCCCGGGCGAAGGACACGCTCTCGAACCTCCTCGTCCACGACCTGAGAAACCCGTTGACCGCTGCGCTCGTCAACCTGGAATCCATCGGCTCGTCGGAGCGGTCGGACCAGGCTCTCGACGCCTCCCTCGAGGAGAGCCGCAAGTCCTTGCGCACGGTGATCGACCTGGTGACGAACCTGCTCGACATCGCGCGCCTCCAGGAAGGCCGGATGCCGTGCGTCCGCCGAGCGTCAGCGCTCAAGCTCCTCGTGGAGACCGCGGTCCAGCAGATCGCGCCGGAGGCGCGGCGGCGGGAGGTGGGGATCGACCTCGACCTCGCCGACGGGACCTATCCGCTCGACGGGCAGATCGTCGGGCGGGCGGTGCGCAACCTGGTGGCGAACGCGGTGCGGGCGACGGGGGCGGGCGGCCGGGTGTCGGTTCGCTCGTCCGTCGTGAACCGGCTTCTGGTGATCGAGGTGACCGACGCGCGGCCGGCGCTGCCGCCCGAGCAGCGCGAGGAGCTGTTTCGCAAGTTCACGCCGGCAGCGGCGGGCGGGCTGGACGCGCACGGGCTCGGGTTGCACTTCGTCCGGCTCGCGGCTGAGGCGCACGGCGGGCGGGCGTTCGCGACCGCCTCCGAAGACGGTCGTTCGCGGGTGGTCTTCCAGATCTTCGACGGCCGCTAGACGCGGGAAGCGGCTCGCTTCGGGGCACTACAAGGCGAGCGAGCGGCGAGTGGTATAGTGCCGGCCGCTCCGAAGAGCCGGCCGTTCGGGATTCTCCGGTCGTCGGTCTCTCTCGCGGCGCACCAAGAGTAGAGGCGCGCTGAAGCAGGAGCGAAGAAGGAAGCCATGTCGCCGAGTCCCCGCGTTCGCTCGACCCTTCTCGCGTTCGCCCTCCTGGCCTTCGGCAGCGCTCTCGGCTGCCAGAGGACCTCCCGATCGCCGGCTCCGGCGCCGAAGACCGTGACCCCGACGCCCGCGGCGACCCCCTCGGCAGCGATTCCGGCGCCTCCCGGCGCGCCCGCCAGCGTCTCGGGCCAGAGCGCGCCCGACTGCGTCGGCCCCTTCACCGAGAGCGGTCCCGCGACCGAGGTGAAGGTCGACGGTCGCACCTTTCGGCAGCAGGGGGCGACGCTCACCCTGACCGAGCCCGACCAGAGTCGCGAGATCGTCTTCGGCGTCCTCGCGAACCTGATGGAGCCGACCGGCGAGAACCTCTTCAACGACCAGCGCTACTTGAAGTTCTTCGCCGACGCGAAGGCGCAAGCGATTCTCGTCGCTGGCGACACCGGCGACAGCCGCGAGGAGACGATGGGCACGGTGGAGCCGCTGGCGAAGAGCGGGCTCCCGGTGCTGGTGATTCCGGGGAACCACGAGGGCCGGACCGCGTTCCGCTCGGCGCTGGACGCCCTCCACGCGAAGTACCCGAACGTCGTCGACATGACCCGGATCCGCCTCGTCCGCTTCGGCGCCGCGTCGGTGGTGAGCCTGCCCGGCTACTACGACGCCCGCTTTCTCAACCAGGGTCCGGCCGGGTGCCAGTACTTCAAGGAGGACGTGAGCGCTCTTGCTCCCATCATCGCCGCGGCGACGCAGCCGGTGGTGCTCCTGAGCCACGCGGAGCCCTACGGCCACGGGCACGAGGCGATCGACGCGTTCAAGGACGGCAACGCCGGCGACTGGAACCTGACGGCCTTCCTGCGCACCCACCCGGTGCCCTTCGGCGTCGCCGCGAACATCCTGGAGGCGGGCGGGCGCGCGACCGACCTCGACTCGAACCTGATTCGGGAGGGCGCCTTCGTCCCGCGCCTCTACCTGAACCCGGGCGAGGCCGACTCGACCGCCTGGAACCTGAACGACGGGACCACCTCGCACGGGATGGTCGCGACGCTGACCATCCACGGAAGCCTCGCGGCCTACCAGACGTTCCGGGTGGCGCAGCTTTCGATGGCGGAGGAAGCGGAGGCGGGCAAGCTCGCGCCCACCGCGGCGCCGCCTCCGGTGACGGTGACCGTGACCGCCATCGCACCCAAGAAAGCGCCTCACGGCGGTTCCAACCCGAAGAAGTGACCGGCTCCGTCAGGGCGCCGCCAGGTAGCGAATCGACCAATGGTCGCCCGGCATCAGCCGGCAGGCGCCGCTCTTTTCGATGGTCATTTCCGGCGGGTCGCTCGTGCGGTCGAGGGTGAAGTCGCGGCCCATCGCGCAATCGAGGGTGCGGCCGGCGCGGGTGACGGTGAAGAAGAAGGCCCGGTCGTCGCCGGGAACGCTGGGCAGGTCGAGCGAAGTGGGAATCCCGATCACCCGGGCGAGGCGCGCGAGCGCCGGACCGAAGTCGGGCTCGCAGATGGACGACACCGGGCCGCCCAGGTCGCGCACGAGCCGGGCGATGCGCCGGCCCGGGACGTGGGAGCCGCAGAAGGCGACGCACTGGTCCACGCAATCGCTCTCGCACAGGGTCGGCCGTAACGCTCCCTGGCACTGCTGCTGGCAGGCGGCAGCGGTGGCGGCCCCCTGACAGCGCTGGGCGCAGGCCGGGTCGGTGCAGGTCGCGGGCTGCTGGGTGGCGGGGTCGAGCCCCACGACAGCGCCGGCGGCCACCTCGCGCGCTTTCCCGCCCGCCTCGAGCGACCGGAGCCGCTGCTCGAAAGCGGAAACGGAGTCGAGCTGGCCGGTGCCGCGGGCCGAGGCCTCGGCGCACTGGTCGGTGAAGGTGCCGTTCTGGTCGGTGTAGGCGAGGAACTTCCCGGTCGAGTCGGAGCAGTCGTCCTCGTCGGAGGCGATGAAGAGGACGAGCCGGGCGTCGTCGCGCAAGAAGCCGGCGAGGCCACCGGAGTCGAGAGCGGTCTCGAAGGCCCGTAGCGGTTGCTCTTGGCTGGAGCCCTCGAGCCCCACGTGGACGTTCTGGGCGAAGAGCGTCGCGAGCTCGGGCGGCGAGTAGTCGGCGCTGTCGAGCACGGCCGGGTTTCCGGGCGCGGCGAAGAGGTGCCCGGCGCGGTCGGGGAAGCGCTTGACGCACGCGCCGGCCTCGCAGGCGAAACCGGTTCCGCCGAACTCCGCCGAGCAGATGTCCGGCGCCTGCGGATCGGTCGGGTCGCAGGGACCGAACCGCTCGTCGACCGAGGTGGTGAGGACCGCGAGCCGGTAGTCGACCGGCGGGTCGAGCTGGTCGAGCTTCTGGAGCAGCGCCGGGAAGCCTTGGGCGAGCTTGTCCTGCTCGCCCGCCATCGAGGCGGAGTCGTCGATGACGAAGAGGAGGTCGGCTTTCGTCGTCACCCGGACGTCGCCCTCCAAATCGGCGGAGGCGACGAGCCCGTTCTTGACTGGCTCGAAGACCTGGTCCTGGCAGGAGAGGACGGCAACGAGCGCCGCGGCGCTGGCGACCCGGACGACCCTGCGCATCGCCTTGTCTCGTCCTCCCTCGAAAGCGTTCGGGAACCTTCGGCGCCCGACCAGGGGGCGGCGGTTGTGACGGTGCGGCCGGACGCCCGCCTGCGCAACGAAGGGAAACCTTTCCAGTCGAAGTCTTGCAGGAAGCGCGAACGCGGCTATGTTTCCGGTTGGCCTCACGCCGGACGGCTCGTGCGCCCCCACGCCTCGCCGTTTCCCGAGGAGACAAGATGTCCGAGACGACTCGCAAGGCTGGCCTGCCGCAGGCGGGCGCTCCCCCGACTCTGGGGAAGGACGAAATCCCGCCGGTGCTGCCGATTCTGCCGCTGCGCAACTCGGTCTTCTTTCCGGGTCACGTGCTGCCGCTGGCGGTGGGCCGCACCAAGACCATCGCCCTCATCAAGGACGCGGTGCGCGACGACCAGGTCATCGGCGTCGTCACCCAGAAGCGCGCCGAGGAAGAGGACCCGTCGGCGAGCGACCTGCACACGATGGGCACCGTCGCCCGCATCGTGAAGCTGTTGAAGATGGGCGAGGACAACTACTCGCTGGTCGTGCAGGGGCTCGCGCGCTTCAGGATCGTCGAAGTGACGCAGGAGCAGCCGTACCTCAAGGCGAAGGTGCTGGCGGTCGAGGATCAGACCAGCGCGGAGGACGTCGAGGTCGAGGCGCTCGCCATCAACCTGAAGAAGCTGGCGCGCGAGGTGATCGAGCTGATGCCGGAGCTGCCGGCGGCGGCGACGGAGCTCGTCGAGTCGATCAACCACCCGGGGCACCTCGCGGACCTCATCGCCGGCAACGTCGACGTGCCCATCGAGGAGAAGCAGCAGGTCCTGGAGACGGTCGACCTGAAGAGCCGGATGAAGCTCGTCCTGGAAATCCTCAACCGCAAGCGGGAAATCCTGAAGCTCTCGAACAAGATCGAGGGCCAGGTCAAGGGCGAGATGTCGAAGACGCAGCGGGAGTACTACCTGCGTCAGCAGCTCAAGGCGATCAAGGAGGAGCTGGGCGAGCTGGGCGAGGAAGAGGAAGAGCTCGACGAGCTGGGCGAGCGGCTCAAGAAGCTCGGCTTGCCGCCGGAGGTCGAGAAGGTCGCGCAGAAGGAGCTCAGCCGGCTCAAGACCATCCCGTCGGCGTCCAGCGAGTACACCGTCGCGCGCACCTACCTCGAGTGGATCGCCGACCTGCCCTGGTCGAACCGGAGCGAGGACAACCTCGACATCGACAACGCGCGCTCAGTCCTCGACAACGACCACTACGGCCTGCAGAAGGTGAAGAAGCGCATCCTCGAGTACCTCGCGGTGCGCAAGCTCAAGAACGACATGCGCGGGCCCATCCTCTGCTTCGTCGGGCCGCCGGGCGTCGGCAAGACGAGCCTCGGCCAGTCCATCGCCCGCGCGCTGGGGCGCAAGTTCGTGCGGCTCTCCCTGGGCGGCGTGCGGGACGAAGCGGAAATCCGGGGGCACCGGCGCACCTACGTCGGCGCGTTGCCGGGCCGCATCATCCAGTCGATGAAGAAGGCCGCCACCATCAACCCGGTGATGCTGCTCGACGAGGTCGACAAGCTGGGCGCGGACTTCCGCGGCGACCCCTCGAGCGCGCTCCTGGAGGTCTTGGACCCGGAGCAGAACAACACCTTCTCCGACCACTACCTGGACGTGCCCTACGACCTGTCGCGGGTGCTCTTCATCGCCACCGCGAACCAGCTCGACCCGGTGCCGCCGGCCTTGAAGGACCGGATGGAAATCCTGGAGCTGCCCGGCTACACCTTCGAGGAGAAGATCCAGATCGCCGAACGCCACCTGATTCCGAAGCAGCTCAAGGAGCACGGGCTGGACAAGAGCGCTATCGCCCTCCCCGAGCCCACGATTCAGAAGGTGCTGACCGGCTACACGCGCGAGGCGGGGGTGCGCAACCTGGAGCGCCGCATCGCCGACATCTGCCGGGCCATCGCCGTCGACGTGGCGCAGCAGCAGGAGGTGAAGAAGGAAATCGTCCCCGACCAGCTCGAGGTGATTCTCGGGCCGGAGCAGTACTACTCCGAGGTCGCCGAGCGCACGGAGGTGCCGGGCGTCGCGACCGGCCTCGCCTGGACCCCGGTCGGCGGCGACCTGCTCTTCATCGAAGCGACCAAGATGAAGGGCAAGGGCGCTCTCGTCCTCACCGGCCAGCTCGGCGACGTGATGAAGGAGTCGGCCCAGGCGGCGCTCTCGTACCTGCGCTCCCGGGCGAACGCGCTGAACATCCCGGAAGACTTCATGGAGGGCAAGGACATCCACGTCCACTTCCCGGCCGGCGCGATTCCCAAGGACGGGCCGAGCGCTGGCGTCACCATCTTCACGACGCTCGTCAGCCTCTTGACCGGCATCCGGGTCCGTGGCGACATCGCGATGACCGGCGAGGTCACCTTGCGCGGGCTCGTGCTCCCGGTGGGCGGCATCAAGGAGAAGATGCTGGCCGCGCACCGGGCGGGCATCAAGCGGGTGATCCTGCCCGAGCGAAACCGCAAGGACCTCATCGACGTCCCGGAGCAGGCGCAGAAGGAGATGGAATTCATCTTCGCGACCCGCATCGACGACGTGCTCAAGGCGGGACTCGAGGAGAACCCCTTCGAGAAGAAGCCGACCGTGCCGCCCGAGCCGCCGCCGACGGTGATGCCGACCGTCGAGGTGCGCGCCTAGACGGCGTCAAGGCCGCTTTCCGACGCACGCGAGGATCGGACCGATCGGTCGGATCGGACGGATCGGTCTGATCGCGAATGGCTTCGGGTCGAGGGCACCCGCAGGCCGCCCCCAGCACGGGTGAGCAAGAGCGGTCACGGCTACCCCCTGGGCAGCCGACCTAGAACATCGCGCCCTGGTTCGGCTGCGGCGGCCGCAGGCCCAGGTGCTCGAACGCGCGCGGCGTCGCCACCCGGCCCCGCGGCGTCCGGTGGATGAAGCCTTCCTGCAAGAGGAACGGCTCGTACACGTCCTCGACCGTGTCCGCCTGCTCTCCGACAGCGCTGGCGATGGTCTCCAGCCCTACCGGACCCCCCCCGAACTTGTCGCAGATGGTGCGGAGGATTTTCCGGTCCATCGGGTCGAGCCCGCGCGCGTCGACCTCAAGGCGCCCCAAGGCACGGTCGGCCATCGCCCGGCTGACGACGCCGTTGCCCTCGACCTCGGCGAAATCGCGTACCCGCCGGAGGAGCCGGTTCGCGATGCGCGGCGTGCCCCGGGAGCGGCGGGCGATTTCCTCGGCGCCGGACGGGTCGAGCTCGATGCTCAGAATCTGCGCCGACCGGGTGACGATCCGCGCGAGCTCTTCGGGCGCGTAGTACTCGAGCCGGTTGACGATGCCGAAGCGGTCGCGCAACGGGCCGGTCAAGAGCCCGGTCCTCGTGGTCGCGCCGACCAGCGTGAACGGCTGGAGCGGCAGCTTCATGTTGCGCGCGCCCGGCCCCTCGCCGATCACCAGGTCGAAGACGAAGTCTTCCATCGCCGGATAGAGATTTTCCTCGATGGCCGGGTTGAGCCGATGGATCTCGTCGATGAAGAGGACGTCGCCCTTCTTCAAGTTGGTCAGGATGCCCGCCAGGTCGCCCTTGCGCTCCACGGCAGGGCCGCTGGTGACCTGGAGGTCCGCCCCCAACTCGTGGGCGATGACGTGGGCGAGGCTCGTCTTCCCGAGACCCGGCGGGCCGCAGAACAGCACGTGGTCGAGCGGCTCGCCCCGCCGCCGCGCCGCCTGGACGAAGACCTTGAGGTTCGCCACCAGCGCCGGCTGCCCGACGTAGTCCTCGAAGGTGCGCGGCCGCAGCGACCGGTCGAACTGGACGTCGTCGCCCAGCGCGGTCGCGTCGATTTCGCGGGGCGGTTCGGAGGCGAGGGCGTCAGGCATCGGAGCGGCGAAAGCCTACCATGCTCGGCTCGTCAGACCGCCTTCGCGAGCAACATCTGCAACGCGACACGGACCTGCTCCGCCAGCTCGGCGTCGGGATGGCTCTCCCGCGCCGCGCTCGCCGCCCGCTCCGCGTCGGCCGGCCGGTAGCCCAGGTTCGTGAGCGCGCTGACCAGGTCGTCGCCGGCCGCCTTCGCCTTCGGCTTGGCGCTTGCGGTCCCTCTGAGCAGGAGCGCACTCGTCTTCAGCCGGTCCGCGAGCTCGACCACCAGCCGCTCGGCGGTCTTCTTCCCGACGCCGGAGAGCTTGGTCAGCCGTGCCAGGTCGTTGCTCGCGATGGCGTGCGCGAGGTCCGGTGCCGGCAGGCCCGAGAGGATGTTCAACGCGAGCTTGGGCCCCACGCCACTGACCGTCGTCAGGTGTCCGAAGAGCTCCTGCTCCTCGGGAGAGGTGAAGCCGAACAGGAGGATGGCGTCCTCGCGCACGTGGGTGTGGATGCGCAGCTCCACGGGAGCGCCGGCGTCCGGCAGCGCCTTGAGCGAGCTTTGCGAGAGCGCGACCTTGTAGCCGACGCCGTGGACGTCGACGACCACCCCGTCCGGGGCTTTCTCCAGAAGCTGGCCGCGCAGGTAGGCGATCATGTCAGGGCCTCGGCGAGAGCAGGGTGGGAACGCCGCCGCGGGTCGCGTGGGTGATGGCGATGGCGAGGGCGTCGGAGGCGTCGGAGCGTTCGATCGGCGGCAGGCCGAGGATAACCGAGACCATCCGCGCGACCTGCGATTTTTCCGCGCGGCCGGTGCCGACCACGGCCTGTTTGATGACCGCCGGCGGGTAGGCGTTCACGGCCAGGCCCGCGCGCGCGGCGACGAGCAGCGCGACCCCGCGGGCGTGACCGAGCGTCAGCGCGCTCTTCACGTTCGCGGCAAAGAAGACCTCCTCGACGGAGCAGGCGGTCGGCGCGTGGTCGCGCACGACCTCGGAGAGCCCGTCGAAGATCGCGCCCAGCCTCAGCTCCAGCGGGTCCGACGGCCTGGGCGAGATCACCCCGTGCGCGATGTGGACGAGGCGCGACCCGGAACGGACCTCGACGACGCCGAAGCCGCAATGCCGAGTGCCGGGGTCGATGCCGAGAACGCGCATGGGACGAGAGAGGACCACGACCACCACGCCCAGCCGGAAGGGGAGCCGGACACCTCGAGGAGAAATGGAGTCGGACACGTCAGTGCCCAGGTGCACCCAGAGCGACCGGACGATGATCGCAGTGCCCGGCGTCTTGCCGGGATCCGAGCCAGAGGCCCGGAACCACGGCTTGTCTAGTCCATGCCTATCCGGTTGACACCCTCCCAGACGTTGGAGCCGGACACGGAAGGGTCCGGATTTCCCCGGGACGTCGTGCCCGACCCGGACATTCACGCGTCCGGCTCCGAGTCCGGCTCCAGGTGTGTCGAGCGGGTGGGCAAGGTCTATTATTAGAACAATACCCCACCCGGCCACCCGCGGGTCCCGCTTCGATTTCGCCTTCCGGGAGCGCTCCTACTCCTCATCCAGCGCCGCCTCGTCGAAGTCCGCGTTCGAGTAGACCGACTGCACGTCATCGCAGTCTTCGAGGTTGTTCAAGAGCCGCAGCGCCTTGTGGGTCGCCTCGGCGTCGAGCGCGATGGTGTTGAGCGGGAGGAACCGGACCTTGGTTTCGCCCAGCTTGAAGCCCTTCTTCGACAGCGCCTCGGCCACCTGGAACGTCGCCCCGGTGTCGCACCGCACCTCGAAACCGTCTTCGCCGGCGTCGACCACGTCCTCGGCGCCCGCCTCCAGCGCCGCCTCCATCACCTGGTCCTCGGAGGGGCCCGCCTTGACCTCGACGACGCCCTTGCGGTCGAAGAGGAAGTTGACGCTCCCCGACTCGCCCAGGTTCCCGCCGCCCTTGGAGAAGAGGCTGCGGATTTCGCTCGCGGTGCGGTTCTTGTTGTCGGTGACGCACTCGACGATGACCGCGATGCCGCTCGGCCCGTAGCCCTCGTAGCGCAGCTCTTCGTAGGCCACGCCTTCGAGCTCGCCGGTGCCCTTCTTGATGGCGCGCTGGAGCGTATCGCCCGGCATGTTCACGGCTCTCGCCGCGTCGATGGCCGCGCGCAGGCGGAAGTTGTTGTCCGGGTCGCCGCCACCGATGCGCGCGGACACCGTGAGCTCCCGAGAAATCTTGGTGAAGGCGGCGCCCTTGGTGGCGCCCATCGCCTCCTTCTTGTGCTTGATCTTGGTCCATCGGTTGTGGCCAGACATTCGAAGTTCCTCGTCAGAAGAGGGCCGATCGCGCCGGCGCAAGTAGCATGCGCTCGCGCGCGCTCGCAAGGTGCCTGCGCGCCGCCCTTTGCCGGCGAGCGGGAATCGATTGGGGGGTGAACGAGCGGCGCCGCCTCTTTCTCCGGCTCCCGGTTGCCGCGGCGGGCACCGCTCGAGCCACGTTCGCCCGGCCGCCACCCCTATAGCTCGGCGAGAGCGCTTTCGGTTACCACGGCAGGCTCTCGAACCACGCGATCGATCCGAAACCCGGCCACGAGCTCGCCCGGCTGGGCCGCCTGGCCGTCGCCCACCCCGGCCGTGGCCGCGAGCCACCCGACCAGGCGCTCCGGCCGCACCCCGCGCGCCCGAAGCGCGCCGAGCGCGAGCGCTCCTCCTCGCTTGGCCAGCCGCTGGCCGTCGGCGCCGACGAGCAGCGGCACGTGCGCGAATTCCGGCGGAGGAAGACCCAGCGCGCGATAGACCAGAAGCTGCCGCGGCGTCGACGAGAGCAGGTCATCGCCCCGCACCACCCGCGTAATCCCCATCGCCGCGTCGTCGACCGCGACCGCGAGCTGGTAGGCGGCGACCCCATCGGCCCGCTGCATGACGAAGTCGCCCGCCGCCGCCACGTCGAACGATTGCGCTCCCGCGACCCGATCGACGAACGACACGCTGCCAGCGTCGACCCGGAGGCGGACCGCCGTCGGCCCGCCGGGCTGCGCCGGTCCCGCCCGGCACGTTCCAGGATAGCGCGCGCCCTCCTCGCTCGCGTGCGGCGCGCCCGCCGCGCGCGCAACGTCCGCGCGCGAGCAACTGCAGCGAAAGGCTCTTCCGTCGTCGAGGAGCCGCTCGACGGCCACGCGGTAGATCTCCGCGCGCCGCGACTGCTCGTAGGGGGCGAAAGCGCCGCCGAGGTCCGGGCCCTCCTCCCAGTCGAGCCCCAGCCACTTCAAGTCGTCGAGGATCTGCACGGCTGCCGCTGGCCTGGAGCGCTGCGGGTCGAGGTCCTCCATCCGCAAGACGAAGACGCCACCTTGCGAGCGCGCATCGAGCCAGGCGAGAAGCGCGGTCCGGGCATTGCCCAGGTGCAGGTCGCCGGTCGGCGACGGCGCGAACCGGCCGCGGGCGGCGCTCACTTGCGCAGGATGGCGTAGAGGACGAGGGCGACGAGCGCGGCGCCGAAGAGGAGCGCCAGCACGGCCGTGCTCCCGGCGAGTTGGGGCGGCGCCGTCGGCGATGGCGGCGTCGACACGGGGGTTGTCGGTGGCGCCGGCGTCGACACGGCCGGCATCGGCGGCGGCGAGGGCACCGGTTTCGACGCGCCCGGCGCCACCCCGGCCTCGGCCTTCTCCGGCTCCGTCCACGGTAGCAGAGCGGCTGGGCTGCTGCTAACCGGGCCGGCGATGTCGCGGGTGGTCGGCCGCGGCGGCTCGACTCCCGCGGCGACCTGGGCGAGGAAGCTGTCGACCAGGTCCCGGACCCGGCGGCGGTTCTCCCCGGTCAGGCTGGTGAACTCGAGGCCGATTCCGGGCGGGAGGGCGTCGCTGCCGGTGTCCGGCCGCACCCACCGGACGATGCCGCTTCCTTCGAAAGCGACCACGTCGCCCGCGGTCCGCAGGTCGAACCAGACTTCGGAGCCGACCGGCGGCTGCCGGGTCGTGACGATGAAGATGCCGTTGTAGGAGATGTTCGCCGAGTACCACTCGAGCAGGTTCTCGATGCCCTCCATCCGGTAGTGCACCGACAGCCGTGCCGCTACCCGGACGTCCCGCCGCTTTTCGGGACCGCTCTTGCCCACCGCATCGGCCATCGCGCGCTCCGCAGGTCGACCCTCAGGGAACATAGCTGACGTGCTCTCCGGCTCGCTCGAGGTTCGGGCCCTTCTCTGCCGCCGGTCGGACCGATCGGTCCGATCGGTCCCGTCGGCCCCTTCGCGCGGCGAAGAGGGCGCACCCACGGATGCCGATACCCGCGAGGTGGCGAAGCCCGCTACGCGATGAGGCCCGCGCGGCGCAGGTTCTGCTCCAGCCGGTCCCGGCTCGCGCCGACGGCGAGCGGCGGCGGGCGTCCCTCGAGCGTCTCGAAGAGCTCGGCGTAGCGTTGGGCGAGGTCGACCCGCGTCGAGTCCGGAATCTCGGGCGGCGGCCCGTCGCCTTTCCAGCCGCGCGAAAGGAGCCACTGGCGCAGGAACTCCTTGTCGAGCGCCTGCGGACCTTGCGGCGTTTGCCGCCAGTAGCGCGACGAGTCCGGCGTGTGGACCTCGTCGATGAGCCAGACGCTTCCCGCCCGGTCCAGCCCGAACTCGTACTTGGTGTCGACCAGCTCGAGCCCGTGCGCTCTCGCCCACGCCTGGCCGGCCTCGAAGAGCGCGAGCGCCTTCTCCCGGATCTCGGCCCAGGTCCCGGCGGGCACGAGGCCGCGCGCCACCACCTCGGTCTCGCTCACCGGCCGATCGTGGGTGCCGACCTCTTCCTTGGTCGTCGGCGTCACGAGCGGCGGGTCGAGACGCTCCCCGGGAGCGATGCCGTCCGGCAGCCTGAGCCCGTACAGCTCCCGCTTCCCCGCCGCGTAGTCCCGCGCGATCGACCCGGCGAGAAAGCCGCGGACTACCACCTCGACCGGCACCGGCGAGAGAGAGCGCACGACGAGCGCCGCCGGGTCGGGCCGTTCGAGCAGGTGATTTCGCGCGATGTCGCGCGTGCGCTCGAACCAGGCGTGCGAGAGGCCGGTGAGGATTTCGCCCTTGAAGGGGATGGTGGTCAGCACCCGGTCGAACGCGCTCACCCGGTCGGTCGCGACGAGGAGGAGCCGCTCGGCGTCGAGCCGGTAGACGTCCCGCACCTTCCCCCGCCGCGGCGACGCGAGCCCAGCGAGAGCGGTCTCGCTAAGCGTGTGAGCGAGCTGCGCCGAGAGCCCCGCGCGGTCGATGCTCACTGGGCCGTCTTCTTGCACAAGGGCGGCTGCGCCCGCCAGTTGTTGTTGGTCTTCCAGCTCGGCAGCTCGACCCGGGGCACGGTGTCGTTCTCGTTCACGTTGCTCTGGTGGTACTCGTGCTCGTTCCAGATGCGCCGGGTCGCCGGCCAGTCGTTGCCCTCGTTCGAGAGCACCTGGATGCCGGAGATGCCGGTCGGGATCGGCGAAACGCCGTTTTCGTTGGTCATCACCAGGTCGGCGTGCCCGTCGTTGTCGACGTCGGCGATGACCGGCGTCTCGAGGAGCGTCGAGCTCGAACGGTCGGCCTCGTAGAGCGTCTGCCCGTTGCGGCCGTTGAAGACGTACATGTGGTCGGTGTCGTGGTAGACGACGTCGTAGTGCCCGTCGCCCTGGAAGTCGAAGGCGGCGGAGCCCGAGGCGCCGCACTGGTCGCCGTAGTCGTGGACCGGAGCCTTCCACAGCTCCTGGCCGGTCACCGGGTTGAACACGTGCACGAAGTCGCCCGAGGGGATGATGATTTCGGGCTTTCCGTCGCCGTTGACGTCCGCCGCCGCCATCGGCGCCGAGCAGATGCTGTCCGGAATGGTCCAGGTGAACGGACCGTACTTGAGCTGACCGGTAGCGCCGTCGACCACCTCGAAGGTGTCCGGGGCGGTGCGCATCACCACTTCCGGCTTCCCGTCGCCGTCGACGTCGAGGACCATGTCCATCGCCCCGGTGACGCCCTTCGCCTGCCACTTCAGGCTGCCGTCGGCGTTGTAGGCGTAGCCGCCGTAGAGGATGCTGGCCTTCCCGCTGTCGTCGATGGGCGTGATGATCGGGAAGCCGTCGTGCCCGTCGTCTCCGGAGTACTTGACGTCGAAGCGCTTGGTCCCGTCCGAGTTGAAGAGGGTGCGCTCGAACATGATCACCGGACTGCCGGTGCCGTCCAGGTCCGCTATCGTGGGGCCGCTGCCCAGCTCGCCGTCGTTCGGGTCGCCAGTCCACAGGTCGGTCTGGAACTCGAGCTTGCCGGTGTGATCGAACACGAGAAGGTGGCCGCTCGCGTACTTGCCATCCATGCCGTTGTTGCCGGTGCCCGGGTGGAAGCTGTAGCCCACCGCGATGATGTCGGGCAGGTTGTCGCCGTCCAGGTCCGCCGCCGCGATCTGCGTCTCGGCCGTCAGGTCGTAGGGCTTGCCGGTCGGGTCGACCGCCGTCCACAACGTCTGACCGCTCTTCCCGCTGACCGCGCGGAGCATCGCCTTTCCCGCGAAGTCCGTCTGCGCGAAGCTCCCGCCCGAGATGTTCATGCAGTTGATGCAGCAGGTCTGACCGGAACAGGTCGCGAAGACCACGTCGGGGATGTCGTTCTCGTCGATCTTCCCGTCGCCGTTGGTGTCTTCCAGGTTGACCACGATGGGTCCCATTTCGACGTTGTTCGATCCGGGCTGCAAGGCCCCCTGCCCGTTCCAGGACCACTTGACCTGCGGGTTGAAGACCCGCGGCGGCTCGCAGGCCGGATAGTCCGGCGCCTTGCCCGCGCCGTCGAGGGCGATCGCCACCGGGTCGCACGCGCCCTGGATGTCCAGCTCGCCCGAGTCGCTACCCACGTCTTGCGGCGTGTAGCTCACCGTCAACCGGATGGTCCCGCCGGGCGGCACCGTTACCGGCAGGCGTCCCGCGGTCACCGAGAACTCGCCGCTCGTGCCGCTCGCGAAGGTCGCGCTCGTGATGGTCGCTGGCTGCGAGCCCGCGTTGTAGCAGACGAGGCTCATCGCGGCGGTGCGGCCCTCCTCCATCACCGGGAACGACAGCTTGGTCTCGTTGCAGGAGAGCTCGGTGTCGCAGACGTTGGAAGCGTTGCCGACGAGCTTGACCGCTGCCGAGGGGTTCGAGGGGTCGCCGTTGAGCACCGTCACCCGCCCGAAGTCGCCACCGTTGGTCGTCGGCGAGTAGGTGACGGTGACGGTCGCCGTCTTCCCCGCGTCGAGGTAGGTCGGAAGCGTCAAGGCGGTCGGACCGGTGCCCTGCACCATCTGCGTCACCTCGAACGCGCGCGAAGAGCCGGCGGCGAGGGTGATGCCGTTGAGCGCGAGCGCTCCCGCCCCGCAGGAGGTGATGGTGAACGAGCGCGGCGCCGAGTTGCCGGGCGCCACCGAACTCCAGTCGAGCTCCGTCGGATAGATGCAGATCGCCGGCGCGAGCGTGCCACCCTGAATCGGCACGTCGAGCTTAGGACCGGTGCAGGGGAGCGGCGGCCCCATGCACGGCCCGCAGTTGAAGCCAGAGCAGGTGTTCGGGTCGTCGTAGACGATTTCCAGCGTGCCGGTCGCGGTGCCCGAAGTGGTCGGCTTGAAGGTCACCGGAACCGTCATCGTGCCGCCAGCCGGGACCGAGGCCCCGATGCCGCCGGGAATCGTCGCGGTGAAGTCCGGGGACGAGCTCGCGGTCATGCCGCCCTGCCGGATGTCGCAGTCGCTCGACCCGATGTTCTTGACGATCACGTTCTGCGTGGTGCTCGAACCGGTCGAGGCGTTCGCGAAGGTGACGCTCGGCGGCTGCGCGACGAGGTCGCACGGCGGCGCTTGCGCCCCGTTGCCGATGAGGTCGATGTCCAGAGTGCCGGCGCTGTCGACGAGGGAGAGCTTGTCCGTCGCCTGGCCCGTGCTCGTCGGCGTGAACGAGACCTGGTAGGTCGTCGTCTGCCCCGGCGGCAGCGTCAACGGCAGGGTCGGCGCCTTCACCACCGCGAAGGGCGCGTTCGGCATCCTCGCATCGGTGATCTGGCACTCGCCCGACCCGACCGCCCGCACGCTGACCGTCCGCACCGCGGTCGAGCCCGCCGCCACCGGCACGTCTCCGAAGTCGACCGGGTTCGGGACCGCCTGGAGCAGACATTCGACGCCCCGGCCGTGCAGCGTCACCCACCCGTCCTGCTTGAGCGAGGCGTTCGCCGCGGTCGGGTCGTGAATCCAGATGTTGAGCTGCCCGTCGTCATCCTCCATCGCGGTCGGCGAGTAGGTCATGTCGAGGTCGATCTTGTCGCCGGGGTTGAGCGTCGCCGGCAGGCTCGGCGTGCCCGACATCCCGAACACGTCCGGCGCATTGTCGGGGTTCAGGAGCGCGAGCTTGTAGATGGTGACCGGCTCGGTTCCGCAGCTCGACAGCTCGATGCCCGGCGCCGGCGCGTGCGCGGTCGTGCCCACGTTCACGTCGCCGAAGTCGAGGGACAAAGAGCTCGGCACGACGCACAGGTGCGCCGCGTCGCCCATCGCGGTCACCTCGACCAGAATCTGCGGCTGGTTCGGATCATCGCTCAGGATCTCGATGAACCCGTCGACCGGACCGCCGATGATCGGCTTGAAGTTCACGTCGTAGGTGGCGCTCTTCTGCGCGGCGACGTCGAACGAGCCGTCCGAACGCGGGTTGACGCCGGCCGCCGCGACGGTCGTGATTTCGGTCGTCGTCGCCGACGTCGGCGCGACCCGAGTCACCGTCAAGGTCGCGTCGCCCAGGTCCTTGATCACGAGCGGCTTTTGCGCGGTGGTGCCCGGCCTCGCCGACCCGAGCGGCACCACGAGATGGCCGCCGGGCGCCGTGCTGACGCAGATTTCCTTGCCGTTCTGGTCGGTCGAGCAGACGTCGATCTTCGTCGTCGCCGCCTTCCCTTTGAGGTCGATGAGGTACTTCGGCGTCGAGGGCGAATCGGTCTCGATCACGACTTGCCCGCTCAAGGTCTCGACCGCCGCCGGCAGCCACCGCACTTCCATCGTGAAGGTCTCTTTCGTCTGGAGCAGCGGGAGCGGATTGGTGTTCGTCAGGTAGACGTCCGTGTTGTGCGTGATGAGCTGCACCTTGGTGATGCGCGCCGACACCGTGCCGTCGTTTCGCAGCACGATTTCGTGCGTGTGCAGCGTCTCGACCGTCACCGTGCCGAAGTCGATGGTCCGCTCGATCTGGTCGGGCGTTCCCGGCGGATCGACCAGCGTGACGCCGGTCGACGCCTGGTTCAGCTTGGTGCCGTTGCAGTCGCAGGCGCCCGCCGCGACCAGGAGCGCGACCACGGCCAAGGCGCGCCAGCGGCCCGCGCGGGGCCAGGATCCGAGAATGTGGTGTGCGGTCATCGTTGGGGCTCCCGGCACAGAAAAAACGCGGGAAGGCACGATGAAGCCGTGGCCGGGGTGCTGTCAAATGGCCGAGCGCTACCGTAGTTGGATGGTCCCCACCCGGACCCGATTCTGGCCGTCCGTCGAGCCGCGACCGGGATTCGACAGCGCCAAGCGCAGGTCGCCGATGTAGAAGCCCGTCCACACCTCGACCTGGTCGACCGCGACTGGCGCGAAGAACGTCCACTCGTCCTTCACGACGTCGCCCTTGCGCCACCAGTTCGTGTGGTACCGCCCTTGGGCCGGCCAGTGGTCCGCGATGATCCGCGACATCCCGCTCGCCGCGTTCTCCAGGTGGACGAAGACCTTCCAGTCGTCGCTGACCTCGTCGAGCGCCCGCCAGTAGAAGGTGACCAGCACCGGCGCCCCTCGCCGGGCCGGCTCAGGCGAGACGTCGTAGCCGACGAGCTCGATTTCGCCGTTGAAGATGGCGCCCACCGGATGCGCCACCGCCGGCGCCCGCGCGAGCACGACGCCGCCCAGCCGCGACCGGTCGATGAGCTGCGCCTGGGCCCGGGGAGACTGCGGCCGCTCGATGCACGCGCACAGGAGAAGAAGGACGAGCGCCGAACGAGACATGGCTCCCTCGAATAACACGGTTGGCGCCGGCCCCGCGCGGTGGGTAGATCGTGCTCGGATGTTGGGCTCCGCCCGAGCGCTCGACGTGGTCGCGCGGACGCTGGCGACGTTCGTGGTCGCCGGCGCCGTGGTCGTCTTCGTGCAGCTCCAGTCGGTCGCCTTCCGCTTGCGCGCCCGCGAGGCGCGCTCTCGCTGGGCGTCGAACCTGCGCGACCTGGTGAACCTCCTCGCCGCCGCCTTGCTCTTCGCGTCGTTCGTCGTGGCGGGCGCTCCCCCGGCGGCAGCGCTCGTGTTCGCCGGGACCACCGGCGTGCTCCTGGAAGCGGTCCGCCACGGCGGAAGCCGACCGGCCGGGCGGCCGCGGGCGAGCTTGGCGACAGGGCTCTCGGTCGCCGTTCCGCTGGCGCTCTTCGCGCCGGAGGCGACCGCGCTGCTCAACCGCCTGGTCGAAGCGCTGTTCTGAAACCGGCGAAGGCCAACAACCAAGCGGCGGTCGAAGGCGGTTGCGAGGTCGCCGCACGCCGGTCGCGGGTCGGGTGAGACCGATCGGTCCGATCCGACGGATCGGTCTGATCGGATTAGGGAGCCGCTCCGGCTCCGCGAAAAACCGTGCGCGCACGGGTCCTTCCGACGTAGATATCGCCGCCAAGTTCGTCCCCTGGAGCCAACGGATGCCATCGGAACTGATCTTCGAGCTCGGCTGCGAGGAGCTGCCGGCGTCGTTCATCGTCCCGGCGCTACGAGCGCTTGAGTCGGCCTGGCGCGAGGAAGCCAAGCGGCTGCGCATCCGCCACGGGGAAGCGCAGGCGCACGGCACGCCGCGGCGGCTCGCGCTGCTCGTCGAGGACGTGGCCGACCGGGCCGAGGACGTCGAAGAGCGCGGCGAAGGTCCGGCGCTCCAGAGCGCGTTCGACGCCGAGGGCCGCCCGACCAAGGCCGCCGAGGGCTTCGCGCGCAAGTGGGGCGTCGCGATCGCCGAGCTCGAGCGCGAGAACGGTCGCCTCGTCGCGCGTCGCAAGGTCGCCGGGCAACCGACCTTCGGGCTCTTGCCGGACCTCTTCCAGCGCCTCATCCAGAAGGCGAGCGAGAACCGCAAGTTGATGCGCTGGGGGAACGAGTCGGTGGGCTTTCCGAGACCGGTGCGGTGGATCGTCGCGGTCTTCGGCGGCGAGGTGGTGCCGGTCGAGTTCGGCGACGTCGCCGCGACCGGCCTCAGCCGGGGGCACCGCTTCCTCTCGCCGGGACCGGTGCAGTTTGGCGGCATCGCCGACTACCTCCCGAAGCTGCGGGAGGCGAAGGTGCTCGGCAGCGTTGCCGAGAGGCGGGAGCGCATCGTCGCGGAGATCGACCGGCTCGCGGCCGAAGCGGGCGGCCGGCGGGTCGAGGATCCGGAGCTCGTCGACACGCTCTGCGGGCTCGTGGAGTGGCCGACGGGCGTGCTCGGCTCGTTCGGCGCCGACGCGCTCGACATGCCGCGCGAGGTGCTGGTGAGCGAGATGCGCGGCCACCAGAAGTACGCGTCCATCGAGAGCGCTGACGGAAAGCTCCTGCCACGCTTCGTCGCCATCGCCAACACGCCGGTGAAAGACGACAGCGTTTCCCGCCGGGGCTACGAACGGGTCTTGCGAGCGCGGCTCGCCGATGCGCGCTTCTTCTTCGACGAGGATCGCGCGCGCACGCTCGCGTCACGCGTGAGCGACCTCAGACGCGTGACGTTTCAGGAAAAGCTCGGGAGCGTCTTCGACAAGACCGAACGGATCCTGCACCTGTCGAAGGAAATCGCCCGGGCGATCGGCCGCGAGGACCTCGACGCGGTCGAGCGCACCGCGACCTTGTGCAAGGCCGACCTGACGTGCGGCATGGTGGGCGAATTTCCCGACCTCCAGGGGGTGATGGGCCGCGAGTACGCACGGCACGATGGCGAGCGCGACGAGGTCGCGGCGGGCATCTTCGAGCATTACCTCCCCAGGAGCGCCGCCGATGGGCTTCCGACCGGCGACCTCGGCGCCATCGTCGGCATCGCCGACCGGCTCGACACCATCAGCGGCATCTTCGCCATCGGGAAATCGCCCACCGGCGCCAACGACCCCTTCGCCCTGCGCCGCGCCTGCCTGGGCATCATCCGCATCGTCATCGACAAAGAGTATCGGCTGAGCCTCTCTGCGCTCCTCGACACCGCTCTCGAGCACCATTACCACCGGTTCGAGAAGCTGCCGCCACCGGAGCCGAAGAAGGACAAGGACGGCAAGGAGCGAAAGCCGAAGCCCGAGCTCCTGGACCGCGGGGAAGCGAAAGCGCAGGTGCTCGACTTCTTCCGCGGCCGGCTCAAGGCCGACTGGAGCAACTTCCGATCGGGTGAGCTCAAGGGGTTCTGGCCGCCCGACATCGTCGAGGCGGTGCTGGCCGCGGGGTTCGATGACATTACCGACGCTTATCGACGAGGCCATGCGCTGAATCAGATGACCCAGCGCAGCGACTTCAAGTCGATCGCGGTCGCCTTCGCGCGAGCTTCGAACATCATCACCAAGCAGGCGAAGGACCTGGTGCCCGGGCCCGTCGATCCGACGCTCTTTCGCGACCCCCCGGAGGAAGCGCTCCAGCAGGCCACCAGCGCTGCCCGAGCCCAGGTGGAAGCGGCCGTGCGCTCGGGCGACTACACGAGAGCGCTCTTGGCCCTCGCAGAGCTACGGCCGGCCGTCGACCTCTTCTTCGACCAGGTGCTGGTGATGGCCGAAGATCCGGCGATCAAGCAGAATCGCCTGCGGCTCGTGCGCGAGGTCCAGCAGCTCTTCGCGCCCATCGCGGACTTGGCGCGGATTCAGACGAAGTAGGCGACCTCGCGCTATTCTTCGAGACGGAGGCGTCAGATGCGGTCGTCCACTGCCGCCGTGCGCAAGGTCGCCCGCACGGTTCGCGCCGTGTTCGAGTCTCTTCCCGAAAACGTGGTCGGCGAGATTCTCGACGGCGAGTTGCACGTCAGCCCGCGTCCTCGCCCACGTCACTCGCACGCTGAGGCGCGGCTCGGAACACTGATCGACTCCGGGTTCGACCTCGGTGTCAGTGGTCCTGGAGGCTGGGTCATCTTGGTTGAGCCAGGCGTCGAGTTGGAGCCGGGCGATGAGGCCGACCCCGATGTTGCCGGATGGAAGCGCGAGCGCTTCGCCGCACAATCCCCAGACGAGCCTATTCGCGTAGTACCCGACTGGGTATGCGAGGTTCTCTCGCCCTCGACGAAACGTTACGACCGTGTCGAGAAAATGCCGTACTACGCGCGCCATGGCGTGCGTTGGCTGTGGTTCCTCGAGCCATTGGAGAAGACGCTGACCGTCTGGGAGCTGGCCCGCGGAAAATGGGCCCAGCGGTCGTTCTTCAGCGAAGGCGGCAAGGTCCGCGCGCAGCCGTTCGACGCGATCGAGCTCGACCTCGACCTGTTGTGGCCGGCGGACCTGGCGGGAGCGGTGCCGAAGCCCGAGTCCGCTCCTAAGAAGCCGAAGCGCCGCCGCCCGAAGGGCTGAGCCAGCGCGCCCGCCTTGACTTGCCGGCATCCCGTCGGTATCTCGCTGACCCTTTCGTGCCGGCCTCCATCACCGGCGGGAGTCTTTCCGATGCGCCACGAGTGGGTCCGCCGCCGCGAGGGCCAGCCGAACGTCACCCAGATGCACTTCGCGCGCTCCGGCGTCGTCACCGAGGAGATGCAGCACGTCGCCTCGCGCGAGAAGCTCTCGCCGGAGCTCGTGCGCAGCGAGGTCGCCCGCGGCCGGATGATCATTCCGGCGAACATGCGCCACCCCGAGGCGGAGCCGATGGCCATCGGCGTCGCCGCCCGCTGCAAGGTCAACGCGAACCTCGGCAACAGCCAGGTCTCGAGCGACATCGACGAGGAGATTCGCAAGCTCAAGGTCGCCATCGGGCTCGGCGCCGACACGGTGATGGACCTCTCCACCGGCGGCGACATCCCCCGCATTCGCGACGCGATCCTGCGCGCGTCGAAGGTGCCCATCGGGACCGTGCCGATCTACGAGGCGGTGCAGCGAGTGCGGCGGGTCGACGACCTGACGGCCGACGACATCCTCGGCGTCATCGAGGAGCAGGCGAAGCAGGGCGTGGATTACATGACCATCCACGCTGGTGTCCTGAAGCGCTACCTCCCCCTGGTAGCGCACCGGCTCACCGGCATCGTCAGCCGCGGCGGCGCGCTCCTCGCGGAGTGGATGCTCGCCCACGACCGCGAGAACCCGCTCTACGAACGGTTCGACGACCTCTGCGAAATCTTCAAGAAGTACGACGTCGCCTTCTCGCTCGGCGACTCGCTCCGGCCCGGCTGCCTCGCCGACGCGAACGACGAGGCGCAGCTTTCCGAGCTCAAGACCCTGGGCGAGCTGACCCGCCGCGCCTGGGCCCACGACGTCCAGGTGATGGTCGAAGGCCCCGGCCACGTGCCGATGCACCTCATCGAGGAGAACATCCGCCTCGAAGCCGCCTGGTGCGACGAGGCGCCGTTCTACGTCCTCGGCCCGCTCGTCACCGACATCGCGCCCGGCTACGACCACATCACGAGCGCCATCGGCGCGGCGATGGCGGGCTGGTACGGTGCCGCCATGCTCTGCTACGTGACGCCCAAGGAACACCTCGGCCTGCCGAACCTGGACGACGTGCGCCAGGGGATGGTCGCCTACAAGATCGCCGCGCACGCCGCCGACGTCGCGCGCGGGCGGGCGGGCGCGCGCGACCGCGACGACGCCTTGAGCCGCGCCCGCTACGCCTTCGACTGGAACACCCAGTTCACGCTCTCCCTCGACCCCGAGACCGCCCGCCGGATGCACGACGAGACGCTTCCGCAGGACGCCTTCAAGAGCGCCGAGTTCTGCTCGATGTGCGGGCCCCGGTTCTGCTCGATGAAGGTCCACCGGCACCTGGGCGAAGCGAAGAACGAGCCGGCCGAGAGCGCTGCCGCTTTGGGCACACCGCTTCCGGGCGCGCTCGGCTGATCGGCTGGCCGGACTTTCGCGCGCCGGCAAGCGGCCAGTCCGATCCGACCGATCCGACCGATCGGTCCGATCCGTCGGGCGGGCCGCAGGCGCCTCCCGCCGCTGCGCGTCTTCCGCTATGCTCGCCGCAGATGAGCCCGACGACGGCGGTGACGAGCGGCGACGAGCTGCGGCCGATGACGATTCTGCTCGTCGACGACGAGTGGGCGCTCAGGGCGAGCCTGCGTCGGCTGCTCGCGCCCGAGGGCTTCCAGATCCTCGAAGCGCCCGACGGGCGGACGGCGATGGCCCTGGTCGCGAGGAGCATCGGCCTGCCCTCCGGCTGGGCTGATGCTCCCCAGGCCGTCCCGCCCATCGACATCATCATCAGCGACCTGCGGATGCCGGAGGCGAGCGGTCTCGACCTGCTCCGGTTCGTGCGCGAGCACGCCCCGGAAATCGAGGTCATCGTCCTGACCGCTTACGGCGAGGTGGCCGACGCGGTCGCCGCGCTCAAGCTCGGCGCCTACAACTTCCTGGAAAAACCGTTCGATCCGCCGGCGTTCCTCCTCGAGGTCAAACGCGCCCAGCTTCTGGCCGTCGAACACCGTCGCGGGCGCCTGGTGCGCGCGCCCGTCGGCGAGGCGATGGCCCGCCTGGTCGGCGATTCGATCGTGATGCAGGAGCTGAAGACGCTCATCGGCCGGCTCGCTCAGAGCGATGCGACAGCGCTCATCCTCGGCGACAGCGGTACCGGCAAGGAGCTGGTCGCGCGGGCGATTCACGAGCGCTCGCCGCGCCGCAACCGGGCCTTCGTGCCGGTCCACTGCGGCGCGATTCCCGAGTCGCTCTTCGAAAGCGAGCTCTTCGGCCACGTCAAGGGCGCGTTCACCGGCGCCACCGCGACCCGCGCCGGCCATTTCGAGGTCGCCGAGGGCGGCACCGTCTTCCTCGACGAGATCGGCGAGACGCCGCCGGCCTTGCAGGTGAAGCTCCTTCGCGTTCTCCAGGAGCGCACCTACCAACCAGTGGGGGCGAGCAAGGCGAAGAAAGGGGACTTCCGGGTCCTCGCGGCCACCCACCGGGACCTCTCGCGCGCGGTGCGCGAGGGCAAATTCCGGGAGGACCTGTTCTACCGGCTCAACGTGGTGCCGGTGCTGGTGCCGACCCTGCGCGAGCGGCCAGAGGACCTCCAGCTCCTCTGCGAAACCTTCGTCGCCGAGCGAAATCGCGACCGCGAGACCAAGCTCCTGCCGCCCGGCGACGAATGCCTGGAGGCGATGCGCCGCTATTCCTGGCCGGGCAACGTCCGCGAGCTCGAGCACCTCATCGAGCGCATCTCGGTGCTCAAGGACTCCGGCCCGATCACCGTCGAGGACCTGCCGAGCGTCCTGCGCGAAACGGTCTTGCCAGCAGCGCTCCCGGGCTTCGGGGCCGAGGCGCGAAGCATGAACTTGAACGCGGAGCTCAACCGTCTGGAGGTCGAGCTGATTCGCCTGGCGCTCAAGCAGAGCCACGGCAACAAGAACCGCGCCTCCCAGATTCTCGGCCTCAACCGGACGACGCTGGTGGAGAAGATCAAGCGGTTGGGGCTGCAACCCTTCGCCGACAGCCTCGGGCCGGGCGAGAAGGAAGCGTTCTAGACCGGAGCTCGGCGCCATTGCGGGACGCGCGTGCCCGGTGCATCTTCTCGGGCCATGCCCAGCGCGATGCCGACCGCTCTTCTTCGCCTGCGCCTGAGCCAGGCCGACGCGCACTACGGGGGGAACCTCGTCGACGGCGCCCGCGTGCTCGCGCTCTTCGGCGACGTCGCGACCGAGCTGCTCATCCGCCTGGACGGCGACGAGGGGCTCTTCCGGGCCTACTCGCAGGTCGAGTTTCTCGCTCCGGTCTTCGCCGGCGACTACCTGGAAGTCGGCGGGGAGATCGTGCGGATCGGCAACACGTCGCGGGAGATGCGGTTCGAGGCGCGCAAGGTCGTTCGGCCGCGTCCCGAGCTCTCCGACAGCGCCGCCGAGGTGCTCGCGGAGCCGGTCGTCGTCTGCCGGGCGGTCGGCACCTGCGTGGTGCCGAAGGACAAGCAGCGGCTCGCCGCCCCCTCGGGGCCCCCCTGACGATCGCCAGCGCTCTCGCTTACCTGGATCGCATTCGTGTAGCGCGGAGAATCCATGACCCAGCCCATCCTCACCGCGGCCATCGTCGGCGCGGAAACGACGCGCGCGCAGAACCCGAACCTGCCGATTACCGCCGAAGAAATCGGCATCGAGGCGGCCAGGTGTCGCGAGCAAGGGGCGGCCATCGTCCACCTGCACGTGCGCGAGCCGGACGGCCGGCCCTCCCAGCGCACCGAGCTGTTCGCCCGCGCCATCGAGGAAATCCAGAAGCGCACCGACGTCGTCATTCAGACCTCGACCGGCGGCGCGGTGGGAATGACGGCTGAGGAGCGCGGGCAACCGGTCTCGCTCAAACCGGAGATGGCGACGCTCAACTGCGGGAGCCTGAACTTCGGCGACGAAGTCTTCGAGAACCCGTTCCCCTTGCTCCGGCGGATGGCCGCATTGATCCGCGACGCGGGCGTGACGCCGGAGCTCGAGCTGTACGAGCTGGGGCACTTGGACAACGCGCTGATTCTCGAAAAAGAAGGTCTTCTGACGCGCCCCTTCCACGTCCAATTCGTGCTCGGCGTCAAGGGCGGGATGCAACCGAGCGAGGCGCGGGTGCGGCTCTTCGCCAGCGAGCTGCCGGCCGGGTCGACGTTCGGCATCGCCGGGGTCGGCCGGCACCAGCTCTCCATGGTGCGGCTAGCGCTCTCGCTCGGCGGGAACGCTCGCGTGGGGCTCGAAGACAACATCTACCTGCGCAAGGGCGTTCTGGCGCGCGGGTCCTGGGAGCTGTGCGCCGAGGCCCGGAGAATCGCCGGCGAGCTCGGGCGGGAGCTGGCGACCCCCGACGAGGCGCGGGAGCTGCTCGGTCTGCGGCGGCGGGGGTGAAAGCCTCGGCGCGAGAAGAAAACTTGAGCGGGCGAGCCGCGCGGATACAGTGTGGGCGGTCTTTCTGGAGCAGCTTGGGCTCATGTCGTCGCGCGCCAACGACCCCATCGAGATTTCCCTCGACCGCCGCCAAGTCACCGGCATCCTCACCGGCTCGCTCATCGCGCTGGCGGTCGTGTTCGCCTTGGGCGTCGGGTTCGGGCAGCGGCTCGCCTCCGCGCCGCCTTCGACGCCGACCGCGTCGGACTTGAAGCAGCTCGATGACCGGCCGGCAGCGCCTTCGCTTTCCGACACCGGTTTTACCTTCCAGCAGACGCTCGTGAAGGGCGACCCGAACGCGGTGGCCGCCTCCTGGCCGCCAGCGCCCCGCAAGACCAATCCTGCTGACCACCGCGTCTCGAAAGCGCCGCCGGCCAAGCCAGCGCCGGACCGCGTGGCCACCGCCTCCCCGCCCACCCCGCCGTGGACGTTGACCCCTCCGCTCGTCCCGACGCCCAAGGCCCCCGCGGCACCCTCCGAGACCGCTGCCGTCCACCGGGCCGCAGACGTCGCCGCGCCTGCGGTCGTCACAGCGGCCGCGCCGGCCAAGCCCGCCTCTCTGCCACCGGCAGCGGTGACGCCGATCCACACCGCTCCCGCCCTCCGTTCGGCCGCCAGCGCCGCCGCCCCCGCGGGAGGCCCGAAACAACGCTCCTGGTGCGTTCAGTTCGGTGCGTCGCCGAGCATCGCCGAGGCGGAGAAGCTCGCGGGAAAGCTGGTGGCGGATGGCTACCCGGCCTACGTCGTGACCGCGCAAATCCCCGGCAAGGGACGGTACTACCGGGTGCGCGTCGGTCACTTCGCGAAGAAGGTCGAAGCCGACGGCCTGCGCGCATCCGCCGCGTCGAAACAAGGCCTCGCGGGCCTGGTGATGCCCGAGCGCTAGCCGGCGGGTCCCCCCGTTCTGGCGCGATCGCGGGCGGCGCGTTGCTCCTGGAAGACCGGTGCGATCGCGGCCGGATCGTTGGTCACGATTCCGTCGGCGCCCGCGGTCCAGAGCTGCCTCGCCTGCGCCGGATCGTCGACGACCCAGAAGTCGACCCGGAGGCCGAGCGCATGGGCCTGGGCAATCAGCTTCGGCCGGTCGAGCCGGAAGCGCCCCGTCCGCGGCGGCACCTCAAGCGCGTCGCCGCGGGGCCGAACCAGGGTCGACAGCCATCGCGGGGCGAGCACCAGCCAGCGCGCCGCGTTGGGCGACAGCGCTGCCGGCCCCCGATAGCCCAGCCGCCGGACCTCCGCGAGATTCGCTCCCTCGAAGCTCGCGAGCGTCACCCGCGCGTCCGCGCCCGCGCGCGCGACGAGCTCGACGGCCGACCGCACGAGCCGCGCGTCGGGATCCTTGAGGTCGACATTCAGCGGCGTCGCTGGAAAGGCCTGCAACACCTCTTCGAACGTGGGAATCGTGAAGCCCTGCCCGGCGAAGGGGCGCCCCCCGGCCCGGTCGACGAAGCCCCAGCCCGCGTCCCAGCGGCGGAGCGCATCCAGCGGCGTCGCCGCGATCGACTGCGCCGTGCCCGCCATCCGGCGTCCGTCCGCGTCGTGCGACACGACCACCGCGCCATCCGCCGTTCGATGCACGTCCAGCTCGAGCGCGGTCGCGCCGTCGGAAAGGCCCCGCTCGAACGCCGGCAGCGTGTTCTCCGGCAGGCGCCGCGACGCCCCGCGATGCGCGTAGAGACGCAGGTCCATCGCCGCGACGCTCCACCCAGCGGGCTTCCGGCTCTCTGGACGACGGCCGGCCGACCCTCCGCTTCGAGCGAAACGATAGCCCTTTCGCTGGCCGAGACCGGCGTCGGTCTACGAAAGGGCTGGCGCGGAATTGGTACCGGAGGAGGGAATCGAACCCACACACCCTTGCGGGTACCGGATTTTGAGTCCGGCGCGTCTACCGTTCCGCCACTCCGGCGCTGGAGGTCGAGATAGCGCGGCGCCTCGGCTGGCGTCAAGCAGCAGCGCGCCCGGCGCGGCCCATGTTAAGGGCGGGGCATGAGCCTCGTCTTCGCCCAGGCGCTCAGCGTGCGTCACGGTCCGAAGATCCTGCTCGACGAGGAGTCGTTCGCGCTGTCCCCGACCGACCGCGTCGGGCTCGTCGGCCCGAACGGCGCCGGCAAATCGACGCTCCTGCGCCTGCTCGCGGGCGAGCTGGAGCCCGACTCCGGCGAGGTGCAGCGGGTGAGCGGCACCCGTGTCGCCTACCTGCCGCAGGAGCTGTCGAACGTTCCCGACGGGCCACTCGCCGAGGCGGTGATGCGGCAGGTTCCGGGCCGGTTGAAGCTCACCACCGAGCACGAGGAGATAGAAGCGGCGCTACTGACCGAGACCGATGAAGCCGAGCAGCTCGACCTGGCGCAGCGGCTCGCCGACCTCGAGGACCTCCTGGCGCACTTCGACGCCCGGTTCGGACGCCATCGCGCGGAGGAGATTCTGCTGGGACTCGGCTTCGGTCCCGGTGAGCTCGAACGCCCCACGGGAGAGCTCTCGGGAGGCTGGAAGATGCGGGCCGCCCTCGCCGGTCTCCTCTTGACCGATCCGGACCTGCTCCTGCTCGACGAGCCGACGAACCACCTGGACGTGCCGAGCCTCGCCTGGTTCGACGAATTCCTCCAGAAGACCCGTCACGCCATCGTTCTCGTCAGCCACGACCGGGACTTCCTGAACCGGCAGATCGCGCGGGTCCTCTCCTTCGAGCCGGAAGGGCTGCGCAGCTACCCGGGCGACTACGACGCCTATCGGCAGCAGCGCTCCCGGGAGGCGGAGCAACTGCGGAGCCGGGCCGAGCGGCAGGCGAAGAAGCGGGCGGAGACCGAAGCCTTCATCGAGCGCTTTCGCGCCAAGGCGACCAAGGCGAGGCAGGTCCAGAGCCGGGAGAGGATGCTCGAGCGCGAGGAGCGGATCGAGACGCTCGCGGAGCGCAAGACCGTCCAGTTCCGATTCCCCGAGGTGGCGCGCTCCGGCCGCGAGGTGCTGCGGCTCGAGGCCGTCGGGCACCGCTTCGGCGGCCACGTGGTGTTCGAGGGCCTCTCGCTCAAGGTCTTGCGCGGCGAGCGCATCGCCATCGTCGGGGCCAACGGCGCGGGGAAGACGACGCTCCTCAGAATCGCCGCCGGAGAGCTCGTGCCCGACGCGGGCGCCGTCGCTCCGGGACCCCACGTCTCCATCGGCTATTTCGCGCAGCACCACTCCGCCCAGCTCGACCCGATGAAGACCGTTCTCGACGAAATCGCTCAGCTCGTTCCGGACAAGCCACCTTCCTTCGTCCGCGGCGTCCTCGGCGCGTTCCTGTTCTCCGGCGACGACGTCGACAAGACGATCTCCGTTCTTTCGGGCGGCGAGCGGGCGCGGGTCGCGCTGGCGCGGCTCCTCGTCGTGCCCTCGAACCTGCTCCTGATGGACGAGCCGACGAACCACCTCGACCTGGACTCCTCGGAGGCCCTCATCCGCGCGCTCGCGGACTACGGCGGCACGCTCGTCTTCGTGTCCCACAACCTCTCCTTCGTCAACCAGCTCGCGACCAGGACCTGGGAGGTGAAGGACCGGCGGGTGCACGAGTGGCCGGGGAACCTGGACGACTACTGGAGCCACCTGCGCCTCCAGGGGCCGGCTGCGCTCCCGCCGGGCGGGAGCCAGACGCCGAGCCGGGCCGCCGCAGGTGAGAAGGAGCGCAAACGCCTGGAGGCAGAGGCGCGGCAGGCCAGGAGCGCTCGCGAGCGGCCTCTGCGCGAGGAGGTCGCCCGGCTGGAGCGCCGCATCGCCGAGCTGGAGCGGGTCGCGAAGGAATCCGAGGCCGCCCTCGCCACCCCGGAGCTCTTCGCCGACTTCGAGCGGGCGAAGCCGCACCTGTCGGCCTACCGGAGCGCCCGGGCGGAGCTGGAAGCGCTCTACGAACGGTGGGCCGAGGTCCAGGCGCGTCTCGAAGAAGGCTGATGGGCTTCGGGTTCGCTCAGGTTCAGCGCTCGAGGCAACTGATCTCCTGAGCCGCAAGACCCTCGTGCCGCCGCAGACTCTCGGCCCGGCGCGCCGTCTCGTCGGATGAGCGGAGCGGCAGCGGAGCCCATCGTCTCCCGCGAGCGCCCAGGTGATGGGCTCCGCCTCACCCATCCTGCGGTTTGGGTCGCGGAGCGTCAGCCCGCGCCATGCGAACCGGAAAGCCGGTGAAGGCTGATTCTCGAGGCGCGGCACGCCTCGTGGAGAGGAGAAACGCATGGTGGCTTCGAGCCTGAGCGCCCGAAGCCACCACGGTCTCATCAGCCGTTCTGTTCAGCCGCTCCGGTCCTGGTGACCGGGAGCGCTACCGCAAGCCCTAGCCCTGGATCGCGTCCTTGAGGGCCTTCACCGGGCGGGCGCGCACGACCTTGGTCGCCGGCTTCGCCGCGAACGTCGTCTTCTCCTTGGTGAACGGGTTGATGCCCTCGCGCGCCGGCCTCGCCGGCCGCTTGACCACCACGTACTTCGCGAAGCCCGGAAGGACGAAGATGCCGCTCTTCTTCAGCTCCTTGTGGCCGATGTCCGTGAGGGTCTCGAGAACGCTCTTGACCTGCTTGCGGGAGGTCTCCTCGCCGAGCTGGTCGGCGATGGCGGTGATGAGCCCCGCCTTCGTCAGCTTGCCGCTCGCTTTCTTCACGCCGGTCTTTGCCGCTGCCTTCGCCATCTTGTTCCTCTCTCCTTTGAGTGAAACCGCGCGCTCGCCAAAGAGTCGCGCCGTCGATTGCCGGCCCCGTCGCCGGAAGGTCGCCACCTATAGGCCATCCCGCGCGCCTTGAAAACAGCTTTCTTCGTCTCCGGCCCGGCGTCCACCCCGCCGGCCCCGGTGGCGAGACCCCGGGGCGCCCGGCCTCGAAAGGCGCCCGCGACCCGCCCGAAGGCGTCCAAGAGCGCCCCACGGCCCCGTCCGAAGTGCTAGAAGGCCCTGGCCTCAACCACCCGCAAGGTGGGGTCGTCACCCCTTTTTCGGAGTCGTCATGGGTCCCCTCGGCATCTTGATCCCGCTCGCCTTGCTCGTCCTCTTGTTCGTCAAGGGCTTTCGCGTCATCAACGAGTACGAGACCGGCGTCGTCTTCCGGCTCGGCCGCTACGTCGGCAACAAGACCGCCGGCCCGAAGTGGATCATCCCCTTCGTCGACCGGCTGGTGGTCGTCGACCTGCGCACCATCGCCCGCGACGTGCCGCCGCAGGACGTCATCACCAAGGACAACGTCTCCATCAAGGTGAACGCGGTCCTCTACTTCCGGGTGGTGCAGGCGGACAAGGCGGTGATCCAGGTGGAGAACTACCTCTACGCGACGAGCCAGCTCGGCCAGACGACCCTCCGCAGCGTTCTCGGCCAGCACGACCTCGACGAGCTTCTCGCGAGCCGGGAGAAGGTCAACCACATCCTCCAGGAGATCATCGACAACCAGACCGAGCCCTGGGGGATCAAGGTGTCCAACGTCGAGGTGAAGACGGTGGACATCCCCCCGGAGATGCAGCGGTCGATGGCCTCGCAGGCCGAGGCCGAGCGCGAGCGGCGGGCCAAGGTCATCGCCGCCGAGGGCGAGTTGCAGGCGGCCGAGAAGCTCAGCCAGGCGGCCGACCGCATCACCGCGAGCCCAGGAGCGCTCCAGCTCAGGTACTTGCAGACCCTGGCGGAGATCGCCACCGACAACAACTCGACCACCATCTTCCCCTTGCCGATGGAGCTCATCCAGCCGTTCATCGAGCGGGCGAAGAAGGCCTAGGTCCTCGCGGCCGTTCGTTCGCCCGCGGCGGACGCCTTAAGCTCTCGGGTCGTGGCCCGGCTCTTCTTCCTCATCGCCCTCGTCCCGCCCGCCCTCGCGCGCGCGGCCCCGCAGCTCGCCGACGAGGTGGTGGCGGTGGTCGACAACCGGCCGATTCTCCTCTCGCAGCTCGAGGTGGAGGCGCGGCTGATGCGCGCCTTGGACGAGGGCGGTCCTACCCTCCAGATGCCGATGTCGAACGCGGAGCTCAAGGCCGCGCTCGACCGGTTGATCGACCGGCTCGTCGTCTACGAGCAGGCCGAGCGGTTGCAGGTCTTCGCGCTGTCGATGTCCGAGGTGGCGGCAGCGGTGTCGGACCTCGGCGACCGGCTGGGGCCCAAGGAGCTGGCCGAGTTCCTGGCCGACTTCGACGTCGACCCCTCGATGCTCGCGGGCATCGTCCGCCGCAACCTCCGGGTGGAGCGCTACCTCGCCGGCCGCTTCCGGCTCGCGTCGCGGCCCACCGACGTCGAGGTGCGCGCCTTCTACCTGCTGCACCGGGCGGACTTCGACGGCTCGACCTTCGACCAGGCGGCGGGCGACATCCGGGCGCGGCTCTGGAAGGAGAAGTTTCGCCGCCTCGCGCGCGCGTTCGTGCGCGACGTGCGCGCGCGCGCCCGCGTCCGCATCCTTCGCGACCTGGACCAGCCCGGATTGGACACGCCGCTGTCGGGCACCGTCTCCGCCTCGGAGAGCGGGGCCTCGAAGAACGGGTCGCGGTAGATGAGCGCGCGCGCCCTCCACGAGGTCCACCTGCGGCCGATGCGCGTCTTGGACCTCGACGAGGTGATGCGGATCGAGTCGAGCGCGCACCGGCATCCCTGGAGCTTCGAGCTGATGCGACGCGAGCTCGAGCACGACTGGTCGCGGGCAGTGCTGGCGGTGGAGCGCGCGGGCCTCGCGCCGCTGGACCTGGTCGAGCGAATCGTCGGCTACATCGTCTTCTGGCTCGTGCACGACGAGCTGCACGTCCTGAACGTCGCGACCGACCCCGCTTTCCGCCGCCGGGGCGCGGGCCGAACCCTGATGCTCGAGGCCGAGGCGCACGGCCACCGCCACGGCGCCCGGCTGTCGACCCTGGAAGTGCGCCGCTCCAATACGGCAGCGCTCAAGCTCTACGGGAGCCTCGGCTATCGCGAGGTCGGCGTCCGGCGGCGCTACTACCAGGAAGACGGCGAAGACGCGCTGATCATGCTCAAGGATCTGGCCGTGGAGTGAGCAAGAGCGCTGCCTCTCCCCATGACCAGGCACCGGCCGATGTGGCGACGCTTCCTGAGACCGCTCCTGTTCTGCCTGGACGCCGAGCGCGCCCACCGCTTCGCCATGGCGCTCTTCGCCTTCTCGATGCGCCTGCCCTGCGTCCGGGCGCTCGTGCGCTGGCGGCTCTTCCCGCGCGAGCCGGTCCTGCGGGTCCGCCGCTTCGGGCGCGAGCTCGCCAGCCCCATCGGCCTCGCGGCCGGGTTCGACAAGGACGCGCGGTGGTTCGACGCCCTGTCGGCGCTGGGCTTCTCCTTCGTCGAGGTCGGCACCGTCACCGCTCGGCCGCAGCCGGGCAACCCCCGCCCGCGGCTCTTCCGGCTTCCGGCCGACCGGGCCCTCGTCAACCGCTTCGGCTTCAACAACCTGGGCGCGCAGGCGATGGCGAGAGCGCTCGCGCGGGCGCGGAGCCGGACCGTGCTCGGCGTCAACATCGGCAAGTCGAAGGCGACGCCCAACGCGGAGGCGGCCGGCGACTACGTGGAGAGCCTCGAGCGCCTCTGGCCGTTCGCGACCTATTTCGCGGTGAACGTCAGCTCCCCCAACACCGCAGGGCTGCGCGACCTCCAGGCGAAGGATGAGCTGCGCGGGCTGCTCGGGGCGATCACCCGCCAGAACGCCGCCCTCGCCAAGAAACGAGGGGCCGAACCGCTCCCGGTGCTCGTGAAGATCGCGCCAGACCTCTTGGACCCGGAGGTGGACGACGTGGTCGACCTCGCGCTCGACCTGGGCCTCGCCGGGGTGATTGCGACCAACACCACCACCTCCCGCGAAGGGCTCGTGACCGCTCCCGACAAGGTGCAGCGCTGCGGCCCAGGCGGGCTCTCCGGCGCGCCGCTCGCGTCCCGGGCGCGCGCGGTGGTCGAGCGGGTGTACTCCCGCAGCGGGGGACGGCTCCTGGTCATCGGCAGCGGTGGCGTTCTCTCGGCGGAAGACGCCTGGGAGCTGTTTCGCGCCGGCGCCAGCCTGGTCGAGATCTACACGGGCCTCATCTACGAAGGCCCGACGTTCGTCCGAGCGCTGAGCCGCGGGCTCGCGCGAAAGCTTCGCGAACGGGGGCAGACCCTCGACGAGGTGATCGGCGAGAGCGCCAGGGCACGAAAAAATTGACCCGCCCCGTGGCGCCTGCCTACCCTTCGCGTCGAGGCAAGGGAGGCGCTCATGCCGCTGCCCGACGGCATCAAGGTTCGCCAGGCCCGTCGGGGGGACCGCGATTCGATCTACCGCCTGCTGGGCGAGCTGGGTATCGCGATTGCGGTTTCCGAGCAGTCGAGCGCGCTGTCGTGGATCGTCTCGCACCCGGAAATCGAAGTCCTGCTCGCGGTCGACCCCCTCGACCGGGGGGTCGGCCTCGTCGCGCTCGCACACCGGCCGACCCTGGAGGTCGGCGGCCGCGCGGCGTACATCGACTCGCTCGTCGTCACCGAGCCGATGCGGCGCCGCGGCATCGGCAGCGAACTGCTCGAGCGCGCGCTCGCCCGCGCCCGCATGCTCGGCTGCAAGCAGGTCGAGCTGTGCGCGAGCCTCGGAACGGCGCGCGACTATCTCGGCCGGCGGGGGTTCAAGAGCACCGGCCTCGAGCGGATGGTCTGGACCAACTCCGGCACGCGCTAGGTGGCCGGGGAGGGAACGACCGGGCACGGGCCACGCCGTCCTGGACCGCTCACCCTCGGCGCAGTCGAACGGCGACGGGCTCGGGTTCCCGCCCGCCCGAGAGCGTTCAGGACGAGCCGGAACGAGGGGCGCGGGACCGTTCCGATGATTCGGTTCCAGCTCGCCAGCGCCCGACGGCTCGCCGCCATTTGAGATTCCAGTGGTGCCGGCTGCCAGGTGGCGATAAAGAGGTTCGCTCCCCCGAGGGAGACGAGCCAGAAGCGGTGAGCGAACCAGCGCCGACCGAGGAAACCAGCCCGAGCGAGCCGGCGCCGCGCCGGTTCGTCAGCGTGCAACTGCGCCGCGCGGCCGCGACGGTTCAAGAGTTCGACGCGGGCGCGCTCGAGCTCCCCCACGGCACCCGGGTGGTCGTCCCGACCGAGCACGGCGAGGCGCTCGGCTGGACGGTGGGAACGCCACAGCCCGAGCCCCTGCGCGCGCGGTCCTCGACGCCGAGCGCCCGCGTCGTGCGCGTGGCGACCGAACGGGACCTCTCGCGGGAGAAGTCCCATCGCGAGAATGAACGGGAGGCGCTCGTCTTCTGCGCGACCCGGGCCCGCCAGCTCAAGCTCGACATCAAGCTGATCGCGGCCGACTGGGCGCACTCGAACGAGAAGGTGACCTTCTATTTCGCGAGCGAGGAGCGGGTCGACTTCCGCACGCTGGTGCGGGATCTCGCGCAGCGGCTGCGGACGCGGGTCGAGATGCGGGTGGTCGGCCCGCGCGACGAGGCGAAGATTCTCGGCGCCCTCGGCCCCTGCGGGCGCGAAACCTGCTGCTCCTCCTGGATGCGGGCATTCGCCCCGGTCAGCATCAAGATGGCGAAGGACCAGGGGCTCGCGCTCAACCCGCAGAGCGTCACCGGCGTCTGCGGGCGGCTCTTGTGCTGCCTCGCCTACGAACAGGCGACGTACAAGGACCTGCGCAAGGGCCTGCCGAAAATCGGCAAGCAGGTGACCTGCCCGCGCGGCGTGGGGAAGGTCGTCGACGTGTACGCGCTGCGGGGAACGGTACGGGTCCTGGTCGGCGGCGAGTCGGTCGAGCTGCCGGCCACGGAGATCTCTCCGCTCGGCACGCCGGCTCCGGTGACGACAGGAGCGCAGGAGGATTCCGGGAGGGCAGCCGCTCCCCGTACCGTCGCGACCAGCGCCGAGGGCCTTCCCGCCGCAGCAGCTCCCCTGCGGGCCCAGGGGCGATCGGCGCCAACCGAACCGTCGCCACCCGGGAGCGCATCTTCTCGGCATGAGCAGAGCCGATCTCCGGCAGCGCTCAAGCCTCATGGAGGCGCTCCTGGAATGCCGAGGGACCCGCGGGCGCCGGTCGAGAGCGCGCGCGGAGGGCCGGCAGCAGCGAGCCTCCCCCCGAACGCGACCGATCGGCCGGGGCCACCTCGACCGCGCCGGGGATCGCACCATCCGCGGGCCCACCCGGCGACGCCGCTCGAAGGGGACGCCGGCACGCCGCCCATCGCCGCCGAAGCGAAGTCCGCGCCGCCGCTGCCCCGCCCCCGCCGGCTTCCGGCGACCCCGGAAGTGGAGCCCACGCCGCAGAAGGCGAGGCCGGAGGCGAAACCGGCGGCGGGCGCGGCCGAGGCGCATCCGCCGGCGGGAGCGAAGAGCCCCGAAGCACCGGCGCCCGCCAAGAGCGGTCGCCATCACCGGCGCCGCCGCCATCATCGGCCTGGCGGAAGCGGTGCCGGCGGGGACCCCGAAGGGGGAGCCGGAGCGCCGCCGGCCGACACGCCCTAGATTCGCTCTTGTTGCGCCGCACCGCAGTCCGTGGTTCTGGAGCGGTCCACGTTCTCGCACCGCTCATCCCGAACGTCGAGCGGCGCGGCGAACGAGCCCGAAGGGAGCGAACGATGTCCTCGAGACCGCTGCTACTCACCAGCGCCCTGCCCTACGCCAACGGCCCCATCCACCTGGGGCACCTGGTCGAGAACATCCAGAGCGACATCTACGCGCGCTTCAATCGGCTCCTCGGGCGCGACGTGCTCTACGTCTGCGCTGCCGATACCCATGGAACGCCCATCGAGGTGAACGCGAAGAAACAGGGCCTCGAACCGGCAGTGATGGTCGAGCGCTATCGGACCGAGCACGAGCGCGACTTCCGCGATTTCCAAGTCTCGTTCGACCTCTACTCGTCCACCAACACCGAGGAGAACCGCCGCTGGGCCGAGCGCATCTACGCCAGCCTGAAGGCGGGCGGGCACGTCTTCGAGAAGCCGCTCGAACAATTCTATTGCGAGAATGACCAGCGGTTCCTGCCCGATCGATTCGTCAAGGGCATCTGTCCTTCGTGCAAGGCGAGGGACCAGTACGGCGACGTCTGCGAGAACTGCAACAAGACGTACCAGCCGATCGATCTGGAGGAGCCGTATTGCGTCCTCTGCCGCAACAGGCCCGTGCGCAAAGAGTCGACGCACCTGTTCGTCAAGCTGAGCGGTTTCGCTCCCTTCCTGCGGGAGTACTCCAGCTCACCGGCGCTACAGCCGGAGGTCCGCAACTACGTCACCCGCTGGATCGACGAGGGGCTGCAGGACTGGTGCATCTCGCGCGACGGCCCCTATTTCGGCTTCGAGATTCCTGACCAACCGGGCAAGTATTTTTACGTCTGGCTCGACGCGCCCATCGGCTACATCAGCGCGGCCGAGACCGAGGCGAAGGCGCGTGGGCAGGAACTCGGACACTGGTGGACAGGAACCAGCGAGCATTCGGACGACGGCGAGGTCGTCCACGTCATCGGCAAGGACATCGTCTACTTCCACGCGCTCTTCTGGCCGGCCATGCTCCACGCCGCCGGGCTCGCGCGCCCGACGAAGGTTCACGTCCACGGCATGCTCAACCTGGGCGGCGCGAAGATGTCGAAGTCTCGCGGCCGGATGATCACCGCACGCGAATGGCTGGACGCCCTCGACCCGGCGTACCTGCGCTACTACCTCGCGGCGAACCTGGGACCGTCCCTTGACGACATCGAATTCTCGCTCGACGAGCTGAAGAACCGCGTCAACTCGCAGCTCGTCAACAACGTGGGAAATCTTGCCAATAGAGTTCTTTCCTTCGTCAAGACCCGATTCAGCGGGCGTATTGGCGCGCTGACGATCGAGCCGGACACGCGGGCATCACTCGCCGAGACTTGCGGGAATGCCCTTCGGGGCTTCAAGACCTTGAACTACAGGTACGCTGTCCAGCAGATCGAGGCGATGGGACTCTGGGCCAACGCGTACATGCAGAGCCACGCTCCGTTCAAGACTTTCAAGACAGACCCCGACGTGGCGTTGGCGGACGTCACGTTGCTTGCGAACGTTCTGAAAGCCCTTGGAACCATGCTTCAGCCAATCGTCCCCAAGGTTGCGGAAGAGCTATTCGCGCAGATCAACGTGCGACCGAAGAACTGGGATGACGGCGTCGCTTTCAACCTCGAGAGGCACGAGATCGGTACCCCGGCACCGCTCCTGCCACCCATCGAGGCCGGCGCCTTGGAGAAGCTCTTCGCCCCCAAGGAAGCGGCTCCGGTCGCCGTGAGCGCTGCCGCCGAGCCAGCCGCGCCGATGGCCGCCGAGATGACCTTCGACGACTTCATGAAGGCCGACCTGCGGGTCGGAAAGATCCTCGCGGCGGAGGCGATTCCGAAGTCGGAGAAGATGCTGAGGCTCTCCGTCGATCTGGGCGAGGGGACGCCCCGGACCATCGGCGCCGGCATCGCCAATGCCTACCGACCGGAAGATCTCGTCGGCAAGTCGGTGGTGGTGGTCGCGAACCTCGCGCCCCGGACGATGAAAATCGGGAAGACCGAGTTCGTCTCCCAAGGCATGGTCCTGGCCGCGGGCGGAGGAGCAAGAGGGCTATCGGTCACCGAGGTGCCGGCCGACGTGGCGCCGGGCGCGCGGGTGAAGTAGGTGGCCAAAGACCCGGAGCTGCCAGCGCTGGACGAGGTCCCGCCCGATCGCCTTTCGCAGGCCTTCGAGGAGGCCCGGCAGTATAGTGCAGCTCCGCAGCCGATCACCCGTGGCGCTGCAGCAAAGTTCATTGCGGCGACCGGCGCTCCGAAAGAGACCCTCCCGCTCCTCGACCAGCTCGCCGACGACCAAGTGCCGGGCGTGCGACTGGCGGCGGTGGCGGCGCTCGCCGGATGTCCCTGGCGTGGGCGGCGCGACCTCCTCTTTCGCAAGCTCGCGGATTCCGACCTCGGCGTCGCCGCGGTGGCCGCTGACGGCCTCGCCTACGCCGGCGATCGAAGGGCGGAGGAGAAGCTCGTGGCGCTCGCTGCCGAGAAGCAATTTCGGTTTGACGCGCTCCAGTCGCTCTTCGAGCTGGACGATCCACGCTTTGCCGAGATGGCAAGGCAGATCTTCCGGTCGATTTTCGCTCCGCCGTTCGAACGGGGGCTCGCAGCGCTCTACCTCGCCGCCCAGGGAGACGCGGGGGCGCGCGCGCACGTGCTCGCGCGGGCGCGCAAAAAACGGGCCGAAGAGCGGCCGATGCTGATCGTGAAGTTGGCGGCAGCGCTGCCGGGGGACGGGCGGTCGCTGGTGGAAGAGGTGGCGCAGGATTCGACCGACTACCTGCGGGAGTCGGCGCTGCTCGCGCTGACGCGCGTCGACCGCTCCTGGTGGCCGGGAGCGCAAGAGGCCCTCGCGCAGCACGTCGACACCGACCCGCACGTCGCGGGCGAGATTCTCCGGGGACTCTTCCAAATCGACTGGGAACGGGCAGCGCTCGTCGCGCCCGCGCACTGCGAACGAGAAACGGAGCTCGGTCGCGTCGCCCGTCGCGTCCGCCTCGCGGCGGCGCTGCGTCACGCCCATCCCGCGGAGGTCTTCGTCCCATGCGGCTGATCGACTCGCACTGCCACATCGATTCCGCCGAGTTCGATGGGGACCGCGACCAGGTGGTGGCACGGGCGATCGCGGCCGGCGTCGAGCACATGGTTCTCGTCGGCCTCTGGCGCGAGAAGGAGGGGGCCGCTTCCGCCGAGCGCGCCCTCCGGCTCGCGGCGACGAATCGCCCTCTCTTCTCGCCCGCGGTCTGCATCCACCCGCACGACGTCGCGGCCGCCCCGAAGGCGGACTGGAGCGCCGTCGATGAGCTTTGCCGGCGACCGGAAGTGGTGGCGGTCGGCGAGACCGGTCTCGACTACCACTACGATCACTCGCCGCGCGACGCTCAAGCCGAGGGCTTTCGGCACTTCAACCGCCTCGCGCACGAAGCGGGCAAGCCGCTCCTCATCCACACCCGCGAGGCGGACCAGGACACCTGCCGCATCCTGGACGAGGCCGGGGTCCCCCCAGCGGGCGCGGTCGTCCACTGCTTCACGGGAGATCGCGCCGCCGCGCGGGCCTACCTGGACCGCGGTCTGTGGATTTCGTTCTCGGGAATCCTCACCTTCCGGGCCGCCGGTGAGCTGCGCGAGGCGGCGAAGCTCGTCCCGCTCGACCGACTTCTCGTCGAGACCGACTCGCCCTACCTCGCTCCGGTTCCACATCGCGGCCAGCGCAACGAGCCGGCGTTCGTCGCCCGCACGCTCGAGGCGCTCGCGCAGGTGAGGGGCATCGCCGCCGAAGAGCTCGCGGAGATGACGGCCGAGAACGCCCGCCGTTTCTACCGCCTCCCACCGCCAGCGCGCTGAGGTCCGGCCGGCCCCTCGGCCGGAGGTTCGCGCTCACTCCTGTCCAAACAGAATCCTTCTCGTAGCGGAAGAACCGCTCATCCCGAGCGGTCATCGTGATCCACTGAGCCGCAGAATCTTGTCGCCGCGCGAAGATTCTGTGACCGAACCAGATCTGTCGGGCGGGGGCTTGTCCCCGCCGTGCTCGAGAAGTCGGCTCCTGTCGCGGCGGAGGACAAGCCCCCGCCCCATGGCTTGGGTAGCGGGCGCAAGCCCCGCGCTACCGCCAGTCGAAGGACGAGGGACGAGCGGTTCTCTGCGGCGACGCCCATCCATCGACCGCGCTCGGGATGAGCGGACATCTCCGATGCGGCGCGTTCTTGGACGGCAGTGGTTCGCGCTATTCTCTTTTCATGGAGCTCGCGCCCTGCAGCGTGTGCCAAGCGCCGGCCGCCTGGGTCTGCCCGAAATGCGGCCCGAAGTGCGCGTCGCACGTGCGCCGGCAGCGCGGCCCCCGGATGCGCTTCCGCTGTCCGGCCGACGGTGAAGACGCCGAGCTGCTGCGCAAACCCCGAGCGCAGCTCCATCGCTTCCTCGACCGCCTCCGGTTGGCCGCGCTCGGCCCGCTGACCCATCCGCGGGTGTCGGTCTCGACGGCGGTGACCGCGCTGCTCTTCTTCCTCGCCTTCCTCGCCGCGAGCTCGCTGCCGCTCGCCTTCCTCGTGTCGGCCGTCGCCTTGACGATCACGCTGTCCCTCGGCCTCAGGCTCTTGCGGGCGACCGCCGAGGACGAGCCGTTCGAGTGGCCGGCGCCGGCCGAAGCGATGGACGAGGTGGTGATGCCGCTCGCGCGGGTGTTGGCGGCGGCGGCGCTCCCGACCCTCGCGCTGCTGATTGGAATCGAGGGCTTCGCGCTGAAAGGCGCGAGCGTTTCCGCCCGCTCGCTCGCGCTGCGCCTGGCGACGGCGCCGACGTTCTGGCTCGCGTCGCTCTTCGCGGTGGGGACCATGCCGCTGATGCTCCTCCACGCCGCCCGCACGACCGAATGGAGCAAGCTCTTCAACCCCGTCCATGCGCTCTTCCCGGTTCGTCGATTTCCGCGGGAGTACGGCTGGATATCCCTCTTCGCCGGGGGCAGCTTCCTCGTCGCGTTCCTCCTCGGCTGGGCGCTCCCCGCGGGCCGGTTCGAGGGGTTCGTGGTCGCGGTGCTGGCGAGCTACGGTGCCTACGCGACGTTCTTGTTGTTGGGGCAGGCGGGCTGGCTCCACCCGGAGGAGCTCGGGTTCGGCGAGGCGGAGGACGCGCTCGTCGACCTCGGGGATCCGGAAGCGCCGACGCCCGAGGACAGCGCTCCCGAGAAGCCGGCCGAACCGGCTCCGGCTCCGGTTCCGACGGCCTCCGTCGAGTCGCAGCTCGTGGCGCTGCTCGACCAGCGCGAAGTGGCGGCAGCGCTCAGCCTTTACCGGAGCGTTGCCAAGGGGCAGGAGCCGATTTCGCCCTCGGTTCTGCTCCGGTGCGGCCAGGCGGCGGCGAGCCAGAATGAGCTGGCGCTGGCGATGACGGCGCTCCTCGCGGCCGGTCGCGGCGACGGGGGGGATTCCGCGAAGGCGCTGGTGATCGCCGGCCGGGTGTTGGACGAGCGGATGCGCGATCAATCTGGCGCCAAGCGGCTCTACACCCAGGTCCTGCAGCGCTTCCCGGGGACACCAGCGGCGCAGTTCGCCGAGAAGCAACTCGCCGATCCGCGCTTCATGCTCAGCGACAAGTAGCTGGCGCCGTTCGCGGGGAGGGTGTCGTCAGCCGGCGCGGCCGTACCGGTCGTCCAAGCGCACCACGTCGTCGAGCTCCGGCGTCGAGGCTTCCAGGACGTCGCAATCGGTGGTCGCGATCATCCGGTGCCGGGTGCCCGGACGGATGCGGTAGCTCTCGCCGGGATGGAGCTGGCGTTCGGTCAGCGCGCCGTTCTCGTCGACCACGAACGAGAGCTCACCCGACTGGACGTGGATGGTCTCGTCCTTCACCCGATGGAACTGGAGGCTCAGCCGTTCGCCGGCGCGGATGTGCAGGATTTTTCCCACGTAGCGTTCGGTGTGCGCCCAGACGAGCTCGTGTCCCCAGGGCTTCTCCACGCGGGTCACACGGTTGTCGGGAGCGGTCTCGCCCATCTCGAAGCCCTCACGCGTGGCGCCGAGCCGCGCATGGCACGAAGACTATGCGAAGTCGGCCCGCGAAGAGATCGAAAGAGAGGGGCCGGACCGCCTCTAGCGCTCGCCCCAGCGCAGCTTGTTGCGCAAGACCGCGAAGTAGCTCGCCTGGTCCGAGCGCACGAGGACGATGCCGGTCGGTGAGCGGCGCACGAGCACCCGGTCGCTACGCTTGAGCGGCAGGCCGCTCTGGCCGTCGAGGGTCGCGAACATCTCGTCGTCGCTCAGGAGCTTCAGCTCGATGGGGACGTCCTCGGGCAGCACGATGGGCCGCTGGGTGAAGGTGTGCGGGCAGATGGGCGTGACCACGATCGCTCGCACGCCGGGGTGCAGGAGCGGTCCCCCTGCCGCGAGCGAGTAGGCGCTGGAGCCGGTGGGCGTCGAGATGATCACCCCGTCGGCGCGGAAGGTGGCGAGGTAGCCGCCGGCGACGTTCGTTTCCAGGTCGGCGATGCGGGCGAGGGCGGTCTTGGCGATCACCGCGTCGTTCAGGACCTCGCCGGCATGGATGGTCTTGTCGCCGCGAACGATTTCGACCGAGAGCTTGGTGCGCTTCTCCAGCGTGTAACGGCCGGCGAGGGTGTGCTCCAGCGCCTCGAAGGTTTTCTCGCGCGGCACGTCGGTCATGAAGCCGAGCGAGCCGTAGTTGACGCCGAGAATCGGCACCTCGTGGCCGCTCGTGAGCCGCGCCGCGTGCAGGAGCGTGCCGTCGCCGCCGAGCACCACCACCAGGTCGGCGGCCTGGGCGAGGGCGGAGCCCGGCACCGGTGTCGTCCCCCGCACGGCGAAGGCGTCCTCGCTCAGGACGGCCATGCCCCGTTCGATCAGCCAGTCGGCCACCTTCTCGGCGAGGGCCACCGCCTCGGGCTTGGAACGCTTCGGGATGAGCGCCACCGTCCGCATCGCGCGAGGGAGGCTAGCAGCTTTCCAGAAGCGCGCGATTTGCTTATGAAGCGGCTGGTGGACCTCTTCGAGCATGCCGCCGAGCGCGACCCGAACCTCTTGCCGCTGGCCGAGCGGCTCCGGCCGCGCACGCTCGACGAGCTCGTGGGGCAGGACCACCTCGTCGGACCAGGAACGCTCCTGAGGAGCGCCATCGAGGCGGACCGGGTGCCGTCGATGATTCTCTGGGGGCCCCCAGGGGTGGGCAAGACCACTCTCGCTCGGCTCATCGCCCACCACACCCAGGCCGAGTTCGTCCAGCTCTCCGCCGTCCTCTCCGGGGTCAAGGACATCCGGGAGGTGGTGGAAAAGGCCCGCGAGCGGCGGGCGATGGAGCGGCGGCGGACGCTCCTCTTCGTCGACGAGATCCACCGCTTCAACAAGGCGCAGCAGGACGCGCTCCTGCCGCACGTCGAGCGCGGCATCGTCACGCTCATCGGCGCCACCACCGAGAACCCGTCCTTCGAGGTGAACGCGCCGCTCTTGTCGCGGGCGCGGGTGTTTGTGCTCAAGCCGCTCGACGAGACGGACATCCGCGCGCTCTTGGAGCGAGCACTGGCCGATCCGCGGGGGCTCGCGAACGATCGCGTGGAGGCGGACCCGCAGGCGCTCGATTTCATCGCCCGCAGGTCCGACGGCGACGCCCGGCGGGGGTTGGTAGCGCTGGAGATTGCCGATAGCGCTGCGCTTATCCGAGAGCGCTCCGGGGCTCCTCCACGGATCGAGCTGTCCGACGCCGAAGACGCGCTCCAGCAGCGGTCGTTGCGCTACGACAAGCAGGGCGAGGAGCACTACAACCTGGCGAGCGCGTTCATCAAGTCGATGCGCGGGTCCGACCCCGATGCGGCGATTTATTATATGGTTAGAATGCTGGAGGCGGGAGAGCCGACGCGGTTCCTGCTCCGGCGGATGGTGATCTTCGCCGGCGAGGACATCGGGAACGCCGACCCGCGCGCGCTCTCCATCGCGCTCGACGCCTTCCACGCCGCCGAGCTCGTGGGCTTACCGGAAGCGGTGCTGCCCATGTCGATGGCGGTGACGTATCTCGCCCTCGCGCCGAAGTCGAACGCCGCCTTGAAGGCCTACGCCGCCGCGCGCAAGGACGTGGTGGACCAGGGCGCTCTCGAGGTGCCGCTGCACATCCGCAACGCTCCGACGGCGCTGATGGAGAAGCTCGGCTACGGCGGCGGCTACAAGTATCCCCACAACTTCGCCGGGAACTACGTGCCCGAGGAGTACCTGCCGGACGAGCTGCGGGGGCGGCGCTACGTCGAGCTGGGCGAGAACGGGGAGGAGAGGCGGCTCAAGGAACGTCTCGAGGAGATCCTCGCGTCGCGCATTTCTCGCGAGCCGGGCGACGACAGGTGAGCCGCATGGCCGTCGCCCCCGCGGAGAAAAGGTCCATAATCTAGGCATGTCTACCGCGACCCGACGCGAGGTGACGATCGAGGAGTTCCTGGCGAAAGCCGAGCGCGAGGAACGCATCGAGCTCATCCGCGGGACCATCGTCGAGAAAGCCGCGCCGCTGCCCGAGCACTCCTTGGCGCAAAGCGGGATCGACCGGCACGTCGGCCATCTGTTTGCTCGCCGACCGGGTGGCCGCCTCCCTGGCGGATGGTGGTTCTTCACCGAACTCGACATCCGACTCGGCCGCGAGGTCTACCGGCCGGACATCTGCGGCTACCGACGCGAGCGGATGCCCGAGCCGCCACGCTCCAAGCTCATTGAGCTGCCGCCCGACTGGGTCTGCGAAATCCTCTCCCCTTCGAATGCGGACCGCGACCGGGTCGAGAAGCTCGAGACCTACTTCAAGGCGGGGATACCCCACTACTGGATCGTCGATCCGGCTGCGGGCACGCTCGAAGTGCTGCGCCACACCGACCTGAGCTATGCGCTCGTGCTCACCGCCCACCGGGGCCAGAAAGTCCGGGCCGAGCCCTTCGACGCGGTCGAGCTCAAGGTCGACGAGCTGCTCGGAGGCGACCCGGAAGACGAGAGCGCTCCCGCCTAGAACATCCGGCTCTGCCCGCCGTCGACGACGACCACGCTGCCGGTGATCCAGCTCGCTCTTTCGCTCGCGAGGAAGGCGATGACGTGGGCGACCTCCTCGGCGGTGCCGAAGCGGCCGGCGGGGATTTCCTGCTTCATCCACCGGGTGACGCCCTCCGGGTCCGCTTTCAGTCGGCGGTCCCAGGAGCCGCCCGGATGGAGGATGCTGCCCGGCAGGACCCCGACGCAGCGCACGCCGTGGGGCGCGAGGTCCTGGCCCATCGCCTTGGTCAAGCTGACGAGCGCCGCCTTCGCGACGTTGTAGGCGACAGGACCGCCCGCCTCGCGACCCCAGATCGACCCGACGTGGATCACGGCCCCCCGGGAGCGGATCAGGGCTTCTAGAGCGGCCTTGCTCGCCTTCAACGCCGGCCAGAAGTTGCGGGCGAAGCCTTGCTCGAAATCGGCGAGGGTGTTCGCCTCGAAGCTCCCGCCGGAGCTGCCGCCGACCAGGTTGACGAGCACGTCGACCCCTCCGAACCTGGCGAGAGCCCTGCCGATGAGCGTTTGCGGTCCCGCCTCGCTCGTGAGGTCGACGCCCACCGCCTCGACCTCGACGCCGGACCGAGACAGCTCCTCGGCGAGCGCGTCGAGCGGGCCCGTGCCGCGCGCGGCGAGCACGAGCCGGCATCCTTCCTGGGCGAGCGCCGAGGCGGTCGCTCGTCCGATGCCGCGGCTCGCGCCACAGACCACCGCCACCTTTCCAGAAAGCGCGAGATCCATCGAGGGCTCCCAAGAACGAGAGGCGGCCGTTTTCTTGCCAAGGCCGCTCGCCGTCCTAGCATCGTCTTTCGTCGTGGGTCGTCAGGGGTGCGCCGCAAGCCTCCATGCGCCCACAAAAGCAGGCTCTGTGGCGGTCGAAAACTTGGAGGGCGCTTCGGCCGCAGTGTAACATCGCCTCTCGCGCTCGGGAGGCGCTCCTGGTCGAGGGGGAGCGAAATCACCGGGACGGAGCCCCGCCGTTTGAGGGGGCGGCCAGGCCGATGGCGAGACGGCCGGGCGTTTTGAGGAGAGGGCAGTGGCGCAGAAGCTCGCGGTCGGCCTCGACATCGGCTCCTCGAGCGTGAAGCTCGTCCACCTGCGGGAGAGCAAGCGCGGCTTCGTCCTCGACTCGTTCGGCGTGGCGCCGCTGCCGCCGGAAGCGATCGTCGACGGCGCGCTGATGAACAGCGCGGCCATCGTCGACGCGATCCGGGAGCTGTTCGCCCAGGCGAAGATCAAGAACAAGAACGTCGCCCTGGGCATCAGCGGCCACAGCGTCATCATCAAGAAGATCTCGCTGCCGAAGATGACGAAGGAGGAGCTGGACGAATCGATCCAGTGGGAGGCGGAGCAGTACATCCCCTTCGACGTCAAGGACGTGAACATCGACGTCAAGCTCCTCGGCACCGGCGACGACGCCACCGGCCACATGGACGTCCTTCTGGTCGCCGCCAAGAAGGACATGATCAACGACTACAGCGCGGTGATCGCGGAGGCGGGCCTCGTCCCCACGGTGGTCGCGGTCGACGCCTTCGCGGTCCAACGCGCGTTCGAGACCTCCTACGAGATTTCGCACACCGACACGGTGGTTCTCATCAACGTCGGCGCGAGCGTCGTCAACATCAACGTCATCGCCCAGGGCGTCACGACGTTCACCCGCGACGTCTCGATGGGCGGCAACCAGTTCACCGAGGAGATTCAGAAGCAGCTCAACGTCAGCTACGACGAGGCGGAGAAGCTCAAGGTCGGGGGCGACCTGAGCGAGACCGACTCGGTGGTTCCGCAGGAGGTGGAGCGGGTCATCCAGGGCGTCGCCGCGCAGCTCGCGGGGGAGATTCAGCGCAGCCTGGACTTCTACGCCGCGACCGCGGCGGACGCGCGCATCTCCAAGGTCTACCTCTCGGGCGGCACCGCGAAGATTCCGAGCCTGTTCAAGATCATCGAGCAGCGCATCGGGGTCCCGGTCGAAATCCTCAACCCGTTCAAGGCGATCGAGATCGACAACCGCAAGTTCGACCCCGCCTATCTGATGGAGATCGCGCCGTCGTCGGCGGTGGGCGTCGGGCTCGCGCTGCGAAAGGTCGACGACGACATCAACCTCCTGCCGGTGCGCGCCTCGAAGAAGCGCGAGGTCGGCAAGCAGTGGCTGGTGTTGTTCGCGTTGGTCTTCTTCGGGGCGGCCGTCGGCAACTACTTCTGGTACGACGCCACCCAGCAGGGCCTGAACGCGGCGCACGAACGGGTCGAGAACTTCAACGTTCAGATCAAGAAGCTCAAGAGCATCATCGGCGACGTCAAGAACATCAAGGCGGAGAAAGCGAACATCGAGCAGAAGCTCAAGGTGCTCCAGACCCTCAAGGACGGGCGGACCGGCCCGGTGCGGGTGATGGACGAGCTGTCGACGATCATCCCGAAGCGGGTGTGGCTGAAGACGTTCGAGATACAGGGGGGAAAGGCGACCATGACCGGGAGCGCCGCCTCCTACGACGACGTGGCGAGCTTCGTCAAGCGGCTGGAAGGGTCCAAGTTCTTCAGCGCTCCCACGCTCGGACCGACCCGCGCCGCGGGGGACGCGGTGGACTTCTCGGTGAGCTGCGGCGTGTCGAACACGCCAAGACGGTGAGAGACGATGGCCTCCCCGGTTGAACAGGTGATGGATTTCGTCCGGCGGATCCCGCTGGGGGGGAAGGTGGCGATCGTCCTCGCCATCGCCGGAGGGCTGACCGCGGGCAACTACTTCCTCTTCGTCTCGAGCATCTGGGACGACACCAACAGCGCCATCGCGCAGAGCCGCCACCTGGAAGACGAGATGATCGAGGACAAGGCGACGGCCGACAACCTGCCGGTCTATCGCCGCCAGAAGGAGCTGTTGGAGCAGAAGCTGAAGAAGGCGCTGACGGAGATGCCCGAGCAGGCGAACATCCCGGAAATCATCGAGAGCGTCTACGCGACGGCGCAGAAGGCGGGGCTTTCGATCAACACCTTGGAGCCCAAGGCCGAACGGCGCGCGCAGTTCTACGCGGAGATCCCGTTCCAGATGTCGGCGACCGGCGCCTACCCGGAAATCGCGGTCTTCTTCGACGCCCTCCGGCACCTGAAACGGATCGTCAACGTCGCGAACCTCGACCTCAAGAACCCGCGGATGAAGAACGACAAAATCATCGTCGACGCGGCCTTCTCCGTGACCACCTTCAGCTTCCTTCCGGCACCGCCGGCGAAGAAGGGACGCCGATGATGCCTCCGAAGCTCGCCCTCTCGGCGCTCCTCGCCTTCGCCGCCTGCGCGCCCACCTTGCCGCCGACCCGCTCGTTGACCGCGAGCCACAAGAAGGTCGCCGTCGCCGACGACACCCTGGCGGACACCGAGACCGCTGCCGACCTCTACGTCTACGACCCGAAGGGCAAGCGGGACCCCTTCCAGAACCCGAACCAAGGGGCCAGCGGCACCCGCTACATCCACGACGTGGCGTTGGAGAGTCGCCCCCTGCAAGCCCTGCAGAAGTTCGACCTGGACCAGCTCGTGCTGAAGATGACGATGACTGGCACGGCCGCGCCCCAGGCGCTGATTCAGGACCCGACCGGGAAGGCCCACCTCGTCCGGCTGGGCGACTTCGTCGGCCGCGACTGGGGAATGGTCAGCCACATCGGCCAGGAGGATCTGACGATCACCGAGACCATCGCCGACCAGCAGACCGGCACCGTCTCGCACGAGTACCTCCATCTCAAGATGCCGAAGACCGCGGCCGAAGAAGTGGCCGATCACGCCATCTCGAACGAACGGGTGGTGGGAAGCCCGGCGCCATGATGTCTCGCCGCTCCAGCTCGGCGGCCGAGGCCGCCGTCGCTCTTTGGAGGATCGCCGCATGAGGCGCTTTTTCCGCGCTCGCCGCCCGAAAGGGCTTCCGCCCCTCATCGCGGCGGTTCTCTCGGTCTCGGGCGCTTTCGGCCAGACCGCGCGCGCCCAGGTCCCGCCGCCGGTGGCGAAGGTGACCCGAGTCGACCTCCACGCGACCCTGAAGACGGGCATCGTCCGGCTCATCGCCGACCGGGAGCCGACGTTCACCGTCTTCAAGCTCGACCAGCCGCCGCGGGTCGTGATCGACCTGTCCAGCGCCGACGTGACGGCCCTCGAGCGCTCGGGCAGGATCGCCGGCCAGGGGCTCGTGCAAAGCATCCAGGCGACCCAATTCGACGACGCCCGCTCGCGAGTCGGCCGGGTGGTCATCACCGTCCGGGCGGGCACCCGGTTCGAGGTCCAGTCTTCGCCCACCGGCCTCGTCGTCTCGCTCACGGGCACCCCGGCACCGCAGCCGGTAGCCGCCACCGCTCCTAGCCCCAAGCCGGCGGCGCCCCTCGGCGACAACGTGGTGCGGGTCGAGGTCGACCGGCTGCCGGAAGGGGTGCGGGGCGGGTCGCGCCTCGTCCTTGCCCGGCTTTCGCGCGCGGGCCAGAAGGTGCGGCTCGAGCTCGTCTGCGACGGCCCCATCGCCAAGTACGAGCTGATGGAGCTCAAGAATCCCGGGCGCATCGCCTTGGACCTCGCCGGGTTCACCGGCAAGACGCGCGACGAGCGCCGCCAGGTCGGAGACGTCACCGCCCTGAGGGTCGCCCCGCGACAGGGGGCGCTGCGGGTGGTGCTCGAGGCCCGGGGCGACCGGTTCCCGCCGTTCCACATCCTCCGGACCGGGCACGGGCTCATCGTCGAGGTGGGTCTGACGCCGGCGCCGGTCCTGGCGCGCCGGCTCGGTGCTGGACGGCTTTCCGACCCCCGGGCGATTCCCCGGATGGTCGCCTCGGCGCGAGAGGAGCCGCTCGCCGCGGGCCCGGGCAGCGGCAGCGCTTCCTTGGGGCGGACGCCGCGGGTACGCTCCCTGGACGTGTCGACCCACGGCCGCTCGACCCGGGTGGTGGTGGTGCTCGACCGGCAGGTCGCGGTCGACCAGTCGGCGGCGCCGGGGGGGACGGATACGCTCCTACTGCACGGCGCCGCTCTCCCCGAGCGACTGGCCCGGAAGCTGGACGCGTCGCTGCTCGCCGGCCCGGTGGCGTACGTGGCCTCGCTGGGGGTCCCCGAAGGGGTGAAGCTGGTCGTCGGGCTCAAGCGGGGAGCGCGCGCGGTCCGCACCCGGCTCGCGAAGATGCGGGTGGGGCCGTCGGTGGGCATCGTGTGGACCTTCACCCAGAGCGACCGCCGTCCGGTCGAGCTGGCCCAGGCCGATCCGCCGGGAGGCGGGAGCGGTCCCGGTGGGTTCCTGGGCGAGGCGCGGGCCTACGCGGGGGCGGCCGGGCCTCGCGCCGAGCCGGAGTACACGGGGCGGCGGGTCGACTTCACCGCGAAAGACCTGGACATCATCCAGTTCATCCAGGCCATCGCGGAGATCGCGAAGCGCAACATCGTCGCCTCGAGCGACGTCAAGGGGACGGTCTCGGTGCGGCTGCGCAACGTGCCGTGGGACGAGGCCCTCGACGTGGTGTTGAAGACCAAGGGTCTGGGCCGGGAGAACGTGGGCGACATCATCCGCATCGCGCCGCTCGCGACGCTCGCCGCGGAGAAGAAGCAGGCGGTGGAGGAGCAGAAGGAAGACATCCTCCGGCAGCCGCTCAAGGTCCGGCTGATCCCGGTGAACTACGCGACCGCCGAGCAGGTCGCCTCGCGGGTGAAGGACGTGCTGACGAGCCGGGGGACGGTCTCGGTCGACGCCCGGACCAACGTGCTCGTCGTCAAGGACATCGTCAGCTCGCTCGCGAAGGCGGAGCAGCTCGTCCACCTGCTCGACACCCAGACTCCCGAGGTGCTGATCGAGGCGCGGATCGTGGAGGCGCAGAGCACTTTCACCCAGTCGGTCGGCATCCAGTGGGGCGGCAATCTCCAGGCGAGCCCCGCCACCGGCAATCCCACCGGTCTCATCTTTCCGAACCTGGTCTCGGTCGCGGGGGCGGCGACCGACGGGCAGACGCCGACCAGCGCGACCAGCGCCAACCCGAACTTCGTCATCAACTTCCCGACGGCCATCGGCACCGGGAGCGGCGGCGGCGTCGGCTTCGTCTTCGGGTCGGCGGGAGGAGCGGCGCAGCTCAACCTGCGTTTGAGCGCGGCCGAGGTCAACGGAACGATCAAGACGGTGAGCGCGCCGAAGGTGACCACCCTCGACAACAAGTCGGCCACCATCAGCCAGGGCGTGCAGATTCCCTACAGCGAGGTCTCGGCGGCGGGGACGAACACCACCTTCATGCAGGCGATGTTGCAGCTCCAGGTGACCCCGCACGTCACCGCCGATGGCTCGATCGTGATGAAGATCAACGCGAGCAACAACCAGCCCGACGCGGCGTTCACCGGCGCGAACGGCCAGCCGGCGATCTCCCAGCGGCAGGCACAGACCGAGGTGGTGGTCAAGGACGGCGACACCACCGTGATCGGCGGCATCTACACCCGGTCGAACTCGCTCTCCGACAAAGGGGTCCCGTTCCTGGACAAGATCCCGCTCATCGGCCGTTTGTTCTCGCAAAAGAGTGTTTCGGACCAACGGACGGAAATGCTGATCTTCATCACCCCGCACATCGTCAACCGCGAGGAATCGGTGGTGACGGAGACGGCGGCGCCCTGACGAAGGGCACATCAGGAGCCGCCCTCGGGCGACGGGCGGCTGACCGAAGAGAGGAGAGAGACATGCGACCTTCGCTCGTCCGCGGTGTCGCGCTCTTGGCGCTGGCCGCAGGCGTCTCGTGCGCCAGTGCCACGGGTCCGATGGTGATCACCGGCTTCTACCCGCTCAAGGTGACGACGACGGCGTGCACCGCGGACACGAGCGCGCAGGTGGGGGAGGGGCTGCTCGATTCCAGCCAGGGAACCGGGTACATGGTCGGGGTCGAGCTGACCAATCAGCTTGCGGACAACGCGACCGCCTACCAGACGACGACCGACATGGCCTACGTCGACTCGGAAGTCCTGCAGTTCCATGGGAACAACGGGCTGCCGACGCCGCCGGCGGAGACCGTCGCGGTCTCCGGGGTCATCCCGCCCAGCTCCAAATTGGACATGGTGGTGAGCCTCTTGACGAGCGCCAACGGCACGAGCCTCCAGGAGAGCGAAGGCAGCCTCCTGGTGGATGTGATGTTCAAGGGTCACTACGAGGACGGCTCGCTCTGGTCGACCGCGTCCGAGACGTTCCCGGTCCAGGTCTGCGCTGGGTGCCTCAAGCTGTGCGCGTCGCCGACCGCGACGTGCGGTCTGGACTCACTCGGGCAGGCTGACGGGCGGACCTGTCCCTCGTCGACGGGCGGCTAGCGGCGCCTTGGGGAAGACCGGGCCCGGACGCGCCCGGATTGCTCGCTTTGACTCTGTGGGAGGACGCCATGCTCCGCGCTCGCGCGCTCATCGCCGCCGGGCTCTTCGCCGCCGCCTGCTCCCAGGTGAGCAAGCAGAACCTCTTGACCATCAACGTCCAGGGCGGCCACACCATCGCTCCGGGCAAGGAGGTGTCGTTCACCGTCTTCGGGCGAACGGTGGAGGGCACGACCACCACGCCCGCGAGTGGTGCCAAGATCACCCTGACGGCGACGGAGGGAACGGTCGATCACCCGTCGGTCACCCTCGGCAGCGACGGCACGGCGACGGCCAAGTTCACGGCTTGCGACCCCACGAAGGACAGCACGTGCTCGACGGGGACCGTCGCGGTGGTCAAGGCGTCGGGCACCATCGGCGGTGAAGCGTTGACCACCGCCGTCGGGTTCACCCTCTCGACGGGCTCGACCACCTCCTCGACCTGCGACGCCTCGCATCCGGACTGCAGTCAGGCGGCCTGCGACGGCAAGGCCTGCTCCGACGCCAGCGGAGCGAGCGGCACCTGCGACGCGACGAGCGGCGCTTGCAAGACGGCCGCGACGGCGGGGAAAGGCGCCTTCAGCCTGGCGGTGGAGGTCTACGACTCGAATGATGTGCCGCTCCCCTTCACCACCGGCTCGGCTCTGACCAACGGCCCGCCGTTCAGCATCACCGCGATCGTCACCGACCAGCACGGCAATCCCGGCGCTGGCCAGACCGTCGTCTTCTCCGCGGACAACGACATCGGCCAATTCGCCACCACGCCAGACGGCGACTATGGCGCTTCCCAGAGCGAGACCACCGACGTGGGGGGCAAGGCCACCGCGTGGTTCAAGCCTGGCGGCACGATGGCGAACGGCACGATCACCGTGGTCCTTCAGGGAACGTCGCAGCGGGTGGACGTCCCGTTCCATGTCTACGTTCCCAGCCCAGATCAGTACAGCCTGGTGCTGACGCTCTACGACGACTCGGGCGTGAAGCCCCGCGCCGCGATGCGGGCTCCGGCCGAGAGCCCGCCGTTCAAGGTCGTCGCGACGCTCATCACCAACGACACCAAGACTCCCGGCCTCGGCCAGACCGTAGACTTCTCGGTCGACGGCGCCATCGGTCAGTTCGCGACGGCCGCGAACGGCACCTTCGCCGCGACCGTGAGCGCGACCACCGACGCGAACGGTGACGCCACCGTCTGGTTCCAGCCCGGCGATAGCCCGGCGAACGGCACGATCAGCGCGGTCGTCCACGGCACGGACATCCGGGCCGACACTCCGTTCGACATCGTCCTTCCTGGAACGCTCGTCTTCCTCCCGCCCGTCAACGACCCCGACTTCGGCATCATGGGCGTGAAGACGAGCGGCTTTCGCGAACAGCAGGTGCTGACGTTCGAGCTTCTCGACTCCACCGACCAGCCGTTCAACGGCCAAGCGACGCTCGTGTTCTCCATCGACAGCGACTGCGGCGTCTCCTTCGCCCCGCAGCAGACGCCGCTGGGCGTGAACGGCGAGGCCAGCCTCACCGTCTACTCCGGCACCTCGGCGGGAACGTTCGCCGTGCACGCGCAGGCCTACCTCGGCCAGGACACGACCGGCAAGGTCATCGCCGAGACGACGAGCTCGACCATCGCCGTCGTCGGAGCCAAGGCCAATGGGCGAAACTTCTCCGTCCGCTGCGAACACGCCTCCATCCCCTCCCTCGTGAGGAACGACTGCAGCTTCATGTGGACGGACATCAAGGAGAACTGCACGGCAGTGGTAGGCGACCGGTTCAACAACCGGCTGGGCGCGGGGGGCGTCGTCACCTGGTACACCGAAGCCGGGCTGTTCGGTCCGCCTTCTCCCTTGCCGGTGGCCGTCCCAACGAAGACCGACGACGGGAGCCTGGGGCGGGCGACGAACGTTCTCTCCACGCTCGGCGCACGCATGCCCGAGGACGTGCCGCCCTGGCCCAACGAGTTCACGGTGCCGCAAGACCCGAACGACCCCTGCGTGGCGGCCGACGGGTCGCCCAGGGTACGCAATCCGCGTGACGGCCTCGTCACCTTCATCGTCACCACCCAAGGCGAGGAGGGGTTCTTCGACGCGAACGGCAACGGCCAGTACGACCCAGGGGAGGACTTCATCGACGAAGGCGAGCCATACATCGACGCCAATGACAACAACAAGTGGGACCCGGGCGAGTTCTTCATCGACGAGAACGGGAACGGCAAGTACGACGGACCGAACGGCAAGTGGGATGCGAACACGACTCTCTGGGCGGTGGGGCACATCCTCATGACCAGCCATGGGAAGTACGGCAACCCGGATCCATCGAGCCTCGCCCTGGCCCCCGGCGCGTCCGCCACGGTCCAGTTCACCTGGCAGGACGAGAACGGCAACGCGCCCTCTTACCAGGCCACCACCTTTGGGGCGGGCGTGGTGGGCAAGGGCCAGGTCACGCTGCTCGCGCCCGTGCCGAACCAATACCTCGACGGGTTCGGCACCCTGTCGGTCGCCGACGTCACCACCTGCGACGAGCAGACGCACATCTGCAAGTTGGAGACGCACATCATTCCGGTCGGAGGGGCGTTGGGCTCGGGCGCGTTCGAGCTCGTGGGATACACCGCACCCGGCGCAGCGCCTTTCGCGGACACGGTGATCGCGACGGCCACGACGGTGGCTGGGCAATACACGGTCGTCGATGACTCGGACGTGCCGGTAATCCCGGCGCCTTGACGGTTCGGACGCCCGCCGGGTGCCCAGCCTCGTCGGAATCGATCTCGCGCCCGGCCCTCCTTTTCTTGGTGCCGCCGGCGAATCCTCGCGCTTCCCGTCTTGACGCCCCGGCGCCCTCCCGGCTAACGTCCAAGGCTCCTCGAAGCCGCCGGGCTTGGGGAAGCCCGTGAGGGCAGCGGCGCAGCAGGAGGGCTGGTGAGCTTCCGAGAGACGCTCGAGCACATCTGCAGGTCGGTCGACGGCGCGCTCGCCGCGAGCGTGATGGGCTTCGACGGCATCGCGGTGGAAACCCACGAGGCCGAGCCGCTCTCGGACGTCGACCTCACGTCGGCCATCGTGGAGTACTCGAGCATCTTCGGGCAGGTCCGGCAGGCGGCTTCTCAGCTCCAGGCGGGGGAGGCGAGCGAGCTTTCCATCCGCACCGAGAAGCTGCTCGCGGTGGGGCGCACCCTCTCGCCCGACTATTTCGTGGTGGTGGCCCTCAAGCCCTTGGCGAACGCAGGCAAGGCCCGTTATGTGTTGCGGGTGGACGCGGGGAGAATCACCGCCGAGCTGTAGCGCTGCCGAGAACCTTTCCCCAGACGCCGGCCGTCGGAGCGCGACAGCGGCGGGACGCGCTCGAGAAGAACGCGCCGCGCCCACCGGAGAGCGCTTCCAGAGCAACGCATCTTTCACTTCCAGGAGACCCCTCGAGATGGCGGAAATGTACGATGTGAGCGACTTTCGCAACGGCCTGCGCATCCTCTACGACGGCGAGCCCTTCGTCGTCCAGTTCTTCCAGCACGTCAAGCCAGGCAAGGGCAACGCCTTCACCCGCACCAAGATCAAGAGCCTGGTCTCCGGTCGGGTGCTCGAGCCGACCTTCAAGAGCGGCGACAAGGTGGGCAAGCCCGACGTGGAAGAGAAGACGATGCAGTACCTCTACAAGGAGGGCGACGGCTACGTCTTCATGGACAACCGGACCTACGACCAGATCTCGCTGCACGAGACGGAGCTGGGCGACGCGACCAACTACCTGAAGGAAAACATCGACGTCTCGCTGCTCCTCTACAACGGCCGCGCCATCGGCGTGACCCTGCCGAACGCGGTCGACCTCATCGTGGCCAAGTGCGACCCAGGGGTCCGCGGCGACACCGTCTCCGGCGCCCTCAAGCCCGCGCAGCTCGAGACCGGTTACGTGGTCCAGGTCCCCTTGTTCATCAACGAGGGCGACCTGCTGAAGATCGACACCCGCTCCGGCGAGTACCTGACCCGGGTCGCGGTCGGCTAGACGCCCTCGAGCAGCCAGGCTCCCCTCGGTCGGCGGCTGCACCGGAACCCGCTGCTTTCCCGGACGTTTTGTTGACACGCGCCGGGGTCGCCCTCTAGCCTCGAAGCTCGAGTGGGGGCGCCTCGGCTCCCCGATGCCTCCCCGAGGCCTTCCGGGTGCCCTCCAGGTGTCCGGGAGCGCTGCCAGGTCATGTCCGGTCGCTTGGCGCGGCGCCGGCGACGGCCCGCTCGCGAGAGGTGACGCTTCTGCCGCCGATGGACAAGACCAAGATCTTCGAGTCGGCGGGCAAGCTCGCCTCCAAGGGCCAGCTCGAAAAGGCGGCCAAGGAGCTCCAGCGCATCCTCGACGCGGACCCGAAGGACATCCGGGCCCTGCAGAAGCTGGCGGAGATCCACCAGAAGTCGAACCGGCCGAAGGAAGCGACCGAGCTGTTGCTCAAGGTCGCGCAGGGCTACACCGAGCAGGGTTTCTTCCTCAAGGCGGTGTCGGTCTACAAGCAGGTGCTCAAGCTGGGCGAGGACCGCCTGGAAATCCACCTCCGCCTCGCCCAGCTCTACCAGCAGCTCGGGCTCATCGGCGAGGCGACCCAGCAGTACCAGCTCGTCGCCAACCAGCAGGACCAGTCGGGAAACGTCAAGGAGTCGCTGTCGGCGCTCAAGCGGATGGTCGACCTCGACCCGGACAACGTCGCGAACCGGGTGAAGCTGGGCGAGCTCTACGCGCGGGAGCGAATGGTCCCGGAAGCGGTCCAGGAGCTCGACAAGGCCGCCGCCCACCTCAAGAAGAACCAGCGGTCCGAGGACCACCTGCGGGTGCTCGAGCGCATCAGCCAACTGGTGCCCGACGACGGAGCCGTCGCCCGCGAGCTCGCGCAGAGCTATCTCGCCCGCAAGGACCCCCGCCGGGCACTGAACAAGCTCCAGGTCTGCTTCCGGCACGACCCGAAGGACCCCCAGACGCTGTCGCTGCTCGCGGCGGCGTTCACGGACAACGGACAGCCGGCGAAGACGGTCTCGGTCCTGCGCGAGCTCGCGCGGGTGCACGAGGAGAAAGGTGCCCGCGAGGCCCGGCGCGAGGTGCTGACCCGGATTCTCTTGCTCGCGCCCGGCGACCCGGAAGCGACCGAAGCGCTCGCGAGCCTCGAGCCGGTGTTGGTGCCAGCGGCTGCCCTGTCGGGGGGCGGAACCGCTCCTGGCAAGGCGATCGTGCTTCCGGCGTTCGTGCTGCCGCCTGATGGATCGCCTCGGGTCACGCCCTCTCCGGTCGCGCGCCCCGTCCTCACGCCCTCGCCGATCGCGCCGCTCATCCTCACGCCTTCCCCGATGGCGCCGCCCATCCTCACGCCCTCGCCGGTGGGGTCCCCTCTCGTCGTGCCGCCCGCCCCCGCGCGGGCCGCGCCGCCACCGGCCGCCGAACCCGAGAGCGTCGACAAGCTGGTGATCGAAACCGATGTCTTCTTGAAGTTCCGCCTGGTCCCGAAGGCAGCCGAGCACATCGCCCGCGCGCTCGCGCTCGACCCGGCGAGCCTGCCGGCCAACGAGCGGCTCCTCACCATCTACGACCGGCAGGAGAAGCCTTCCGAAGCGATCGCTCTGCTCGAGCGGATGGTCGAGCTCGCGCATGCGGCGGGCGACCGCGAACGGGAGCAGCAGTACGCGGGCGATCTTGCCCGGCGCGCGCCCGATCATCCGGCGCTGGCCGCCGCCGGTCCCGACGATCCGATCATCGAGCCGGACGAGATGGAGAGCGCGGCGGCGCTCTTGGCCGACGAGGCGCTGGACGACGACGCCGAGTTCGAAATCCATACCGGCTCGACGATTCCTCCCGGCGCCGAGAGCCAGGCGGCGCTCCCGGCCGAGGCGGCGCGAGACGACGACGCCGGGTTCGAAATCCATACCGGCTCGACGATTCCTCCCGGCGCCGAGAGCGCGCCAGCGCTCCCGGCCGACGAGGCGCGAGACGACGACGCCGGGTTCGAAATCCATACCGGCTCGACGATTCCTCCCAGCGCCGAGAGCGCGCCAGCGCTCCCGGCCGACGAGGCGCAAGACGACGACGTCGGGTTCGAGATCCATACCGGCTCGACGATTCCTCCCAGCGCCGAGAGCGCGCAAGCGCACCCCGTCTTGACGCCCTGGGACGACGACGACCTGAAGGAAGAGGCCGTGGTGCTCGACAACGCCGCTCCTCGGCCTCCGGCGGCGCGCCCATCGATCGACCTCGATGACGACGAAGTGGACCGCGCGCTCGACCGCGCGACCGGCCCGCACCGGACCGAGCCCAGGCCCGAACCGATTCGACCCGACCCGTTCGCGCTGTTCGACCAGAGGCCCTCCTCGCCTTCGCCGCCGGCCCCGCGCCCGACCGGCCCGGCGCCTACCCGCTCCGTTGCCGCCGACCAGCAGGCCTCCCGAAAGCCGCAAGCGGTCCCCCCGGGCGACGGGCCTCAGGCGCCCGGCGCGGATTCGTTCGAAGAGGATCTCGCGGAAATCGAGTTCCTGATTCAGCAGGGCCTTCGCGACGATGCCCGCGAGTCGCTCGCCCAGGTGCTGGCCCAGGCCCCGACGCATCCGCGCGCGCTCGCCCTCGAGAAGAGCCTCGCGGGCGGACCGCCGGCCGGTGAGCCGGGTGGCCGCGCGGCGCATCCCACGCCCTCCGAGTCCGACCTGGCGGACGAGCTCGAGGGTGCCTTCGAGGCGATCGCCGCCAAGGCGGCCAGCGAAGCCGCTCCCTCCACCTTGGAGGGCTCCTCCCTGGCGACTCGAGCCCCGGCCTCGCGTCGGGCTCGGGCCGGTGGCGAGGTCGAGGGCGCCTACGACCTCGGCATCGCCTACTTCGAGATGGGCCGGTTCGACGCCGCGATCGAGCAGCTCGAGGCGGCCCTCCAGGACCGGCGGCGCACCATCGATGCGTTGATCGCCCTCGGGCTCTGCCAGCGGGAGCGCGGCGACCTGGCGGCGGCGGTCGACCGTTTCGAGCGCGCGCTCAAGACGCCGGGCCTGACGCTGGATGCCTCGAAGGCCGTGCACTACGAGTTGGGCGCCTGCGCCGAAGAGCTCGAGCAGCTCCCTGCCGCCTTCGACCACTTTTCGCGGATCGTCCGCGCCGACCCCGCGTTTCGCGACGCCCAGGCGCGCGCCCAGCGGCTGCGGCCGCTGGTCTCCGGGACCGGCGGCGAGTCGAAGCCCGTCCACCCGGTCCCGGCGACCGATCGCGCCTTGGCGCCGCCAGCCCGTCCGCCGCGCGAGGCGCCGCCGGCTGCGGTCCCGAGAAAGGGCCGCAAGATCGGCTTTCTCTGAACGAGCCATCGCGCCAGAGCCCTGCCCGCCCGACAGAGCGGCGAGCGGCCGGCTGCCGTCGCTCGCTTTGCCAGGCGAGAGCCACCCGGACACGAAACTGGCGCTTCGGCCGGCCCTTGGGCGACACTTGAGAAGAGCGCGGTCGATCGACGAGACGGGTGACTTACCGAGATGAGCTATTTCGCACACTTCGGCCTGAAGCAGGAGCCATTCTCCAACGCGCCGGTCAGCCAGTTCTACTACAACAGCGCCTCGCACGCGCAGGCGCTGGAGCGGCTCACCTACGTCGTGAGCCAGGCGAAAGGGCTCGCGCTCCTCGTCGGCGACGTCGGGGCGGGCAAGTCCACCCTCGCCCGGCGGCTCCTGGACAGCCTCGCGGAGGACGAGTACGAGGCGGCTCTGCTCGTCATCATCCACTCGGGCATCACCGCGCAGTGGCTCCTGAAGCGCATCGCGCTCCAGCTCGGAGTGGAAGAGCCCTCGGACGAGAAGCTGACCCTTCTCGGCCAGCTCTATCAGCGGCTGCTGACGATTCACGAGTCGGGCCGCAAGGCGGTCCTGCTGATCGACGAAGCGCAGATGCTCGAGAACCGCGAGGTGATGGAGGAGTTTCGCGGTCTGTTGAACCTCGAGCTGCCCGAGCACAAGCTCCTGACGATCGTGCTCTTCGGGCTGCCGGAGCTCGAGCAGCACCTCAAGCTCGACCCGCCCCTGGACCAGCGGGTGAGCCTGAAGACCCGCCTCCAGCCCCTGTCCGCCGAGGCGACCGAGGCTTACATCAAGCACCGCCTGAAGATCGCCGGGGCGACCAGGATGCCGTTTTCCGCCGAGGCCGTGGCGGCCGTCCACCGCTTCACCGGAGGAATCCCGCGGCTGATCAACACCCTGTGCGACAACTGCCTCTTCGAAGGAGCGACGATGAAGCGGTCGCTCGTCAACGCCGACCTGGTCCGGCTCTGCGCGACCGATTTCGGTCTCGTCGAGGGTCCGACAGCGCAGCCGCCCCCCACGGGGGCCGCGCATCCGGCGGCCCGGCCGGTCGTCCGGGAAGCAGCAGCGCCGCCGGTGACCAGGCCGGCGCCGAGACCCGCGGGGGACCAGAACGCCGCCCGCGACCCGGCGGGTGCGGCAGCGAACGGGACGGCGGCCGACCCGGGCGACCTCGAGCGCTTTCTTTCCGAGGGCGCCCAAAAAGCGTAAAGCTTCCGCGGGAGGGAACGTCGAAGCTGGCGGCGCTCATCGGCGAGCGGCGAAGGTTTCCGGCACGTCTGGTCGTTGACGTCCGTGGATGGGGATGACCCGCAGGCTGCTCACGGCGATGCTGCTTTCGGCGGCGGCGGTGGTCGTCCTGGCGGGCCTCTTCGCCCGGTCGCCCGTCGGAGGGCGGGAGCTGTGCCGGGTAGCCGAAGCGGCGCTGCGGGATGCTTCCGCCGAGCCCGTCCGGATCGGCCTCTGCCGGGTGAGACCGCTGTCGGCCACCGTGGTGCTCGACGACGTGCGCATCGGTCCCGCGTCGCAGCCGCTGTTCACCGCGCGGCGGCTGGCGGCGCGGGTCGACCGGCGGTTTCTGTTCGGAGGCCGCCTCCGGGTCGACGGCGTGGAAATCGACCGGCCCCGCGTCGCTCTCGACCTCTCGACACCGCCGCGCGCGAACGGAGTGCCGGAGCGGTCCCGCTCTCCGTGCCTGCCCGACCTGGGACGGTTGGAAATCGGGACCGTGACCCTGACCGGCGGCACGGTCGACCTGCGCCTGCCGGGCCGGCGGCGGCTCCAGGCGGAGGGGATCGGCGCGCGCGTCGCCGGCGAGGGCGACACGCTCGCGGTCGACCTCTCGGTCGGAAGAGCGAGGCTCGTCGATCAGACCGGCGAAGAATCGACCGAGCGGGCACGCCTCCGAGGAGACCTGGACCTCGCGAACCGGACGGCGCGCATCCGGTCGCTGGACCTCGCGACGGAGGAGGGCTCGGTCTTTGCGCAAGCGACCTTCGCCGACGTCTGCGCCCTGCGCGGGACGGCGAGCGCGACGGTGCGGGTCGACCTCGCGCGGCTCGGCGACCACCTGCTGGCGAACGTCCGGGGCCTGAAGGGAAGCGCGCTGGCACAGGCGACGGTCGCGTTCGGCCGGCAGGGCTACCGGGCAACGGCAACGCTCCAGGTCCGCGACGCGAAGGTCGGCCCGTTCCTGCCGGGCGACTTCGACGCCACCCTCCACGCGACGAGCCAAGAGCTTTCGGTCGACCGCTTCGTGATGCCGTTCCCGAGCGGGAAGGTCCTGCTGACCGGCACGGTCGGCCTCGCGCCGCCCTTTTCGGTGCGGGCAGAAGGACGGCTGGAAGGGCTGAGGCTCGGCGAGCTGCTCTCGAAGCTCGGGGTTCCCGGGCTGCCGGTCGACCTGGAGCTGCGGGGGGCGACGGCGCTGCGGGGGGACTTTGCCGGTCCCGGAGGCCTTCGGCTCGAAGGAGACCTCGCCGCCCGGATTCCGTATTTCGGCGTCTACGACCGTCCCTGGCGGCGGCGGCTGGAATCGCGCCAGCAGTACGTCGGCTTTCGCGAGGGGAAGATCGCCGCGCGCTTCGCCATCCTCCGCGACCGGCTCGAAATCCAAGGCGCCCGCATCACCACTCCGGGGTCCGCCGGAGACGTGCGCGGCGACATCGATTTCTCCGCCCGGCGCGGGCTCGACCTCGCCTACGACTTCTCCCGCCTCTCCCTCGCGGACTTCAGCCCCTTTGCGAGCGCCGCGCTCCGGGGAACGGGTACCCTCGCTGGCCGGCTGCACGGGCCCTTCGACGCCCTCGACATCCAGGCCGACGCGGCCATCGCCCACCTGCGCGTGATGAAGACCCAGCTCGGCTTCGCCCAGGCGAGCGCCGACCTGGACCTGGGCCGCGGCATCCTCACCGTTCCCCGGGCGAGCGGCCTCATCGGGCACAGTCGCTGGAGCGGACGGGCGTCGATGGACCTGTTCCACCACGCCCGGCTCGATGGCTCGGTGCAGGTTCAAGACGCGCGCCTCTCGGACCTCGCCGGCGTCGCCCGCGGCTACGCGCCGGTCTTGGGAGAGCTCGCCGGGAGGACGGACGCGCTCGTGAGCGGCACCCTCTCCACCTCCGGCCCCGCCGCCGAGCTGAACGCGGCCGCCCACCTGAAGGTGAAGAACGCGCTGCTCTTCGGCGAGCGGTTCCCGGCGGGCTCTGTCGACGCGACGATGACCGGCGCGGACGAATGGAAGGTAGAAGCGCTCCATCTCACCAGGGGCGCTGCCTCTCTCGATTTCACCGGCGGCTTCCAGCTCGCCGGCGACCGCTACTCGTTCGAGACCATCGCCCGGCGCCTGACCGCCCGCGAGATCGACCCGTTGATACGCCGCTTCCCCACCCTGAGCGGCCGGGTGTTCCTCAAGGCCGACGGAAGCGGCACCCTGAGCGACCCGAAGGCGAACGCGATTCTCGCCTTGCGCGATTTCTTCCTCGGCGCCCAGCCGCTCGCGACGCTCCGCCTTTCGCTGGCGCTTTCCGGCCGGGTGGCGCGGGTCGACGGCGAGGTGACCTCGCCCTGGCCGGCCGCGCAGGCCCCCGAGTGGCGGAAGGGCAAGGCGCTTCCGCTTCCCCCGAGCTCGATGGTCCACGACTTCGCGGGTGAGGTGGAGCTCGAGAGCGGCCTGCCCTTCACGGTGTCGGCGGCGTTCCAGGTTCCGGAGCTGTCCAAGGTCTTGCCCCCGAGCCGGCTCGGCGGCGTGGACGGCGGGCTCTCCGGCCGTTTCGCCGCGCGCGGCCGGATGACGAGCCTCCTCGCGTCGACCAGCGCCGACCTGGTGCTCGATCGGCTCTGGCTCAAGGCGGGAGCGCTGCGTCTCGACAACAGCGGTCCAGCCGAGCTTCGGCTCGACGGCGGCCGGCTGACCCTGGAAGCGCTCCCGCTCGCCGGGACGTCGGTGAGCTTGAGCGCTTTCGGAACCCTCGGCGTCGACGGCGTCCTCGACCTGGGCGCACAAGGAAACGCGGACCTCTCGGAGCTGACGAAGCTCGTCCCCGACCTCGACGCCGCTTCCGGGCAGGCCCTCTTTTCGCTGACGGTCAACGGCACCGTCGAAAACCCGTTGGTGGTCGGGAACGCGAGCGTGAGCGGCCTCGAGCTGCGGCCGGGCGACCTCCCGTTCGTCCTCACCGCCGGTCGCGGGAACGTGGTCTTCAGTCCGACCGAGCTGGTGGCCGACGGCATCGCCGCGAAGCTCAACGGCACCCCGGTCGAGCTGGACGGCCACCTGGACCTCGACCGGTTTCGCCCCCGGGGCTTCGAGCTGAACGTGCAGATGGGCGAGGTGCCGCTGGTCCTGGACGACGTCCCGATGACCATCGCCGGCGACCCGACGTTGCGCGGCACGTTCCAGCACATGACGCTGACCGGCGACCTGACGCTCTCGCGCCTGCGGTTCACGAAGGACCTGGACCTGGAGCGGACGATCGCCGAGGCGATCGCGGTGCTCCTGGAGCGACGCCCTCCGCCTGTGCCGCAGGTGTTCGAGAGGGGAAGAGACTTCCTCGCGCTCGACCTCGGGCTGCACCTTTCCGACGTGCGGGTCGACGACAACCTGGCGAACGCGGCGCTGCGCGGCGACCTCAAGCTGACCGGGACCAACAAGCAGCCGGGCCTCTTGGGCGCGGTGTCCTTCAACGACGCGAAGGCGCGGCTGCGCGACGTGGAGTACGACATCTCGAGCGGGGTGGTGAACTTCACCGACCGCCACCGCATCCGGCCGGTCTTCGACGTGCGCGCGGACACCCAGGTGCGCGACTACCGCATCCACGTGACCGCGAGCGGCACCGTCCGCCGGCCCCACGTCGTCTTCGCGAGCGAGCCGTACCTGTCGCGGGCGGACATCGTGACGCTCTTGACCCTCGGGGTGACGAGCCGCGACATCGACCGCACCGGCGCCGGGTCGATGGCCGGGTTCCTGGTCGACGCGGCGTACAACGCCTCCGGGCTGTCGGACCAGGTGAAGAAGCTGCTCCCGAAGACGACGCTGATCAAGGACGCCTCGTTGCGCCTGACGAGCGCCTACAGCGAGCTGTCCGGGAACATCGAGCCGGTCGCCGAGTTCGACGGCAAGCTCCACTGGGACAACCTGAAGCTCCAGGGCGAGACCAGCCTCATCGGCCGCGAGCGCAAGGCCAAGGCGCAGTGGCAGTTCACGAAGAACCTCTCCGGCTCGGTCCAGGTCGACAGCGACAACCCCGACGTGCCCACCGCGGACTACGGCGCCGACCTGACCTGGCGGATGGAATCTCCGTGAGGCGATGGGCGGCGCTCCTCGTTCTCGCGTGGCTGCCGGCGCGGGCGGCCGCGGGGGCGACGCCGGCCCCGACCGTCGCCCGGGTCGAGCTGAGCGGGGACCCCGAAGGGGAGCGGGTCGCCGGCTCGGTCCCCTTGCGGGCGGGCGACCGCGCGACGCCGGCGATTCTCGCGAAGAGCGTGCTCTTCCTCTACGACACGGGCCGCTACGCGCAGGTGGCGGCGCTGACCGACGAGGCCGGCCCCGGACGAGTGAACGTGGTCTTCGCGGTCGAGCGGTCGCGGCCCATCGTCCGGGTGGAGATGAACGGCGTCGAGGCGCTCTCCGAGACCGCTCTCTACCAGGCGGCAGCGCTCCCGCCTGGCACCGAGTTCTCGCCCGCCCGGGTCACCGGCGCCGCCCGCGCCATCGCCCGCGCCTACTTCCGGGCCGGCTACCGGGACGCGGTGGTGCGCTGGGACGCGACCGACCTCAAGCGGGCGGTCGCCATCGACTTCTCGGTGGTCGAGGGCCAGCCGACCACCCTCGTCCGGTTCGACTTCTTCGGCGATTTCGGGCTGACCGAACCGGAATTGCACGGGGCGTTCGACCTCCAGCCGGGCGACCGGCTCGACCTCGACCGGGTGGAGAGGGGCCTCAACGCGCTTCGGGCGCGCTATCGCCAGCAGGGCTTCTACCGGGCGAAAGTGCTACCGCCCACCGTTATCGCCGCCGACGACCTGGGGTTGGTCGAGGTGCGGGTGGAAGCGGGACCGCGCTATCGCCTCCAGGTCCGGGGCGCGAAGTCGTTCAGCGCGCGGATGCTGCTTTCGCAGCTCGACTACCAGGGCCAGCGCCCCTTGGACCGAGGGGTCGAAGAGGAGCTCGCCCGCAAGCTCCAGACCTTCTACGAGCTCGCCGGCTTCCCGGACGCCAGGGTCGCCGTCAGGGAGTCGGCGCCGCCGCCGGGGGTGGGCAGCAGCGAGGACGAGGAGCAGCCGCGCGGGCTCGTCTCGTTCGACCATCCTGAGCCGGGTCTCCCTCCGGCGCGGAGCCTTCGCGCGCACCGGCGCCGCATCGTGACGTTTCTCGTCCGCGAGGGCCGCCCGCGGGAGGTCCACCGCCGGGAATACCCCGGCCTGCGCTTTTTCCGGCCCTCGCAGCTCGACCAGCGAATCGACCAGGTGCTCCGGGACGCGGTGCCCGAGGTGCTGAAAGGCGGCCGTTCGGAAGCGCTCTTGCAGGCCTCGTTCGCGTCGGGGGACGGCGCGCCCCAGGCGAAGAGCCCCCGGACGGTGGTTCCGGCGGAGGTGTTCGCGCCGGAGGTCTACGGCAGCGCTCTCTCCGAGCTACAGGACCTCTACCGGTCGGAAGGGTTTCTGGATGCCAGCTTGGGTCCCGCTCGGCTGGTGGAGGGCCAGGGGCTCGACGCGACGGTGGTGATTCCGATTCAGGAGGGGCCGCGCACGTTGGTCTCCCGGGTCGGGCTCACCGGCGTGCGGGCGTTCACCCGCGCGGAGCTCGAACCCCTCCTCACCGTCCACCCGCGCGACCCGCTCTCGTTCGCGGCGATCGAGAAGATGCGGCAGGCGGTGCAGGGCTTCTACCAGGACAAAGGCTACGCGTTCGCGGAGGTCGACGATTCCGAGAAGCTGAACGACGCGGGGACCGAGGCGGCGGTCGAGCTGAAGGTGACGGAAGGGCCGCTCGTGCGGGTCTCCAAGCTGGTGCTCAAGGGGGTCCAGCACACCGACGTCAAGCTGGTCGAGGCGAACCTGGTGCTCGAGCCGGGCGACCCGATCACGCCGAAGGCGCGCGAGGCGTGCGTGCAGAACCTGATGCGGCTCGGCGTCTTCAGCTCGGCGAGCGTGGAGATGGCGGACCCGGACCTGATGCAACCGGAAAAGCCGCTGGTGGTCGAGGTGCGGGAGAAGCCGCGGTTCCTCGCGTCGTTGAGCGGCGGCATCAGCTACGCCGACGGGCCGCGCGCGAGCGCCAACGCCTCCTGGGGCAACCTCTTCGGGGAGAACCGGACCGCTACCGTGGGGCTCAAGATCAACTGGCCGGTCTTCCGCATCTGCCTGGTCGAGGACCCGCAGAGCTGCACGGCGGACTCGCTGCCGGTGCCGCTCGAGTGGCGGGTCAACGCGGCGATGCTGATGCCGCAGCTCCAGGCCGCCGGGAAGACGCCGATCGACCTGCGCTTCGACGCGATCTACGAGAACCTGCTGCGGCCGAGCTATCACCTGTCGCAGACGGCGCTGTTGGCGTCGCTCGGGCGGCTGTTGCACCGGCGGCTCTTCGGCCACGTCGAGTCGAACCTCCTCGTCGAAGCGGAGATCGAATACGACGGCTTCGAGAAGCCCCTCCACGCCTACCAGCCGCAGTTCGTGACCCAGGCGGACCGGATGGCGATGCTCCTGCCGACGGGCCGGTTCTTCCTCGGGAGCCTGCGCCCGACCCTCACCCTCGACGGGCGCGACGACCAGCTCAACCCGACCCGCGGGTTCATGTTCGGCCTGGGCCTGGACCTGACGCGGTCGTTCTACGCGGTCGACTCGTCGAACCGGCCGTTCCAGATCGAGCTGCTACGCACCGACGCGCAGCTCAACGGCTACATCCCCTTGAACCGCCGCCACCGGGTGGTGCTCGCGCTCGCGGGCCGCGTCGGGTGGATCTTCGCGCCCAGCCAAGCCGAGGTCATCGGCACCAAGCGCTTCTTCCTCGGCGGCTCCCAGTCCCTGCGCGGCTTCTACGAGGACGAGCTCGTTCCCGAGGACGTGCGCTCCACCCTCCACGCCGCCATCGACCGCTGCAACGCACTGGTGTCGGGCCTCGGCTGCGACGCAACGAGCGAGCCCGGGCCGAACGGGTTCCAGTCGCAGGGCGGCAGCGCCAGCGTCCTCGGAAGGGTGGAGCTGCGCTTCCCCCTGACGGCAGCGCTGGACGGGGGCGTCTTCGTCGACGCGGGCAACCTCTGGAGCGACCCGGCCAAGGTCGACCTGACCCGCCTGCGCTACTCGGTCGGCGCCGGCCTGCGCTACCCGCTGCCGATCGGCCCGGTGGCGCTGGACGTGGGCATCAACCCCAACCGGGACATCGCGCTGGGCGAGCCGCTCTACCACATCAACTTCGCGGTGGGCCTGTTCTGAGAAGGCGTGGTCTGCGACCATGGAGGGCGTGCGCCGGCTCGCCTTCTGCGTCGCGCTCCTCTTCGCGCTCGCGCCCGCCCGCGCGCGTGCGGACGAGAACGACGCCCTGCGGCACCAGGCAGAGCCCTCGTCCCCGTCGAGCGAGCCGTCCCGCGATTCCTCGGCCGGCGACCGCGATCGCGGCCATGACTCCGGGTGGGCAGCCGCCTGCGACGCCATCAACTGCCTGTGCGACCTCCTCGACACCGCCCAGAACGCGCCGCCGCAGCCCGTGGTCGAGGAGCCCTCTCCCACACCGGCACCGGTGCCGGAGAGCTTTCCGCCCAATCCGTTCAAGGCGTTGGTCCTGGTCGGGTTGGAAGACGTTCTCACGAGTCGCCAGAAGGACACCGCCCTCGTCCACGACACCACGCTCGTCCCCCGCGCGGCCGCGCAGCTCGACCTTCCGGTCGGCCGCTCGATGGCGTTCCGGTTCGCTCTGGAGCACGAGGCGTTCGCCGAAGTCGTGCCGGCGTCGCCGGGGAAGAGCGCGTCCTGGGACTCGCTCCCGCTCACCAGCGTCCACGTCGGCTGGGTCTTGCGCCTCTCGCACCTCGAGCTGGCGCTCGTCGGCGGCCTCCGGCTGCTCTGGCTCCCGGCGGGACCGGTGCCGGGGGTCGACGGCGGTCTCGATGCCCTCTTCGAGGACGGTCCGTTCTTCGCGGCGGTCGGCGCTACCGCGATGGCCATCGGCGGCGGTACCGACTCCCAGATGGGCACCAGCTCCCCAGGCCTGAGCGGGGTCGACCCCGAGGCGCGGCTCGGCTACGCCGTCCACCACCTCCAGCTCGCCGTCGGCTGGCGCGCGCTGGCCTTCTTCCTCGACCCGGCGCGGGTCTACACGGGCCCCGAGCTGTCGGTCGCGTTGCGTTTCTAGCGCTTGTTTTCCCGCATCCCTCGGCGATGAAGGCGCCCGAGCGGCCCATCGCTCGCCCGCGTGCCGAATCCGCCGCGAAGAGGGGCGACGGACCCCTTGCCTTTTCGTCCGGTGGTCGGTAGCGTCCGCGGCCCAATAGAAGCTGGAGCCGCCGCCGGTCGGAGACGGCTCCCGCCCGCCGGCCGGCTGATCCGGGCGAGGCAACCTGGAACATGACGCCCCTCGAAACCACCATCCTCGTTCTGTACTTCACGGTGCTCGCGATCCTCTCCGTCTACGGCGCGCATCGCTACCTGATGAGCTACCTCTACTACCGCTACCGGGCGAACCTCCCGGTGCCCCAGGGCAAGCTCGAGCGCCTCCCCAAGGTCACCATCCAGCTCCCGCTCTTCAACGAGATGTTCGTCTGCCAGCGGCTGATCGACGCGGTCTGCGCCATCGAGTACCCGCGGGAGCTGTTCGAGGTGCAGGTCCTCGACGACTCGACCGACGAGACCCAGGGCCTCGCGCAAGCCGCGGTCGCGGCGTGGAGGGAGCGCGGCATCGACATCGTCTACCTCCACCGCGACCACCGGGAGGGATTCAAGGCAGGAGCGCTCCAGGCCGGCTTGGCGGTGGCGAAGGGCGAACTGGTCGCGGTGTTCGACGCGGACTTCGTGCCCGGGCCGGACTTCCTGCGCAAGACGGTCCACTATTTCTCGGCGCCGAAGGTGGGGATGGTGCAGGTGCGCTGGGAGCATCTGAACCGGGAGTATTCGCTCCTGACCCGCGCGCAGGCGGTGTTCCTCGACGGCCACTTCGTCATCGAGCACACCGCGCGCAACCGCTCCGGCCGCTTCTTCAACTTCAACGGCACCGCCGGCATCTGGCGGCGGCAGGCCATCGTCGACGGCGGGGGCTGGCAGCACGACACCCTGACCGAGGACCTGGACCTCTCCTACCGCACGCAGCTCGCCGGCTGGAAGTTCGTCTACCTGCCCGAGGTGGTGAGCCCGGCCGAGGTGCCGGTGGAGATGAACGCCTTCAAGACCCAGCAGGCGAGGTGGGCGAAGGGTTCCATCCAGACGGCGAAGAAGCTCTTGCCCCGCCTGCTGAGGAGCGACCTGCCGTTCGCCATCAAGAGCGAGGCCTTCTTCCATCTGACCGCCAACGTCGCCTACCCCTTGATGGTGGTGCTCTCGGTCCTGATGCCGCTGTCGATGGCGATTCGCTTCCGGCACGGCTGGTACGAGGTGCTCTTCCTCGACCTGCCCTTCTTCCTCGCGGCCACCTTGAGCGTCTCCAGCTTCTACATGGCGAGCCAGAAGGAAATCGGGGTGCCCTTCTGGCAGCGGGCGAAGTACGTGCCCTTCATCATGGCGCTGGGCATCGGGATGTGCGTGTCGCAGTCGAAAGCGGTGCTGGAGGGCTTGTTCGGGAAGACGAGCGAGTTCACCCGCACCCCGAAGCTCGGGGTCGAAGGACGCCGGCGCCGGCGCGTCCAACGCTACCGGGGCCTGACCAACGCGCTGCCGCTGCTCGAGATCGCTTTCGGGGCGTACCTGACGTACTCCATCGAGTTCGCGATCAACCGGAACCTGGTCTTCTCCCTGCCGTTCCTGCTCTTGTTCCAGGTCGGGTTCCTCTACGTGGGGCTGATGAGCCTCTTTCAGGGGGCGTTCCGGCGCGCCTCGGCTTGAGCACCGGGAAGAAGGAGCGCTCCCCCTTCCCAAAGTCGGCGCCCGATGGCTAGCTTCTCAGCCCCGATCTCCCCGCGACCCGGTGGCCAGAAAGAGGTGCGGCACCGCTTCGGAGGAACAGGAGGGCTTCCATGGCCTCGAAGATCCTCTCGATGGTCCTCGCCGGTGGCGAAGGCCGGCGTCTCGACCCGCTGACCCGCGACCGCGCGAAGCCGGCGGTCCCTTTCGGCGGCCGCTACCGCATCGTCGACTTCGTTCTTTCGAACCTGGTCAACAGCGGCTTCTTCCGGATCAAGATCCTCACCCAGTACAAGAGCGAGTCGCTCAACTCGCACCTGTCGCGCGCCTGGCGGCTGTCGACCGTCCTCGGCCACTACATCGAGACGGTGCCGGCGCAGATGCGCACCGGACCCGAGTGGTACAAGGGCTCCGCCGACGCCATCTATCAGAACCTGAACCTCATCACCGACGAGGAGCCGGACCACGTTCTGGTCTTCGGCTCGGACCACATCTACCGGATGGACGTCCGACAGCTTCTCGACCTGCACGTATCGAGCAACGCCGACTGCACGGTCGCGGCGATTCCGGTCCCGCTCAAGGAGGCGCACCAGTTCGGCATCTGCCAGGTCGACCCGCAGGGCCGACTGATCGAGTTCCTGGAGAAGCCGAAGGACCCGCCGCCGATGCCGGGCAAGAGCGACATGGCCCTCGCCTCGATGGGCAACTACGTCTTCAAGACCGACGTCCTCGTGCGCGAGGTGGTCCGCGACGCCGGAACCAAGAGCTCGCACGACTTCGGCAAGTCCATCCTGACCGAGCTGTTTCGCGCCTCCCGGGTGATGGTCTACGACTTCGCGACCAACGCGATCCCGGGCCAGGGCGAGCGCGAGCGCGGCTACTGGCGCGACGTCGGGACCATCGAGAGCTACTTCGCGTCGAACATGGACCTCATCGACATCGACCCGGTCTTCTCCCTCTACAACGAGCGCTGGCCGCTGCACTCGATGCACCACGACGTGCCGCCGGCGAAGTTCATCTTCTCCGACCGGGAGGGCGGCCGCGTCGGCTTCGCCACCGACTCCTTGATTTCCGAGGGCTGCATCATCTCCGGCGGCCACCTCCACCGGACCATCCTCTCGCCGATGGTGCGCATCAACTCCTACTCGGACGTGTCCGAGTCGATTCTCTTCGAGGGGGTGCAGGTCGGCCGCCACGCGCGCATCCGCCGGGCGATCATCGACAAGAACGTGGTGATTCCCCCGAACATGCAGATCGGCTACGACCCCGACGCCGACCGGAAGCGCTTCCCGGTGAGCGAAAGCGGTATCGTGGTCATTCCCAAGGGGATGCGGCTGGAATGAGCGACCGCGAAGGGCCCGCGCCCGGGGTGCGTCGATGAGCCTCACGGTAGCGCTCCTGTGGCACATGCACCAGCCGATGTACACCGACCCGGCCACCGGCGAGGCGATTCTGCCCTGGGTCCGCCTCCACGCGACCCACGCCTACACCGACATGGCCCGGATGCTCGAACGCCATCCGCGGATCCGCGCGACGGTGAACTTCGTCCCCTCGCTCGTCGAACAGCTCGAAGCCGCTGCCGCCGGCACCCTGCGCGAACGGTTCCTCGAGCTGAGCCGACGGCCTGCACGAGCGCTCTCGCCCGCCGACCGCGCCGCCGTCCTCCGCCAGTTCTTCCTCGCCGACCGGGAGCGCTCCATCCGACCGCTGCCACGCTACCAGGAGCTCTTCGACCGCCGGGGCGCCGACCCCGACCGCATCGACCCCGACCGCATCGACTCCGCCGCCTTCTCGGACGCCGACCTCCTGGACCTCCAGGTGCTCTTCAACCTGGCGTGGATGGGCTTTTCCGCCCGGGCGGAGGAGCCGCTGGTGGCGCGGCTCGTGGCGCAGGGCCGGGACTACTCCGAGGACGACAAGCGAGCCCTGCTCGACGTTCAGCAGAGGCTGGTCGAGCGGGTGATCCCGCTCTGGCGCAAGCTCTCCGACAGCGGTCAAGTGGAGCTATCGACCACGCCCTACTTCCACCCGATTCTTCCGCTCCTCTGCGACTCGGACAGCGCCCGCCGCGCCCTGCCCCAGGCGGTGCTCCCGACCCGGTTCGCCCACCCGGAAGACGCCCGCGCCCAGGTCCGTCTCGCCCTCGAGCGCCACGAGAAGGCGTTCGGCCGCCGCCCGCGCGGGATGTGGCCGGCGGAAGGGTCGGTCTCTGCAGAAGCGCTCCAGGTCCTCGCGGAAGAGGGCGTCCAGTGGGTCGCGACCGACGAGGGAATCCTCGAGCGCTCCAGCCCAGCGCCGAGCGCCCGCGGCGAGCTGTACCGTCCCTACGCTTTCGACACCGGCGCTCGCCCCATCGCCCTCGCCTTTCGCGATCGCGCGCTGTCGGACCGCATCGGGTTCACCTATGCCCGGGCGACGCCCCAGGATGCCGTCGCCGACCTGCTCGCCTTCGTGCGCCGGGCCGAGGCCGACGGGCAGCGCGCCGGAATCGAGCGGCCGCTCTTGACGGTGGTGCTCGACGGCGAGAACGCCTGGGAGCACTACCAGGGCCATGGGGAAGCCTTTCTCGACGCCTTCTACGGCGCCCTGGAGAACGACCCCGCCGTCACCACCACGACCTTCTCGCAAGCGCTCTCGCACCCCGTCGCGAGATTGGACCGCGTCCATTCCGGTTCCTGGATCGAATCCAGCTTTCGGATCTGGATCGGCCATCCGGAGGAGAACCTCGCCTGGGAGCTGTTGGGCGCCGTCCGCCAGCTCCTCCAGCGCCACGAAGAGGCCGCCGACGTCGCGCCCGAGGACCTCGCCCGAGCCCGGCGCCTCCTCTACTCCGCCGAGGGCTCCGACTGGTTCTGGTGGTACGGGGACGACTTCGAGACCGAAAACGCCGCCGAGTTCGACCTGCTCTTTCGCGACCGCTTGGCGCTGGCGGCGAGCCTCGTCGGCGAGCCGGCCCCACCGCGTCTGTCGCAACCCTTGAGCGCTCGTGCTCGCCGGCAGCGCTTGCGCCATGTGCCAGTGGTCCTACCCACCGCGCTCGTCCACCCCGCGCTCGACGGGCGCGAGACGTTCGCCGAGTGGCTGGGCGCCGGCCACGTCGACGCCGAGACCGGCCGCGGCGCGATGTACCAGGCCTCGGGTCCCGTCGAGCGCATCGATTTCGGCTTCGACGAGGACTGCCTCTACCTGCGCTTGCATCCGGCCTCCTCGCTCGCGGGCCTCCGCCTGATCGCGAGCGCGCGCACCCTCCGGGGAACCGCGACCGAGGTCGCCTTCGACCTCGAGGACGGACGGGTGGAGAGCGCCACCGCCGGCGTGCGTGGCCGAGCAGGATCGCTCCCGGAGATCGCGCTGCCTCTCGCCGCCCTCGACCTGCGCCCGGGCGACCGGGCCGACCTGTCTTTTCGCCTTTTTCGCGAGGCCACCGAGGTCGAGCGGCTTCCGCGGGCGGCGGCGCTGAGCCTGCTCGTGCCCGACGCCGACTTTGAACGACGCCACTGGTTCGTGTAGGTCTTTTTGCCCCGATGTCGTTTCCGGCCTGGTGCTACAGTCATTGCTGATGCCGCGCGAAGACACCAAGACCGGCGTCATCGTCCAGTTCCCGGCGCCGCAGCACGGCAGCGCCTGTCTCGTCACCATCTACGGCCACGACCTCGGCCGCCGGGTGGCGCTCGACGGCCTGAGCCCGACGGTCGTCGGTCGCGGCGAGACCTGCGACGTCGTCGTCGACATGGACAACGTCTCGCGCCGCCACTGCGAAGTGCAACGCGCGCAGAACGGCGCTCACGTCATCGTCGACCTGCGCTCGACCAACGGTACCTTCGTCAACAACGACGAAATCCAGGGACCGCGCGAGCTCAAGAACGGCGACCTGATCAAGGTCGGGGGAACGATTTTCAAGTACCTGGACGGCGAGAGCGTCGAGGGCCTCTTCCACGAGGAGATCTACAAGCTCACGATCTTCGACGGGCTCACCGAGATCTACAACAAGCGCTATTTCCTGGAGTTCCTCGAACGGGAGATGTCCCGGTGCCAGCGCTACGGGCGGACCCTGTCGATGATGATGATGGACATCGACCATTTCAAGCGGGTGAACGACGACTTCGGGCACATCGCCGGCGACTACGTGCTGCGGGAAATCGCGGGCGTGGTGCGCGCGAAAGTGCGCCGCGAGGAATGCTTCGCCCGCTACGGCGGCGAGGAGCTCGCCCTCGTGATGCCGGAAGCCGAGCTCGTCAAGGTACGCGCGTTCGCGGAGAAAATCCGGGCCACCGTCGAACAGCACCGGTTCGTCTTCGAAGGCCGCGACATCCCGGTGACGCTCTCCATCGGCGTCGCGCAGATGACCGACGCGACGCACGAGCCGGCGGCGTTCATCCAGGCCGCCGACGAGCGGCTCTACCAGGCCAAGCACCAGGGTCGAAACCAGGTCGTCGCCTAGGAGGGCGTGGCCGAGACCTCGACGCGCGACCAAGCGATCTCACTGTCCTGAAAGGGTCCGACGCGGCACTACCCCACACGGCACGCTTCGCGTCCTCGCCCGCAAGCAGGAGGGGGCTTCCGGCAAGACTTCGCTGGTCCGCGGTTCAAGGTGAGCAGTCCCCGGCTCCCGGACTCCCGGACGGGCGTGAGCGGTCTCGATAGCCCACTCCGCTCCCGCCGACCGCTAGGGCTGTCCCCCGACGTCTGCGTTCCAGTCCCCGTGCTTCCCGCCGGACTTCTCCAGCAGCCGCACCGGCCCAATCACCATCCCCGGGTCGTAGAGCTTGAGCATGTCGTAGAGGGTCAACGCCGCGATCGCCGCCGCGGTGAGCACCTCCATCTCGACACCGGTCCTGTCCAGCGTCCGGGCGGAAGCGACCACCCGGAGTCGGGTGTCCGACGCCACCTCGGCCCGCACCTCTGCCCCGGAAACGCCGATCGGATGGCACATCGGGAGCAAGAACGCCGTCTGTTTCGCTCCCGCGAGGCCCGCGACCTCCGCCACCCGGAGCGCGTCGCCCTTTTCCACCGCGCCCGCCCGCACCCGCGCGACCACCTCCGCCGACGCGGTCAACCATGCCTCGGCCCGCGCCGCCCGCGCCGTTACCGCCTTGTCCGAAACGTCGATCATCGTCGCCGCGTGCGCGCCCTTCGCCTCCATCGCCCGCTCCGCGCCATCGCCGTCGCCCCCTCCCGAAAGCCCCGACCTGGCGCCGCCGTGATATACGTCAGCGCCCGCAGGTGGGCCACTCGGAAGGCATTCTTTCAGGGCGAGCATGGACCCAGACCAACTCCAAACGATCCCGCTCTTCGCAAAGCTGTCGGCCGACCACCTGGCGCTCGTCGCCGAGCTCGGACACGAGCGCAGCTTCGAGGCGAAGGAGGTCATCTTCCGGGAAGGCGACGCGGGCGCCGAGTTCTTCGTCGTCCTCTCCGGCAAGGTCCGCATCTCGAAGGCGGTGCCCGGAGCGGGCGAAGAGGCGCTCGCGATTCTCGGTCCCGGCAGCCACTTCGGCGAGATGGCGCTGATGGACGACACGCCCCGCAGCGCCGACGCCATCGCCCACCTCGCGACCCGCCTCTGGGCCATCAAGAAACAGGATCTCGACGCGCTGATGCGCCAGCACCAGGATCTCGCCTACGAGCTGTTGTGGACGTTCGTGCGGACGCTCTCGGCCCGGCTGCGAGAGACCAACGACAAGATCAGCTTCTTCTTCGCCATCAGCTCCAACTCCTGACCTCGTCCCAAAATCGAACTCGGTCGTCTCGATTTGAGACGAGCCGCCCCGAACGGAGGTCGCGAAACCGTCTTCGGCGGCCGTTTCTTCGCTTGGCACGGACCCTGCTTCGGCGGTCGGTGCGGTCACGGTGGGCGTGACCGAAGAGGCTTTCCATGTCCGCTACCGCCCTCCATGCGGTCGCGCACGACCGGGGCGACGAGCGTCCCGTCGCGGCGGTCGACCCGGCCGAGGCCGGCCTCGTCGCCAGAGTCCTCGACGGCGACACCGTCAAGGAGGACGGCATCCACCTGGCGGCAGCGGTGCTGGCAACCTGTGGCGGCATCGCCAACCTTCGTTGGGCCTCGCGCGCACAGCTCGTCGCCGCTGGCCTCTCCCCCTCCCAGGCCGCGCGCTTGCAGCACGCGGTCGCCCTCGCCGCGCGGTTCTCGCTCATGCCACCCAAGGTCCGCCGGCTGGAGCGCGCCGACGCAGTCGCGCACTTCAAGCCGGTCTTCGCCGCCCTCGACCGGGAGGAGCTGCACGTCTTGTTCCTCGCCCTCGACGGGACGTTTCGCGGCCGGCAGCGGGTGGCGAGCGGGGGCTTGTCGGCGCTGGTCGTGCACACGCGCGAGGTGCTCGCGCCCGCGGTCGAGGCGCGCGCTCCGGCGATGGTGCTCGCCCACAACCATCCGTCCGGCGCGTCGACGCCCTCGCCGGAAGACGTCGCCTTCACCGGGCGCGTCGACGCCGCCGCCCGGGTCCTCGGCATCCGACTGGTCGATCACCTGGTCTTCGGGACTGGCGCCGTCCAGTCGGCGATGCCGAACGGCGCTCGATGGCCAGCGACTGCGCACCTGACACCCGCCTGGGCTACAGGTAACCAGGAGCCATCATGCTGACCGATGACCAGCTTCTTCGTGCCCTGCGCGACCGGTTCGGCCATCCGTCCTTTCGCCCCGGCCAGCTCGAAGTGCTCCGGGCGGTGCTCGAGGGCCGCCCGACCCTCGCCATCATGCCCACTGGCGCCGGCAAGAGCCTTTGTTATCAGCTTCCCTCCCTCGCGCTCGACGGGGTGACGCTCGTCGTCTCGCCCCTCGTCGCGCTGATGAAGGACCAGGTCGACGCCTTAAGCCATCGCGGCATCCCGGCGGCCTACGTCAACAGCCTCCAATCCGAGGAGGAACGCCAGCGGGTCGAGGCCGAGCTCGCCCGAGGCCGGCTGAAGCTGGTCTTCGTCGCGCCCGAACGGTTTCGCAGCGCCTCCTTCCGCGAATCGCTCAGCCGCACCGCTCTTGCCCTCACCGCCATCGACGAGGCGCACTGCGTTTCCGAATGGGGCCACTCGTTCCGGCCGGACTACGCGCGGCTGGGAGAGGCCCTCGACGCGCTCCAGTCGCCGCGTCGCCTCGCGCTCACCGCCACCGCCAGTCCCGACGTGCGCGCCGACATCCTGCGGGTGCTCCGCTTTCGCAACGCCTTGGTCGCCGTCGCCGGGTTCGACCGCCCGAACATCCACCTCGACGTCCATTCGCTCTCGACCGAGCCGGAGAAGCGCGACTCGCTCCTCGCCGCCGTCCGCGCGCACCATCCCGCCATCGCCTACTCCGCCACCCGCCGCCAGGCGCTCCAGCTCGCCAAGTTCCTTGCCCAGCACGGCGTCGCCGCCGCGCCCTACCACGGCGGTCTCGATCCCCAGGAGCGCAGCCGGGTCCAGGAGGCCTTCGCCCGCGACCGCCTCGAGGTGGTGGCGGCGACCAACGCCTTCGGGCTCGGCATCGACAAGCCGAACGTCCGCCTCGTCGTGCACACGGAGGTGCCGCGCTCGCTCGAGGCCTACTACCAGGAGCTCGGCCGCGCCGGACGAGACGGTCTGCCCGCGGTGGCAGCGCTCTTCTTCGCGGCCAAGGACCTCTTCCTGCAGCGCGCGCTGATGCGGCAGGCGAGTCCGCGCCCGCAGGTGGTGTTGGAGCTGTGGCGCGCCCTCGTTTCGTCCGGCCGCCCCCTGACCCGCGAGGAGCTCGGCCGCCTCGTCCACCCGCGCGGAAGGGAGATTCTCGCGAGCCTCGCCTACCTCGAAGGCATCGGCGCCGTCGAGCGACGCGGCCGACCGGCGGCGGTGCGGCTCGAGGTGAGCACCGAGGTCGACCCGGAGGGCGAGAGCGCTGCCGCTGCCGTCGTGCGCCTCCTCGGCGGACGCCGCGGGCTGGTGCTGGAATCCCGCCTGATGGCCTCCCTGGGTTGCCCGACACCGCAAGCGCTCTACGCCGAGCTCGTGCGGCTCCGCGCGAGGCGGCAGCTCGGCTGGCGGGAGGTCCGTAGCCAGTCCGCCTACCGGCCCCGCGACGGTGGCGCGCTCTCCGAGGAGCACCTGCGCGCCCTGCGTATCCGGCTCTCGCGCGATCACAGCCGTTTCGAACAGATGATCGAGCTCGCCCGTGGACAGGAGTGCCGGCGGCGGGCGCTCCTGCGCGCGCTGGGCGAGCCGCACGATTCCACGAGCTGTGGCGCCTGCGACGTCTGCGCCGGGCATCGCATCGAGCCGGTGCGCTCGCAGCTCTCGCTCGCCCGCGCCAGCGCAAGGCCAGCGGCCACGCGCGTGGACGACGCCCGACAGCTCCTGCTAACGTCGCGCGACCTTGAGCGCGTGACGCCCGCCGACGGCCCGGCAACCTCAAAGGACGCAACGGCGCCCTCTGGCGCGAAGGAGAAGTCATGGCAGGTTCAGTGAACAAAGTCATCCTCATCGGACACCTGGGCGCCGACCCGGAGGTTCGCTACACGCCGCAGGGCACGGCGGTCGCGAACTTCCGCATCGCCACCAACGACAGTTGGACCGACAAGGCCGGCCAGCGCCAGGACCGGACCGAGTGGCATCGCATCGTGGTCTTCGCCCGGCAGGCGGAGCTGTGCGGCGAATACCTCTCCAAGGGCCGGCAGGTCTTCATCGAAGGGCGGCTGCAGACCCGCGAGTGGACGGACAAGGAGAACCACCGCAACTTCACCACCGAGGTGGTGGCGAACCACGTGGTCTTCCTCGGCGGTGAAGGAGCCGGCACCGGTACCGGTAACCGCCAGCGGTCGAGCCCTGCTGCAGGGGCGCCGTCACCCGACGACTTCGGCCCCCCCCCGCCCGCCTTCGACGACCCGGCCGCCGCCCCCGCCGGCGGCGGTCCGACCGAGGACGACATCCCCTTCTGAACTGCTCGCCCGCGAAATCTTGCTGGCGTGCGCAGATGAACGACCCGGGTGCGTCAACCGTAGGGTGGAGCGAAAGCGAAACCCGTCGTCGCGGCACTCGCCGATGGGTTGCGCTCCGCGTCACCCATCCTACGGCTTGGGCTTGAAGCTCCGCGCCAGGTGGCGAGAGACCGGCCGCGGGCGCGCGAGCTACCGCTGCCCGAGGGCGCTACGAATTGCCGTCACCTCGCGCAGCATCGCGCGGAGGAGGTCGAAGGTCAGCGAGTTCGGGCCGTCGCTCAGCGCGGCGTCGGGGTTCTCGTGCACCTCGGCGAAGAGCGCGTCGATGCCCGCGGCCGCCGCGGCGCGCGCCAGAAGCGGCGCCAGGACCCGGTCGCCGCCGGTGGTGCCGTCGCCGGCGCTCGGCCGCTGCACCGAGTGGGTCGCATCGAAGCACACCGGCGCGTGCCGCCGCAGTTCCTCGAGCCCGCGAAAGTCGACCACCAGGTTGTGGTAGCCGAAGGAGCTCCCGCGTTCGGTCAGGAGCACGTTCTTCTGCCCCACGGAAGCGGCCTTGGCCACCGCGTGGCGCATGTCCTCCGGCGCGACGAACTGGCCCTTCTTGATGTTCAAGGCCCGCGCGTGCTGGGCGGCAGCGGCGATGAGGTCCGTCTGCCGGCAGAGGAACGCCGGAATCTGCAGCGCGTCGACCCGGGCGCCGATGGCCTCCGCCTGCCAGGCCTCGTGGACGTCGGTCAGGACCGGCAGGGCGCACTCGGCGCGCACCCGCTCCAGCATCCGCGCCCCCTCGACCGGCCCCGGTCCGCGATAGCTCGACAGCGAAGTACGGTTCGCCTTGTCGAACGACGCCTTGAACACGACGTTCACCGGAAAGTCGGCGACCGCTTCCCGCACCCGCCGCGCGTGGCGCAGCACGCTCTCTTCGCTCTCGATGACGCAGGGTCCCAGGACGACGAGGAGCTTCTGCCCTTCCCCTACCCGGTAGCCCGCGAAATCGATCACGTCCACTAGCGTTCCCTCGCTACGCGGTCGAGCGCCGCCCGGATGAAGCCCGCGAAGATCGGGTGCGGCGAGAACGGTTTCGACTGGAACTCGGGATGGAACTGGACGCCGATGAAGAACGGGTGCTCGGTCAGCTCCAGAATCTCCACCAGGTCGAGCCCGGCGTGCACGCCGCTCACCCGCATCCCGTGCTCCTCGAACCCGGCACGATAGGCGTTGTTGAACTCGTAGCGGTGGCGGTGCCGCTCGCTCACCTCGAGCTTGCCGTAGAGCCGCGCCGCGAGCGAGCCCGCCTTGAGCGTGCACGAATAGGCGCCGAGCCGCATCGTGCCGCCCTTGTCGGTCACCGTCTTCTGCCCCTCCATCAGGTGGATCACCGGGTGCGGCGTCTGGTGGTCGAGCTCGGTCGAATTCGCGCCCGACAGCCCCAGCTCGTCGCGCGCGAACTCCACCGCCGCCATCTGCATCCCCAGGCAGATGCCGAAGAACGGGACCTTGTTCTCCCGCGCGAACCGGATGGCCGCGATCTTCCCCTCCGTCCCGCGCAGGCCGAACCCGCCGGGGACCAGGACCCCCGAAACGCTCGTCAGAAGCCCTGCCGCCCCCTCTTCCTCGATCCGCGACGAGTCGACGAACGAAAGCTCGACCTTCGCTTCGTTGGCGATGCCGCCGTGGGCGAGCGCCTCGTTCAGGCTCTTGTAGCTCTCGGTCAGCTCGACGTACTTGCCGACCACGGCGATGCGCGCGTGGCGCTTGGGGTTCTTCACCACCTCGACGATGCGCTCCCACCGGTCGAGCCGGGGCGCCCTCGACCAGATGTTCAAGAGCTCCGCGATCCGGTCGTCGACGCCCTCCTCGCGGTAGACGAGCGGCGCCTCGTAGAGCGTCGGCACGTCGCGGGCGGCGAAGACCGAGCCGGGGGAGACGCTGCAGAACAGGGCAATCTTGTCCTTCAGCTCCTTCGGCAGGTTGCGGTCGGTCCGGCACAGGAGGATGTCCGGCTGAATCCCGATTTCCCGCAGGCGCTGGACCGAGTGCTGGGTGGGCTTGGTCTTGAGCTCACCGGCAGCGGCGATGTAGGGCACGAGCGTCAGGTGGATGTAGAGCGTGTTCTCGACGCCCCAGTCGTAGCGGAGCTGCCGAATCGCCTCGAGGAACGGGAGGCTCTCGATGTCGCCGACCGTCCCGCCGACCTCGACGATCAACAGGTCGTGTCCTTCCGCCGTCCGCAGAATCGCCTGCTTGATCTCGTCGGTGATGTGCGGAATCACCTGGATGGTCTTGCCCAGGTACTCGCCGCGCCGCTCCTTCTGAATCACCGAGTTGTAGATGCGCCCCGTGGTGTAGTTGTTCGCCTTGCTCATCCGGGCGCTGGTGAACCGCTCGTAGTGGCCGAGGTCCAGGTCGGTTTCGGCGCCGTCGTCGGTGACGTAGACCTCGCCGTGCTGAATCGGCGACATCGTCCCCGGGTCCACATTGATGTAGGGGTCGAGCTTCAGGTGGGTGATGTTGAGGCCGCGGTTCTCCATCAGCGCGCCGACGGACGCGGAGGCGATGCCCTTGCCGAGCGAGGAGACCACCCCACCGGTGACGAAGATGAGCTTGGTCTTTTTCGGCGAAGGGCGCGGCATCGGTCTCAAGCTCCAACAGCGGAAGCATTCTCCAGAAGCGCTCGTGCTCGGGCCAGGTCCTCCGGCGTGTCCACCGCCTGCGTCCGCCAGGGACCGACGGTCACCGCCATCCGCATTCCATGGCCCAGGGCGCGCAACTGCTCCAGCCGCTCGGCCCGCTCGAGCGCGGTCGGCGGGAGCGCCGAAAGGCGCAGGAGCGCTTCCCGGGTGTACCCGTAGAGGCCGAGGTGCGCGAGGGGCTCGAGCGCTCCCGGCTGGCGCGGATAGGGAACGAGCGACCGGGAGAAGTAGAGCGCGGTCCCGTCCTCCGCCCGCACCACCTTCACGACCTGTGGCAGATCCGCTTCCTCCGGGTCGAGCGGCCGGGCCAGGGTGGCGAGCTCGACCCCGCGCGCGCGCGCCTCTTCGAGGCTCTCCCGGAGCGCTTCCACCGCGTCGGTCGGCAAGAGCGGCTCGTCGCCCTGGATGTTGAGGACGAGGTCCGCGTCGATTCCCCGCGCGACCTCGGCGACCCGGTCGGTCCCGCTCGCGCACTCCGGGGAGGTCAGGACCGCTTCCGCCCCCGCTTGGGCCGCGACGGACGCAATCCGCTCCGCGTCCGTCGCCACGATCACTCGTGCCAGCCCGCGTGCCCGGCGCACCCGCTCGACGACGTGGGCGATCATCGGGCGCCCGGCGAGGAGCGCCAGGGGCTTCCCCGGGAGCCGGACCGACGCGAGCCGGGCAGGAATGACGGCGACCGTCCTCACCGATGGCCCCTATGGCGCTCGCCTCGAACCACGATGGTCCGCGAGTCGCACCCAAGACCAGCTTGAGGTGCGGGCGCATGTTGCATGGGCCGGCGACGGGGGTCAACGTGCCGCCCCCGCCCGCATCTCCCGCGAAGGCCGGTTGACCGCGCGCGCGGCCGTCGCGTAGAGGAGCGGCGCCGCCGCCCACACGGGGCTGGCGCCGAGCGACAGAGATGGCATCGGTCGACAGGTCCGGGCTCCTCTTGGTCGACAAGCCCGCCGGGCCCACGTCGTTCGACGTGGTCCAGCGGGTGCGCCGGGCGCTCCAGGTGAAGAAGGCCGGGCACACCGGGACCCTCGACCCCAACGCCTCGGGGCTCCTGCCGATCTGCCTGGGAGAGGCGACGCGCCTCGTGCCCTTCCTCGTTGCCGGCGCCAAGTCCTATCGCGGCGTCGTCCGGCTCGGCGCCACCACCGACACGCTCGACGCACAGGGACGGTTTCTCTCGACGCGCGACCCGTCGGGCGTGACGCGCGCGAGCGTCGAGGCGGCGCTCGCGACGATGGTCGGCACCCAGGAACAGATGCCGCCGATGTTCTCGGCCAAGAAGGTCGGCGGCCGGCGCCTGCACGAGCTCGCCCGCGCTGGGGAAGAAATCGAGCGAAAGCCCGTCGCCGTCACCATCGAGGAGGCGAGGCTGGAAGCGTTCGCGCCGCCGGAGGTGACGGTCTTCATCCGGTGCTCCAAGGGGACGTACGTGCGCGTCCTCGCCGCCGACCTGGGAGAACGGCTCGGCTGCGGCGCCCACCTCGCCCAGCTCCGCCGCCTGTCGAGTGGACCGTTCTCGGTCGAGAGCGCGACCGCGCTGGCCGAGATCGAGCGAGACCCGACAGCGGCAGCGGTGCTTCCCATCGAGACGGCTCTCGCACACCTTCCCGAGCTCGAGCTCGATGAGCGAGCCGCAATCTCCGTTTCCTTTGGGAACCCCCTCACGCCCGCCGACCGGTCCCGCCTCCGCCTGCCGGCGTTGGCCTCCGGAGCCCTCGCGCGTCTCACCGGCCCGTCGCACCGCGTCGTCGCCGTGGGAGAGGCCGACCCGAGCGGCGGCGTGCGGCTCGCGCGCGTGCTGCTCGCCAGGACCGGTCCCGGTCTGCACCGTAGGTGAGCCCAAGCGTTGCAGCTCTACATCCGGCCCGCGTTTCTGGGGAATCGCCACGGCCCGCGCGAGCTTCGACCGCCGAACACCCGCCTTGTCGCCGGCCGGACGCCGCGCGGGCCCGCGGCGCACGCCACTCGACATTTGCGCACCTTCTGCGCGCGCGGCGAACGACTCCGGGCGAACCTCGCGCGGTGATCTCCCTCGACCCGCCACCGACCCCAGCACCCGACCGCGTTTCAGCCCGACACGGGGAGCAGCAGCTCGATCGCGACGCCGCCGGCCCTCTCGCCAACCGAGAGCGCTACCCCCAACCGCTGCGCGATGGCCCGGGCGACGAGAAGCGCGAAGGTGGTGCCTTCCCCGTCGCTGCCGCCCGGTGTCAGCGGCGCAGGATCGACCTGCGCGCGCGTCACGCCCTCCCGGAACAGCGCCACCTTGATCTGGCCCCCGGCGCGCTCGGCGGTCAGCAGAAGCGGTCCCCCCTGGCCCACCCGCGCGGCCCGGCGCGCGCAGGCGTGCAGCATTCGATCGAGCAGCACCGGGTCGAGCGGCACCCGGACCTCCTCGGCGACCTCGACCCTCGCCTCGATGCCTCGCGGCTCCAGGTCGTGCGGCCCGACCGCGCGCGCCAGGGCGGCGCCGAGCGAGGTGACCCCACGCGGCAGGACTTCCGGCAGCCTCTCGAGAGCGAACAAGTCCTCCAAGAGCGCTCTCAACCGCCGCACCGAACGCACCGCCAGGTGGCTGAGCCGGTCCGCCCGGGGCTCGTTCAGGCTCCGGCGGGCGAGCATCTCCGCGCTCCAGAGCGCGCTCGCCAGCGGGTTTCGGACCTCGTGCACCAGAAACGACAGGAGCCTCTCCCGCAGCTCGCCCGCAGGCACGGTCGCCCGTTCGATCAGCGCGTCGACCGGCAGCTCGAGCGGGAGCCCGAACGGTCCTCGCTGGGCGCCAGCGGTGTCGCTCGGCTCGTTCCCGGAAAGGGTCTCATCCATCCCCGACAGATTGCGATGGGTTTCGCCGTTCGCCAGCTTTTCCGCGGCCACCCCCCCCGCGTGGCCGATCGGGAGTTTCGCCAGCCCGGGAGGCCAACGTACCCGGAACTTTCTTCACAGGTGTGGAGGCACTCGCTTGCGAAGGTCCGTGTCTGGGCGCCGCTCGCGGGTGGCACCGCGCTTGCTTCGTCGTGGAACCAAGTGCGCCCACCCTGAACCCGTCGACGCCTCCCCGAAAGAGAACACCCGCGGCTGCTGGCCGGTTGCGCAGCCGCTCTCCTCAAGGACCACCATGCGCTCGTCGATGACCTCCTCCGCCGGCTCCCTCACGCTCTACTTGAACGAGCTCAGCCGGTTCCCGCTGCTTTCGGTCGACGAAGAGCAGCTTCTCGCCCGCCGGTACCTCCAGGACGGCGACCTCGACGCGGCGCACACGCTCGTGACGAGCAACCTGCGCTTCGTCGTCAAGGTCGCTTACGAGTACCGCTCCTACGGCCTGCGGATGCAGGACCTGATTCAGGAGGGGAACCTCGGCCTGATGCGCGCGGTGCAGAAGTTCGACCCGGACAAGCAGATCCGGCTCATCTCTTACGCCGTCTGGTGGATTCGCGCCTACATCCAGAACCACATCCTGAAGAGCTGGAGCCTCGTCAAGCTCGGGACGACCCAGGCCCAGCGCAAGCTGTTCTTCTCCCTCGCGCGCACCCGCCGGGAGCTCGAACGGCTCGGTGACCGCGACGGCTCGAGCCCCGACGAGACCCGCATCGCCCGGCGACTGAGGGTCAAGCCGACCGAAGTCCGCGAGATGCAGCGGCGCCTGGACGGGCGCGACCTCTCGCTCGACCAGCCGGTCGGCGACGAGGGCGTCGCCACCCACCTGGACTTCATGGCTTCCGGCGCCAAGGGCCCCGACGAGGACCTCGCCGAAGGCGAGGAGCGCGCGCTCGTCCGGACGAGGGTCGGCACCGCTCTCGATAGGCTCGACCTCCGCGAGCGATTCATCATCGAGCAACGGGTGATGAGCGACCGTCCGATGACGCTCAAGGAGCTGGGCGAGCACTTCGGCTTCTCGCGCGAGCGCGCCCGGCAGATCGAAATCCGCGCCAAAGAGAAGCTCAAGGGCGTGCTCGCGGCCTCGATGCGCGACGTGTTGCCCGAGCTCGGCGCCTGCGCCTGAAGAGCGTGCCGCCGGGCACCGGGTGCGCTCATCGGGCGCGGCTTTCCGTGCTATGGACCGTCGCCGTGCGCCTCCTGCTTCCGCTCGCCTTCGTCGTCGGCTGTTGCCACTCGCGGCCTTTGCCCGCCTCCCCTCCCCGCGACGCGCGCTTGCGTTCCCACGTCGGCATCGTCACCCGCGACGGCGGCCGCTACGCGGTGGAGGTCGAGCTCGCGCTCACCCCGAAGGAACGCGCCACCGGCCTGATGAACCGGCGCACGCTGGGCGCGGACCAGGGGATGCTCTTCGTCTTCCGGCACCAGCGGAATCTCTCGTTCTGGATGCACAACACCCTGATTCCGCTCGACATGGTCTTCATCGACTCCGCCGGCACCATCGTCGGCATCGTCGAGAACGCGGCGCCGCTGACGGAGACCCCGCGTCAAGTCGACCGGCCGAGCCGCTACGTGCTCGAGGTGAACGGCGGCTGGTCTGCCGAGCACGGCGTCGCCGTGGGAGACCACGTGCTTCTCGCCGACGCCCTGCGGGCCGCGCGAGAACGGCCTTAGGGAGCGGGTGCGCTTGTCAGGGCTTGGCAGGAGCGGTCTTACCGAGCAGTTGCTGAGAGATTTCGGGGCCGAGCGCATCGACGAAGAGCCGCTCCACCTGGCGCTCGAACTCCGTCCGCCGCGCCTCGTCGTCGAAGACGAACTTGAGCCCCATGCCGGCGGTCTGGTTCTCCTTCGCCGCCGTCTCGGCGTCGAGAAGCCACGTCACCTCGCCGGTCACCGACAGCGGTTCTGGAAGGCGTGGCACCGACAGCGCCAGCCGGATGCGCGTGCCCACCTCGCTCGGGGTCGCCGTCTTGATGAAGGTGCCGCCCTTGGAGAGGTTCTTCGTGTAGTCGGCGAAGAAGGCGTTCAGCTTCTGGTACTCGACCCGCAGCTCGACGTCCGCGCGGGGCTGTTGCCGGTTCTCGATGCCGCCCATGGCCCCACGCTAGCAGCGACCGAGCGCGCGGTCCACGAGGCGGCGGGAGATTAGGCGATGCCGGCTGGCACCCAGAGGCTGAGCCTGGCCCGACGGACGATGGGGCTCGGACGCGCCTTGGGCGCTCGGGCGCTGGTCGCCGCGTACGCGCTCGCCGCGCTGGTCGCGGCGTTCCTGCCACTGACCGACCACCTCGGGTTCGAGCTCGCGCTCCTGCTGGGCATCGTCGCGGCGGGGGTCGCGCCCGCGACCGGGATGGCGGCGATGCGCCTCGACGAGGCCCGCCCGCGGGCTGAGCGGGAGCCCCTTCGGGCGGCGACAGCGGCAGCGCTCTTCGCGGCGATCGCGTTGCTCGTCCCGGCGTTGATCATCCTGCTCAACGGCCTGCGCCGGCCGGCGTGCGACCCCTGGCGCGGCGGCGTGTGGCTCCTGCTGCTCCCGGTCCCCACCGCGATCCTCGCCGCGGCGCTGGGAGCGGCGGCGCGCGCGTGGACCCGTTCGACCGGGCGGGGCGTCGCGATTGTCGCGGCGGTCGAAATCGCTTCGCTCGCGTCGAACGCAGGCTCGGTGTACCTCGGGCCCACCTTCTTCTTCTACGACCATTTCTTCGGCTACTGGCCCGGGCCGATCTACGACGAGACCCTGCACGTGAGCGCGCCCCTCGTCGTCTTTCGTCTGATGACGGTGCTCTGGGCGGTCGTCGGAATCCTCGCCTGTGGCCGGGCCGCACCCGAGCGCGCGACCGCCCGACGATCGACGATCCGGTCCCTCCTCTTGGCGGTAGCGCTTCTGATCACCGGCTTCGGTTTCGGTGCCCAACTCGGCTACCGCTCGACGTATCGCTCGGTCGCGAACGCGCTCGGCGGCGAGAAACGCGTCGACGACCTCGACCTCCACTATCCGCGCGAGTGGCCGCGAGAACAGGTCGACGAGTTCGTGCGCGACGCGCGTTTTCGCGCGTTCCAGGTGGAGCAGGCGCTCGAAGTCCATCCGCGCTTCACCGTCACCGTCTTCATGTTCCGCAGCGCCGAGGAGAAGCGGCGGCTCGTCGGCGCCGCGGAGACCTCGTTCACCAAACCCTGGCTGCACCAGGTCGACGTCCAGTGGGAGGGCTACCCCTCACCAGTGCTGCGCCACGAGTTGGTCCACGCCTTCGCCGCCGCCTTCGGCACCGGCCCCTTCAAGGTGCCAGGAGGGCTCCTGCCCAACGCGCCGCTGACCGAGGGGCTCGCCGTCGCCTTCGACGCCCAGCCGCGCGGGATGACCCGCCTCGAATGGGCGAAGGCGATGCGGGACGACCACCTGGCGCCCGACCTCGGCGCGCTCTTCGGCTCGACCGGCTTCTACGCGGCCGCGCCCGCACGGGCGTACGCGTACGCGGGCGCGTTCGTCCAGTACCTCGCCGGCCGCTTCGGTATCGCGGCGATCAAGCGGCTCTACGCCACGGGCGACCTGTCGACGCTCGGTGACCCGCGCCGGATCGTCGCGGACTTCGAGGCCCGGCTCGACGCCATCTCGCTTACGCCGAGCGAAATCGCCGCTGCAGAGCGCCGCTTCCGACGAGCCAGCATCTTTCATCGCGCGTGCCCGCACGAGGTCGCGACGGTCACTAGCAGGGCTTACGATGAGCTAGACCGCAACGATAATGCAAAAGCGCTGTCGTTCTTCGACGCGGCGTGCCGGCTCGACCCCGACGATCCGGCCCTGGCGCGCAACCGTCTCACCGCCGCCCTTCGGACCGGCGACCCCGGCCTCATCGCCCGGGCGACGACGGACCTCTTCTCGCGGCCGAACCTCGATCCGCCCCTGCGGGCTTCCGCGCTCATCGAGCTCGGCGACGCCGCCTGGAAGACCCAGGATCTCTCGCACGCGGCCAGCGACTACGCCCAAGCGGCGCGCCTGAACCTCGACCCGGCGACCCACCGAAGCGCCGTCGCCCACCTCGAAGCCGTACAGGACCCCGCGCGCGCGGCGTTGCTTCGGCCGCTCCTGGTCGACGGCGACGCCGACGCGGGTGAGCTCTTCGCGATGAACGACTACCTCGCTCGACGTCCGCTCGACGCGCTCGTCACGTACTTGCTCGGCCGCCAGCTCGTCTTCCAGCACGCGGTCGGGCGCGGGCTCGCCTTGCTCGCTGGGCTTACGCCGTCGGCAATCGGCGACGAGGAGATCGCGCGCGAGGCCTGGCGCCTCGAGGTTCGCGCCCGCGCCGAGCTCCACGAGTGCGCTCCCGTCGAGCCGCTCGCCCTCGCGCAGGGGCGCTTCTTCCCGGCCGACCGGGCGTTCGCCGAAGATTGGCAAGAGCGCTGCGCGTTCGAGGTGGCGAAAGGACTGCCCCCGCTTTCACGCTGACCGAGGTTGCACCGGCCAGGCCCGCGCCCCACCGTCATCGCATGAGGGCCGAACGCCGGCTGGCCGAGCCGTTGGTCGCTCCGCGCGTCGGGCGCATCGGTGTCATCGTCAACGAGCAGGCGGGAGGAGTTCGGCGGCGACCGGGTCTGGCGGCACGGCTCGAACGGATCGTCGGCGACGCCGGTTTCGTCGTCTCCACCCACACCGTCGGCGAGGTCGCGTGCGCGGCTCGCCGGGCGGCGGTCGAGGAGGTGGACACCGTCGGCATCTGCGGCGGCGACGGCACCAACGTCCACACGCTCTCCGCCATCGCTAGCGCTATCCGGGACCGCCCCTGGCCACGGATAACGCTGCTGGCTGGCGGGACGGTCAACGCGGCCGCGCACAACCTCGCCGCCGGCGGCGACGCCGAACGGCAGCTCGGCCGGCTTCTCTCGAGCGACGAGCCCCGAGTGCGGCGCAGCCCCCTGCTGCGGGTGAACGACCGGGTCGGCTTCATCTTCGGGACCCACTTCATCGCCCGGGTGCTCGACGCCTACTACGCGGGTCGGACCGGCCCCCTCGGCGCCGCGTTCCTCGCCTCGCGCATCGTCGGCAGCGCCGTCGCCCGCACCGCCTTCGCCCGGTCACTGATGGCACCGGAAGCGGTCTCGCTTACCGTCGACGGCCGCGATTTCGGGACCCTGGCGATCACCGGGTTGATGGCGTGCGTGGTCGCCGCGCCGGCGGTCGGCATGCGCGCCACCCACCGGGCGGGCGAGGACGGCGGCTTCCACCTGGCCGCGACCACCGCGCCGCCGGGGACCGTCGCCCGCGAGGTCGGCCGGCTGTGGGCGGGCCTGAAGGTGCGCGCGCTCGAGGTCGACGAGGTGGCCTACCGGGCGACGCTCGCGTTCCCGCGCGGCACCCGGTACGCCATCGACGGCGATCTCTTCGACGGGGACCTCATCGAGCTGAGCGCGACGGCGCCGGTGGACGTGCTGCTTCCGGAGCGACGCTGAAGCGGCCCCTGTTTTCGAGGCCGGACGGTGCCTGCGTTTTCCGACTTGACGCCGGCCGATCGATCGCCTAGAAGTCGCGACCTCGCTCGTGCCGTGAGGCGCGGCGCACCCTTTGGCGCGGGGTGGAGCAGCCAGGTAGCTCGTCGGGCTCATAACCCGAAGGTCCCAGGTTCAAATCCTGGCCCCGCAACCACTCGAAAGGCCCGGAATTCCTGGAGTTTTCAACAGGGTTCCGGGCCTTCGATTTGGGATGTCGCGGCAGACCTGGCCTCTGGTGAGCGGGAACCCTACCGGTAGGCGTATCGGTCCGATCCTCTCTGTGGTCGCCCGGGGCCGTCCGCTGGTGCGGTCGGGCGCGACGACCGCGCGGTAGGATTCCGGCATGACCGGCTCGCCCGACCCGCCGACGCTGGTCCTGGTCCACGGTCTCGCCATCCTCCGCCGCGCGGACCGGATGTTCACCGGCCTTCCCGAGGCGCTCGCCGCGCGGGGCTTCCGGGTTACAAGAGCGCTGGTGCAGGGCGACGGCTCTCTCGCTGGGCTGTCGCGGCGCCTGGCGGAACGGCTCCAGGCGATCGACGGCCCTCTCGCTTTGCTTTGTCACTCGATGGGCGGGCTTCAAGCCCGGCAGGCGATTCTGGACGACGCTCTGGCGGTGCGGGTGCGGGCGATCGCGACGGTGGGCTCGCCACATGCGGGGACGCCTCTCGCGCGAGCCGGGAAGCTCTTCAACCGCGCGTACCGCGACTTGACGCCGGCGGCGCGCGCGCGCTGGCAGGAGGAGCATGGCGAGGCGGAGCGCGCGGCCATCGAGCGGCATCGCATCCGCCGGCTCTGTGCGATTGCGCGTCTGACCGGGCCTGCGCCGTCGCCGTCGCTGCGGGCTCCACACGCGCTCCTGCGGCTGCTCGACGGACCCAGCGACGGGCTCGTTCCCGCGACGTCACAGGCTTGGGGCGAGGTCGTGGTCGAGGCGAGTCTCGATCACCTGCAGTGCGCGATGGTCGATGCGACGCAGCCGGCGCGCGATCGGGCGGTCGCGCTGTGGATGAGGCTGGCCGAGGCGGCGACCGACCGGTCGAATCGAGACGAGACGGCGGCCGTTGCGACGCGCCCGGCGCCCGACGAGGTCGCGACTCGGACGGGCGACGGAGAGCGGAACCGGTAGACCTATCGGACAGCCCCCGAAAGGGGTGGTGGAGGGCGGACGCCGGCGGCTCGATCAAACCATGCCTATCCGGTTGACACACTTGCCCGACATGGAGCCGAGCACGTCAGTGCCCGGGTTGGCTCGGGACGCCGCATCCGACCCGACATTGACCTGTCCGGCTCCAAGTGTGTCAACCGGATAGGCATGGATCAGGCTCCAACGGTTCGCCGAACCGCCTTCGACCCGAAAGGCGGGCAGACCCGAGCGACGGTCTTGGGGGAATCGAGTGCAACACTCCCCGGAAATGAACCGGGCGATCACCGGACGGGCCGAGCGCAGCTATGAACCGTAGCCCGCGAGCGCGGTCCGTGGCAGGCCGGACGCCGTGAACTCTTCGTAGGTCATCGGCCGGTGACCGGTTTCCTGGCGCGTCATCGTGATGCAGCTCGGCACCGGGCAGACGAGATGGCAGAGGTTGCACCCGACGCACTGGTCGTCCAGGACCCGCGGGCCCGGGCGTGTCGTGCCATCCGCGACCTTTACCGGCGGGCCGTCGAGGGCGAACGCCTGGTGCGCGCCGTCGGCGCACGCGGTGTAGCAGAGATTGCAGCCGACGCACTTTTCGTAGTCGATGCGCGGTTTGATGACGTAGTTCAGGTCGAGCTTGCCCCAGTCGGTCACCTTCTTCGCCGCCTGGCCGACGAGGTCGGTCACCCGGGCGAGGCCCTTCGATTCGCAGTAGCTCGTCGCCCCGTCGATCAGATCTTCGACGATGCGGTAGCCGTAGTGCATGACCGCGGTGCAGACCTGGACGCCGGTCGCGCCGAGCAGCAGGAACTCGACCGCGTCCTTCCAGGTTTCGATGCCGCCGATGCCGCTCAAGGGCACGCGGCCGCTGCGCCAGTCGCGGGCGATTTCGTTGACCATCGCGAGCGCAATCGGTTTGACCGCCGGACCGCAATAGCCGCCATGCGCGCTCTGGCCGCCGACGTTCGGGTACACGTCCCAGGTGTCGAGGTCGACGCCCATCACGCTGTTGATGGTGTTGATGAGACTGAGGCCGTCGGCGCCGCCGTTCACCGCCGCGCGCGCGGGCGGCAGGATGCTCGTCACGTTCGGCGTCAGCTTGACCAGCACCGGCACCTTGGCGACTTCCTTGACCCATTCGGTGACCATGCAGGTGTAGTCGGGCACCTGCCCCATCGCCGCACCCATCCCGCGCTCGCTCATCCCGTGCGGGCAGCCGAAATTCAGCTCGATGCCGTCGGCGCCGGAGTCGTTGGTGCGTTTGACGATTTCGTGCCAGGCCTCCCGCTTGGACTCGACCATCAGCGAAACGACCACCGCGTTGTCCGGAAACCGCTTCTTCACTTCGTCGATTTCCTGAAAGTTCTTAGCCAGCGGCCGGTCGGTGATCAGCTCGATGTTGTTCAGCCCCAGCATCCGTCGCGTGCCATAGTCGATAGACCCGAGCCGGCTAGAAACATTGACGATGGGCTCGCCCAGGGTCTTCCACACCGCGCCACCCCACCCCGCCTCGAAGGCGCGCATGATCATCGGGCCTTCGTTGGTCGGCGGCCCCGAGGCGAGCCAGAACGGGTTCGGGCTCCGGATGCCCGCGAGGTTGATGGAGAGGTCGACCGCCATGGAGTGGCTCCCTTTCAGTGGGCGATGTTCAATAGCGCGTCACGCGACCTGCCGGAGCGCGAACGTCGCGTCGATGCCAGCCGCGGCCCTCTTGCCCGCCGCGACGGCGTTGACCGCTTCCTGGCCGCCGTTGACGCAATCGCCGCCCGCGAAGTAGCGCGGGTTCGAGGTCCGCTGCGACGCCGAGTCGACCAGGACCCGTCCTTGGTCGTCGAGCGCGATGCCGAGCGTGTCGAACATCTCGCGGCGCTTGGCTTGACCGATGGCGCGAATGATCCGATCGCCCAGGAACGAGACTTCCCGTCCTTCTCGCTCACAGACGAGCGCCAACCGATCTCCGCTTCGCTCGATCCGCTTCGGCCTGGCGCCAAACTCGAACCGGCAGCCGTCCTTCTTCGCCAGCTCGTATTCGTAGTCGAAGCACGGCATGTCCTCTTCGCCGCGCCGGTAGACGATGGTCGCGCTCTTCGCGCCGAGCCGTTTCGATTGGGTGACCGCGTCGATGGCGGTGTTGCCAGCGCCGATGACCAGCACCTCGCCGGAAAAGGCGCTTTGCGCGTAGGGAGCCGTCTTGAGCTTTTCGATGAAGCTCAAGGCGTCGACGACGCCCGGCTCGCCCTCCCCGGGAATGCCCAGCCGCGCGGTGCCGCCGAGACCGATGCCGAGAAAGATCGCGTCGGACTTCGCCTCGAGCTCCGCAAAGGGCACGTCGCGGCCGACCGTCGTCTTCATCACGAAGGTGACGCCCAGGTCTTTGAGCGTTTCGATTTCGGCCTGCGCAGCCGGGATCTTCAGCTTGTAGTCGGCCATCGCGTAGGTGTCGAGGCCGCCGGGCAGCTCGCGCTCGTCATAGACCGTGACGGCGTAACCCTTCTGCGCGAGGACGAACGCGGCCGAGAGCGAGGCCGGTCCGGCGCCGACGCAAGCGACCTTCCGCCCGTTCATGGGACCCTTTTCAAATAGCTTCCACTCATGGGATATCGCCGCGTCGGTGGCGTACCGCTGGAGGCGCGCGATTCTCACCGGCTCGTGCCGCAGCCGATTCTGGACGCAGGCGCCCTCGCACAGCTCTTCGACCGGGCAGACGCGGGCGCAGGAGCCGCCGAGGACGTTGGCCGAGAGGATGACCCGCGCGGCGCCCTTCAGGTTGTCGGTCGAGATCTTGCGAATGAACGCGGGCACGTCGATGTGGGTCGGGCAGGCCTTGGTGCAGGGCGCGTCGGCGCAATAGAGGCAGGCGCTCGCCGCGGCCACGGCGTCGGCTTTCGTCAGCGCCGGTACGAGATCGGTGAACCGCTCTTCGAACGTCATCAGAGCCTCACTTCGGATTGGTGGCGCTCTTTTCGTCGTGAATCGCCTGCGCGGTGTCGCGCACGATGTTTCCAGCGTTCTTCGCCATGTTGCTGATCGCGTCGCCCAGCCCCGGCGCCGCGCCGCCCGTCTGGTTCGCGGCGTTCTGCAGCTTGTTGGCCGCGTTCTGCATCTGCTGCTCGGACGTCGGCTTGCTCGCGGTCTTGTCTCCGACGAACCCGATGGCGCGCAGGGCGACGCTCGCGGCCAGCCACTTGGCCTTCTCGACGAGGCTCGTCGGATCGGCCGCGTAGGCCTTCGCCGCCGGCTCGAGATCCTTGCACGTGTTTTGCGCCAGCTCGTTCTCGCTCTTCACGTTCCGCAGGAACTGGCACGAGCTCGACTCGCTCGGAATCGTGCAGATGCTGTCCGCCACCCGAGCGCACGGCGTCTCGAGCCACGAGCAACCCGCCAGCCCGACAACCGCCAGGCCGAGCAACGTTCGCCTGATCCCCATGTGCCGCTCCTCGCCGGCTTGCCGGCCCGACGCTAGGCGAACGCCTCCGCGAAGCTGTCCGCGAGAACCTTCAGCGCGTCGTCGACCTGCCCGACGTTGACGATCATCGGCGGCGCGATACGCAGAGTGTTGCCATAGAGCCCGCCCTTGCCGATGAGCAGTTGCCGCTTCTTGGCCGCTTCCATCACCCGAACGGTCGCCGGGGCGTCCGGCTCCTTGCTCCTCGCGTCCTTGACGATTTCGACCGCCTGCATCAGCCCCAGGCCCCGCACGTCGCCGATGCGGACCGGGAAATCGCCCTGGAGCTGCTCGAGACCGTCGCGCAGGCGGGCCCCCATCGCCTGTACGTTCTGAACCAGGTGCTCTTCCTCGATGACCTCGAGCGTCGCGAGCGCGGCGGTGGTGCTGACCGGATTGCCGCCGAAGGTCGCGAGCGAGAGCAGTCCCCTCATCGCGTCGGCGACGTCGGCCTTGGCCATCGTCAAACCGATGGGTTGCCCGTTGGCCATGCCCTTGGCGCTCGTGAGGATGTCGGGCGTGAAGTTCGGGAAGTTCTGCACGCCCCACCACTTGCCGGTCCGGCCCCAAGCCGTCTGCACTTCGTCGGCGATGAAGAGGCCGCCGTACTGGTTCACGATGCCGGAGACGATCTCGAAGTACTCCTTGGGCGGCACGATGAAGCCGCCGACGCCCATCACCGGCTCGGCGATCATTCCAGCGATGAGGCCGCGGGTCTCCGTCTGAATCAGCGTCTCCACGTCCCGGGCGCAGGCGAGGCCGCAGTCCGGATACTTCAGATGGAAATCGCACCGATAGCAGTAAGGCGCGTGCGCGTGCTTGATGCCGGGAATCTCCGAGTCGACGAGCCGCCAGGGCGCCTGACCCATCATGTTCAGCGCCACCGCGCCGCGGCCGCCATAGCTGTGTCGGAGGGCGATGAGCTCCCGCCGGCCGGTTCTCACCTTCGCGAGGAGCACGGCCGTCTCGTCCGCCTCGGTGCCGGAGCTCGTGAAGAACGACTTCGCCTGCGAGAACGGCGCGATGTGCGCGAGCCGCTCCGCCAGGCGCACCTGCGTCTCCATCGGATAGAGCGTGGACAGGTGGACGAGCGTCTTCTGCTGCTCGATCACCCGCGCGGTCACCCTCGGATGGCAATGGCCGACCGAGACGGTGAGAATGCCGCCGAAGAAGTCGAGGTAGTTCTTCCCGTCGGCGCCGGTGACGATCATCCCGTTCGCCTTGAGCGGCACCAGCGGCTCTTGGTAGTAGTTCGAGACGTTCGGGAAGAGGTACTGGTTGTGCTTTTCGATGATCTCGCGTGCGTCCATGTCTTGATCCTCCTTTAGAACTTGCCGGCTGCGAGGGGCAGGCCGGCGACCATCGGTTGCGCGGCGGCGAGCGTCGCTTGCGACCGCAGGTCCGCGACGGACCGGGTGCTCGGGACCACAGGCGCGAGCTCGGAGAACGCAATCGACTTCGGCTCGCGGCTGCGGATGGACATGTAGGTCGTGGCGACCGGCGGAATCAGCGCGTGCAGCACGTAGTCGACGGCGACCCACGCCGACAACAGATCCGACGCTTGTTTGAGGGCATCCGAGCTCGAAGCGGCGCCGAGATCGATGCCGACCTTCAAGGCGTCGACCACCAGCTCGGCGACGTAGTTCGTCAAGAGCGGCCAGCCGAAGCCGACGTCGTGGACGGAGTCCGCCTCGCCGACGAAGTAGACCCCGGTCGCGGAGACGAGCGGCTGCGTGAGGAGCTGGATCACCGTCGTGGTGATGAGCTGTCCCTTCTTCGCCTTGGCGCTCCAGTTCTTGCCCGGGGTCGCGATGGAGTTGAAGGCGAAGGCGCCCAGCACGTTGATCGCCGCGGAAGTCGCGAACTGGCCGAGCGCGACCGGCCAGTCGACCGGGTCGTCGCCGAGCTGGCCCTTGGGCAAGAAGCCCGACGCCTGGTCGAGCTGCGCGGTCGGGAGCAGGCGAAGCCCGCGGGTCAGGTCGATGCGGGTCAGGTCGGGACCGTCACCGCTGTCGAAGAGCGAGAGCGCTCGCGCCCGGCCCATCGCCGGGATGGCGACGAGGAGGACGAGCAGGACCGCGAAACGCCGAGCGCCAGGGCTCATGGTGGGCAACTCCGGTTACTGAAGTGCAAGAGCGCTGCTACTCCCAATCGGGAGAGCGCCTTCTACCAGCTCAACGCGTTCGACTGGAGCTCGCCGCGCTTGACGAAGCGGCCGTGCCCCTTCTCGCCGGTGAGGCGATCGTCCCGCACGACGACCTTGCCGCGGCTCATCACCACCTCGGGCGCGCCCTCGACCACGCAACCCTCGTAGGGGTGGTAGTCGACCGCCGAGTGGTGCGTCGCGGCCGACATCGTCAGCGTCTTCTCCGGGTTCCACACCACGAGGTCCGCGTCGGCGCCGGGGCTCAAGCTGCCCTTCCTCGGGTAGAGGCCGAACATCTTCGCCGGCGCGGTCGACATGAGCTGCACCCAGCGGTTGAGCGAGAGCCGCCCGGTCCGGACGCCGCCGTCGTAGGTCAACAGGAGCCGGTACTCGATGCCCGGCGCGCCGTTCGGAATCTTCGAGAAGTCGTGCTCGCCCAGGCGCTTCTCCTGGAGGGTGAAGGGGCAGTGGTCGGTCGAGACGACCTGCAGCTCGTCGTTCTTCAAGCCGCGCCAGAGCGCCTCCTGGTCCGACTTCTCCCGGAGCGGCGGGCTCATCACGTACTTCGCGCCGCCGAAGCCGGGCTCCTCGTAGCTCTCGGAGCTCAAGAAGAGGTACTGCGGGCAGGTCTCGGCGAACGCGGGCACGCCGCGGTCGCGCGCCGCCCGCACGTGCTCGAGCGCCTTCTTCGCGGTCAAATGGACGACGTAGATGGGCGCCCCGGCGGTCTCGGCGAGCGCGATCACCCGGCCGGTCGCCTCGGCCTCCAGCTCCGCCGGCCGCGTCTCGGCATGGTACCTGGGAGCGGTGTTGCCCTGCGCGAGCGCGCGCTGCACCAGGACGTCGATAGCGGTGCCGTTCTCCGCGTGCATCATCACCAGGCCGCCGTTCTCCCGGGTGCGCACGAGCGCCTTGAAAATCGAGGCGTCGTCGGAGAGGAAAACGCCCGGGTAGGCGGTGAAGAGCTTGAAGCTCGTGACGCCCTGGTGCCTGACGAGGTCGTCCATCTCGCGCAGGGTTTCGTCCTTCACCGCGCGGACGATCATGTGGAAGCCGTAGTCGATGTATGCCTTCCCCTCCGCCTTGCGGTGCCAGGTGTCGAGCCCTTCTCGGAGGGCGCCCCCGCTCGGCGGGACGATGAAGTCGACGATGCAGGTGGTGCCGCCGAACGCCGCCGCGCGGGTGCCGGTCTCGAAGTCGTCGGTCGAGACCGTGCCGCCGAAGGGCATGTCGAGGTGGGTGTGGACGTCGATGCCGCCGGGGATGACGACCTTGCCCTTCGCGTCGATCGCCTGGTCGATGCGCTCGACCTTCGCCCGCAGGTTCGCGCCGATGAGCGAGATCTTCTCGTCCTCGACCAGGAGGTCGGCGAGAGCGGTGTCGGTCGCCGTCACGAGGGTGCCGTGCTCGATGAGGGTGCGCATGAGCGACCTCCGGGCATCGCGCGGGTGCCCGAAAAAAGAAAACGGGAACCCTAGCCCCCGCGACGACGGCTGTCAATGCGCCGCGCGTTCGAATCGCGCCGTCCATCCGCTCACTTTCGGTCCGTGCGCGCTCTCGTCGGCCGGGCGCGGCCAGCGTGGTGAGCGTGCTGCTAGCCGGCACCGGAGCCGGTCGCCGAGCCATCGGGATGTGATGCCCATCGGCAGGGCTCACGCCCGCCGATGAGGCTGCGTCTTTGGCGAAGCCCAGGTGGGCAGAGGTACCGGTATTGCCCGACGAAAGCGCTAAAGGGGTCATGGGGCACTGGAGGGCTCACCCTGTTCTACTAAGCTGCGAAAGGCTCGCGCCGCGCGCAGATTCTCGGCGCCACGTAGCACGACTTCGTGGCACGGGCGTCCCCGCCCGTGAGCGCTTGGGGACCTGCCATGCCAGCGGGTTCGACTGGGCTTTCACGGGCGAGGACGCCCGTGCCACGATTCCGATGTCTCCAAGGTCGAGCTTGGGTTGCGGGCGTCGGCCCGCGCTAAGCGCAGTCGAAGGGCAGCGGTTTCTGGCCGGGGCGTCTTCCTCTGCTCGATCGGATGGCACCCGGACCCCGCGAGGGACGGGCGACTCGACTCCGCCGCGTCTGACCTCAACGACGGAACGAGATACCGATGCCGGCTCCCGGATACCAGTGGCGGGCGGGCCGCTCCGAGAAGAAGACGAAACGGCGTCCCCGGTCGAGCGAGAACCGCAAGAGCTTGTCGGTGCAGTGGGCGTTGTCGCCGAGCACGATCGCCTTTTCCGACAGCTTGTCGGCGATGGCGTCGTATTCCGCGGCCTCGTATTCCGCCGAGTGGTCGCTGTCGTTGACGAAGAGGTCGATCGGGCCCTCGAGGCGGCGCAGCGACTCGAGCGAGTCGCCGTAGAGTATCTTTCCCTGCGACGCGTAGGCGCCGGCCAGGAGGTAGCCTGCCTTGGGGTCGATGTCCGTCCCGTAGTAGGTCCCGGGGTCGCCCTCCGCAAGATTCCTTCGCAAGGCCGCCGTGAGCACGCAAGCGCCCAGCCCCTTGTCGACGCCGGTCTCGATCACGACCCGGGGCTTCGTCGCCCGCGCGATGGCGTACCAGCCGAGCCGCCGCCCATACCGCGCTTCCGGGTCCGCGACGAAAGAGAGACCGCCGTCGGCGGCATGGGTCGCCAGATGCGTCTTCAGCTCCGCATCGCCTTCGAGCTCCTTGAAATAGCCGAGGATGCCCTCGAACTCCAGATTCAAGAGGTCGGCGAGGAGAGCGGCGAGATGGAGCCGATTCTGTTCTTCGAGGTCGTAGGTGAAATTGGTGGTCTCGCGGGATCGCACCAGCCAGCGAACGATCTCGACGGCCGGACGCTTGTAATAGCTGAGCGCGGTTCTCGCGCGCAGCGCGGTCACCACCGCTGGCCCGAGAATCGGCGTCTTGCCCATGGTCTGCGTGAAACCGCCCATCACGACCTCGTTGCTTTCGCTCGAGCGGGCGTCCGACTCGACGCGAGCCGCCCCGTCACTGTCATCTCGAAGCCCGGGAGGGCACGAGCACCCGGTCGACCTTGCCCGCGCGACACCGCGCTTCCGGAGCACGCCACCACTTCGAACGCCTTGCGCTCCCCTTTCCGGCAGGCGGTCCCTGGCACATCTCGGCCGCTCGGCACGGACCGAGCGGATCCGCTAGCGTTTCGCAAAGTACTGCTTCATGGGAGCGAAATAGTAGTCGATCCAGCCCTGCCGGTAGCGCTCTCCCTGACCGGAAGGGATCTCGGTCTGCACGATGGTGATTCTCGTTCCTCCGGCCGTCTCCCCCAGCGTCACTTCCAGCCGCGAATCCGCCGCGTCTTCCGGAAACTCGGTCGTGCGCCAAGACTGGACGATCCGCCTCGAAGGTTCCAGCTCCAGGGTCATTCCCCACATGTAGCCGCCTCCACAGTTGAACTTGCCACCCACCTTCGCACTGATCTTCGCCGGCGGCGTGTCGGTCATCGCGCCGTGTTGCTTGCCGTCGAGCCACGCCTGGTACACGGCCTCGGGAGAAGCCGGAATCACGTCGGACACGGTGAGCGAATCGGTCTTCATGAGATGCCTCCTGGTTCCAAGGTCTCGAGTCGATGTCCCGTTCACGAGCCGCCCTCGCGTCGGATCAATACTGTCCGGTCGCACGCACGAAGAACCCGCCGGCATACTGGTTCAAGTCGCTCAGCTCGTTGTCGGAGAAGCTGGAGAAGTTGTAGCCGATGCCAAAGCGCGTGTACGGCAACGGCCGGTAAGCCACCTCGAGGGCCGCCCCGTGCTTCAAGTCGCCCTGCGGCTTGGACTTGTTCTCCGGATTCTGCCCGTTGTCCGCGATGCGCGTCCAGAGGAAGCGATACTCTACCGATAGATCTACCTTCGGCAGCAGGTGGTAGTCGAGCCGATTGACGTTCAAGATGACGTAGCTCGTCTCGCTGGGCACGCCGGTCACGTCGTCGCGCACGTGCTTGAACGCGATCTTCTCCGCGATGCCGAGCTTGAACGGCAGTTGGAACGTCGGCGCGAGCGAGAGCACGTCGGCCGTCTGCATGTCCCACGACTTCGACACGAGGTCGAGCGGCCGCCGGTCCTCGACCCGGGAAAGCTTGCCCAGGAACGCGAACCAGTCGTACTGCACCGGCCGAATCGCGATGCCCGCCGTCGCTTCCAGGTAGCGCGCGTCGAGCGACGCGTCCTTGCCCAGCCACGGCAAGTCGTCTTTCACGTTCAAGAGGTAGTCGTCCGCCCAGACCACCCGCGCCAGGAACGACAGGTCGCTCGTCCACTTCCAATCGACCGTCGACAGCACCAGGAATTGGAACCGGTCGGCGATGCCCGGAATGGTCTTCGCAAACCGCGGGTCGGCGTTGTCATAGCGCGCTTGCAGCTCGGCCGACGCCTTCAAGTACTTGAGCTTCAGGTACTCGATGCCGAACGACGCGACGTCCCGGCTGGTCGTGCCGGGCTGAATCGCTGTCGAGGGGTTCATGCCCGGCGCGCCGTACGGCGTTTCGCCGAGGATGTTGCCCTGGGTCGCGCCCGGCGCCGCGCCGGTGATGGTCCCTTGGGTTCCCCCCGACACGCCGCCGAAAGCCAGCGTGCCCGAGCCGTCGCCGAGCACCTGGCTTCTCTCGTACCCCGCGGAGATCAGAATCCCCGGCTTGAGCTTCCACTTGTTGTCCAGACCCAGCACCGCCCGGTTCTGTGTTCCGTTGACCGCGTCGTCGAGCTGGTATTCGCCGTACGCGCGCCCGCCTGCCCACGGCTCCGTGCTGCCCCCGACGAGCGTCGTGTTGGCGAGCTGCCCCGCCTCGGCCGCCAGCCGGTCGGTCAGATAGACCTGGCTCTTCTGGCTCGTCTCGGCGGCGAGGCCGAGCTGCGTCGCGTTCTCGCCGTCCCACCGCACCGTCTCGCTGCCCGTCGCGCTCAAGGACTTCGACAGCTTGTACTCGGCGCCGAGCGTCGTCGTCAGCTTGCTCTGCCACGTCGGCAGGAGCTGCCGGTCGCCGCGGACGACGCCCTGCTGCATCAGGGTCAGGTTGAGCTTCGGAATCGGCTTGTAGTTGCCCCCGATGACCAGCATGTCCATCGGCACCGTCTCCTTGAGCGCCGAGTCGCTGGTCAGCACGTCGTCATACTCTCCGAGAGCGCCCCAGGTCTTCTCCGTGTGCCGGTACTGCAACCCGGTGACGCGGCGGATGATGGTCTTCCCCTGCCACCCGGGCTTCGTCGGGTCGGCGTCGAGGAGGCTCTCCACCGAGTCGTGCCGGGCGGTCACCGCGTCCTTCTTGGTGATCGGATAGGTCAAGCTGCCGCCGTACTTCTGCGTCCCCTGCTCGACCAGCGCGCCATCCGCGAAGTAGCCGCGACCCAAATTCTGATAATAGATCCTCCCGCTCAAGAGGCTTCCCTTCTTGCCCAGGAAGTCCGCCAGGTCGCCCGCCGCCTCCGCCTTCCACGCGTCGCCGGTCGAGCTGCACGCCGGGTCGTTCGGCGAGACGCACTGGTCTCCGAGAGCGGTGTAGGTGAGCCCGCCGTCGGCCGAGTAGTAGCTGTTCGAATCGGCCCCGTAGGAGCGGCCGAAGGTCAGCTTGGCGTAGGTGCGCTCGGTCTTCTCGGTCCCGATTTCCGCGCCGATGAGCCGGTAGGGGTCCGCCTTGCTGCGCGACTGCTGGATGTACCCGCCGCCGACCGTCAGGAGCCCCTTCCAGAACGACTCGCGGGTGTAGCCGCCCAGCGTCCCGCCGTCGGTGCTGACGGTGTCGCGATACTCGTAGTCGACCACGATGAAGACCGGGTTGCCGTTCAGGATGCTCGTCACGTTGGTGTTGGCGACGAAGCTCGAATCGGAGATGGCACTGACCGGCTGCTTGAAGAGAATCCGCCCGTCGACGTAGCTGACTTCGTAGTCGACGTCGCGCTGCATCTCGCGGTCCGACAGCTCCATCCCGGTGTCGCGATCGCGAACGACGACGCGCACGTGCTCGGTGCCTTCCACGACGTTGCCGCTCTGCAGATAGTAGACGCTGCCGCCGGTCGCCTGAATCTCCACATGGCCGTGCGAGATGGTGCTGTCGCCGGTCGCGCCGATGAGATGGACGTCGGTCTTCACCTTCGGCGTCCATTGCCGCTGGAAGTCGACGTCGCCGCCGTAGAGCGTGCGGTCGTAGCGGAACAGCTCGCTCTTACCGAACGCCGTCTGGAAATCGCCGAAGAGCGCGTGGCTCTCGTCGGCGTCGACCCGGACGTACAGTGGCCCGCGCGCGGGCGCGATTTGGACCACGTTCGACGAGTCGCCCCAGACCGGGTAGTAGCGCGCCGGGTCGAGCAGGTCCTCGAACTCCGACTCGCTGTCGCGCCTCGTCGAGTCGACGTTCGCGACCACCCGGACGGCCTTGAAGAACCCGCCGAGAACCTTCGAGGCGTCGAGCTGCCCGACAGCGGTGCCGGCTACCCGGCCGCCGACGAAGAGCCGCCGCACGCCGCCGACCTTCAGGTCGTACGAATCGATGCCCGCGTTCTCGCCGCCGACCATCCCGCCTTCGGCGTCGGCGATGCCCATCAGGAACAACCCGTTCGGGTCGACCTCGTACGTCCGCTCGATCGTCGCGCGATCGCCCTTCGGGTCCTTCGTCTGGATGGTGACCTTCGACTCGCCGTCCGGCAGCGGTACCGCTGCCCAGAACGATCCGTCGGCCGCGACGGCCACCTTCTGTCCGTTGACTTTCAGCACGTTCTTCGGGTCGGTGATGCCGCGGATGAACAGCTTCGAGGTGCGCAGCACCGCGTGATCGGCCGGCAGTCGCACGACGAGCTTGCCGGCGAGCACGTCCTTCGGCGCCTTCTCGGGCGACATCGCGATCAACGTCTCGAACCCCGGAACCTGCGGCGGCTTCGGCGCGCCCGCGCGCGCGCCACCCTGGGGGCCCCCGCCGCTCGCGCTCGCCACCTGCTGAGCCGGAACGCTCTTGCCCGCCGTCGGCGGCGACGAGCCGGGAGAGCCGGAATCGCTCCCCGGAGCCGGTGGACCCGCATGGTCCGCGAGCAGCGGCACCGGTGGTGGCGGCGCCGGCGCCTGCCCGACCAGGGGAATCGGCGGCGGCGCCGGCGTTGGGGTCGCCGGCGTCGAGGGCAGCGGCGGTACCGTAACCCGATAGCGCACCTGCCGACCGTCGACATCCGTCCAGTCGATCGCCAGCGGACCTTCCGGCGCCTGCGGGAGCATCACGGCGTATCGTCCCTGCCCCTGCGGGCGCGCCTCGACGCCGCCGATCTTCAACGTCACCTTCGAGGCCGTCGCCGGCAAGAGCGGGAGCCTGCGCGCGGTCCGCACCTCGACGCGGCGGTTCTGCGCCCGGTTGCGCGGTCCCAGGTTCGGCACCAGCGGGCTCGACGCCCCGCGTCCGACCGCGGCGATCTGCGAGGCATTGACGCCGAGCTTGACGAGCATCGCCCGCACCGCGTCGGCGCGCTTCTGGGTGAGGCCGACGCCGCCGGTGTCGATGTATCCGTAGACCACGATGCTGCCGGTGACCGCCTTCAACCGCTTCGCGAGCGCCGACAGCTTCTTGCGCGCGGTCCACCTCAGACGCGCGGTGCGCCCGACGAAGAGCGAGTCGCTCGGCAGCACCACGTCGATCTTCGGCGGCGGCACCACCACCAGCGCCGGCTTCTTCGCCGTCAAGAGAGTGTTCCCGTCGCGGTCGGTGATCGCGAGCTGGTAGCGGAAGGTGCCCGGCGTCAGCACCATCGCCCGCGCGGCGTCGCGGCCGTTCCATTTCAGCTCCCCGGGCGGCGAGCCGGTGCCCTTCAGCCCCTCGATGACGGCGCCGGCATTGTTCCAGAGCGTCAAGGTCCAACGGGAGGCAGCAGGAGCGCCGTCGATGACGAAGCGCAGTGGGACTTCGGGACCGCTCCTGCCGAGCTTGACCACCGCGCCGCCGTCGAGGCGCACGTCGGTCGTGATCATCGGCACTTGAACGTCGAGGCCACTCACGTCCACCACGCCGCGCGAAGAGTCGAGCTGCACGACGACCGGCCCCGAGCTCGCCTTCGCCGGGGGGGCCCAGGCGGCCTCGATCGTCCGGCCGGAGCGGTCGACCACCCGCAGCGCGATGCGCCCCTTGGGGCTCCCCGGAACGCTCGCCTCGAAGGTGCCGTTCACCGCGATCGGGAGCGGGTTCCCCGCGAGGATCGCCGCGGGCTTCACCTGGGGCTGCGGAACGCTCTCGGGGAGCGGCGGCGGTGCCGGGAGCTGCACGAGAATCGCCACCCGCCGGTTCTTCGCCGCCGCTGCGAGCACCGCGCGCCGACTCGGCCTGCGGTGCCTGACCCGCTGGGCCACCGCGACCGGATGGGTCGCGCCGTGCCCGGCCGCGACGACCGCCGACGCGGGCACTCCCTCGTCGACGAGCAGCCCCTTCACCGCCGCCGCCCGCAGGTCGGTCAGCTTCTGAGCCCGCTGGCCGTCGGAGGGGTCGGCGTAGACGTCGATGCGAATCGTCTCGCCGGACGGCGGCAGCTTGGCGACGAGGGCGTCGACAGCCGACATCAACGCCGCGCGAGGCTTCGCGTCGCGCGGGCCGAAGAGGTCGCCGGTCAGCACCGTGGCGAGCGGCGGCGCCGCCGGCCGAGAGGGCTTCGGCAGCAGCGGATTGCTCCAGCTCACCCCGTACGCCCGCAGCGGGCTCTTCCCGGTCCGATCGGCGGTCGACAGCTCGAGCTGGTACCGGTAGCGCCCGCCCGCGTGGACGAGGAGCCTGCCCTTGCCATCCGTGCCATCCCAGGACAGGAGCGGTGGCGGAGAGCCTCTGCCTTGCTGCTCATCGACGAGCTTGCCCACCTCGTCCTCGATGAAGAACCGCCACCTCTGCGCCACGGGCCCCGCTTCCGGGAGCACGCGGAAGACCGCCTGCTCGGCAAGGCGTCCGTTCGCCAGCGCGACGTTCGACGCGGCCGTCTCGGCCCGCTTCGACAAGGCGAGGCGCACGTCCGCGAGCGGCGCCTGAATCGGCTGGCCGTCGATGGACAGCGCCAGCGCTGCCGTCGAGCCTTGGATCTTCACCGGCGGCACCGGCGGCGGGGGGGGCGGCGGCGGCTTGACGTAGACCACCTGGACCTTGTCCGGTTTGGCCTCCGGCCAGCGGCACTTGACCGGAAAGTTCAGGCGCGCGTCGAGGCCGGCCGTCAGGTAGTAGCTCTGCCGAACCTTGTCGCCGGCGGTCGAGCCCGGCGGCAGCGAATGCTCGTCGAGCTTGAACAGGTGCAGGCCGGGCAGGAGACCCTGGAAATGGAACTTTCCGCTCGGGTCGGTTTCCGCGTAGAAGCCGGTATCGGTGTAGACGCGCGCGAGGCCGATGCCGACTTCGCCCGGGGTCTGGATGCCGTTGCCGTCGTCGTCGCAGAACACCTTGCCGATGACGCTCGACTCGTCGAAGATGGAGTCGTACATCACGCGGACGGACGCCTTGGCCTCCTGGGAAATCGGTACGCTGTCGTACTCGGCGTGGGCGACGTTGTCATAGTCGCCCGGGGTCGCGGCGCCGGTCACGGTGAGCGTGTAGCGCAAGATCAGAGTCTCGCCGCTCTTGAGATCATAAGGTCCGAACCGGCCCAGCCGGCCGTCGCCCTGGTCGGCGCCTTGCGGCTCGACCCTGCCCTGCGGGCAGTTCGTGTCGTTCCCGCCGGCGATGACGGGACACTCGTCGCCGGTCGATGTCCGCCGCAACGCGCGCGTGCTGCCGCGGACGTACTGCAGATGGGCCGGGAATTCGTCGACGACGGTCAGCCCGCCGACGCCAGCATGGCTCAACAGATCTTGCGACGACCCGTTGACCACCGCGATGGTGTAGGTCACGAACTCGCCCAGGTGCACCGACGCGCGCGACGCTTGTTTGGTGATGCTGATGGCGCTCTCGAGCGAATCGAGCGGGATGTGGTTCGCGGAGACCGCGTCGCTGGAGCCGGTCGAGCTGAACTTCAGGTAGTACGGATCGGTGTGCGGGCCGCGGCTCGGCCGGTGGCCGGCGCCGATGCGTCCCTTGGGCGCGAACCCGGCGGTCGGCGGGTGCGTCTTCGACGGGAACGTCAAGGTCACCGTCTGCGGCGCCACCCAGAGCTGGTAATCGACCGCCGTCGTCGTGTTCGGGAAGTCGAAGCGGTAGGCGCCCGAATCCAGCGTGTGCTGCCCCTGCTGGCCGTCGAGGAGGCACTTCGCGCCCACGCGCCGCGGCAGGGTTTCGCCGACCACCGGGTCGAGCGCGGTCTGGATGACGGTCTGGTCTTCGTCGCACGGCGGTGGCGCCTTGCCCACCATGTCGTCGTCGTAGAAAAGGAACATCTGCGCGCCCGAGACGCCGGTCGTATCGGAAGATCGGTAGACGACTCCGGTCGGCAAGAGCACCGCGTCCACGTCGCGCGTCTCTCCGGCCGAGAGCTGCGAGACATCCTCGGTCTTCCAGAGCGTCCCATCGGGCGCGCGGAACTCGAGCTGGTAGTCGCCCGGCGGCAGGTCGACGATCGCGTAGTCGCCGGTCGAATTCGCGAAGGTGCTCTTGACGAGCACCGGCGCTGCCGGGGAGCTCCCGGAGCTCGCCGGCTTGGCGTACGCCTGCACCTGGAACCCGTTGGCAGCCCAATCCTTCGCGTCGTAGGCGCCGGAATCGTTGAGATCTTCGTAGACCTTTCCGACGACCGTTCCGGTTCCGGTGATGCCGCCGACGGTGACCGTGGCGGGGCCGATGGTGATTGGCGGCGCCTGGCCGAGCGTGATCTGCGCGGTGTTGGCGATGGGCTTTCCAATCGGCGCCTTGGCATCGACCGTCGCGAGGAACGTCGCCTGCATCCGCTGGCCGGCCGGCAGGCTCGCAATCTGACCGGTGACCGTCGAGATGCCGCTATTGACCTGTCCATTGACGCTGAAGCCCGGATCGCCGCGAACGCTGCCGGCGACGTAGGTCAGGCCCTGCGGCAGCACGTCGGTCACCACGACGTTGTTCGCTGGCGCGGTGCCGTCGTTCTCGATGGTCAGCCGGTAGCGCAACTGGTCGCCCGGCTCGACGTCGCCGCCGTTCAGGTCTTCGACGATCTTGGTCGACCCTTTGAGCTCGGCGGCGTTGGTGGTTCCGTCCCACACCGGGATGCGCGCCGGCTGCGCGCCGGGGATGCTCGGATCCGAATCCGTGTACTGAGAAATCGAGCCCGTGCAGTAGATGTGCGCCTGCTCGACGGCCACCCCGTTCGCGCCCGCGCGCGCCTGCGCCTGGAGCGTCAAAGTGTCGAGCCCGTGCGGCTTGATGAGACCCAGCCGCACCGTCGCCATCGTCCCATTTCCGGTGGTCGTCCACTCGCCGGCGTCGCCGTCGGTCGCCGCGGTCAGCGTCGCGCCATTCAGCGTCAAGTCGCCTTGCGGTTGGAACAGCGGATCGAGCGGCAAGTCACTGACGAGGCAACTGATCGGCGCGTCGCCGTCGTTGGGCACTTCGATGCGCATCTCCACCACGTCGCCCGGGTTGACGACGCCTGGCTCACCCTGGTCCTGCACCAGCTTCCAGGTCAGCCGCGCGCCCTGGACGGAAGCGCCGCCGCCCACCACGACCACCGTCGGGTCGCCCTGCATCGGCGTCGTCGGGTCGTCGGTGTATTGGGCGCTCGTCTGATCGCTCGTGATCGACGCCTGGTTGGAGATGGTCGTGCCCGCCACGAGGTCGCGCGACAGGACCACGCGGAACTGAATCACCGCCGCCGCGTCGGGCGTGTGGCCGTCCTGGACGATGACCACGCCCGGCCCGGCGTCCGCCGCCTTCGATTTCACCAAGAGCCCGTTGGTCAGCGGGAAGGTCCCGTGGTCGTCGACCTTCTGGCCGTTGAGCGTGAAGCTACCGGGCACATAGGTCGTTCCTGGCGGCACGGTGTCGGTGACGATGGTGTTCGTCGACGGCTCAGTGCCGTCGTTGATCACATCGATTTCGTAGAGCGCGGTGTCGCCCGGCTCGTAGTCCGTATGGTTCAGGTCGGTAATCGTCTTTTCGCTGTGGATGAACTGCGGCGCGCTGAAGACATGGACCAGCGTCGGGTCGCCCAGGACCGGCGTCGACGGGTCGTCGGTCAAGACCGGCTGCGGCAGCTCGTCGACCTTGATCTGCCCTTGCATCGAAATGATCGTGCCATTCGCGAGCGGCGAGGCGACGGTCGCTTCCAGCACCATCACCGGATCCGTTCCCGGCACCACCGACTGGAGCTGGACCAGGTTCGTCTCGTCCCACCGCGCGACGTTGCCGCTGAGCTGTCCCGGCGTGTCGAGCTTCAAGTCGGTGAGCTGCGGCGGAATCGGGAGCGTCACGACCGCGTGCGTGCCCGCCTCGTTGCCGGTGTTGTGAACGGTCAGGGTGTACGTCAGTCGGTCGCCGGGCCGCACCTGCTCGCCGCGCGGGTCGACCACCGACAGGGTCGAGGTATCCAAAGTCGGATGCGACACCACCGTGACCGTCGTCGGGTCGCGCGCCGGCGTCGAGAGGTCCGCGTCGGTCAGCACCGGAGTCTTGAGCTCGGTCGCGTCGATGCTCGCCTGGTTCGAGATGACGGTGCCGTTCCTGGTCAGTGCCTTCACCTGCCCGCGGAGGGTCAGGGTCACCGACTGGCCAGCGTCGAGGTGCGAGAGCGCTGGTGTGGAGCTCGCGTTCCAGACGACGTTCGTGCCGACGACGGACCCGCCGTTTCCGGGCGCGACGCTGACCAGGTTCGGGTCGATGGGGTCGGTGACGGTGACGTTCGTCGCCGGGACGTTGCCGTCGTTGGTGATGCGGATGGTGTAGGTCAGCCAGTCGCCGGGCTCCACGTCGCCACCGTTCTCGTCGAGCACGGTCTTCACCGACCGCGTCAGGTCCGGGAACCGGGTGGTGATCGCCGTCGGGTCGCCGACCTGGGGCGTCGTCGGGTCGTCGGTCACCGCGTGCACGCCTTCCGCCGAGGACAGGTTCGCCTGGTTGAGAATCGTCACGCCGTTCTTGGTCGCCGGCGCGATGGTGGCGCGGAAGGTCAGCGTCACCCCGCTGCCGCCCGGCGCGAGCTTCGCGAACGCCGCGACGCTGTTCTTGTCCCACCGGACCTCCCCGTTGACGAGCACGCCGCCCTGGTCCGGCTGGACGTTCGTGAGCTGCGGGTCGATGGGGTCCTCGACCACCACGTCGGTCGCGTAGGTGTTGCCGGTGTTCTTGACGACGATGGTGTAGGTCAGCGAGTCGCCCGGACGAATCATCCCGTTCGTCTGGTCGTTGTCGACGACGGTCTTGGTCGAGGTCTGGAGCTGCGGCGAGCTGACGACCGTGACCACCGTCGGGTCGGCCGGCTGCGGGGTGGCCGGATCGTCGGTCGGCACCGGGGCGGTCTCATCGCTCCCGATGAACGCCTGGTTCGCAATCCTGGTCCCGTTGGGGAGCAGCGGCGCTACCGTAGCCTGGAAGCGCAGCCGCTGGTCGCCCGCCGGAGAGAGGTCCACCGTCGCGAGCTTCCAGGTCACCGTCCGCGTCGCGCTGTCGAAGGTCCCGCCGTCGAGCGGCTGCACATTGGTCAGCGTCGGGTCGACCACGTCGGTGACGATGACGTTCGTCGCCGCGGTGTCGCCGGTGTTCTTGACCGTAATGTCGTATTCGATGGGGTCGGTGGGCTCGAGGTCGCCGCCGTTCAAGTCGATGGCGACCTTGGTGCTCGTCGAGAGGTCCGGCCGCGCGACCACCGTCACCTTGGTCGGGTCGCTCGGCGCGGGCGTCGAGGGGTCGTCGGTCAAGAGTGGGGTGGGCAGCTCCGCTACCGTCAAGCTTCCCTGGTTCGAGATCACCGTGCCATTCGCGAGCGGCCGCTTCACCCGCGTCGCCAGCGTGAGGACCGTGTCGTTCGGCGAGAGGTGAACCGTGCCGGCGTTCCACTTCACCTGCCGCGTCGAAGCGTCGAAGGTGCCGCCGCCTGTCGCGGAGAGGAAGTCGAGGTTCGGGTCGAGCGCGTCGGTGAGGACCGCGCTCGTCGCCTCCTCGTCGCCGGTGTTCTTGACCGTGATCTTCCAGTCGAGCTCGTCGCCCGGATGCACTTCGCCGTTGGTGTGGGTCACGTCGGTGACGGTCTTGGTCGCGGCGAGAATCGGCGCGCTCGTCACCTTGAACACCGTCGGGTCGCTGGGCGCGGGTGTGGTCGGGTCATCGGTCACGAACGGCGAGGCGAGCCCCTGGGCGAAGAGCTGCGCCTGGTTGGAGACGGCGGTGCCGTTCGCGAGCGGCAGCGCGACCTTGGCGGAGAGCACGAAGGCGTCGGTCGCGCCTGGCGCGAGGGGGTCGGTTGGGGTCCAGGTCACCGTGCCGTTGGCCAGCGCCCCGCCCTGGTCGATGGGCTGCTGGACGGCCAGGCTCGGGTCGATGGGATCCTGGATGCGGAGCTGCCGGGCATAAGCGTTGCCGGTGTTCTTGACCGTAATCGTGTAGTCCACGATGTCGCCCGGCCGCACGACGCCGCCGGCGCGGTTCGTGTAGGTCTTGGTCGAGGTCGACAAGTCCGCCGCGCTGATGACCGTGATGATCGTCGGATCGTTCGCCGCGGGCGTCGCCGGGTCGTCCGACAAGACCGGCGTCTTCACCTCGTCGGAGACGATCTGCGCCTGGTTCGCGATGCGCGTTCCATTGTCCAAGGCCGGCACGATCTTGACGTCCACGGTGTAGGTCTTGGTCGTCGTCAGGTCGAGCGTCGCCAGCGTGGGGAACGAAATCGTGTGCGAGGTCGGGTCGTAGGTGCCGCCGTCGCTCGCGGAGACGAAGCTCAGGTTCGGGTCGAGCGGGTCGGTGATCTCGACGTTGTGAGCGACAGCGGTGCCGCTGTTCGAGAGCGCAAGCGTGTACTCGATGGCGTCCCCGGGCTCGATGCGCCCGCCGTTCAGGTCCTTCGCGACCTTCGAAACATAGAGCTTGGGCGCGCTCTTCAGGACGATGCGGGTCGGGTCGCCGAACACCGGCGTCGAGGGGTCGTCGGTCACGGCCGGGGCGGCCACGTTGGTCGCGGTGATGGTGCCCTGGTTGTCGATGATGGTTCCGTCGTCGAGCGGCTTGACGATCATCGCGTCGATGGTGACCACCTTGTTCGTGCGCGACGCGATGTCCCCGAGCGACCAGGTCGCCTGGTTGCCCGAGAGAACGCCGCCGCTCGAGAGCACGGCGTCCGTCAAGTCCGGCGACAGCGGGTCCTGCAGGGTCACGCCCTTCGCGGTGTCGCTCCCGCTGTTGTTGACGGTGATCGTGTAACGAATCTTGTCGCCCGGGCTGTAGGTGCCGTCCGAGTTGTTGTCGTCGACGAGCTGCACGACCTTGGTGCTGGTCGTCAAGACCGGCTTCGACGTGATGGTGATGACCGTCGGATCGCCCGGCGCCGGCGTCGAGGGGTCGTCGGTCGGCGTCTGCGTCGCGATGCTCGGCGTCGTCAGGAAGCCCTGGTTCGGGCACTGGGTGCCGTCGGGCACGCCGAGCGTGATGTTGGCATTGAAGGTCAGGTCGACCGGCGTCCCCGGCACCACGTTCGCCAGCGCGGGAGTGGTCGTCGAATCCCATCGGATTTGCGTGCCATCCCAGGTTCCGCCGTTCCCCGGCACCACCGTCTTCGGATCGAGACATCGCTGAATCTGGTCGACCACCGACACGTTCTGCGCCGGCGCGTCGCCGGTGGCGATGACGCTCAAGTGATAGGTCAGCTTGTCGCCCGGCACGTAGGCGGTCGTGTTGTCGTTGTCGGTCACCGTCTTGGTGCTGGTCGACAACGACACGCTCGAGGTCACCGTGACCACCGTCGGGTCGTTCGGCGCGGGCGTCGTCGGGTCGTCGGTCGGCACCGGCTGCGGCGCCTCGGCGCTCTTGATCATCGCCTGGTTCGGAATCTTGGTGCCGTTCGCGAGCGGCGTGTGCACGCGCGTCACCACCGTCAGCGGCGGAGCGGTCGCGCCCACCGCCAGGCTCGCGAGGTTCCAGGTGACGAGGTTCCCCGAAGCGGTGCCACCCTGCGTCACGTTGACGATGTCCAGGTTCGAGTCGATTTGATCGGTCACGACGATGTTCGTCGCGTTCGCCTTGCCGGTATTCTTGACCGAGATGTTCCAATCGAGGAGGTCCCCCGGCTTGACGGTCGACCCGCCGTTCTCGTCGGTCACGGTCTTGGTCGAGCCGACGAACGAGGGCGCCGCGACGACCTTCACCGTCGCCGTGTTGCTCGCGATGCTCGCCTCCGGCGTCGCGGAGTCCGCCACGTTCGAGATGGTCGTGCCCGTCGCGACGTTCTGGTTGATCTTGGCGCGGAACGTCACCGTCACCGTCTGGTTCGGCACGAGGCTCGCGAGCGCCGGGGTGGTGGTCGAATTCCACAGCACCATGCCGGCCGAGAGCTGGCCGCCGTCGCTCGCCGATTCGAAGGTCAGATTCGGGTCGAGCGTGTCCTTGATCACCGCGGCGCCGGACGCGCGATTGCCGGTGTTTTCGAGGGTGATCGTGTACTGCAAATCGTCGCCCGGACTGACCGCGCCGCCGTTCAGGTCGGTCACCGACTTGGTCGACACCAGCACCACCTGGCTCTTCACCGTCACCGTCGGCGCGGTCGCCTGCCACGTCACCCCCGGACGCTCGGCCGCGGAGAGCGTCGCGACGTTGTTGATTGGGGTGCCATCCGCGGCGTTCGAAACCACGTCCGCGGCGAAGGTCACGTCGACGCTCGCGCCCGGCCCGACGACGATGTTCGACCCGGTCACCGCCCCATTGGCACAGATGATTGGACCGGAAACCACCCGGCAGTTCGTCAAGGAGGACGAGAGCGGATCCGCCAAGCTCGCGGTCGCGCCCTTCTGCCCGGAGTTGGTCAGCCGCACGGTGTACGTCAGCGTCTTGCCGGGCACGATGGTGCCATTGGTGTCGCCGGTGACCGTCTTCTGGCTCTTCGAGAGGTCGACGCCGAAGCGGACGAAGACGGTGGTCGGGTCGTTCGGCGCGGGCGTCTGCGGGTCATCGCTCTCGGCGAGGGCGGGATTGACGTTCGGCCCCGACAAGAGCGCCTGAATCGACAGCGCGGTGCCGTCGGTCCCGCCCGCCGCCGCGAACGCCGCGTCGTCGAAGATCTGAACGTCGAAGGTGATGGTGATGCCGAAGTTTCCCGGGATGGTGATGTTGTTGACCTGGATCTTCCCGGTCCCGTTCGCGCCGCCGGTGGTGGTCGAGGCGTTGGTCGCGCCATACGGCACCTGGACGCTGTTCGGAATCAAGGAGACATACTTGGGAAGATCGGCGCTGAGCGACAACCCCGAGGCGGCCTGCGAGCCGTTGTTGGCGATGGTGATGGTGTAGGAAACCCGGTCGCCCGGCAGCACGTTCGGCCACGTTCCCGGCACCGTCGCCGTCATCAGCGGCTGCTGGATGTCCGGCTTCTGCACCGAGGTGCAGGGGTTCGTCGTGATCGGAATCGGCGGCATCGTCGTCGGACCGCCGCCGAGCAAGGTGTAGGTCGCGTCGATGTCGCCGGTGTTGCAGATGCTGCCGTTCGTGAAATTGGAGTTGACGGTGACCTTGAACGCGATGTCCGTGTACTGCTTGATTCCGCCACCCGGAAAGTTGAGCGGCCAGAGCTGTCCCGCGTCGACGCCGTTGCCGCTGAAGAGCTGGCTCGTGCCGCCGGAGTCGGGAACCGGGTTGCCGTCCATCGCCGTCGAGCCGGCGACGTAGGTGACGCCGGCCGGAAGCGTGTCCGTCACGTTCACGTTCGCCGGCCAGGTGCCGTCGTTCTCGACGTGCATCGTGTAGGTCAGCGTGTCGGCCGGAGCGGCGACCGTCTTGTCCACCTTCTTCGTCGAGTTGCGAAAGCTCGGCGCGAACGTGTTCACCGAAAGCATGACGTCGCCGACGAAGAACATCTCGCCGTTGTCCTCGCCGGCGGTCTGCCAGTCCGGACCCGGGTCGGGGATGCCGTCTCCGCTTCCCGGCTGAATCGTCACGCTCGTGGTCTCCGGCGGGAACCCGCTCGGCTGCGGGAGCGTTCCATCGACCGTCTTGATGTCGACCCCGCTGAACGAGGTCGTCGTGATGTTTCCGGTCTCGATGCGACTGTCCCAGAAGTTGTTGGGATGATTGGTTCCGTCCACCAACCGGGTTCCGTTGAACGCCATGAAGTCCGCGACCTGCGGCCACGGCTGCGGCGGATTGCCCAAGAGCGCATCGCCCTCGAGCCCGAACACGGACACGTCCGCATGCGTGTCGGAGGCCGTGAAGCCGGAGAGCGTGATCGGCGGGGAGATGCCGGAGCTCGGCATGTCGCAGCTCACCGGGTCGGTGCTGGTGTCGATGCCGCAGATCTCGTCCAGCCGCAAGAAACCATCGTAGATGGCGACGTTCTTGGTGCTGCTCGCCGAGGGCGAGCTCCACACCAGGATGAGCGCCCACCCCCCGAAGGCGGCTTGGCAGGGGTTCTGTTGATCGCCCGCGTCGCAGGCGGCCGGGTCCGCCGCCACCACGTGGAAATCCGAGACGTTGTAGGTCCCGTTCAACGTCGTCGAACCGTCCGCGTTCTTCCCCAGGTGGCGTTTCAAGAGGTTCGTCACGTCGGCCCGGCACTTGTACGCCGCGGTGTCGCCGATCGGGAGCCGCTTGACCGAATAGCACTGGTCCGCCAGGAGCGACGGCTGCTGGGTGCCGTCGGGCATCCAGAACGTGGCCGTGTTGTCCACGGGATCGTTCGCGAGAATCGAGGCGGACCAGAAGACGTACGCGCCCACGAGCTTGGCGTCGGGCGGAGCCACCGTCAGCGTGGAAATCGTGTCCTGCGGATCGAGCGGGATGTCGTTGTAGATGGCGTTCTTCCAGTCCGACGCCAGGACCGTGTTGCCGATGATGGTCGAGCCCCCTTCGACCGTGTACGCCTTGATCAAGGTCGGGGGCGTGCCTTCGACGATGGCCCGCGCCGGGGGGGGCAGGAGCGCTGCCGCTAGCACGAGCGCGGCGAGCGCGAGCGGTCCCGTCTGGCGGCTGCGCCCTTGCGGCATCGTTCCTCGCTTCTCGCGCGACGGCTTGGCGAGCGTCACGTCGCCGCCCCGCACCGACAGGCTCGAGGACACGTCCCCCGCCTGCGAAAAACCGCGGCAGTCTAGGCCAAAGTCGGCTGGGAGGCAATCACGCGAGCGCGCGCTCGAAACAGGCCCGCGGGCGGGCGCGAGCTCAATCGGCGTGAAAGCGCGTGCGCGGGCGTCCGGTCGGCGCGAACGCTCGTGCCGGCACGCGAGCACGCCTGGCGACCGATCCCGGCAGGGAGGCCCGCGACCCGACGCGGGACGAGCGCGCTCCCCTCGGCGGTCGCGGTCGCCTCGGCCCAGCGGCGGCGGCGCCGACCCCCCCCGGCTGCGCTGCCGGGCTCCTACACGGCCTTCAGCTTGAGCCGGCCCTCGTCCTCGATAATCACCCGGTACTCCTGCCCGCAGTAGTGGCAGACGATGCCGTCGCCGTCGCCGAAGCCGTCGGGATACGGATTGTTCGCCTCGCACTGCGGGCAGTCGAACTCGTAGCGCTGGTCGGTGGGCTTCAAGAAGCCGGAGGCGTCGCGCTTGACCCGCGGCCGCTTGTCTTCTTCGTCGTCGAGGGCGTACTCGTCACGCGGCATCTTCGAGGCTCTCCTCTTGTCCCCCGCCTGCTCGGGCTACTTCACGGTCACCGTCTCTGGTTTCAGCGTCCGGTAGTGCTGGTCGACGTAGTCCATGATCTCGAAGAGGCTGTCGCCGTAGGCGGTGTTGTCGCCGGCGGCGAAACCGGCCCGGTTGACGAAGAAGGTCCCGGTCCGGCACTCGCGCACGAAATCGGGATTGTCGGAGAGCGCGTTGCCGTTGTCGTCGTCGTCGCGGCAGTCCTTGTGCCCGTCCGCCTTGCTGACGTAGCAGCAGCGTCCCGAGGGGAAGACGAAAATCATCGGCAGAATCGGGTTCTTCCGGGCGGACATCAGGCCCTGGATGACGATGAAGGTGTTCGACATGTTGGCCGAGTCCATCCCGTAGCCGTGGAGGAGGAAGACGACCGGATAGCGGGTGTCCTTGTTGGCGGGATCGTCGTAGCCCGGCGGGAGAGCGACGTCGAAACTGCGCAGCGCGTGGAGCTTCTCGGAAAAGATGGTGACGGAGAACTGCCGCGGGGGCGAGCTCGGCGTCGTCGCGGGTCCCAGGACCCGCTGCCAGTGGTGGCTGAGCCATTCGACGTAGGTGGTGAACCGGCTGATGACCTCCCCGTAGGTGCCGACGTGGTCGCCCTCGCCGCCGCGAATGTCTTGGGGGCTCGCGTTCGGGTCGCCGTAGCGGACGAAGACATTCTGCCCCATCGCGTCGTAGTCCGCGCTGGTGCCGTCGTAGACGCCATTCGGCCAGGGCGCGCCGCCGACCTGTGGAATCGAAGTGAACCGGTAGAACAGATGGCTCACGTCCGGCAGGAGCCCCCGTTGCGCGCTCGTCATCATCTCCGCCGAGACGCCCAGGTTGAACACGTCGCGGATGCCGCCGTCGGCGTAGACGTCGATCTGCCCCGGCAAGGGCGAGCCCTTCGCCAGGTACCGGCGGCGAAAATCGGTCGCCATCCAGCGGGCGTACATCGGGCTCACGTCGAACTTGCCGTTCCCCTCGCCGTAGTCGTGGGTGCCTGGCACGCCATCGAGCCCCACGTCCTGGTACGGCTCGCCCGGCTCCCAGATCCCGTCGCCCTCGGTGCCGAGCGGGTTCTTCACCGGGTCGAAGTTGTCGTGGTTCGGGTCGCCGGTCTGGTTGTGCGCGGTGCAGCCGCCCTTCCCGTCCTCTTCGGCATCCGGGCAGCCGTCGGTGCCCACGTCCTGAAACGGCTCGGTCTCCTCGGAAATCACCGGCTCGAAGTAGTCGCGCCGGCCGTTGCCGTTGAAGTCCACCGCCAACGCGAAGCTGACCGGATTGGTGTACGGGTAGCAGGCCCGAAAGACGCCTTCCCATTGGTAGTAGAGGTCCGGGTTCTCGTTGCCGTTCTGGCCCGCCGTGAGCGCTTTCGTCCCCCCGATGCTCTGGCAGTAGGCGTCCGCGAGCGACTGCACCTCGCCCGAGGCGACCGTCGGCGGACCGGTGAACGGCAGCTTGCAATAGTCGACCAGCGTCTGGCTCGGATCGTCGCAGTAGAGCACCGGCGGCTGCCCGTCGCAGTAGCTGATCACCGGGTACTTCCCCTCGGGATTGAACTTCGCGTCGAAGAAATCGTGCAGCACGATCGGGTGGTCGCAGAGGTCTTCGTTGAAGTTCGCCTTCGTCATCTGCGGGACCGGGAAGAACGGGCTGTCCGGGTTGTAGTAGAGCGGATTTCCCATCGCCAGCGACAGGTCGTAGAGGATGTCGATGTACTCGTCCCGGTTGAAGTGGGCGCCGCTGGTGGTGAACGCCCAGTGGTTGTAGTCCTCCTGCCGCTCGAAAGCGATGGGTGGCACCGGGTGGTCGCACTGCGAGAGCACCGGGTCGTTCGGGTCGTCGAAGCGATCCTTGTGGGTCGGGTCGGCCGCCTCCTGCTGCGCCACCTCATCGAGCGTCGCGTACGGGCAGAAGCCTCCCATCTGGAGCTGGGTGATGCGGCTCAAGAAGTAGGTCGCGTCCAGCGGCCCGCCCATCGCGGCGATGGCGTCCAGCCGCTTCCAGTTGTCGCCGCTCCCCGCGAGGAAGTCCGTCCCGATGGCGCCCATCGAGATGCCGCTGAGCGCGTGGAAGGTGTAGGTGCGGGTCTTCGGGGGCGTCTGCTTACCGGGAGCGCAAGCGGTCAGCGCGAGGGCGGCGAGGATCGAGACGAGACGGCGCACGCGGCGGGCTCCTTCCGCAAAAGCCGCCGGAGTATGCCACGAGGCCGGCCGGGCGCCCACCCGTCGGGCCGAATTGCTCTTCTGCCGCCGCGAGGACAGCTTGCCGCTGGAAGGCGCGAGCGCTGTCGGCCGCGCCTTGGGGGAGGAGACAAGCGATGAGAAGACCGCTCAGGACCATGGCGCTCGTGAGCCTGCTCGTCTTCGCGGCCAGCACCCAGGCGACCGCCAGGACCCGCCGCGTGCGCTCCGCCGTCAACCAGATTCAGGTGCCACCGACTCAGCAGGACTTCCTCGAGTGGCTCCACGGCGTCGACCAGACCGAGATCCACCTCGGTCAGCTCGCCCAGGTGAACAGCAGCGATCCTGCCGTCCGGCGCTACGGCAAGATGCTCGTCCGCGACCACACCGCCATCGACGTGAAGATCCAGGCGTTCGCCAAGGCGAAGGGCTGGACCTTGGGACCCTTCCTGCCCACCACCGCGCTCGGCCAGAAGATGCGGACCGCCGATCGGGCCGTCGGCAGCGAGCTGCACGCGATGACCGGGCCGATGTTCGACCACACCTTCCTCGCCGCGATGGTCACCGGGCACGACGCCGCCATCGCGACCATCATCGCCGGGATGCGCCAGTTCCCGGACACCGACGCGCTCCTGCGGCCGGCCGTCCGGGCACTGCACAAGCACCGGGTCCGCGCCTGGCGCCTGCTCGGCCGGATGAAGCTCCAGAACGTCTGACCGGCGCAGCCGATCCCGGGGCGGCGCGCCGGCGGGAACCTGTCGAACGCCCACCCACGACCGTTGTCGCCGACAAGTCCGATCCGACCGATCCGACCGATCGGTCGGATCGGACGTCGACGAGCTCCGGCGCCCGAGGGCCCTCAGTGCCCGTCCGCTCCGGGGCACGCGCCGGTCGGGCTCCATCCTCGACGTCGGCGAACGGCGCATCGCGTCTTCCTCGTCGCGCCGGCGCCCGACCTCGACTAGATTCCCGGCTCCTTTTGCGCCGCGGCCACCGGCCAAGGCCGCCGACGAGGACGAAAGTGGAGGACATCCGCTACCAGCCCGCCGAGATCGAGCCCAAGTGGCAGAAGCACTGGGACGACCGCCACCTCTTTCGCGCGGGCGAGCGCGCGGGCGCGCCCCGGGCGTACGTGCTCGAGATGTTCCCCTACCCGTCCGGCGCGATGCACATGGGCCACGTCCGCGTCTACACCCTGGGCGACGTCATCGCTCGGCTCGCCCGGATGCGCGGCTTCGACGTCCTCCACCCGATGGGCTACGACGCTTTCGGCCTTCCCGCCGAGAACGCCGCCATCAAGGACGGCCTCCACCCCGCCATCCGCACGCCCAGGAACATCGAGAGCTTCCGCGAGGACCTGAAGCGCCTCGGCATCTCCTACGACTGGTCGCGCGAGATCTCGACCCACGAGCCTGAATACTATCGTTGGAATCAATGGTTCTTCCTCCGGATGCTCGAGCGGGGCATCGCCTACCGGCGCCTCTCGCGGGTGAACTGGTGCCCGTCGTGCCGGACGGTGCTGGCGAACGAGCAGGTGCTGGAGGGCCTGTGCTGGCGGTGCGATTCGAAGGTCGAGGACCGGCGGATTCCCGAGTGGGCGTTTCGCATCACCGCCTACGCCGACGAGCTCTTGCAGGACCTGGACAAGCTCGACAAGTGGCCCGAGCGCATCGTCGCCATGCAGCGCAACTGGATCGGCCGGTCGGAAGGAGCGACGGTCGCCTTCAAGGTGGACGGCACCGCTGTCGAGATCCCCATCTTCACCACCCGGCTCGACACCATCTTCGGCTGCACCTACCTCGTCATCGCCCCGGAGCACAAGCTCGTCCGCGAGTTCGCCTCGGCGGAGAAGCTCGCGGAGATCGACGCCTTCGCCGAGCGCATCGCCCAGGAGCGCAAGACCGACCGCGCCGCCGACACCAACAAGCAGGGCCTCTTCACCGGCGCCTTCGCGGTCAACCCCTTCACCGGCCAGAAGGTGCCCATCTGGGTCGCGAACTTCGTCGTCGCCGACTACGGCACCGGCGCGGTGATGAGCGTCCCCGCCCACGACCAGCGCGACTTCGAGTTCGCGAAGCAGTACCGCCTCCCGATTCGACCGGTGATTCAACCCGCCGACGGCTCGCCGCTCCTCGACCCGGCGACCGCGCCGGCGGCCTTCACCGACGACGGCGTCGTCCGGGACTCCGGACCGTTCTCGAGCCTCGAGAGCGCCGCTGCCCGCCAGGCGATGGCGGAGCTGGCCCGCAAGAGCGGTTTCGGTAACCCGTCGATCACCTTCCGCCTCCGCGACTGGGGCGTCAGCCGGCAGCGCTACTGGGGCACGCCCATCCCCATCGTCTACTGCGAAAAGTGCGATCCGGAGCGGCGAGGGATACCGGTCCCGGACAGCGACCTGCCGGTCCGCCTCCCGGGGCCCGACGAGATGGACGTGAAAGAGGTGCTCTCCGGCACCGGTGAGCCCCCCCTGGCCAAGATCTCGTCCTTCGTCAACACCACCTGCCCCCGGTGCGGCGGTCCCGCCCAGCGCGAGTGCGAAACCCTCGACACCTTCGTCGACTCGAGCTGGTACTTCGCCCGTTACCTCTCGCCGCAGGATGATCGGGCGCCGTTCGAGCGGAGCGAAGCCGACGGGTGGCTCCCGGTCGACACCTACGTCGGCGGCCCAGAGCACGCGGTCCTCCACCTGATGTACTTCCGCTTCTGGACCAAGGTGATGCAGGAGCTCGGCCTGTGCGAGGCGCGCGAGCCGGTGAAGCGCCTCGTCACCCAGGGCATCGTCAACGGCCCCGACGGCCGCAAGATGTCCAAGCGGTTCGGCAACGTCGTCAGCCCCCGCGACATCGTCGAGCAGTACGGCGCCGACGTGACCCGCCTCTTCATCCTCTTCGCCGGGCCGCCGCAGGACGACATGAAGTGGTCCGACGACCAGGTCGAGGGCATCAGCCGGTTCCTCAACCGCGTCTGGCGCCACTTCCAGTCGGTGAAGAAGGACCTGAACGACGAGGAGCGGCTCGCGGCCGAGACCGGCGTCAACCCCCTGCGGCGCAAGACGCACAAGACCATTCGCAAGCTCACCCACGACATCGACAACCTCCAGTTCAACACCTGCGTCTCCGCGCTGATGGAGCTGTCCAACGCGATCGGCGCGGTCGACTCGACGCAACCCGCTCCGTTTTCCGCGCTCCGCGAGGCGTACGAGGCCTTCGCGCTGCTCTTGAGCCCTCTCGCTCCCCATTTCGCGGCGGAGCTCTGGGAGCAGCTCGGCAGGGCTGACGAGATCCAGCTCCACTCCTGGCCGGCGTGGGACGAGGCGCTGACCGTCGACGAGCTCGTCACTTACGCGGTGCAGGTCAACGGGAAGCTGCGGGGCGAGGTGCAGGTGCCGGCGACCGCGGACGACGAGGAAATCAAGGCCACCGCGCGCCAGGCGGAGCGGGTGGCGGCGCACCTTGGCGACAAACCCGTGCGCAAGGCCATCGTCATCAAGGGACGGCTGGTGAATTTCGTGGTGTAGGTGCGGGCCTCGCGCCTTTGCGGATCAGACCGATCCGTCGGATCCGACCGATCGGTCCGATCCGCTGGCGAGGAGTAGAATCGCAAGCCATCGGCGGCACCGCTCGTTCCGAGCGCGGTCGAGGGACGAGCGCGAACCAGGAGGGCTCCCGATGTTCCACGCGACCACCATCCTCTGCGTCCGCCGCGGTCCGAAGGTCGTCATCGCCGGGGACGGACAGGTGACGATGGGCACTACGGTGATGAAGCACTCGGCGAAGAAGCTGCGCCGCCTGGGCGACGGACAGATTCTCGCGGGCTTCGCCGGCGCCACCGCCGATGCGTTCACCCTCTTCGAGCGGTTCGAGGCCAAGCTCAAGGAGCACAAGAAGAACCTGCCGCGCGCCGCGGTCGAGCTCGCCAAGGACTGGCGGACCGACCGGTTCCTGCGCCGCCTGGAAGCGCTGCTGCTCGTCGCCGACCGGGAACGGACGCTGGTCCTCTCCGGCTCCGGCGACGTCATCGAGCCCGACCACGGCGTCGCCGCCATCGGCTCCGGCGGCCCCTACGCCCTCGCGGCAGCCAGAGCGCTCCTGGAGACCACAGAGCTCGAGGTGCGTTCCATCGCCGAAAAGGCGATGAAGATCGCCGCCGACATCTGCATCTACACCAACGAGCAGGTCGCCTTCGAAGAGCTGGCGTGAGCGCGCACCCTGCGGAATGATCGGACCGATCAGACCGATCCGACCGATCGGTCCGCTCAGCTCCGCGGTGTCGGTCCTCGAGCCGCGGCGATGAACCGCACCCTCCTGCCGACCGGCAGCGCTACCTAAGAGGGTGTGGCCAGAACATCGGTGCCCTCCGCACGATCCGCTCATCCCGAGCGGTCATCCTGAGCGGTTCTGGCCTGTGCCTGCATCTGCTCTTGGGCCACACCCTCGAAGACCTACACCGCCTTCGAGAACACCTGCTGCCGTCCGGTCTGCCCGAGGTAGCCGTCGAAGACCGCGGCGATGTTGCGCAGGAAGATCCGCCCGAGCGGGGCCACGTCGAACCCGCCCGGCCGCATCGTGACCAGGCCGTCTTTCTCCAGCGCCTCGAGCCCCGGCTGGACCTCGGCAAACAGCTCCTGCGCCGCCTGGCCGTACTGCGTCGTGAGCGGGCCGACGTCGAAGCGCAAGAGGCACATCACCTCGCGGATGGCCGCCGCCCGCCGCTCGTCGTCGTTCGTCCGCACCCACCCGCGCTCGAGCGGCAGCTCCCCGCGACGGACCGACTCCGCCCACTCGCCCAGCCGGTGCTTCCCCTGAGCGAAAGCGCCGCCGATGTCCGAGATGGCGCTGACCCCCAGCGCGATGGTGTCCGGCGGCACCTGGGTCGAGTAGCCCTGGAAATTGCGGGTGAGGGTCCCCTCGCGCTGGGCGCGCGCGAGCGGGTCCATCTTGCGGGCGAAGTGGTCGAGGCCGATCTGCTGGAACCCCTTCTCTTCGAGAAGGCGCGCCGCCAGCGCGAACAGCTCGACCCGCGCGACGGACCCCGGCAGCGCCGCCTGGGGGAGCAAGCGCTGGTGGGGCTTCGCCCACGGCACGTGCGCGTAGCCGAAGAGCGCCAGCCGGTCGGGCAGCATGTCCAAGACCCGGCCGATGGTCCGCTCGACCGACAGCGGCGTCTGGAACGGCAGCCCGTACATCAGGTCGACGTTGACGTTGGTGAACCCGTTCGCCCGCCCCGCCCCGATGACCAGCTCCGTCTGCTCCGCCGACTGGATGCGCCCGATCGCCGCCTGGACCGACCCGTCCAGGTCCTGGATGCCGACCGACAGCCGGTTGAACCCGAGCCGGCCCAGGGTCTCCAGGTGCTTGGGCGTGGTGATGGCCGGGTCGACCTCCACCGACAGCTCCGCTCCCGGCAGGCGCTCGAAGGTCGCGTCGATCATCCCGACGAGCCGCTCGAGCTGCGCCGGCGTCAGGAAGGTCGGGGTCCCGCCGCCCAGGTGGAGCTGCTGGACCTCCCGCCGGCGCGGCAGCTTCTCGGCCCAGAGCCGGATCTCCTGCTCCAGCACGTCCAGGTACTCGTCCGCCCGCGACCGGTCCCGGGTGGCGATGACGTTGCACCCGCAGAACCGGCACATTTCCGGGCAGAAGGGCAGGTGGACGTAGAGCGAAAGCGCTCCCGTGGCCTGGTCGGCCGCGAGAAGCCGCTCGTCCAGGGCAGCATGGTCGAACGCGGGCGTCCACTCGCTCGCCGGCGGGTAGCTCGTGTACCGCGGGGTCGGCCGGTTGTAACGCTCGATCAGCTCGGGAGAAGGCAGGGGTATCATCGGCGCCTCGTGTTGGCGATCCGGTTTCGAAAGCAAGGATCGGGCCGGACGGCGAACCGGCCGAATCGGCGCCGGCACGGGAGCGGGGCGCAGAATTTGCGCGTCGCGCCGGCGCACGAATCGCGTCTAGGCCGGCGAGCGGTCCAACGGTCCAGGTTTCTCCCGAAGACCTGCAGTGCGCCTCCTTCCGACGCTCGAGCGCGCCGCCCGCCACCTTCCAACAGCCCGGGCCGCCCGCGCAAGTCCCGCGCTTCGCCCTGCGCCGGCGACCGGTCCGAGCGCCGCCCGCGACCGCGCCTGCGGGCGTCGGGCCGTGGCGTTCGATGGCCGATGCCGCGGCCGAGGCGCCGGCCCGTCGGCGCGCCCAACTTCCAGGTCGGTGATAGAACGCCGCGCCCCGGAGGAGGACGACCAGCGATGACGCTCGGCAGCCAGCTCACCCCGCGAGAGATCGTCTCGGAGCTCGACCGCTACATCGTCGGCCAGAGCGCCGCCAAGCGGGCGGTCGCCATCGCGCTGCGAAACCGCTGGCGCCGGCAGCAGATCGAGGGCGAGCTCAAGGACGAGGTGCTGCCGAAGAACATCATCATGATCGGCCCCACCGGCGTCGGAAAGACCGAGATCGCCCGGCGGCTGGCGCGGCTCGCGGGGGCGCCCTTCGTCAAGGTGGAGGCCTCGAAGTTCACCGAAATCGGCTACGTCGGCCGCGACGTCGACTCGATGATTCGGGATCTCGCGGACGTCGCGGTCCAGCTCGTGAAGCAGGAGGCGATGGAGAAGGTCCAGCCGCGGGCGCAGGAGCTGGCCGAGGAGCGGCTCCTGGACCTGCTCCTGCCCCAGACGACCACCAGCGAGACCCGGGTGCGCTTCGGCTCGGCGGTACCGGACCAGCAAGGCGAGCCGGCGACGGGCGACACCCGGGAGCGCTTCCGGGAGCTTCTGCGCGCGGGCAAGCTCGAGAACCGGACGGTGGAAGTCGAGGTGAAGGAGAAGGCAGCGGGAACGCTCCAGGTCTTCTCGAACGCCGGCCTGGAGGAGATGGGGCTGAACATCCAGGAGATGCTGGGCGGCGGGCGGCGGACGAAGAAGCGGCGGCTGACCATCGCCGAGGCGAGGCAGGTGCTCGCCGGCGAGGAGGCCGAGCGGCTGGTCGACATGGACCAGGTGCTGCGGGAGGCGATTGCGCGGGCGGAGCAGGCGGGCATCGTCTTCATCGACGAGATCGACAAGGTCTCGTCCAAGGGCTCGCAGGCGGGGCCGGACGTGTCGCGGCAAGGCGTGCAGCGGGACCTCTTGCCCATCGTCGAGGGCTCCAGCGTGACCACGAAGTATGGGGTCCTGCGCACGGATCACGTGCTGTTCATCGCGGCGGGCGCCTTCCACATCACCCAGGTGTCGGACCTGATTCCCGAGCTGCAGGGGCGCTTCCCCATCCGCGTGGAGCTGGAGCCCTTGGGGAAAGCGGACCTGGAGCGCATCCTCTCGGAGCCGAAGAACTCGCTCGTCAAGCAGTACCAGGCTCTCTTGGCGACCGAAGGCGTCGCCCTGGAGCTCACGAACGGCGCGATCAGCGAAATCGCGCAAGTCGCCCAGGACATGAACGAGCGGACGGAGAACATCGGCGCCCGCCGGCTGCACGCGGTGATGGAGAAGCTGCTCGACGAGGTCTCGTTCGACGCCGACCACCTGGAGCAGAGAGCGATCCGCGTCGACGCCGCCTTCGTGCACGACAAGCTCGACCCGATTCGCGAGAACGAGGACTTGGCGAAATACATCCTCTGACGGCCGCGCCCCTTCGGTTCCCCCGAGAGGCTTCTGAGGCCAGCGCTCCTGCTCACCCAGCGCGCGCCCGGCGGGCAAGAGGCTCCTCGCGGCCGGCGAGCCTGAGCGCGTTGTCGCGGGCGACCCGGCGGATCACCGCCGGCGACAGGCCCGCGTCACGCAGGTGCGCGACGACCGACGGCACCGCCAGGAGATCGGCCGAGCCATCGCCGGCATGCGAGGTGAGCACGAACCGGTTCGGTCCGTGCCGTCGCACCAGCCGCACGATCTCCGGGACGGAGAGCCGTTGCGCGCTCGGCTCCAGGGCGAGCGAGAAGCCGCACGCCAGAAGGAGCGGCACCATCCCCGGCGTCACCTGGCCGACCAGCACCCGCTCGGCGGGAAAGGCCAGCTCTCGCAAGGTCGCCGCGACCTGACGCAGCCCCCGCTCGGGGTCCAGCGGCGGTGCCGAGACCCATACCGGCAGCCGCAGCTCCGCCGCCAGCTCGAGCTCCCGCGCCAGCACGTATCTCTCCCGTTCGTCCGCCCGCTTCAGCCCCACGGCACCGATGCCGACCACCGTCGGGTCCGAAAGGAAGGCTGGCAGCTTGTGCAGGATCTCGTCGAGCCCGTGCCACGGCGCGTGCGCCGGATGCACGCCCAGCGCGAACAGCGGCGACAGGCCCGCCTGCTTCAGACGCGGCGCCTGCACCGTCAGGAGCTGTTCGAATTGCGTCAGCCACGCTTTCGCGGTCGCCTCGGCGCCGGGCTCGAGGGCGCCATCGTGCGCGCAGACGACCACCCGGCCGACGCCGAAGCGCGCCAGGGTGTCGAGATCGGCGTCAGAAAGGCCGTCAGCGTGGACGTGTGCGTCGATGAGCTCGAGCCGCTGCACCAGCGCGAAAGCATAGCGAAAGCCCGTCGAGTCCGTCGCGGGCGCGCCACCTTGGGAGCCGTCCGCCCACCCGGTGGGTCCCTTCGCGCCTTGACGGTCGCACCGGCTCATCGCTAGCGTGCAAGGGCGTCGGCGCAGGAGGCCGCTCCCGGTCGGCGGCAGCGGTCAAGGCCAACTTCGGGCTCCCAACGAACGCGAGCCCAACCACCGATCTTTCGAGAATCATGGACGCGACCCCCTCCCTCGAGAATTCCGCGCTGCTGACGGCGATCATCCTCGCCGCCGGCCAGGGCACCCGGATGAAGAGCGGCCGGGCGAAGGTGCTCCACGAGCTGTGCGGCAGGCCTCTCGTGGCCTTCGCCATCGCACAAGCGCGCGCGGTCGGCGCGACCCGCATCGTGGTGGTGGTCGGGCACCAGGCGGACGAGGTCCGCGTGAGAGCAGGAGCGCTCTTTCCGAGCGGCGTCGAATTCGCCCTCCAGGAGGAGCAGCTCGGCACCGGTCACGCGGTGCGCATCGCCCGCGACGCGGCGGGGCTGGGCGAGGGCGAGGTGCTCGTCCTCTCCGGCGATGTGCCCTTGGTGCGGCCGCAGACCCTCGCGACCCTGGTCCGCGCCCGGCGGGAATCCGGCGCGGCCATCGCGCTCGTCACGAGCGACCTCGACGAACCCACCGGCTACGGTCGGGTCTTGAAGGACGAATCGGGCCGGGTGCTGCGGGTGGTCGAGCACCGGGACGCGAACGCCTCCGAGCGCGCCGTCCACGGCGTGAACATGGGCCTGTACGCCTTCGACGCGAAGTTTCTCGGCAGCGCACTCGATGCGCTCAAGCCCGACAACGCGCAGGGCGAGCTCTACCTGACCGACCTCATCGGCCTCGCGAACGCGAACGGGCGCGAGGTGGTCGCGACGAAGGCGCCGTACGCCGAGACGCGCGGCATCAACGATCGCGCCGAGCTCGCCGAGGCCGAGGCGAGCCTGCGGCGCGAGATCAACCTTGCGCTGATGAAGTCCGGCGTCACGATGCGTGACCCATCGTCGACGTACGTCGAGCTCGGCGTGGAGGTTGCGGACGACGTGGAAATCGAGCCGCAGGTTTCGCTGCGCGGGAAGACGCGAATCGCGACCGGCGCGCGCATCGGACAGGGCGCGGTGATCGTCGACTCGACGATCGGCGAAGGCGCGGAGGTGAAGCCCTACAGCCACCTCGACGGCGCCGTCGTCGGCGCGCGCTCGCTCGTCGGCCCGTTCTCGCGGCTGCGGCCCGGCACCGAGCTCGCGGAAGAGGTGCACGTCGGCAACTTCGTGGAGACGAAGAAGGCGCGCATCGGCGCCAAGTCGAAGGCGAACCACCTGACCTACCTGGGCGACGCGGTGATCGGCCAAGGCTGCAACATCGGCGCGGGCACCATCACCTGCAACTACGACGGCGCAAAGAAGTACGAGACCCGGATGGGCGACGGGGTGTTCATCGGCTCCGACACGCAGCTCGTGGCGCCGGTCGCGCTCGGCGACAACGCGTACGTGGGGGCGGGCTCGACCATCACCAAGGACGTGCCGGCGGACGCGCTGGCGTTCACCCGCCCGCCGTTGACGGTGAAGGAAGGCTGGGTGGCGCGGCGCAAGGCCAAGCTCGCCGAGAGCGCTGTCGGCGAGAGCAAACCGAAGAAGGCCGGTGGAACGTGAGCCCACGGGTGCCCGCTCCTCTTGGGCGGCGATCGGACCGATCGGTCGGATCGGACTGATCGGTCTGATCGCGAGACCCGACCTGGGTGCACGGTCCGGCTTCGCTGAGCGGAAAGGACCTGACCGATGTGCGGCATCGTGGGCTACGTCGGCGCTGAGGACTGCGCGCCGTTTCTCATCGCGGGTCTCAAGCGGCTCGAGTACCGCGGTTACGACAGCGCGGGAGTGGCGCTGGTCGGCGAGAGCGGACTCGAAGTCCTGCGCAGCCGCGGGAAGCTCTCGAACCTGGAATCGCTGGTCCTACGCAAGGCGCCCAAGGGCACGCTCGGCATCGGCCACACGAGGTGGGCGACGCACGGCCGCCCCAGCGACGAGAACGCGCACCCGCACAGCTTCCGGGGCGTCGCGGTGGTCCACAACGGCATCATCGAGAACCATCTGGAGCTGCGCGAGGAGCTGCGCCGAGCCGGGCACACGTTCGCCTCGGAGACCGACACCGAGATCTTCGCGCACCTCATCGCGGAGGAGGTCGAGGGCGGTCACGACCTGCTTCAGGCGACCCGGCGCGCGCTCAGACGCGTGCGCGGAACGTACGCGCTGGCGGTGGTTTCCGAGACCGACCCGCACACGCTCGTCGCGGCGAAGAACGCGAGCCCGCTCGTCGTCGGCTTCGGCCAGGGCGAGAACTACCTCGCGAGCGACGTGCCGGCGCTGCTCGACCGGACCCGCGAGGTGATGTTCCTCGAAGAAGGCGACCTCGTCCGCCTGCGCCAGGACTCGGTCGAGCTCTTCGACGGCGACGGGCAGACCATCGCGCGCCAGCCGCGGCACATCGACTGGACGCCGGTGATGGCCGAAAAGGGCGGGCACAAGCACTTCATGCACAAGGAAATCCACGAGCAGGCGCGCGCCCTCGTCGACACCATCCGCAGCCGCACGGCCCTCGAGACCGGCGACGTGGTGCTCGACGGCGTCGGCATCGACGAGGCGCTGGCGAAGAGCCTGGCGCGCGTCACCATCGTCGCGTGCGGCACGAGCTACCACGCCGGGCTCGTCGGCAAGCACTATCTGGAGAGCCTCGCCAAGCTGCCGGTGGAAATCGACGTCGCGAGCGAGTTCCGCTACCGCGATCCGCTGGTGCCGCCGGGCTCGCTCTGCATCGCCATCTCGCAGTCGGGCGAGACCGCGGACACGCTCGCGGCGATGCGGGAGGCGAAGGCGAAAGGCGCGCGGACGCTCGCGGTCTGCAACGTGGTCGGCAGCGCCATCGCGCGCGACGCCGAGGACGTGCTCTACACGCATGCGGGTCCGGAAATCGGCGTCGCCTCGACCAAGGCATTCACGACCCAGCTCGCGGCGATGCTGCTGCTCGCGCTGAAGCTCGGCCGGCTGCGGGGCACGCTCGACGCGGATCGCGCGGGCAAGCTCCTCCAAGACCTGCGCGGCGCGCCGGCGTTGATCGAGAAGATCCTCGCCCGCGAAGACTCCATCCTCGCGGCGGCGCGCACCTACTCGTCGGCGCGCGACATGCTCTTCCTCGGCCGCGGCTTGCAGGCGCCGGTGGCGTTGGAGGGCGCGCTCAAGCTCAAGGAGATTTCCTACGTCCACGCCGAGGGCTATCCGGCCGGCGAAATGAAGCACGGGCCCATCGCGCTCATCGACGAGCAGGTGCCGGTGGTCGTCATCGCCACCCGCGACCCCGGCCGCGGCCACGGGCAGGACACCTACGAAAAGATCGTCGGCAACATCGAGGAGGTCCGCGCCCGCGGCGGGAAGATCATCGCGCTCGTGACCGACGGCGACGACCTGGTGAGCCGCCTCGCCGACCACGCCCTCTGGGTTCCCCCGGCGAGCGCCTTCATCGCGCCACTGTTGAACGTGCTGCCGCTTCAGCTCTTCGCGTACCACGTCGCCGACCACCGCGGCACCGACGTCGACCAGCCCCGCAACCTCGCCAAGAGCGTCACCGTCGAGTAGCAGCGGTCGCGGGAGGCCAGCCGCCGGCGACGCCCTTTCGTCCCCTCCGCGCTCCGAGCCCAGATGCGACGGCTCGGCCGGCCATCGCCTCAGCGGCGAAGCGTCATCGCTAGCTTGACCATGTGGGGGACGGTCCCGAAAAGCCTGCGCCCAAGCGCCAATCGATTCCCCCACGGCGGCGCAAGCGACCGCGCACGGCCGAGCAGGCGCTCTTCGAAAGGCTGGCGCGGCTGCTCGACCTGAGGCGCCTCGCGACGAGCGAGCAGGCATTCATGCTGGTGCTCGCGGGGCTCGTCGGCGTGTACGGCGGGCTGGCGGCCGGTCTGTTCTCGTCCGCGATCGTGGTGTTGCAGATCGTGTTCTTTCGCACCCGCGACGCCCTCGCGTTTCTCGAAGGCGCTCCCGCCCTCCGCGGGCGCTTCATCCGTTTTCTCGCGGCGACCGACTGGCACCCGTACCTCGCGGCGACGACGCTCGTCGTGATGGTGGTGGCGCTCGTCTACGGCGTCGCCATCCGCGGGGAGAAGCGGCGGCGTTGGCGAAAGCGCATCCTCACGGTCGCGACCGTCGGCGGCGCGGGGGTCGGGCTCTTCTATTCGGTGCTGTTCTTCGGCGCGATCACCCACACCTTCCCGATTCAGCGCGGCGGCCTCCTCGCGCTGGTCCAGGAATCGCCCTGGTGGCTCGTGCTCTTCGCGCCGGCGTTGGGCGGCCTCCTGATGGGCCTCTTGATCGACAAATTCGCGCCGGACAGCCGGGGGCACGGCATCACCAAGGTGCTCGAAGCCATCGTGGTCAAGAACGCGCGGATTCCAGCGCGGACCGCCGTCTTCAAGGGCCTGACCGCGGCGCTGACCACCGCCAGCGGCGGGAGCGTCGGCAAAGAGGGACCGGTGGTGGAGATCGGCAGCGCCGTCGGCTCCTCCATCGGCCAGCGGCTGGGCGTGTCGCGCTCGCAACTGCGGATGCTCGTCGGATGCGGCACCGCGGCGGGCATCGCCGCCTCCTTCGACGCGCCCATCGGCGGCGCGATGTTCGCGCTGGAGCTCATCCTTGGCGACTTCGGCGTCTCGACCTTCAGCCCCATCGTGCTCTCGGCGGTGCTCGCGACGGTGGTCGGCCGCGCCCTCTACGCGCAGGCGCAAATCGCCGCTGGCGACATGGTCCTCGCCGGCGCTCTCGCGGGGCGTCCGCGGGAGATCGTCCAGACCACCTACCAGCTCGTCTCCACCTTCGAAATAGCTCCCTATCTGATGCTCGGCTTCTTCTGCGGCATCGTCTCGATGGCGTACATCGCGTCGCTCGACCGCTTCGAATCGCTCTTCCAGGGCCACTGGGGAGGTCCGGTGGGGCGGCTGCTCTTCCGGGTGCCGACGTGGCTCAAGCCCGCGCTCGGCGGCGCCTTGCTGGGCGCGCTCGGCCTCCTCGTGCCGCAGATTCTCGGGACCGGGTACGAGACGATGAACGCGGCGCTGCGGGAGAAGCTGGGGCTGGGCGTCACCCTGGCGATTCTCGGCGCCAAGCTGATTGCGACGCCGCTGACGCTGGGCTCGGGCGGCGAGGGAGGGTCGTTCTTTCCCGCGACCTTCATCGGCGCGATGGCCGGGAGCGCTTTCGGGGCCATCGTCCATCACGCGTTCCCGGCGACGACGGCCACCAGCGGCGCCTACGCTCTCGTCGGAATGGGTGCGCTCGTCGCCGGGGCCGCCCGCGCTCCGATCACCGGCATCGTGATGATGTTCGAGATGACCGGCGACTATGCGATCATCCTGCCTTTGATGGTGTCGTGCCTGACCGCGAGCCTGCTCGTCCACCGATGGCTCGGCGAGTCGATGTACACGCTGGCGCTGGCGCGGGAGGGCATCGACCCGCAAGCGGGACGGGAGCTGGAGGCGCTCCGGCGCATTCCCGTGGCCGACGCGATGAACCGATCTTTCGTCGCGGTGCCGCCGACGATGAGCTTCCATGATCTCTTGCAGCGCCTCGCGGAAACGCCGCTGACGACGTACGTGGTCATCGACGACAAGGGCCGGTACGCGGGAATGGTCTGGCTCAACGACGTGAGACAGTTTATCTTCGAAGAGTCCTTGAGCGACGTGGTGGTCACCGGCGAGCTCGCGCGACACGACGTGCAACCGATCCTCGAGGACGAGGACCTCCAGGTCGCCCTCGAACGGATTACGCTGACCGACGTCGATCACCTCCCGGTGGTCGCCCGAGACGATCCGACGCACGTGGTGGGCCTACTCTCCCGGCGGGACATCCTGCGAGTCTACCGGCCAGTGACGCCGCCGCCCGGCGAGTTGCACTGAAAGGGCTTTGCGCTTGGCGCGCTCGGCGGGCGATCGCCGGCGCTCGGCAGGCGATTCCCGGTGCCCGGCAGGCGATCGCCGGTGCCCGACGGGCGGTTGCCGGTGCCCGACGGGCGGTTGCCGGTGCTCGACGGGCGGTTGCCGGGGCTCGACGGACGGTTGCCGGGGCTCGACGGACGGTTGCCGGTGCTCGACGGGCGGTTGCCCGTGCCCGACGGGCGGTTGCCGGGGCTCGACGGACGGTTGCGCATCGTCGGGCGGTGGTTGCGAATTCGTGGCCGACCTCATACCCCCATAAGCGCTAGCTGGGTATCCAGACATCTCAGGTTGTCGTTCCCGCTCGCCCTGAGGCGGCCGGGCCCACGGACCTCGCTCGTTGCCACCGCCCTCGTGCCCGGCCCTCGAAGGGCCGTGAGGGCTCGGCACAGCCTGTGCCACCCTCGCGCTCGCCCTTCGAGGCCCGCGCATGCTTGCCGTGCTCCATTCATGCTCCGTGGGCGCGGGCACCTCAGGGTGAGCGGATCGGGGACCAAGACACCTGAGGTGTCTGGATACCCCATAAGCGCTGACCTATCGCCCGATTCGCTCGGATTCCCGCGCGTTTCGCGACATTCCGTAGGGCGGGGGCTTGTCCCCCGCCGCGATGCCGATGCCCCGGAAACGGCGGGGGACTAGCCCCATAAGCGCTGACCTATCGCCCGATTCGCTCGGATTCCCGCGTTTCGCGACATTCCGTAGGGCGGGGGCTTGTCCCCCGCCGCGATGCCGATGCCCCGGAAACGGCGGGGACAAGCCCCCGCCCTACGATCCTCGTTCGCGTTGCCGTGCCTGCACCCGGACACTAACGTGTCCGGCTCCAATTTCGGCCGAGAAAGAGCATGATCATGAACGTCATCTCGTTCCCCACCACCCACGCGAAACGGCGCAGAGCCTGATTTCGTCGCTCCAGGCCATTGGTATTCTCCTTGGTTTGTCGTGAACGGGTTCGTCATGTTCTCTTTACTCTAGGACTACGCACCCTTTGGGGTTCGCCGCTTGCGCTTCTTCGGCGTGGGCGTCGGCTTCTTCTGTGCCGGCTCCGTTTGGGGCGCGCTCTCTTGCTTCGATTCGCTCTCCCGCGGCGGCGGGTTCGTCGGTGCGGAGCTCGGCTTGGCCTCCGCCTCCTGCACCGGCGGGGCCGGCGGCGGGCTCGGCGGCGCGGGCTTCGGCTTGGGCTTCGGCTTCGCCTTCGTCCCTCGCCGTTCGGTGCTCCCGGGGAGCGGCTTGAGCGCCTTCGCGCGCAGGGGTTTGTCCTTGCCGCGGAACGCGAGCCGGACCCGGCCGCGGTAGTAGTCGAACCCGCTCTCGAGGGCGGCGGTGAGCTCGTCGACGCTCCCCACGTTGGTCGTGAAGTCGCTCGCGCGCAGGCCCTTCGCGCCGAGGATGTCGTCCATCTTCTGCTTGTGGGTGGCCAGCTCCTTCAGGTCGTCGCCGGTGATGCCGGCGTCGTCGAGGAGCGCTTTGCGCTCGGGAGCGCCGGCGAGGAAATGCTGGATGGCCGTGCTGGTGGCGGCCGCCGAGGAGAGCCGGAAATCGACGCCGTGGCCGAGGACGGTGGTCTGCTCGATCGACGCGGTCGCCCTCGCGGTGTCGACCGACGCGCCGCGGAAGTCTCGGAACGCCTCCACCGCCTCGTCGATGGCCGTCGCGTCCGCGGGCGTCAGCGTCTCGTGCCGCCGCAAGTCCGGCGGGAGCGGCGCCGCAGCCGTCTTCGACTCGGCCGCGAGCTGCGCGAGCGCGTCGAAGAAGCCGCCGTCGATGCCGCGGCCGGCGAGCTTGGCCGCATTCTCCGGCTGCTTCGCGAAGACGGCGGCAACCTGCGTCGCCGCGAGCCGAGCAGCACCGGCGTCGATGTGCGGACCTCCGGCCGCGAGAATCGCCTTGGAATTGGTCTTGAGCTTCGTCACCCACTGCTCGGACGTGAGCGGGGCGCGGGTCGGTCTCGGGGCGGGGCGCATGATGTCCTCCGGTTGCGATGTGGAACGCCGAAAAGCTTTGTAGATCAAGCCGATTCGGTTTGCAAGCGGAAAGTCGACGCGCCCCCCGGACCGCTTCCGGGGGGCACCGCGCCGGCTCACCGCTGCGGCTTCAGAGCGCGCGCGACGGCATCGTCGCGCTGGCGGCTCGCCGGCAAGCTCGAGCGTGCGTCGCTCGATCGCCGCCGAGATAGCTCGCCTGGTCGATGTCTGGCCAGAAGCGAGCCGGCTCGCGGGGAGCTTCTGGAACCGGGTCGTGGAAGGCTCGCGCGTCAGCGACGGGTTCCGCAAGGGCGCCCGCTCACTCGCGGCACGCGAGGGCTGAGGCATCGGCCTTGCCTGACCTCGGCCCTTCAGCCGTTCTGGGGCGCGGTGCGGGCAAGAGCGCATCTGTCGATGCCGCGCGCCGCTTGCGAGAGGGTTGCCGGACGGCTATCATGGCGGCATGAGCCGGACCGCCACCCACCTGACGAGCTACGCCGAATACCTCGCGAAGGAACGAGAGAGCGAGGAGAAGCACGAGTTCCTCGACGGAGAGATCTCCGCGATGGCCGGCGGCACGCCGGAGCACGCGCGGCTTTGCGCGAGCGTGGCTGGCGTGCTCAGGGAGAAGCTGGCGGGCAAGCCTTGCAGCGTCTTCAGCTCCGACCTGCGGGTGCGGGTGCTGGCGACCGGCCTCGCGACATACCCGGACGTCAGCGTCGTCTGCGGCAAGCTCGAGCTCGACCCGGAGGACCCGCAGGCGGCGACCAATCCGACGCTCCTGGTGGAGGTACTCTCGGACAGCTCCGCGCACTACGACCGCGGCGAGAAGAGCACCCACTACCGTCGCATCGAGAGCCTGCGCGCGTACGTGCTCGTGTCGCAGCGGGAACGACGCCTCGAGGTGGCCGTTCGCAACAACGACGGGAGCTGGCTCGTGCGCGCCTACTCCGCCGGCGACGCGCCCGTCCCGCCGCTGGAGATTTCTCTGCCGCTCGACGAAATCTACGCCAACCCGCTGGAAGCCTGAGGCAGCTCGGCTTCGCGGACCTCGCGCCGGCAAGCCAGCTCGACTTCGGAAATGGGCTCCTCAACGGAATCTGTGCGCGCGAAACTAGCCGAGCTTGGAGCCGGACACGTCAGTGTCCGGGTTCACTGCTGTCCAAGACACGCCGCGCTGGGAATCTCCGCAGTCGAAGGATGAGCGCCGCGGACCGAACCCGCCCCTCTTCCTTCGACTGCGCATAGCGCGGGCTGACGCCCGCAACCCAAGCTCGACTTTGGAGACGATCGGAATCGTGGCACGGGCGTCCTCGCCCGTGAAAGCCCAGTCGAACCCGCTGGCATGGCAGGTCCCCAAGCGCTCACGGGCGGGGACGCCCGTGCCACGAAGTCGTGCTACGTGGCGCCGAGAATCTGCGCGCGGCGCGAGCCTTTCGAGGCTTGGTAGATCAGGATTGCCGCTCGGAATGAGCGGTTCTCAGCTCGGAGGCAGAATCTGTCTTGGACGGGAGTGGTCCGGGTTCAATCCTGGCGGAGGCTCGGCGGATCACGAAGGCGGGGACGTGCCGTGCCACGAAGGGCTGCTGCGTCGTTTCTTTCCGCAGCCTCTTCAGCCGGATCCGCGGCTCGGTGAACCGCGGCTGGCGCTCGGCCGGCGTCCGTGGTAGACAGCGGCGCTCTTCGCGTGACCCCATCGCATGTCGCCGGCTCTCGTCTCGCTCGTCCTCGCGCTCGTCACTCCGCCGGTCGCGCCCGGCGCGGCATCGCGCGCGGTCATCGTCCGGGCCGTGCGCGCCAGCGTGGCACCTCGAATCGACGGCGACCTGTCGGACGCCGTCTGGGCCAAGGCACCGATCTTCGACCGCTTCTTCCAGCGCTGGCCGAATGCGGGCAAAGCCTCTTCGCGGCGCACCTCGGTCCAGTTCGCTTACGACGACCGGACGCTCTATGTCGCGATGTTCGCCCAGGACGATCCGAGCCGCATCTGCCGTCGGGTGGCGCTGCGCGACTCGCAGATCGAGTGCGATTGGCTGGACATCGAAATCGACTCGAGCGGCAGCGCGGAGCGGGCGTTCGCCTTTGGCGTCTACCCCTCGAACGTGCAGCTCGACTACCTGCGCACCGGGGACAACGCGACCGATTTCGACTTCAACGCGGTCTGGCGATCGGCGACGCGCATCACGGTCGACGGATGGACCGCCGAGCTCGCCATCCCGCTGTCGGCTCTGCGCTTTCGTCCGGGGCCCGGCGCGGTGACGTTCCGGGTCGAGGTCAATCGCTACCTCTCTCACGAGGGCGAGACCGATCAACTCGTCTACCAACCGCCGTCATCCCAGGGCGCGCTGCTCCGCATGGCGACGCTCAGCGGCCTCGTGGGTCTGCATCCGGGCCACGGACTCGCCTTGACGCCGTTCGTGCGCGCCCAAGTCGATCATCGCTACTCGCCGGGACCCGGATACGATCCGCCGTCGGGCACGCATCCGGCGTTCGGAGCAGGCGGGGATCTCGAAGTGCATCCGACGACCGACCTCACCCTCAACGGAACGATCCTTCCGGACTTCGGCGAGGTCGAGGCGGACCCGGCGGTGATGAACCTCTCGACTTTCGAAACCTACTTCCCGGAGAAGCGGCCGTTCTTCCTTTCCGGGTCTGACCTGTATGCTTTGCACGACGCCTTTGGCAACCCGACGGGCACGCAGCTCTTCTACTCCCGTCGCGTCGGGCGCCCGCCGCCGTCGCCGGAGCTCGCGAACGGCCAGCGACTCGTGTCACAGCCTTTGACAACCGACATCTGGGGCGCGCTGAAGCTGACCGGTCAAGTCAGTGACCACGTGTCCGTCGCGGTTCTCGATGCGGTCACGCGCGACGAGGCCGCGCTGGTGCAGGATGCCGATGGGCGCACGTCCGCGGTGCCGGTGAGCCCGCTCTCGAATTTCGCGGTAGCGCGGGTGCGTGCCAAGCTGCCCAAGGGATTCACCGTCGGCGCGATGGCGACGAGCGTCTTGCGTCACGAGCCGCGCGCGACTTGGCCGCAAGGCTGTCCGGACACCGGCGACGCGCCCGGCAAGGATGGTCGCTGTAGTCCCGATGCGACCACCGGCGGCGCCGACGCGACCTGGACTTCGCCGGCGGGAACCTACGTCGCGTCGGCCACGCTGCTCGGCAGCCAGCGCCAAGGCGGGCCCGACGACAGCCTGCCCGATGGCACGGTGTTGCGCTCCGGCGACACGGGCGTCGGCGGCCGAGCCGAGTTCGCGAAGGCCGGCGGGAGCTGGATTTTCGATCTGAGCTACGAAGGCTACTCGCCCAAGCTCGACCTGAACCAGGCAGGCTGGCTCCAACGGCAGAATCTCCACAGCCTCTATGGCAAGCTCGCCTATCGCACCCTCGAGCCGCACGGGCCGACGCGGTCGACCGAGACCGTCCTCTACGGCGACATCGCAGACAGCTTCGATGGCATCGACATCACGCGCTGGGTCGACTTGGGAGAGAGCATCGAATGGAAGAACCGCTGGACGAGCTACCTCGAGCTCGATTTCGACCCGCCGACCACCGACAACCGCGAGCTGCGCGACGGCTCGCTCTACGACCGCCCGGCGATGCACGGCCTCTATCTCAACACCACCTCCGATCCGCGGCGGGCGCTCTCCTTGGGCGGCTACGTCTGGTTCGGAGACACACTGCATGGCATTCAGAGCTCTTCGGCCGTCGATTTCTCGTGGCGACCGACGACGCGCCTCGAGCTCACGCTGACGCCTTCCGCCGAGTGGGTTACCGGAGATCCGCGCTGGTTCGAGACCGACGGCGCGTTTGGCGCGTCACACACGTATCGGCTGGGCGACCAGGAAGCGCGGCTGGCTTCGATGACCTTGCGCGGAACCTACGGCTTCAGTCCGACGCTCGCGCTCCAGGTCTACGTGCAAGCGTTCGCCGACCTCGCCCACTACGGGCCGTTCTATTCGGTCACCGTGCCAGCCGGCCGCGCCCACGTGCGCCTGTCTGATCTCAAGCCCGGCGCGGCACCGGCGACCAGTCCCGACTTCAAGGACACGAGCTTGAACGTCAACGTCGTCCTCCGCTGGGAGTATCGGCCCGGGAGCGTGCTCTACCTCGTCTACAGCCGCGCGCAACAGAACGGCGACCCGACGCCCGGTCTGACGCCGACTGCCTTCGACCTTCCATCCCTCGGGCGCGGGCCGTATGACGACGTGCTGCTCCTCAAGCTCGCCTACTACTACGGAGCTTGAGGCTGGGCGCGACCTGGGTCGACGCGCGAACCATCACCCAAGCGCGTCACTGACAGCACACGACGTATAGATCCGGGTGTCCCCACTCGCTGTCGAGCGTGTCTGGTCTCGTGTCGTAGCTTCCCCAGGGCCATGGATCATTCACCGCGGCAGGACAAGTGATATCGCCCTGGGGATAGGTACCAAAGTTTCCCGCGATCGTTCCGTATACGTACTTCACCGCTGCGCACGTCTTGTGGCTGCGGGTCGCGCCGCAGATCTGATCGCCGGTTTGACCGCGATACGCCCATGGTGTGTAGACCGCCAGGCTGCCCGACGGGCAGACCCCGTTGGCGCTCGCTTTCGTGAAGGAGTACTGCACGTTGACCGTGTTGGTCAGCGTCTCGCCATAAGCGGACACGTCTCCTCCCGCCGCGATGTTTCCATCGACCGCGAGGTTGGTCGAGCTGTACGTCTCGGTGTTCCCGGCGAGCCGCGGGTAGATGACCTGTCCGGGACCCGCCGGCGGCGTGTCGACGTTCGTCCCATCCAGGTCGAGAGTGCAGTTCTGGTTTTCGGTGACGTAGAAGGTTCCGCTCGAGGTGCCCGCCGCTTTGACCCAGATCACTCCCGACTCGGCCGCGTTGCCACTGCGGGCGAACTGGAGGTTGTTGTTCTGGCCGTACTGAGAAGCGAAGCTGTGCATCCGCAGGGCGAAGTTGTCGTTGATCACCATGATCTCGCCGCTCGACAGCACTGGATTGTTGCCGCTGGGGTTGTCGTACATGTACGCGATGCGCCCCCACTCGCCTCCCACTTCCGCGACCTTGTACCACTTGCCGTCGACCGGCAGGGTCATCTTCCGAATGTAGAAGCTCGCGGCGCGCACGTTGCCGGCGACATCGAGCTCCTCCATCGGCGAGGGAGTTCCGATGCCGACCGCGCCGGTCGTCGTCAGGGTCCCGACCGCGCCGTTGCCGTCGATGGCGAACGACGCGTGCTGGGTCGAGGTGCCGTTCTCGATGTACGTTCCCGGTGTCACGCCCAGCGCGCCGTTCGCGTCGAGCGACAGCGTCGAGCCGGTGTTCAGCCCGACGTGCCCGCTCGCGTCGAGGGTGAGCGGCGGCGACATGCTGAGCGCGTCCTGCTTCGCGTCGAAGCGCGCGAAGTCGCCGTGCGCGAGGAAGCCATCCGCGGTCGCCGACACCTGTGCCATCGAGAGCACGGGATGCGTCGGCTGACTGGCATCGACCGCAAGCGGCGCCTGGGCCGTCACGTCGCTCAGCTTCGCCTCGAACGTCGCGAAGTCGCCTTGTGCGAGGTACCCATCGGCGGTCGCCGACGCCTGCGCCATCGAGAGCGCCGGATGCGTCGGGTCGGTCGTGTCGACGGCGAGCGGCGCCTGCGCGGTGACCGCCGCGAGCTTCGACGCATCCGACGCGGCGGTCGCGAAGTAGTCGGGGGAATGGCCGCCGAGCGTGTCGGCATCTCCGGCGACGCTCGCGAACATCGCGAAGGGCACGCTGCCGATGGCGATCCGCGGCGAGAGGGTGACGGCGCCGACCTTGACCTGCAAATAGAGCTGCGGGTTCTCCGCGAAGACGGACGGATCGAGCGGCTTCTTCCCGGTCGCGCCGGAGTCGTCGGTGGAGCCGCCGAGCACGACGCGGTAGAGGCCGCTCGCGTCGCACTGGACCTGGTACGTCTCGCTCCAGACCGGCTCGTCGGGCGTCTGCGGCTGCACCGACGCGGCGAACAGACCGAAGGTCAGCGTCTGCATCCCGCTGAGCGGGCGGTCGTTCGCGTCGAGGAGCCGGCCGGTGGAGACCAACTCGTCCGGCACCTGCGGCGCGGTCGCGACGGCACTCGAGGCGAGGAACAGGAAGGCGGCAACGACAGGGACCGATCGACGCAGCATGAAATCCTCCGGGCCGCGAGCCTAGCACAACGCCGGCGGCGAGGCGTGCCCTCCGCGCGTACGCAAGGGCAAGGCCCTGGCCTGTCTCGCCTCGGACGGTTATCCTGCCGCGCCCGGCGACGGTCGGGCGGGGAGGTCTTTGTTCGCATGACGTTGGCGGGCACGGGTGAAGCCTACTCGGCCGCCTCGGCCGTGCTGTGGGCGGTCGCGGTCGTCCTCTTTCGCCAAAGCGGCGAGACGGTGGCGCCCGGCGCGCTCAACCTGTTCAAGAATTCCGTCGGGCTCGTGCTCCTCTGCGCGACGATGCTGATCCTGGGAACGCCCCTGTTCCCCAAGGGCTCCACGGGAAAGGACTGGGCGGTGCTGCTCGCGAGCGGCGTCGTGGGCATCGCGGCGGCGGACACGCTCTTCTTCGCGAGCTTGAACCGCCTGGGCGCGGGCCGGTCGGCCATCGTCGATTGTCTCTATAGCCCACTCGTCATCCTGTGCGCGTTCGTCTACCTCGACGAGCCCATCGGTCCGGCGCTCGCGGGCGCGGCGGTGCTCATCGGCGGTGCCATCTTCGTTGGAACCTGGCAGCCAGAGGGACCCGGCCGGCCGACCCGCGAGATGACCGCTGGCATCGCGTATGGCGTCGTCTCGATGGCCCTGATGGCCGCGTCGATCGTGGTCGCGAAGCCGGTGATCGAGCGCGTCGACCCGCTCTGGGCGACGACGGTCCGCATGGCCGGCGCGTTTCCGGTGCTGATGCTCCAGGGCGCGTTCCCCCGCCAGCGGGCGCAGGTCCGACAGGCGTTCACCCCGGGGCCGCACTGGAAGGCGATGCTCCCGGCCACCTTCGTCGGCGCCTATCTCGCGCTCATCGTCTGGGTCGCCGGTTTCAAGTACGCCGCCGCGGGCGTGGCGGGGGTGCTCAATCAGACGAGCACGCTCCTGGTGCTCTTCTTCGCCACCGTGTTCCTGCGCGAACCGCTCTCCTGGCGGCGTGGCGCGGCCATCGCGATGGGCTTCGCCGGGGCCGTGCTCGCCGTCCGATGAACCCGCGCCGGGCGTACGAGCTGCGCCGGATACGGGCTAGCCGGACGCTCGGGTTGGAACCACCGCTCGTCTCCTGTCGCGCGCGCTCTGCCGCCCATCGGACCGATCCGACCGATCCGACCGATCGGTCCGATCGACGGGGGGTGCGTCGGCCGCGGCCGGTTCCAACCTCGGCCGCAGACCGCTTCAGGCCATCGCTTTGGGGTTATGAGCGAGAACTTCGTTGACGGAGTCGATCAGCTTCTCGGTCTCGGCGACGCCTCCTTCATGGCCGGCCTCGCGCAGCCTCTGAGCCGACTCGCTCAAGAGAGCGGAAACCTGCTCCGGCGTTCCCTTGTCGTGCAGGAGCAGGAACGACGCGAGCTGCCCCCCGGCGAGGCCAGCGCCCAGTTGGTCTTTGGCCTCGACGAAGAGCCGGTGTCCCTCGAACAAATGCGCCAGCGCGTCGTCGAGCTGCTCCAGCGCAGCCTCGGAGAACGCCATCTGCGTTATCGCATAGGCACGATGCGGCTGGTTGCCGATCTCCTGCGCCAGTCGCGCCGCCTCTTGCCAAGCGTCGATCGCCTCGCTATGACGTTTCAGCTTCTGCAGCCGGCGCGCGAGGTCTTCGGCAAACGAGTGCTGCTCGTCGGTGTCCCCCGCTTGGCCCATCAGATCGACCGCCTCGCGGACCGTGTCGATCGCTTCTGACGAGCGGCCGGCATTGTCGAGGATCTTCACGACGTTGATCCGCACATGGCAGCGCTCGTACTCCGGCTCCTCGTACAGGTCGTAGAGAGCGTCCGCGCGCCGCAACAGCGCCAGCGCGCCCTCGACGTCGCCCGTGCGCGCCAGGTCCCGAGCTTGCGCGACGAAGATCCGACCGCGTTCCCAGTCGTCGTCCGCCTCCTCGGCGTAACCAAGCGCCGCCTCCAACTCCGCACGCATCGTCGCCGGGTCGTCGCGCTCGGCCAGCAGCGCCGCGAGCACGTGCCGGCGCGCGAGCAGGTCGAGGTCGTGCGGACCGGTCGCGTCGAACTGCGCCATGAGCGAGCGCGCCCGCTCGTAATCGTCGTCCTGTCCCGCGTCGTACGCGTCGTTCAACAGCTCTTCTCCCGGCCGGATCGCTTCCTCGTCCATCGTGATTCTCCGCGGGCATCGGCTCGCCAAACCGCGCAGCCTAGACGAGCCGCCCTCGCTTGGCAAGCGGCCGCGGCAAGCAAGCCGAACGCCGAGTCCCGAGCCTTCGCTCGCAATCCGCTCCGCGCTCGTCGTACCTGCGGACCATGGAAGGTTCGAGCCCATGCCTGTCCGGTTCACACACCTGCCGGTCGATCGTTGTAGGGCGGGGGCTCGTCCCCCGCCGTTTCTGCTCAGCTTGCCGCGAGCCGACGCCCGCAACCCAAAACCGTAGGATGGGCGGAGCGAAGCCCATCGGCGAGCGCCGCAACGATGGGCTTCGCTGCGCTCTGCCCATCCTACGAGTTGGCTGTTCGAATGCGTGTAGCGCGGGCCGATGCCCGCAACTCAAACCAACGCGTCGCCACCCGGCACACGGTGGTGCCCGGCGTCCCCGCCCGGCCGACGATTCTTGGCTCGACGCTGTCTCTGTGCACAACGGCGTTTTGAATGGAGCCGGACACGTCAGTGTCCGGGTGCGGGCTGGGCGTGCGCCCGCTGGCGGCGGCCTGGCGTTGGCCTTGCGAAACACGTCTGCCGAGCCTGTACCCGGACAGATGACGTGTCCAGCTCCAATTTCGGCCGGGGTAGAGATCAAGCAGTGGCGAGTGTGTCAGCCGGACAGGCATGGCTCCAACGAATACGGCACCGACCGGCGGCCGGCGGGCGGGTGCTCGGCTCTCGCTTGCGGCCAGACCGGGGGCGTGCCACCTTGCGCGGCCGTGCGTTGGACGCCCGTCGCGTCCGGTCGCGTCTCGCCGTGGCTGCCGCCGCTTCCCCTCGCCGTGGATTGAAGTCGCCGCTGAACGCGCTCGCCTCGCTGGCGGCGATGGTCGGAGGTTTTCGCAGCGGCAGCACGGTCCCCGCCGCCGGTCCCTTCGCCGCTGCGCCCGCGCCCGCCGTTGCGACGCCGGCCGTGCCATCCCGCGTCGGCTGGGTCCGCGGCCGCCTCCGCCGTTCCCTCGTCTCCAGCGTCTTCGAAGGGATGACGGCCGAGGTCGTCAACGCCACCGCCGGCGGCGCGGTCCTCACCGCCTGGGCACTCCACCTGCACGCCAGCGCGCTGGTCCTCGGCATCGTCGCGGCACTTCCCTTCTGGTCGTCGTGGGCCCAGTTCCCCGCCGCCTGGCTGACCTCCCGCACCGGCAGCCGCCGCCTGGCCATCGTCACCGTCGCGCTCTCCCGGCAGGTGCTCTGGCCGCTCGTGGCGCTCCCCTTCCTTCCGCTCGCGAACACCTCGAAAGAAGCGGTGCTCCTAGCGGTGAGCGGCGCGAGCGCCCTTCTCGCGGTCATCGGAAACAACGCCTGGACGAGCTGGATGGGCGAGCTCGTGCCGTCATCGATCCAAGGCCGCTACTTCGGCCGGCGGACGGCGATGTGTACGCTCGCCGGCGCGGTCGGCTCGTTGGGCGCGGGCGCGGTGCTGGATTTCACGCGCGCGAGGGGCAGCGAGAACCTCGGGCTCTCCCTCTTGGCGCTGATCGCCGGCCTCTCGGGGACCCTCTCGTTCTTCCTCATGCGCCGCCAGCACGATCCCGGCCGCGGACCAGCGGCGCCGTTCACCTGGAGCACCCTCTTGCGCCCGTTCGGCCACCGGGCAGCACGCCGCCTCATCGCCTTTCTCGGCTCGTGGAACGTCGCCATCGGCCTCTCCAGCGCTTTCTTCATCGTCTTCGAGCTCCAGGATCTCCGGCTCGCCTTCACGACCCTGGCGCTGCTCGGCATCGTCACCGCGACGCTGCGGATTCTCGCGGCACCCTTCTGGGGACGGGCCATCGACCGGTTCGGCGCGCGGCCGGTGGTCGTCGTCTGCTCCGCGCTGGTGACGATGATTCCCCTGGTCTGGCTCTTCCCGACGCCCGCCCGCCTCTGGCCGGTCGGCGTGGACGCCGTCCTCACCGGAATCCTCTGGAGCGGCCACAACCTCGCGACGTTCCAGCTCCCGCTCTCGCTCGCGCCGCGCGAGGGGCGGCCGTTCTTCCTCGCGGCATTCTCGGCGGCGGCCGGGATTCCCTTCGCGGTCGCGGCGGCGGTTGGAGGCCTCATCGCCGGCGGCCTCCCGCGGCACTTCCTGGTCCTCGGCCACCCGTTCGCGAATTTCCAGGCGCTGTTCGCGCTGTCGTTCGGCCTGCGCCTCTTCGCGGTGGCCCTCGCGCTGCGCCTGACCGAACCCGGAGCGCGGAGCATCACCGAGCTCGGCCGCTACCTCGCGCGGTCCGCACACCTCCAGCCCGCGCCGGACTCGGCCTCGCCATCCTCCGCCTCCGCCGCACCGATGCCCCGCGCTCCCGGAAACCGCCGGAAACAGGCGTGACGCCGGAAGAATGGGCGCGTGCCCCGGGACGTCGAGCAAGCGCCCCAGACTCGGAAGCGACGCTCGCCGTGAAAGAGGGCGGCCTGACGCTCGACTTCGTCGGCAGCTACGAGACCGGCTTCAACGAAAACGACTCGAACCACGAAGAGTGGGAACTGCCGAACGTGCTCGGCGTGAAGTGAGACGCGCGTAGGTCGTTCGGTCTCTTCGTGCCCTCTACCGGATGAAATGCACTGAGACGATCCCTTCGTTGTTGCCAAGCGCCCTGTCGTTGACGCGGCAATAGACGTTCCCGTCACGGTCGGCCATGAAGTGAAGGGACTTCCCCGCGTAGATCTTGTCGGATTCGACGACGCGGCAAAGCAGCGCGCCGAGCTTCGCGTGCTTGTAGATTCGGTAGTCGAAGAAGCTGCGCTGAGTGACCCCATCGGCGTCGCGAAGACCGTACTTGGGCGACACGCTCCAAGTGCCTTCGCCTTCGATGTGGACCGTCTGCCCTGAGTGAACCGCAAGGCCCATGTCGGTCCAGCCGACTCGAGCGGACAGCGGCACGATACCTTCCGAACGCGCGGCTTCCTTGCGAATGTCCTTCCCGAACTGCGCGATCACCTGGATGGCGCCGTGCGTTTCCGCGTCGGCCTTCTACCCAGGTCGCGAGGCAGCGACCGCGCAGGAAACGAAACGAGAAGCAAGAACGATACGACGAGCGAAGTTCGTGACATGTTGCCTCCGAAGTTCGGGGGGCGGACAGGTGCGCTGGCGCCCCTCGAAAGCTGTTGGTCTTTCGGCCGGCCGTGCTAGCGCGTTCCTATTGCGTTGTCACCTGCGGCAAGGAGCCTTCGGAGGAACCGGGGAAGGAGCATCTATTCTGGTGGGCAGGAGCGGCTCGGCTTGGAGGGCCATCGTCGAGCGCGGGCGGGACGCTCGGCACGGTCGACAGGAATTCGACGGGGCGAGTCGAGCGACCCGCGCGCGTCGATCGGACGCTATGGTGGAAGACGGGTGCCTCGATGTGCGCGCGCTATGGATTGCACAGCCCGCTCGAGAAGCTGCAGGAGGTCTTCGGCTTCGCCGCCCGCCTCGACCTCGCGCCGCATTGGAACATCCCGCCGACGAGCGAGGTGCTCGCCGTTCGCCAGGCCGGCGACGGCTCCCGGGAACCGGTCCTGCTCCGCTGGGGACTGACGCCCAAGGGCCGGCACGGGCCGATCATCAACGCCCGGAGCGAGACGGCAGGAACGCTCCCGCTCTTCAAGGACGCCCTGCGCGAGCGCCGTTGCCTCCTGCCGGCCGACGGCTTCTTCGAGTGGCGCGTCGAGAACGGCAAGCGACAACCCTACTGGATCACGTCGAGCGACGGCGAGCCGCTCGGCCTCGGCGCACTCTGGCAGCCGGCGCGCGGACCCGATGAGCCCGCGGCGTGCGTCATCCTCACCACCGGCGCCAACGAGGCCGTCCTGCCGATTCACGACCGCGTGCCCGTCGTCGTCCCGCGCGCGATGTTCGCAGCCTGGCTCGCGTCGTCGACGCCGCTCGACGCGCTCGCGCCCGCGCTCGAGCCGGTGGCGCCCGACCGCGTTCGACTGCGCCGGGTCTCGAGCCGCGTCAACCACGTCGACCACGACGACGCCGCGGTGCTCGAGCCGGCCGAGCAGCAGGAGCTGTTCTAGGAGACCACCACCCGTGCCGTGCGGGGTCGGCGCCGGCCTTCGGCGCCGATCAGACCGATCAGTCGGATCCGACCGATCGGTCCGATCGGCTCGGCCGAAGACGACGGCGGGGGGCGAGGCCGCTTTCGGACCTCGACGCCCCCACCGCCAGCGCTCTACTGGACCGCCAGCGGTGCCGAGTAGCTCAGCGCGCAGTAGCCGCCGGAGGCGTTCACCCAGTTGCGCTGGATGAGCCAGTCGCGGCCGTCGAAGCTCATGTTCGCCAGGGAGCCGTTCGAGGTCGTGTACGTCGTCCCGAAGGTCCAGGCGCACTTGTCGGCGTTCTCGTAGCCCCGCCGGTCATACCAGGCGTCGAGCTCGGGGTCGGTCACGCTCTCCTCGAGCTCGTGCGCGATCACCGACGCCATCCCGTCGGCGCCCGGGTTGTCGTTGGGGCTCGAGCTCGACTGCGCCTCGCAGCCGCTCGGGCACTGGTCCGGGTCGCCGATGAACGCATACTTGATCGGCGTGCCCGACGCGGTCGTCGTGTAGGTGTGCCAGCCGCAGTAGTACTTGCAGAAGCCGCTCGTCTCCTTCACGTCCTTCGAGGTCAGGACGAAGTAGACGCCGTTCGCGTCCGACGGCAGCGCTCCCGAGGAGATAGCGTCGAGCACAATCGACTGGATGTCGGAATCGCTCAGCGCCTTGCCGTACGGATAGCCGTCGACCACGTCGCCGCCGTAGCTCACCGCGTTCGTCACGTGCGTTCCCGCGCCGTCGTAGTAGGTCGTGTTGATGTTGAAGTACGGCGTCCCGCCGATGCCTTTCGCGAGGTCGGTCAGGATGCTCGTCGCGCTGTTGCCGCTCCAGTCGCCGTACCAGACGTAGTACGCGTTCGTGGTCCCCAGAATCAGCGGCCCGCCGTGGTAGTAGATGCCGTTGCCCGACTGGCCGCCTCCTCCCCCGTGGTTGCCGCCGCGGGCGTCGCCCGACATCAGGCCGCCCCCTTTGCCGTTGGGCCGCACGTCCCTCAGCGCCGACCCCTGCCCAGCTACACCGGATCCGCCCCCCGACAGCGCCATCCCTCCGCACGCTGCCATCGCCATCGCCAACACGCCCGCCATCGCCGTTCGCATGTGTCGTCCCCCCCGACGTGCGGCCCGATGCAGGTCCGGTGCCATGCGAGAGACCCGTCCGGCGCCCGTCGAGGCCCCGCGCGCTTCCCGAGAGCGGCCAGCCTGGGCGACGGCGGCGAGCGAGCCGGAAACTCCGGCGGACGGTTGAGCGAGCGTAAGGTCCCGCTCAATCGGGAGCGGCCAACCTCGATCGCCGGTCGAAGGACGGATGCGACCGCCACCCGGGCGATCGAAAGCGCGCTACCATGCGTTTGCGATGCGTCGTTGCGCCCTCGCGCTCGTCTGTCTGCTCGCGCTTTCGTGCAGCCGTCTGTCGCCCGAGCCGGTCAGCGGCACGGTGCAGATGCTGGTGCTCGCCTACGACCCGCCGAGCGGGACCTACAAGCTCGTCATCGGCGACGTGACGACGCTCCATGACCTGCGCACGCTCTCCGGCGACGCCGCCAAGATCCTCGGCGGCGCCGAAATCAGCGTGAACTACGACCAGCTCGACCAGCAGAACCCGCAGACCGCCGAGGAAATCCAGAACCTGACCACCGTCCACGCCGGCTCGCCGGTCGACTTCGCCTACTTCACCGTCGACGGAATCATCCATCCGGAAGACTTCGACTCGTTGTGCATGGCGACGCTCTATTTCAACTTCGAGCAGGCCCATCTCTACTTCGCGAACCTGAACGCCGCGCTCTACGACCTGCCGGTGCTCTATTTCGCGAAATATTCGGAAGGCACCACCGGTCACATGCAGACGTTGACCGACAACGCCTTCTGGGACTCCATCACCCGCCAGTTCGTGGTCCTGCCGTTCAAGAACATCAAGGCCCTCCCGATGGGTATGAACGTCGGGATCGTCGCCCACGAATACACCCACGCGGTGTTCGACCAGCAGTTCAACGGGTCGCAGGACGGCATCCCGTGGCTGACCGAGAAGGCTTCCGCCGAACCGGACCGCTACCAGGCGGCGCTGAACCTGGAGCGCAGCCTCAACGAGGGGCTGGCGGACTTCTTCGGCGCGATGGTCAGCGGCGACCCGGCCTTCATGCGCAAGTCGGACTCGCAGATCACCGACGACCGCCGGCTCGACCCGCCGGACCCCCGTTGCTACACCGAAGAGCTCAAGGGAAACCTCGAGGACGAGTCGATCGACAAGTACGACCCCTACCCGGTCGGCTCGGTGCTCTCGGCGGCGCTGTGGGCCATCGCCTCGAACGCGGGCAACGACCAGCAGGCGTTCGCGCAGGGCGTCGTCGACGGGATGACCGCGCTCGGCCAGACGTTTCAGAAGAACCAGGACCAGACCACCGTCGCCGACGCCATCGACGCCCTCGCGAGCACCGCCTCGCCCGACGACCTGAAGCCGGACGAGTGCGGAATCCTCCTCGACCGCTTCCATTTGACCGCCGCCGAAGTGCCCCACTGCGGCGAGTCGCGCCCGCCGGAGCAGACGTGTCCCTGACGCGCGCGACGACGCTCTTCGCGGTCCTGCTCGTCGTGGGCGCCTTCCGACCCGCGCGGGCGGACGACAGCTCGCCGCCGCCGGAAAGCTTCACGGTGCCGGTCCAGTCGAACGACGGCGCTCTTGCCCCCGGCGCGGACGACATCGACACCTCCGACCAGTCCGGCGAGGACGTCCCGCGCCACCGCCGGCACGAGAAGAAGCGTTCCGGCGCCCGCGCGGTGGATCAATCGAGCGACGACGCGGTGAGCGACGGCGGGACGGCCACGCCGCTTTCGGTCGTCGATGAGCCGGACCAGGTGCCGACCGACGTGACGCCGAGCGATTTGTCGAGCCAGCGCGCCGGCGTGCCGCTGGTGAACGACGGCAAGGGTCTCGAGCTGGTGCAACCGATCCAGCCGAACGCGCAGGGCTCGTTCACGTTTCGCGCGAGCGCCGCCCAGGCCAAGCCGCACCGGGCTCGCCTCCCATCGGCCGCGCCCGAGAGCCTCGTCGCGCCCTCCTCCGGGACCCCCTCGCCAGAGCCGCCGTCGAATGACGCCGACCAAAGCGACGATGACGACAACGTGGTCCAGGGCTCGACCGCCGATTCGCTCCTCAACCTGACGGGCACCTCCCAGCAGGCGCCGAGCGCGCCGGCCGCGCCGAGCACCTTCGTCCCGCCCAGCCCGGCACCCAGCGGGAGCGGCACCGCCATCCCCATCGTCCAGGTGCCGCTCCAGTACCACGACGAGACGGAGATCGTCGTCGGAGGCTCGCCGCGCCACCATCGGGCGAAGCCGAGCCCTCCGGCAGCGCAGCCGCCTGCTTCCGATGCGACGGCCCCGACCCCGCCGACCGAGCCGATGACTTCGTCGCCCCTCCCGGCTGACGGCACGTCGTCCCCGAACGGGTTCTCTTCGCCGACCTCCGCGCCGTCCGAGCCCGAGAGCTCTGCGCCAGCACCCAACACGCCCGCGAGGAGCCAGCCAGCGACTCCATCGCCGTCGCCGGTGGACGAGCCGGATCGATCGACGCACTCGGCGGTCGTCCCCACGCCGTCGTCCGGGGCGCCCGCCGAAACGCCGAGCTCGGCCGCTCGCGCACCAGCCCCGGTCCGCTCGGATGCGCTCGACGAGCTCCCGAGCCCGACGAGCGGCCCCGCCGCGCCGGCGAGCTCGCCACGGGCTTCGGTGCCGAGCCCAGCGGCTGCGTCGCCGGCAGCCGGCAGCGCTGCCAAGTTGGAGGATCCGTTCCAGAAGCTCGATCGCGACATGCGGGCGCTCGAGAAGACCCAGCCGCTGCCTCCAGACCAGAGCGCACCCGAGCCCCCGGCGGAAATCCATCCGCGGGTCTTCCACACCTCGCCCTTCGCGGAGACGCCGGTTGCCGTCCCGCCGACGCCGGTCCCGCACCGCCCCGCCTTGCTCCTCGGGCTGTCGGTCCTCGCGGGCGTCGGCCCCGCGATCATGGACGACTCGACCACCGGGTACGCGACCCGGCTCGCCTACGGTCTGACCGCGAGCTTCAATCCCGCCATCGCCGGCCCGTTCGCCATCGACCTGAGCGCCTTTCGCGCCACCGCGACGGGCGGAACCCCGTTCGTCAGCGTCGACAGCGCGTGGAACAACTTCGCCATCCGCTTGCTCTATCTCAAGTGGCAGCCGTACCAGGTCTTCGTCGGCTTCGGCGCGGGATTGCTCTTGACCGAGAATAGCGCGACCTACCGCGTGGACGATGGAGAACCCACCCAAGCGACGGGGGCGGTGCTGCGCCCCGGGGTCGACGCGACGAGCGTCGTCGGCATGCAACTCGGCCTCGTCCAGCTTCGCGTCGACCTGCGGGTACTCTTGCGCGGCGGGTTCCGCCTCGACTTCCTGCCGACCTTCTCGGCGGGCGTGGGCTTCTGACGCGCGGACTTCGAGCAGCTCGCGTCAGGGCACCCGTCGCGCGCGTTCGCCCTCGCCGCACCGCCCGGCTTTACATCGACCCGCGGCGCGAGTAGGTTCGCCGCCCTTTTTCCGGGGGGACGGGAGCTTCGCACACCATGAAAATCCACGAGTACCAGGCGAAGGAAATCCTCCGCAAGCACGGCGTGCCCACCTTGCGCGGACATCTCGCGGTGACGCCGGCGGAAGCGGAGGTCGCGGCCAAGGAGCTGGCGACCCCGGTGGTGGTGGTCAAGGCGCAGATTCACGCGGGCGGCCGAGGCAAAGGGGGAGGGGTCAAGCTCGCCCGCAGCCCTGCCGAGGCCAAGGAGCGGGCGCAGGCGATTCTGGGGATGATGCTCAAGACCCCCCAGACCGGTCCCGAGGGGCGGCTCGTCCGCAAGGTCTACGTCGAGGAAGGCTGCGCCATCGCCCGCGAGCTGTACCTGGGGATGCTGCTCGACCGCGAGACCTCGCGGGTGACCCTGATGGCCTCGAGCGAAGGCGGCGTGGAAATCGAGGAGGTCGCCAAGCACGCGCCGGAGAAGATCGTCAAGGTCGCCATCCACCCGCTGACCGGGCTGATGCCCTACCAGGCGCGCGAGGTCGCGTTCAGCCTCGGCCTGACCGGGAAGTCGGTCTCCCGCTTCGTGTTCTTTGCGCAGAAGCTCTATGAAACGTTCATCGCCGAGGACGCGTCGCTCGCGGAGATCAACCCCTTGGTGGTGACGAAGGAGGGCGAGGTCATCGCCCTCGACGCGAAGATGAACTTCGACGACAACGCGCTGTTCCGGCACGAGGACGTGGTCGGGATGCGCGATCTGGACGAGGAGGACCCGAAGGAAATCGAAGCGAAGAAGTGGGACCTCTCCTACATCGCGCTGGACGGGAACATCGGGTGCCTCGTCAACGGCGCCGGCCTCGCGATGAGCACGATGGACGTGATCAAGCTGCACGGGGGCACGCCGGCGAACTTCCTCGACGTCGGCGGCGGCGCGAACGCGCAGAAGGTGACCAACGCGTTCAAGATCATCCTCTCCGACCCGCACGTGAAGGGGATTCTCGTCAACATCTTCGGCGGGATCATGAAGTGCGACGTCATCGCGACCGGCATCATCGAGGCCGCGAAAGAGGTCGGGGTCGACGTGCCGGTGGTGGTGCGGCTGGAGGGGACCAACGTCGAGCTCGGCAAACAGATGCTGGCCGAGAGCGGTCTCGCCCTCATCCCGGCGAGCGACCTGACCGACGCCGCCCGGAAGATCGTCGCCGCGGTGACCGAAAAGAACTGACGCCGCGAAGGCTCGCTGACCCGATTTGGCCGCGGTTGGCTGCCGCTGGGCATGTCAGACCGATCAGTCCGATCCGACCGATCGGTCTGATCGCCGGCGCGGCTCGCGTGCCGAGACTCGGCGTGGCCGAACCGCAGCCACTCTACTCCAGCGCTTCTGCCCCCCAGGCTTTCCGCCAGTCGGGCGGCGGCGGCGAGGGCGGCTCCTGCGCGACCAGCTCGAGGAGCGAGCGCGAGACGACGACCTCTTCGAGAGCGCTCTCGCCCAGCACTTGAAGCGCCGCCTGCACGATCGAGTCGCGATCGAGGTGCTGCAACTTGTAGACGTCGCTCGGGCGGCCGCTCTTCGACGCCTTACGCAGGCCCAGCGCCTCGTGCCGGGTGCCGACGATGGAGCCGAGGTTGTCGAGCAGCCCCACCTCCCCGTCGGCCACCGACACCACCGGCACCCGCGCGCCCGCGGCCTCCACCAGGTCTCCTTTGGTCTGCACCTCGTAGCGCGTGTGACCGTTGGTGCGCCGCCGGGTGAAATAGAGGGCACCGGTCACGCCCAGCGTCTCCTTCAGATGCCGGTAGCCGTTCTCATGCGCGAGGTTTCCGAGGAGGAGGTCGGGCGAGGTGCAGACGATGACGTTCGCGTAGATTCCTTGCTCGAGGAGCGCGTCGCTCGCCGCCAGCGCTTCCGTCCCCACCGAGCCCATCGCGACGAGCTGCACCACGTTGTCGCCCGGCTCGTAGCCCGCGTAACCGCGCCAGTCGACCAGGTAGTACCCGCCCGCAACGACATCCCGCCGCACCGCTTCCAGGATCTCGGCATCGCTCCTGGGTTCCAGCTCCGCTTCGCTGGTCGCGTCATCCAGCTCCAGCTCCGCCGGCTTCAGCGCCGCCGTCGGGTTCTGCTTGAACCGCCGATGGCGCCTGAGGCGCGTCAGCATCTCCTTCTGCTGCAAGCCGCGGGTCACGCACCGCAGGAGCACCCCCGTGCGCGCGCGGTCGTCGAACGCGGCGTGGCGGCGGAGCGTCTCCGCGACGATCCAGTCGACCTCGACGCCATACATCGGCTCCCAGGTGACGAGGTTCGGCATCTGGATGTCGCTCTTCCAGGAGTGCTGCGCGCCCTCGGGCGAGAGCGTGACGCCGCCCGGCGTGCCGACGAGCGTGAACGTCGAGCCCCAATAGAGGTTGTAGTAGAGCTGGTCGAGCGCGCGCTTGATGAAGAAGTCGTAGACGGTCATCGCCGGCCGGAACGGAATCCCCAGCGAGTAGCCGAGCTTTCCGAACGCGCCAGCGGCGCTCATCGCGTTCGCCTCGCAGATTTCGAACCGCATGTGCCGGGTCGACTCGCCGAGCTTCGGCGCTAGCGCTGGGCGCCTGCGGTCCCGCACTCCGAGCGTCTCTTCGTAGTCCTCTTCGGGGGGCGGACCGTAGATCTTGTCGTCCATCGCCGGGTTGATGTTGGTCGAGGTCCCGACGTCGGGCGCCAGCGTCAGCAGCATCTCGGCAACGGGCACCCAACGCTCTTCCGCCTCCGCGAGCTTCCCTCCCGCCGCCGTCGTGGCGACGCGGATGAGCCGACCGATCGCCTGGCCCCAGACGTACTGGGTGTGCGCGATGGGCGTCATCTTGAGGTCGATTCCCAAGGAGGGCGGCAGCGCCCCGCTCTGCTGCACCCCCTCCGAGAAGCGCTTCGAGTTCCGGTCCTTGAGCGCCCACTGCTCTTCGATGCCCCGCCTCCACGCGGCCCCGCGCTCGCCGAGATAGCGACCCTCCTCCGACGCCTCCGGGAACCGCTGGTACGGGGTCTTCGTCGCCCGGTCGATGCCCGCGCCCTCCAGGAGCGATTCGACTTCCTTTTCGTCCGGCAGCGCCGAATGGTTGCCCGATTGGGCCCACATCTTCAGGCCCCAGCCCTTGACCGTGTGCGCGACGATGAGCGTCGGCGCTTTCGCCCCCTTCGCCTGCTCGAACGCCCGCCCGAGCTCCCGGACATCGTGACCGCCCAGGTCCTCCAGGAGCGCTTGCAGCTCGGCATCCGACCAGCCATTCAAGAAATCGCCGAGCTTGGCGTCCTTGCTGACCAACCGCTCGCGCGTGGTCTTCCCGTCGCGCTTGAGCAGGAGCGACTGCAGCTCGAAATCGGTGAGGTCGTGCTCCAACACGTCCTTCAGGAGCGCTCCGCCTTTCCTTTCGAACGCGGCGAGGCGCTGGCGGCCGTGCATCACCTGAATCGCGTCCCACCCGTTCGCCCTCGCGATGCGCTCCAGCCGCTCGTAATCGGTGCCGTGGAGCGCGCGGTCGTTGGGTACCCGGGTGCCATCCAGGCTCTGCCGGTTGTAGTCGACGATCCAGGTGATGTTCGGCAGCTCCCGCTCGGCCGCCTCCGGCATCGCCTCGCTCACCGAGCCCTCCCGCATCTCGCTGTCGCCCAGGACCGACCAGTGGTGCACGTCCTTCGGGACCTCGAACCGGTGGTCCGCGGCGTAACGGTAAGCGAGAGCGGTAAAGAGGGACACAGCGGGCGGAATCCCCACCGAACCCGACGGGAAGTAGCCCCACGAGTCCGGGTCGCTTTCCGCGTGGTAGCTCTGGAACACCGGCTCGCCGTGGAATGGGAACTGGCGCAGCCGCTTCATCGCCTCCTGCGACTCCTCGAGCGACAGCCAGCGCCGCCCGCCCGGCTCGCGAAAAAGGCCGAGCAGGAAGTTCACGGCGTGGTCCATCGGCGAGGCGTGCGGCTTGACGGCGAAGGTGTCCTGCGGCCCCGCTACCCTGAAACGCAGCGTCGACAGGATGTGCGTGCACGACGCAACCGCCGACGGATGGCCGCCCACCTTGGGGTCCCCCTCCTCTTCGTCCGGCCGGTTGTTCGCCTCGTCGATCATCTTCACCGCGAGCGCGAGCGCCCGTCGCGCCAGCCGATCGACGATGTCCCACTGGTCTCGCGGCATTGGAGCTCCTCGAGCAGCCGCCGAAGCGGCGCTCCCACCTCACTTCCTAACCGAACCGGCATCGCCTTCGCCCTGATATCTGGCCCGCGCCTGCGGTTCGCAAGGCGACGAACCGCGCGTGCCCCCGCCCGTTGGTGCCACGCAAGCGTGCTCCGATTCTCTCCTTGAGCGCTCCCGGTGAGCGTCAACCCTTGTAGGTGACGACCCGCCCCCAGAGGCTGCGGGTACCCCACAGCCCGGCCCGCAGCGCCTCGAGCTGGACGATCTGGCTGTGGTCGACGAAGAGGTTCACCTCCGGGCCGAAGGTCTTCACGTACCAGGCGAACACGTCCGGGTCGGCCGCCTCGAACATCACCTGGTCGAGGCCGACTTCTTCCGCGATGCGCGCCGGCACGTCCGTGCGCCAGGCGCGAACGCTCTCGGTGATGCCCTCGCTCTCGATCATCAACAGGTCGGCTCCCGCGTCGAGGAATCGCTTGGCTTGCGCGACGAGCAGCGCCGGGTCGCGCGTGCCCTCCGCTTCGAGCTCCGAGACCGCACTCGCTCCCCCGGCGCCGAACTGGATGCCCAGCTCCGGCTTCGCCTTGAGCCCCGACTTCTGCGCCCGCTCGATGAGCCTGAGCCAGTCGTCGGTCGGCAGGGTGATGAACCCGGCGGAGAGCTCGACGATGTCGAACCCGATTTCGCGGCACTCTCGCAGGTAGCGCTCGACCGCGTCGCGGCCCCGGGTGAGCACGTGCTCGACGAAACCGCCGGTGGAGACCAGCACGTCGTGCCGGTGCGCGAGGTCGATGAGCTGCGTCACCACCCGGCGCGGCATCAGCGCGAACGAGCCGCCGGCGAACTTGAGCGAGTCGATCCACTCGCCCATCGAGTCGAGAATGTCCTCGAGCTGGCGCGGGCCGAGCGGCGTGTAGTAGGGCCCGCGAATTTCGGTCAGCCCGTGACGGCGCGGCTTGGGCTCGCGCTCGTTGAGCTCGACCGACGGAAACGCGCGGTCCTTCATGGCTCCCCTCCTCGCGCTTCGCGCAAGAGCGAAGCGAGCTTGGCGACGTCGATTCGTTCGAGGTGCGCCACCGCGTGGACGAGGCGCCGGCGCCAGTCGGCGGAAGCGCGCGGCGCCGCCAGCGACTCGAGCTTCTCGATCGCCAGCGCCCAGCTCCACGGCCGGGTGGCGAAGCCCTCCCTATCGGACTTGTCGCGCCGGAGCACGGTGCCGTCGCGGCGTCGCACCCGCAGCCGGGCCGGCATTTGCGCCGGGAAGCGCGCGCTCAACGCCTCGTCCGGGCGGACGACGACCCGGCGCAGGAGCTGCTGGACGTCATCGCCGGCGATGAGCGAAGCGAGAGCGCTGCCGCCGAGTTGCATCTCGACCTGGCGGACGCGCTTCGGCGGTTCGGCATCGAGCGCGCCGAGCGCGCAGGCGAGCGAGTCCAGAACTCGAATTCGCAAGGCTTCCAAGCCGCCCGTCGACAAGGCTTCGAAAGGGACACCGGTCGCGAATCGGGCGAGCTCTCGAACTCGGGTCACGTCGCAAACGTGGAGCCGCCGGGTCCAAGGTGCGCGGCTGCCCCCCTGCTGGTCGAGCGACCGCGCGAAGACACCTGCCGTTGGAAGCTCGCGCGCGATTGGGCTCATCCGATCGATCGGGCCGATCGGTTGGACCCGCGACGGCGCGGTTCGCCTATTTCAGATCGCGGCGGGAGAATATCGCCGCGGCCAGCGTGACCGCCACGACCGCGTAGACGAGGCCGTAGGCCGCGCTCTTGGCGACGAATGTTCCCGGGACCGGAAGCTGATTCGCCGCCTGGGTCTTCAGGTTCAGCAGGTCGAGGTTCGGCACCACCCGCCCGAGAATCGCGAGCACCTTCGCGCTCGTGCCCTTCATGCGCGCGGCGAACGAGACGAGGTCGCCGGCGAGGTGGCCGATGACGAAGACCGACACCGAGAAGATGACGCCCAGCGTGGGCGTGGTGAACGAGGAGAACATCACCGCGAAGGCGGCGAGGACGAAGAGCTCCACCGTGATCAGCGCCAGCGCCGACAGACCGGTGGCGGTCATCGGGTAGCCGGTCGTCGCGAGCACCGCCCATAGCGCCGCCCCCATCACCGCGACCAGCATCACGAGGTTCGCGCACAGGCCGAGGTAGCGGCCGACGACGAACTGCGTGCGAGTGACGGGCTTCGAGAGCGTGACGTAGACCGTGCGCCGGTCGACCTCGCCCGCGATGAGCCCCACCCCGACGAGGATCGCGACGAGCGCGCCGGCGAGCTGGACGGTGGCGAGCCCCACGTCGTTGATGATCCGCTCCCACTGGCCGATGGTCAGCCGCGCGAGGATGAGCGAGGCGCCGATGAGCAGGAGGGCGAAGACGATGAGCAGGTAGAAGAGTCGATTGCGGATGAGCTCGCGGACCGTGTGGCGGGCAAGGCTGAGGATGGCGCTCATCGCTTGACGGTCTCCGGTTGCCCCGCCGCCCCTTGGGTTCCCCCCTGGTCCGCGGGATGGACGAAAAGCCTGAGCCGGTGCGCCGCGGTCGAATGAGCGACGCCGGTCTCGGGGTCGAGGAGGTAGCGACCGCCGTGGGGCTCGGGCGGAATCCGAGCGAGGTCGCCCGAGGCGACCAGCGCCTCGAGGCTCGGCGGGAACCGGCCGGCGCGAGCGCGGTACCGGCGGGCGGCGGCCTCGATTTGGCGGAGGTCGCGCTCCATGTGCAGGAGCCGGATGCGCTCTTCGACCCGGTCGCGCTCGTCCTTCGTCTGGGCGTTGGCGAGCATGCTCCGCGCAAGCATGAGCCCCGTCTGGATGGAGCCGCCCTGGGCCGCGAGCCGCATCGCGAGGAACGGCAGATAGGGCGGCCGGTGCGCTTCGCCTGGGAGCCCCGGACGTCGCGCCGCCTCCGCCATCGCTCGCGCCGCTCCCGCGTAGTCGCCGGTCGTCGTCGACAAGAGGTAGCCCAGGTAGAACGGGATGCGCCAGTCGTCCGGGACCGCTCCCACTCCCTTGCGCAACAGATCGATCGCGAAGTCGGCGTTGTGCGTGGTGCCGTCTGACCAGGGAATCGGGAGGCTGACCGCGGCGAAGATGTAGGCGTAGTCGAACTTCGGGTCGAGGGTCGTCGTGTCCAGCAGGAGCCGTGCCTCTGCCCGGCTGCGGCGCTCCTTGACGGGAAGGGTCCCGAAGATCGTCTTGTCGTCCCCGAAGATCTGGATGGCGTCCAGGTAGCTCGCGTCGGCCGCCGTCGACTGGAAGCCCAGGGCGAGAACGCGCAGCGCTGGCGCGGGAATCACGGGAGGCTGCAACACGGCGTCGACGCGGCTGGGCGCGCACGCGCGCGCGGCCGACCGCAGACGATCGGCCGCGAAGCCGGCCACCAGCAGGATCACGACGACGACGGAGGCCCGCACCCGCACGGCCCGCATCATCGCGCAGCTCGGCCTGCGCCCATCGGGAGAAAACGAAGGAGCCGGCTCGGCGGCCGGCTCCTGGGTGACGCGCGAGTCGTGGCGAGTAGCTACACGTCGTTGAACTGGACGCAGGGCTCGCCGGCCGGGTTGTTGCCGGTTGCGCAGGCAGCGGTGCCGCCAGTTGTGCCGTTCGGGCGTGATACCGACGAGATGTCCCACTGGTCCTCAGGAGCGTCGCTGTCGATTTGGCCTGTCGCGGTGATGACGAAGTCGCCCGAAATACCGGCGGAGGTTTCCGCCAGCTTGGCGAAGGTCTCGGCGATGGCCGTAGAGCAAGCCGGCAAGCTCGCCCCGTACTTGAAGTAGTCCATGCAGATGCCGGTGTCGCCGTCGCCGCTCTCACCGGTGTTGTCCGAGGTCGAGCGAGAGTCGGCGGTCGCGTTCGACGTGGTGCAGGCCGCGTTGAAGCAGTACGTGTACCGGTTGTTGCGCTCGGGCGCGAACCCGATGTCGTAGAGATAGGCCGAGTACGTGTCCTTCTCCTGGTAGTACGCCTTCTGGGCGGTGTAGCCCGCCTTGAGGTTCGTCGATGCCTCGGACTGCTTGGACCGCGCCTGGAACTTCAGGAAGTTCGGGATGGCGATGGCCGCCAGAATGCCGATGATCGCGACGACGATCATCAGCTCGATCAGGGTGAAGCCTTTCCGGATTCTCTTCGCCATGTGCTCCTCCGGCGCCTCCTCGGGGCGCGCGACGCTTGCGGTGGTCGGCGCGAGTTGGAGCGGTCCGGGGGCGGGGCTCCTTCGCCGATGCTGAGTCTCAAAGCACGATCCGTGCCGCCGGGTGCCGAACGGCTCGCCTGCTTTCTGGAGGCGTTTTCTCGGCAGTGAGGCCGACCGACCGACAAAAAACGTCACCGCCCGCGCCGTCTTTCGGTCGCCATGTGGTCTCTTGCGCACTCGTAAGCACAGGTCGGGCGGACGCAAGGCGGCCCCTCACCGGACGGGAATGCGGCGCCGACCGGATGATTCTGCTATGCGCGAGGAGCGCCGGCGTTCTGGTGAGGCGCGCGAACGGGGCCGGCGAGAGCTCGCACCGGCCGAGGACCGGCGCTCGAAAGGCGGATCCCAGTCGGCATGCAGCTCTACTACGAGGTCGTCGCGTTCGCTGTCGGGCTCGTCGTCGGCAGCTTCCTGAACGTCGTCATCGCCAGGGTGCCCGAAGGGCAGTCGATCGTCGCGCCGCGCTCTCGCTGCCCGAAGTGCGGCGGTGCCATCGCCTGGTACGACAACGTGCCGGTCCTGAGCTGGTTGTGGCTCGGGGCGCGGTGCCGCCGGTGCCGCCAGCCGATTTCCGCCCGCTATCCGACCGTCGAGCTGCTGACCGGCCTGTTGGCCCTCGCCCTCGCGCGCGCGCACCCGTTCGGCCCCTGGGCGGTAGCGCTCTTCCTCTTCGTGAGCTTGCTCGTCGCGGTCACCTACATCGACCTGGACCACTGGCTCATCCCGCACGCGCTGACCTGGCCCGGCATCGTCTTGGGCCTCGTGGCCCGCGTCTTCGCCCCGGACTCCGCGACCGCGGTCCAGCGCGTCCTCGCCGGCGCCCTGGGCGCGGTGGGCGGTTTCGCGGCGTTCGCGCTGGTCGGCTGGCTTGGCGCGAAAGCGTTCAAGAAGGAAGCGTTGGGCCAGGGCGACTGGTGGCTCCTCGCGATGATCGGGGCGTTCCTCGGCTGGAAGGCGCTCTTGCCGGTGGTGCTGCTCGCCTCGCTCCAGGGTGCTCTCGTCGGCATCGCGCTCATCCTGCTCGGCCGGAGCGAAACCGGGAAGCGTCCGGCGAGCGCGCCGGCGGCCGAGGGGGGGACGCCGGTCCCGGAGATCGGCAGCGGTCCCGCTGAGACATTGGCACCGGCACCGGCACCGGTGGGCGAGACCGCTCCCGCCGGGGGGACGCCCGCCACGGAGGAAGCGGAAGACGAGGAGGACGACTGGGTCCCGCCGAAGAACGCGGTGCCGTTCGGACCTTTCCTGGCGCTGGCGGCGATGGAGCAGCTCTTCGTCGGCGGCTGGCTCTTCCACCTGTACGATCGCCTCCTCGTGCGGCTCTTCTCGTAGCGAGGGCTTCTTTCGTGCGCATCGGGCTCAGGGCGCGGGTCGTCGCGAACCTCCTGGCGGCGGTGGTGTTCGCCTTCGGCCTCATCGCCCTGACCTCGATCGCTTTCGAGCGCTCGGCCAGGCGGCGAGCGGGAGAAGACCGCGCGAACCTGGCGGCGGACCTGGTCGCCGCCCAGCTCGCGGCCTGCGGCGACGAGACCTGCGTGCGCTCGACGCTCGCCGAGGCTTCCCGCGCCGGGCTCGGAGCGAGGCTCGCTTTCGGTTCCTCCTGCGAGCGCCCTCGCCTCGCGGAAACGAAGAACGGACCGGTCGCCTGGCGCGTCGACCGGCTGATCCACGGCCGCGTCCTGAGCCTGTCGATTCCCGATCGTCGCGACCGCACCCTGCGCGCGGACGAGGCGCGGCTGCTCGGCGCGCTCGCGGCGGAATCGATGCTCGTGGTCCTGCTCGGCCTGCTCTTGTTCGAGCGCGGGTTCGTTCGCCGGCTCAAGGAGCTCGACCAGGCTCTCGGACAGGTCGAACGGCTCGACCTCGAATCGCCGTTTCTCCTCGCGCAGTCGGGCGACGAGCTCGGCCGGGTGGGCGGAACCGCGCGCCGGATGGCCGAGCGCATCCGCGAGGACAAGCTTCGGAGCATCGCCACCATCGCCGAGCTCAAGCGCGCGAACGACGAGCTCGTCGAGACCCGGGAAGGTCTCGTGCGCTCGGAGAAGCTCGCGACGGTCGGGCGGCTCGCGGCGGGGGTGGCGCACGAAATCGGGAACCCGGTGGCGGCGATTCTCGGCTACCTCGGGCTGATGAAAGGCCAACCGGCAGCGGAGCAGCAGGGCTACCTGGAGCGCATCGAGCGGGAGACGGGCCGCATCGACCGCATCGTCCGCGACCTTCTCGATTTCGCGCGGCCCCGACCGCCCCGGGTCGGTCCGACCAGTCTCGCCGAGGTCGTGGAGAGCGCCTGCCGTCTCGTCGAGCCGCAGCCCCGCTTCGGACGGATGCGCCTCGCCCTCGGCGTCCCGGCGGACCTGCCGGCGGTGCTCGCCGAGCGGCACGGGGCGACGCAGGTGCTGGTGAACCTCCTGCTGAACGCGGCCGACGCGTGCGGGGGCGAGGGGCGGGCGCGCATCGACGCCAGCGCGCGCGTCACGGGCGCGGGCGCGGTCGGGGCCGAGGTCGAGCTATCGGTGAGCGACAGCGGTCCCGGAATCCGCGATGACGACCTGCCGCGCCTGTTCGATCCGTTCTTCACCACCAAGTCGCCGGGAGAGGGAACGGGGCTCGGGCTCGCCATCTGTCATCGGCTGATGGAGTCGTTCGGTGGCTCGATTCGCGCGGAAAACGTGCCGGAAGGCGGTGCGCGCTTCACGCTGCGGTTCCAGCGGGCACCCACGAATCACGAGAAGGACGGCACCGCGCCGGGCCAAGGTGCTGGAAAAAAATAGTCTGAACATCTTCGAGCGCTTTCTCGTCCGCGCTCATCCTGCCGTCGAAGGATGGGCGGGAACACCCTGGACCGCTCGCCGTTCGACGAAGGTCATCCTGAGCTTGCCGGAAGGCTCAGGGTGAGCGGTCCAGGGCAGCATGACTTGTCGAGGTCATCCTATTCCGGCCACCAATCCGAACCCTGGCGTGTCCGGCGCCAAGTGTGTCGACCGGATTGGCACGCCTGGAACCAGCCGGCGCCGGCGCCGTCACCTCGCATCGATCGCCCGTTCGACGGTGAGCGAGGACAGCGCGCGTCTCGGCGTCGGACCGAAGGCGCGCGCCGGCAGGTCGAGCCCGTCGCGGACGAACACGAGCAGATACTGGTCGCCGACGACGTGGAGCGAGAAGGCAGGAGGCGAATCCATGTCGTGGACAGGAGGGTCCACAGCAGGTTCGTCATCCCCTCGACCGGCGCGCCGTGGACGTTGAACGAGAGGATGCCGTGCTCGAGCAGGTTTCGAGCGATGCGAAACGAAATCCAGGCGTCGTCGACCGCGAAATCGGGAGCGGAAAACCCGACGAGGCGAACGGCTCCGACGAGCACGCAGGCGAGGACGACCAGGCGCAACGCTCGACGACGCGCGGGCGGAGCGACGGGAGGCACCGGGAGCGATGGTACTAAAGGCGCCTGACGCGACCCGGGGCTGGCCGCGCGGGCGGATGCGAAGCCGGGCGCTCTTCACGGTCGCCCGCGTAGAATCCGAGGCCGGGAGAGAACACGCATGGCGTTCAAGCGCATCCTGGTGGTCGACGACGAAGAGCCGATGCGCCACATCCTTTCCGCCATCCTCCAGAGAGCGGGCTACGACGTGCGCTGCGCCGCGAGCGCGCCGGAAGCGCTCCAGGAAATCGAGAAGGACGAGCCGGACCTGGTCCTGACCGACGTCCGGATGCCGAGCATGAGCGGTCTCGAGCTACTCGCCGAGGTCCAGCGCCGCTCGCCCCGGTCGATGGTGATCGTGATGAGCGCGTACGGAAGTCTCGACACCGCGTTGGAGGCGATGAAGGCGGGCGCCTACGACTTCATCTCCAAGCCGTTCCAGGCCGAGGAGGTGGTGCTGGTCCTGAAGAAGGCGGAGGAGCGCGAGCGGCTGGTGGAGGAGAACCGGCGGCTGAAGGCGGAGCGGCGGCAGGAGGGCGTGGCGGGCATCATCGGCGAGTCGGCGGCGCTGAAGAACGTGATGAAGCTGGTGCGCCGCATCGCCGAGGTGAAGACGACGACGCTGGTGCTCGGCGAGAGCGGTACCGGAAAGGAGCTCATCGCGCGGGCGCTGCACGAGCTGGGCCCGAGGAGGGAGGGACCGTTCCTGGCGGTCAACTGCGGTGCCATTCCCGAGCAGTTGATGGAGAGCGAGCTGTTCGGCCACGTCCGCGGGGCCTTCACCGACGCGCACCAGAGCCGCAAGGGGCTGTTCGAGGAGGCGGACGGCGGGACGTTGTTCCTCGACGAAATCGGCGAGGTGCCGGCAGCGCTGCAGGTCAAGCTCCTGCGGGTGTTGCAGGAGGACGAGGTCCGGCGGGTGGGCGACTCGCGGTCGATCAAGATCGACGTGCGGGTGATCGCGGCGACGGTGCGCAACCTCCCCGAGGAGGTGAAGGCCGGCCGCTTTCGCGAGGACCTCTACTACCGCTTGAACGTCCTCCAGGTTCGGCTGCCGAGCCTGCGCGAGCGGCCGGAGGACATCCCGCTCCTGGTCGACCACTTCGTCGCCCGCTACAACGAGAAGCTCGGCACCCGGGTGCGGGGGTTCACGGCCGACGCGCTGCACCAGCTCGAGGCGCACGCGTGGCCGGGGAACGTGCGCGAGCTGGAGAATGCGGTCGAACGGGCGATGGTGCTCGCGGACGGGCCGGTAATCGACGTCGTCGATCTCCCCGAGCGCTTGCTCGAACCGGCACCGCCGCCGGTCAGCGAGCCCGCGCCAGCGGAGCCGCCGGTCGAGGTGGACGACCTCTCCATCAAGCGGGCGTTTCGCGCGCTCGAGTTGGAGCTGATCAGCAAGGCCCTCGACCGGAGCAAGGGCAACCGCACTCGGGCGGCGGAGCTGCTCGGCATCAGCGCGCGGGCGCTGCTCTACAAGCTGAAGGAATACGGAATCCCCTGAGTAGAGCTTCTATTCAGACACATCACCTCGCACCTCGGGACCGAGGCGGACATGGGCAAGCTCGACGGGCGGGTGGCGCTGGTGACGGGCGCGTCGCGAGGCGTGGGGAAGGCCTGCGCGCTGGCGCTGGCGAGAGCGGGAGCGGACCTGGTCCTCGCGTCGAAGTCGCTCGACGAGACCGACCCCCGGCTGCCGGGGACGCTGCGAGAGGTGGAGCGGGAAATCGAGGCGATGGGCCGGAGAGCGCACGCGGTCAAGTGCGACGTGCGGTTCGTCGATCAGATTTTTCGCGCGGTGGAGGAGGGAGCTCAGGCGCTCGGCGGCATCGACGTCCTGGTCAACAACGCGGGCGCGTTCTGGTGGACGGACATCGCCGACACGCCGGAGAAGAAGTGGGACCTCGTGATGAGCATCAACGCGAAGGCGCCGTTCTTCGCCGCCCAGGCGTGCCTGCCGTACATGCAGAAGGCCGGCCGCGGGCACATCGTCAACATGTCGCCGCCGCTCAAGCCCGACCAGGCCGCGCACAAGATCGCCTATCTGATTTCCAAGTTCGGGATGACCCTGTTGACCCACGGCCTGGCGGAAGAGCAAGCGGGGAACGGCATCGGTGTCGCTTCCCTCTGGCCGGTGACGATCATCGAGTCGTACGCGTCGAAGAACGGCGGGCTCGGCGGGCCGGAGGTGTGGCGCAAGCCGGACATCCTCGCCGACGCGACGGTGGCCATCGTCGAGAGCGACCCTCAGCGTTTCTCCGGCCGGGCGCTGCTCGACGAGGAGGTCCTGCGGGAAGTGGGGGTCACCGACTTCTCGAAGTACGCGTGTGTGCCCGGGACGAACCCGCCGCCGATTCCCTGGTGACCGGATCGATCGCGATCGTGGTCACGTGCCGGGTCCGGACCCAGCGCGCGATCGCGTCGATGGCGTGGTCGCTCTTCACCGCGATGCACCCGAGCGTCCAGTCGACCAGCACGTTCGCTTCGCCCGCCCAGCGAAAGGCGCGCGCCGGCCCGTGAACGCCCACCGCGGCGCCGGTGAACCCGCGCCGCCGCTGCGCCGCCGTCGGGTAGCCGATGGGGATGAAGACGTGGAAGGACGCCGACGGCCTCGGCGAGCCGAGGCGGTAGGTCCCGAGCGGCGTCTTGGCGTCGCCTCTCGCGCGCTTACCGACACCGCCGCTGCCTAGCGCGACGCGAAAGGTCGCCACCATCTTCCCGCCGTCGCACTCGTAGAGCCGGTGCGGACCGGCGCGCACGACGAGGAGCACGCCGCGCGGCGGGCACTCTCGCGCGCCCGCGCGCGGGGAGGCGGCGACCATCAAGCCGACCAGGAAGGCTCCCAGCGTCGGGCTCGCGCGCATCGCGACATGAGGATACGCCTTTGCCGGCCGCCAGCCGCGAAAAGCCTTTCGTCTAGCGGTCCCCTTGCAGGCAGGCCGCGAGCGCGCGCAAGCGGTCGCGGGCGATCATGTCGGCGCTGACCGCGTTCGGCAGGTCCGAGGCGAGCCCCGGGCCGTAGCCCTGGACGAAACCCCAAGCGGAGGGCGAGAGCGGTACCTCTGCCCTGGAGAGGAGGTTCGCGCTCGCGGGATCGACATCGATGCCGCGCAGCTCCCAGAGCCGCTGGTTCAAGAGACCGCGCTGGCGCTCGCAGGCCGGACGGGGCGCGACGGGCCTGGGCGCCGGGACCACGGATGCCGGCGGCGCTGGCGGTTGGCGGGGCCGCAAGCTCTGGGCGGCAGCGCTAGAAAGGATCGACAGCGTTCCCGCCTGGCTCGGCGCCGCGCCGGTCGGGGCCCGATAGCGGTAGAAGCCGCCCGGGACCTCGACGATGATCCAGCCGGGTTTGTCCTGGACCGGCACGATGCGCACGCCGCCCGCCGGGGACGTGGCCGGCTGCGCTGCCGCCGCGGCGGTCGAAGGCGCGGCCGGACCGGCTGCCCGTCGAGCACGCGGGCGAGCCATCGCCACGGGCGCCAGAGAGACGACGAGCAGCACGCCTGCTGTCCACCGCATCCCAGTTTCTCCCGCGCGCCTTTTTCGCGCTCCCTGGCACCCAGGGTGGCACCGGCTGTCGCCCGCCGGCAAGGGGCTCGGCCGAAGGGGCCATGCGCGCCAGCGCCCGCGCGCTCATCGATGCGAGCCGGCCGACGGCATCGTTGACACCCGAGCGGCGAGGCTGCTATGCACGCACGTCTTTTTTTCCTGGGGCGAGCGGCTTTTTCGAACCCCTGACCGCCCCTTCGAGATCCCCGCGGGAGAGCGCATGAGCAACCCGGAAGAGAGCCCCAAGAGCCCGCTCAAGGACGCTCTGCGGGCGTTACGCAACCTCGCCATCGCGGCGGTGGTGCTGCTCGGCTTGTTCGCCGCCTACCACAAGTACGTGGCGAACTCGAGGGTGATCGACTCCTTCGACAAGCAGGCGAAGGACCTGATCCTGAGCGACAACCCGCCGCAGTACGTGGCAGCGATGAAGCTGCTCCAGAAGTCGCTCGCGATCCGTTCGGACGACCCGTACGCCCTCGGCGCCGGAGCGGAGGCGGCAGCGGTCCTGTGGACCGAGTACGGTGTCGACTCCTACGAGAAGCTCGCGGTCGACCTCGACCGGCGGGCGGACAAGGCGGAGCTCAACACGCGCGAGCAGTTCCTCGCCGACGCGCTCGTCGGGGTCGCCCAGGGCCATGCCGCGCCGATCGAAGCGAAGATGACCGACCTGACGAAGAAGGGAGTCGCCCCGGCGGAGGTGGTCGCCGCGCTGGGTCTGGTCCACGCGACCGAAGGGAAGCTGGAGGACGCGCGCAACGACTACAAGCAGGCCGCCGACCGCGCCTACCGGGGTGCGCGCTACTACGGGCTCTACGGCGATGCCCTCTACGACATGGGCGACTTCGCCGACGCGTCCACCGCCTACCAGCGGGCGCTCGACTCGAACCCCATCCACCTGCGCAGCCTGATCGGCAAGGCGCGCGCGGACGTCGCGCAGAACCAGCGGGTGGACGACGCGATGAACCGCATCGACGACCTGCTCGCGAAGGGACCGGACGAGCTGCCGCCGGTGATGAAGGCGCGGGCGCTCGCGGCCAAGAGCGAGGCGCTGCTCGCCGCCGGGAACGCGGTCGACGCGGAAGCGGCGGCGCGCCAGGCGATTCAGGCGGAGGTGGCGAGCGACCCCGAGCGGGCGTACGCGCATTACGACCTCGGGCTCGCGCTCGCGATGGAGAAGAAGGCGGGAGCGCTCCAGGCGTTCCAGGACGCGATTCACGCGAACGGCGCCATCGCCCGGTTCTACTTCCAGGGCGCGCTGGCGCTGGCGGAGGCGGGCGACACCTCCGACGGCAAGACGCTCATCGACGGGTACCGCGCGAAGAAGGACGACGCCTACCAGGTGGCGCTGGGCGACTACTTCGCCGCGACCGGGGACGTCGACCAGGCGCTTTCGGCCTACACCGCCGCGACGAAGCTCAGCGACGTGAACCCGGTCGCCTGGTACAAAGAGGGCTACACGCTCCAGCGGCAGGCGCTCAAGCTCAGTCGCGTCAAGCAGCGGCTCAAGCTCTACACACAGGCGCAGAAGGCGTTCGAGAAGGCAGTGGCCATCCGCGACGCCTACCCCGAAGTCTACCGGCAGATGGGCCTCATCTATCTCGACTTGGACCCGCACTCGGGCGACGCGCTCGACAGCTTCGGCAAGGCGCTCAAGTACTACAAGGAGCTGAAGGCCTCGAAAGAGACGGTGGCCGCGTTCATCGCCGAGGTGGCGGCGAGGTACAAGCGCGCGCGCCAGCCAGCCCTCGCCCGGGAGTGGACGAAAGAAGCGAACATGATGATGCACTAGCGCTCAAGCCGCGAGGCGCCACGCTTGGTTTCGCGTGCGTCCCCGCGGTAGGCTTCCTCGCCTTTTTCGGGAGGAGCGATGCGGTCGTTTGCGCGCGTGGTCGTCCTGTTGTTCGTCGTCGTCGCTTTCGCGAGCCGAGCAAGAGCGGTCGAGGGCTTCACCATCGGTCTCGAGGGGCAGACGGGCTCCTGGTCGGTCGATGGGCAGCAGATCATCAGCGGCTCGAACGGGGCGCTGACGTCCGAGGAGGCGTACGGGTTCGCGGACCCGCTGAATGACCATTGGCGGATGGGCCCGAACCTCCACCTCGGCTGGAACGTGCTCGGCCACGTGGCCATCGAGGCGGCGTTCCAGACCGCGATGTGGGATGCCTTCGACTCGCAGCGCCGCGGCGGCGTCGGGCTCGTCGGCGGGCGGGTGACCTGGTATCCACTCCAACTCGTGCAAGAGTACGTGAAGCTCCCGCACCGCGCGCGATACGACCTGGGGCTCGAGCTCGGCTACGGCTACACGGTGGGAGGCGGGAACACCGTCGCCGGGGGACAGGGCTTCGGGATGGCGGGAGCGTACCTGGCCTACGGCGTCGACCTCGAGGGCTATATCGAGCCGTGGGTGAGCATCGTCCTCGACTGGCGCTACTACGAGCCGTACTGGAGCACCTTCTACTTGAACTGGAACGACAATGTGACCGCGCCGGTCAATGGGTTCTCCGCGGGCTGGAACACCTTCGGTCTGGGCGTGAGCTTCCACCTGTCGGCGAACAAGTAGGCGCGAGGCCGACCCGGCCGACCTCCACGAGCGCATTCTCCCTGCCAGCACTGATCAGACCGATCGGACCGATCCGACCGATCGGTCCAATCAGTCTCATTCGGGGTGAGCCACTGGAAGGAACCCGGGCGAGGCGCGACTCTAGAACGCGTCGAGGCCGGTGATCGCCTTGCCCAAGATCAGCCGGTGGATGTCGCTCGTGCCCTCGTAGGTGATGACGGTCTCCAGATTGCACAGGTGCCGCATGATCGGAAACTCGCCGGAGATGCCGTAGCCGCCGAGCATCGCCCGCGCCGTGCGCGCGACGTCGATGGCCATCTCGGTGTTGTTGAGCTTGATCATCGACGTGTGCAGGTGGCTCGCCTTTCCTTGGTCGCGTAGCCTCGTCGCCTGGTAGGTCAACGCCTGCGCCTTCGTGATCTCCATCTGCATCTCGACGAGCTTCGCCTGCACGAGTTGGTGCGACGCGAGCGGTTGGTCATGGAACTGCTTGCGCTCCAGCACGTAGTCGCGCGCCACCGTGTAGCAGGTCGTCGCCGCGCCGATGGCGCCCCAGGCGATGCTGAAGCGCGCGTGGTCGAGGCAGGTCAGCGGCGACTTCAGCCCGTCCGACTTCGGGAGCAGGTTCTCGGCCGGAATCTCGCAGCTCTCGAAGATGAGCTCCGAGGTGACCGACGCGCGCAAGGAGTGCTTGTGGTGGATGTCGCGCGCGGTGTAGCCGGGCGTGCCCTTCTCCACCAGGAACCCGCGGATGCGCCCGTCGAGCTTGGCCCAGACGATGGCCACGTCGGCGAGAGTGCCGTTCGTGATCCACATCTTCGCGCCGTCGAGGACGAAACCGCTGCTGCTCTTCGTCGCACGCGTGCGCATTCCGCCGGGGTTCGACCCGAAGTCCGGCTCGGTCAGCCCGAAGCAGCCGATCTTCTCGCCCGCGGCCATCGCCTTTAGCCACCGCTCCTTCTGCGCCTCGCTCCCGAACTCGTGGATCGCGGTCATCGCGAGGCCGCCCTGCACCGACGCGAAGGAGCGCACGCCCGTGTCGCCGGCCTCGAGCTCCTGCATCAGGAGGCCGTACGCCATCTGCGACAGCCCCGCGCAGCCGTAGCCGTGGATGTCGGCGCCGAGGAACCCGAGGTGCGCGATCTCCGGGATCAGCTCGGTCGGGAAGCGCCCGTCGCGGAAAGCCTGCTCGATGATCGGCAGCACCCGCTCCCGGACGAAGCCGCGCGCGGTCTCCCGCACCGCTTTCTCTTCGTCGCTAAGCAGGTCGTCCAGCCGGAGGAAATCGACGTTCTGGCTCATGGGTAGCTGTACACTCCTCTCTTCGTTTTCCTTCCGAGTCGGCCGGCCTTGACGAGCTTCACCAGAAGCGGCGCCGGCCGGTACTTGTCGCCGAGCTGCGCGTGCAGGCTCTCGACGCAGTCGAGCACCACGTCGAGACCGGAAGCGTCGCTCGCGGCGAGCGGCCCCAGCGGATGGCCGAGCCCTTTCACGCAGGCCCGGTCGATTTCCTCGGCGGTCGCGACGCCTTCCTGCAGCGCCCAGAACGCCTCGTTCAACAGCGGGATGTAGAGCCGGTTGATGATGAACGCCGGCGAGTCCTGCGAGAGCACTGTCTCTTTGCCGCAGCGCTTCAGGGCCTCGACCACCGCCTCGAGCGTCTCGTCGGACGTCTCCAGGCCGCGGCTGAGCTCGACCAGCGGGCTGAGCGCGGCCGGAATCAGGAAATGCGTCCCCAGGCAACGCCCGGGCCGGGTCGTCGCCGCCGCGATTTCCGTCACGCTCAAGGTCGATGTGTTGGTCGCCAGGATCGCTTCCGGTTTGCAGATGCGGTCCAGCTCAGTAAAGAGAGCGCGCTTGGCCTCGATGTCCTCGAACACCGCCTCGACGACGAGGTCAGCGGCAGCGATGTCGGCGAGCGTCGTGGTCGGCTGGATCCGGGCGAGCGCCTGGTCGGCCTCGGCCTTGGTGAGCTTGCCCTTCTCGGCGCGTCTCGCGAGGAACGTCGATATCTGCGCCATCCCGCGCTCGAGGCGCTCCGCGGTCTCTTCGCAGACGATCGTGGAAAACCCGGCCTGCGCGAAGACGAGGGCGATCTGATGGCCCATCGTCCCCAGGCCGACGACGCCGACCGTCTCGACCTTCATTTCCCGCCTCCGCGGAACTTCCCGTAGTCGGCCTTGCGCTTCTCCATGAAGGCGTTGCGGCCTTCCATCGACTCGTCGGTGCCGTAGTACATCGACAGCCCGCCGATGCCGAGGTTGGTGATGCCGGCGACGCCGTCGGTCTCCGCGTGGAAGGCGAACTTGAGCATCTTGAGGGCGGTAGGGCTCTTGTCGAGCAGCTCCTGACACCAGCGGTCGACCTCTTGGTCGAGCTCCGCCATCGGCACCACCTTGTTGACGAGGCCCATCTCCAGCGCTTCCTGCGCGGTGTAGCGGCGGCAGAGGAACCAGATTTCCTTCGCCTTCTTCATCCCCACGAGCCGCGCGAGGTCGCCGGTGCCGAAGCCGGGGTCGAAGCTGCCGACCCGCGGGCCCGCCTGGCCAAACTGCGCCGTGTCCGCCGCGATGGAAAGGTCGCACACAGTCTGGAACACGTGCCCGCCGCCGATGGCGAACCCGTTGACCCGCGCGATGACCGGTTTCGGCATGTTCCGGATGAGCTGCGTCACCTGCTGCCAGCCCTGCTCCATCGGCAAGGCCGCGACCGTGCCCTCGTAGCCGCTCTTCGTCCGCACGCTCTGGTCGCCGCCGGTGCAGAACGCCTTCTCCCCCGCGCCGGTCAGGACCACGACGCCCACCGTCTCGTCGACCCAGGCGTCCATCAGCGCCTGCGTCAGCTCCAAGATCGTGAGCGGCGCGCAGGCGTTGTACTTCTGCGGCCGGTTGATGGTGACCCGCGCGACGCCGTCCTTCTTTTCGTAGAGGATGTCCTGGAATTCCATCTGCTTCTCCTTGGCGGGACCGCTCCTACAGTCCAAGCTCGCGGGCGATCAGCTCCTTCATGATTTCGTTGGCGCCCCCGTAGATGCGCTGCACCCGCGCGTCGAGGAAGTGCCGGGAAATCGGGTACTCGCGCATGTAGCCGTAGCCGCCGAAGAGCTGGAGGCAGCGGTCGGCGACCTCGAACTGGGTGTCGGTGCAGAAGTGCTTGGCCATGCTGACTTCCTTGACGATGCGCTCCCCGGCGAGGTGCCGCTCGATCAGCGAATCGATGAAGGCCTGCGCGACCTCGACCTTCGTCGCCAGCTCCGCCAGCTCGAACCGCGTGTTCTGCAGCTTGGAGAGCGGCTGCCCAAACGCCTGGCGCGTCTTCACGTAGTCGACCGTCAAGTCGAGCGCGCCCCGGGCCGCCGCCACCGCGCCGATGGAGAGCACCAGCCGCTCCTGCTGCAGGCTCTGCATCATGTAGCGAAAGCCCTGCCCCTCCTCGCCGAGCAGGTTCGCTGCCGGTACCCGGCAATCCTCGAAGAAGATTTCCGAGGTGTCCTGGGCGTGGAAGCCGATTTTCTCCAGCCGCCGGCCGCGGCTGAAGCCCGGTGAATTCGCGTCGACGACGAGGAGGCTGATGCCCCGGTGCGGCGTGTCCGCGTCGGGATCGGTCCGCACCGCGACCACGAACAGGTCCGCGATCTGCCCGTTGGAGATGAACGTCTTCGAGCCATCGACCAGGTAATGGTCGCCCTCGCGCCGCGCCCGAGTCCGCAGGTGGGCGATATCGCTCCCGTACCCCGGCTCGGTCATCGCCAGCGCCAGAATCTTCTCCCCGCTGACGCAGCCTGGCACCCAGCGGCGCTTCTGCTCCTCGTTGGCGTGCCGCTCCAGGTAGGGATAGACGATGCCGTTGTGCAGCGGGATGAAGAAACCGGGAACGCCGGCGTAGTAGAGCTCTTCGGTCAGCACCACCGTCGACAGGAGGTTCTGCCCCGCGCCGCCGTACTCCTCCGGCGCTTCCGGACAGAGCCAGCCCCGCCGCCCAGCGTCGAGCCACGCCTCCCGCGAAACCTCGCCCTGCTCTTCCCATTTGGCGTAGCGGGGGACGATTTCCGTTTCCACCACCTTGCGCACGCTCTGCCGGAAGAGGTCCAGCGCCTCGTCGAACAGCTTACGTACACCGATAGGATACCCGGCCATGGGGCGCCATCGTGCCGCCGAAGGCGTCCGACGGTCAACGCCCAAACGGCGCCGGGGAGACGGCGGGAGCCCTGGGGTCGCGCCGCTCGCCGTCGTGGAGCCGGACCCGTGAGCATCCGGCAATCCCACCGTGGAAGCAGACGCGAGCACTGGCCTGCTCGGCTCCGAGTTTATCGGTTAGGGTGGCGCACTCTTCGCGGAGGGACCGATGGCGACGATTCTGGACGGGAAGGCGATCGCAGCGCGAGTGCGGGCCGAGGTGGCCGGGCGCGCCACTGCCTTCCGGGAGCGCTACGGTAGGCCGGTAGGGCTGGTGGCCGTCAGGGTGGGCGACGACCCGGCGAGCGAAATCTATGTCCGCGGAAAGAAGAAGGCGGCGCTCGAAGCCGGGATGCACGCCGAGGAGCACCATCTGGAGGCGAGCGCCAGCGAGGCCGAGCTGCTCGCCAGGGTGCGGACGCTCAACGAGCGCGACGACGTCGACGCGATTCTGGTGCAGCTCCCGCTCCCGCGGCCGCTGGACCCAGAACCGGTGATCAACCTCGTGCGCCCCGACAAGGACGTGGACGGCCTCCATCCGGTCAACGCGGGGTTTCTCGCGACCGGCCGGAAGGGCTCGCGGCCGTGCACGCCGGTCGGGTGCCTCAAGCTGCTCGACGAGGCCGGCGTGAAGCTGGAAGGCGCGCACGCGGTCGTCGTCGGCCGCTCGAACCTCGTGGGCAAACCGGTAGCGCTGATGCTCCTCGAACGGAACTGCACCGTGACCCTTGCGCACTCGCGCACGCGCGACCTCGCGGGACTGGTCGCGCAGGCCGACGTGCTCATCGCCGCGGTCGGCAGGCCGCGCCTGATTTCCGGCGAATGGGTGAAGCCCGGCGCGGCGGTGATCGACGTCGGGATGAACCGGCTGGAGGGGAAGAAGCTCGTGGGCGACGTCCACTTCGAGTCGGCCCAGGAGCGCGCGGGCGTCATCACCCCGGTGCCCGGCGGCGTCGGCCCGATGACCATCGCGATGCTGCTGTCGAACGCGGTCGACCTGGCAGAGAGGCGCGCGACCGGTGCCACCCGGCAGGCTGGGTGAAGCGGCAGCTCAATCCGTCAACCCCCGCGCTCTCCTACGGATAGGATCCTGGGGCGACCAGAATCACCTCTACGAATCGGGCATCGAGCCCGCCGCGGGCGAGCGGCGGTCCGAGCTCCGCCTCGAGCCGCGCGACCCACTCCCGCGTGACCGGCGTCGCCGCTGGCGCCCGCTCGTCGAAGAACCGCTCAAGCCCAGCTCTGGCGCTACCGCTGAGCTTCTCGCCGTCGAAGAGGCGCCCCACCTCTTTGAGGTCCTCCGCGGTCAGCGGCCCGAGCGCGGTCAGCTCCAGGGTCGTTCGCACCGCCGCGGTCAGGGCGAGCTGGCTCGCGCTGATCGCCGTCGGAGCGCGGCCCGCCTGTTCCGCCAACTCGCTCGCACGCGCCGGGTCGATTCCGATGCCAGCCAGCACCGCTGCCGCTTGCCGAGCCCGCGCGATCGTCTCCACCGCGCGGTCGAGATCCGCTCGGTCGCGCAGCGGACGCCAGTCGGCCCCCTCGAACAGCCGGAGCCGCTTGCGCCGGAGGCCCGCGAGCGTCTCCGCGTCGGGCGTGTCGAGCGCGACTTGAGCGCCGCTGCCGAACAGGAGAGGTCTCGCAGCTCGGTCGGCCTCCCGCTGAACATCCAGGAGCCGGGTGACCGCCACCCGGAACAGCTCGACCGGCGGCGTCGACACCAGCACCGCCAGCGCCCGCCCCGGCTCGCCGCCGCTCGAAAGCTCCAGCCCCAAGGAAAGCGTGTCCCGCGCCGCTGCGAGCGACGAGCGCGCGAGGTCGAGATCCTTCGGGTCGATGCCGTCGGCGACCAGCGCGCAGTTCAGGAGGTAGACGAGCCCCTCGTTGAAGGCGCCACGCGCTTCGTCCGGAAGCTCCTCGGCGACGCGGTCGAGAAAGAGCGCGCGCGTCCGCCCCGCGAGGAGCAACGCGGGCACGCCGGACACGCGACCCGCGTCCGGCGCAACTTCCCGCGGCCTCCAACCGTCCGGCAGCGGGCGCCAGATGGCCAACGCCTCCTCGAGGGCGGGAAAGCCGAGGTCGCGCACCCGGCCCTGGCGCCACCGCAGACAGCTCTCCTCCAGCTCGCTTTCCAGCTCCCAACGCACCGCCTCGAACAGCCGCGTCGCCTCGAACGGGTTCTCGTCGATGAAGTCCTCGATGAGCTGCCGGGCGGTAGCGCCGTCGTCTCCTGTCGCGGTGATCTCGATGAGATACTTGCCCTCGGCGCTGCGGACCCAGTTGTCGCTGGTGAGGACCGGGTCCGGTTCCTCCTCGAGCGCGTGAATGGACGTCTGGGTTTTCAGGACGAGGACCAGCAGGTCGAGGTCGAGCCCCAGCCGCAGGAGCCGGAACTCCGCGGGGGTCGGCGCGCCCTCGCGGGCGAGGCGCAGCCAGGCGAGGACCCGGGCCCCATCGAGCCGGTCGTGGCTCCAGGCGTCGAGGTCGACGAACGCGCGAAACTGCGCCGGCGAGGCGAGCCCGACGACGTCCGCCGCGTCCGCCAGACCGACTTCGCGCACGGCGAAATAGAGGTCTTCGGCCGGCAGGCCGCGGACGAACGCGCGCGGGTCGGGAGCGGAGAAAATCAGGTCGAGCTTCTGCTTGCCGCTCGCGACCGCGAGCCGGGCCCGGGCCAGCGCGAGCGGGGTCGGGCCGTCGTCCCGTCGATCACTGGAGGATGCCATCTAAGCCTCCCCATTGCGGGCCAGACGAAACGTGCCGGGCCCCGTCGAGGTGGGCACCCGGCACGCCGAAAGCGCTGCTGCCTGCCTAAAGGGCTCCTAGGCCGCTTTCTCGACCTTGCCCGCCTTGATGCAGCGGGTGCAGACCCACACGTGGCACACGGTCTCGCCCCGCTTCACCCGAACCCGCTGGATATTGGGCAGCGAGCGCTTCTTGGTCCTGTTGTTCGCGTGGCTGACCGCGTTGCCGACGAGCGGACGCTTACCGCACACGCTACAGGTCATCGCCATGGGCAACCTCGTCTTCGCGCGGGCGCGCTCCGTCGGCGCCCGAAAAAAGGCGGCGCATTCTAAGGGCCGGCCAAGCGATGTCAAGGCCCGAAGACAGCGCCCCGCCTCGGCCGCGCGTGCGAGGCCAGTCAGGATCGCTTGCCGGCTCTTGGAAGCTTGCGCGGCCGGCCGGAACGGACGTACACCGCTCCCCGCTCCGGCCGCTCCGGAGTTGTCTCGCGGCGGGCAAAAGGAGGTCCTCGGTGTGCGCACCCATCGGTGAGGTGGTGAAGCGCTGCCGCCTTTCCGGAGCGCTGATGCACACCGCACGAGTCCCGCGGCGTCCCGGCTCGACCACCCCCGCGCCGGGGCGGGCGCCCTGCCGGAATCCGCGCGCCGGCGAGGATCGTTCATGAAAGCGCGCACCGTGGTGCTCCCGGCGGCCGGGGTGCTGGTCGCGCTCGTCGCCTATCGAGTCTGGCAGGCGAGAAAGGCCGCGAAGACGGCCGCGGTCGCCCCCGCGAGCGTCGCTCTGATCAGGACCGAGCCGGTGGTGCGCACGAACCTGGCGATTCGAATCTCCTTCACCGGGAACATCGCCGCCGACAACGACGTGCCGGTCTTCGCGAAGATCGGCGGGCGCGTCGACCGGCTCTTCGTCGAGGTCGGCGCGCGGGTCCGCGCCGGCGAGGTGCTGGCGACCGTCGAGCACCAGGAGCTCTCCTGGCAAGCGCGGGCCGCCCAGGCGCAGGTCTTGGCGGCCCAGGCGCAGGTCCAGGTCGCCGAGGCCGGGGCGGACGGTGCGAAGCTCGAATTCACCCGAACCGCCGAGCTCGCCCGAGGAGGTTCGGCACCGCAAGCGCAGCTCGACGGCGCAAGCGTTCACCTGAAGCTCGCGAAAGCGCAGGTGGCGCTCGCCCGGGCGAACCTCGCCGCCGCGCAGGCGCAAGCGGGCTTGATGGGTCAGGAGCTCGCCGACACCCGGATCGAATCGCCTATCGACGGGGTGGTGACGAGCCGGGCCGTCAGCCTGGGGGCGATGGTCGGCAAACAAGTGCCCGCCTTCACGGTCCAGGACCTCTCGACCCTGAAGCTCGACTCGACCGTCGACGCGCGGCAGTTCGGGCAGCTCGCGGTGGGGATGCCGGCGGTGGTCGCGGTCGACGCGTCCCCCGAGGAGACCTTCCCCGGGCAGGTCGCGGTGCTCGCGCCAGCGCTCGACCCCGAGACCCGGCGGGCTGAGGTGGAAATCAAGATCGACAACGGCTCCGGGCGGCTGCTGCCGAACGAATTCGCGCGGGCCACGGTCACGGTCGGACGGCTCGCGGGCACCCTGGCGGTGTCGACCCAGGCCCTCCTCGAGCAGGCCGGCGGCGCTGTCGTTTTCCGGGTGCGCAGCGGCAAGGTAGAAGAGCTGCACCCGACCTTCGGGCCCACCGACGGCTCGCTGGTCGCGGTGCGGGACGGCCTGGCGCCAGGCGACCTCCTCGCGATCACCGGCCTGGGCAACCTTTCCGACGGCGCGCCGGTGAAGGTCGACCCTGCCCCGCCCGCGGCCTGGCACCGCTGACAAGGCTTGGCTGATGGTCCTCTCGGACATCGCGATCCGGCGGCCGGTCTTCACCGTGATGGTGATGGCCGCGCTGATGACGCTCGGCCTCATCGCGATGTTCGAGCTCGGCGTCGACCTCTTCCCGGACGTGTCGATTCCGGTGATCAGCGTGACCACCATCTATCCGGGCGCGGGGCCGGAGGAGGTCGAGCAGCAGGTCACCAAGCGGGTGGAAGACGCGGTCAGCGCGGTCAACGGCGTCGACACGGTGATGAGCTATTCGCGCGACTCCGTCTCGACCGTGATCGTTCGGTTCAAGCTGTCGGCCGACATCAAGAGCGCCAACTCGGACGTCCGGGACAAGGTCGCGGCGATCCGCGGCGAGTTCCCGCAGGACGTGAAGGACCCGATCATCGCGCGCTTCGACCCGACCGCTACCGCCATCCTCACCTACGCGGTCTCCTCGAACCGCGGCCCGGCGCAGACCCGGCGGCTCGCGAAGGACGTCGTCAAGCCGCAGCTCGAGGCCATCGACGGGGTGGCGTCGGTCACCATCACCGGCGGGCTCGAGCGGGAAATCCACGTCTTCGTCGAGCCGGACAAGCTCGACGCTCTGGGGCTGTCGCTCGCGCAAATCGCGCAGCAGTTGGGCGAGGAGGGCTACGACCTCCCGGCCGGCCGGATCACCTCGGCGACGCAGGAGATTTCCGTCAAGACGCTGGGGCGCTTCCGGTCGATCGACGCGCTGAAGAACCTGGTCGTCGCCACCTCCGAGAGCGGAGGGCAGGTGCGGCTGTCGGACGTCGCCCACGTGGTCGACGGCTTCAAGGAGGTGCGCACCACCACCCGGGTCGACGGCCGCGACGCGGTGACGCTGACCATCCAGAAGCAGGGCGGCTCGAACACCGTCGCCGTCGCCGACCAGGTCTACGCCAAGGTCCAGGACCTGGGCCGCGTCCTCCCGCGGGACGTCAAGCTCAAGAAGGTCATCGACGAATCGACCTTCATCCGCCGCAACATCCACGACGTCCGCCGCGACCTGGTCTTCGGCGGGCTGATGGCGGTGCTGGTGATCTTCCTCTTCATGCTCGACTGGCGCTCGACCTTGATCTCCTCGCTCTCCCTGCCGACGAGCGTGGTGACGACGTTCTTCGTCATGTGGGCGATGCACTTCACCATCAACATGCTGACGATGATCGGGCTGTCGCTCTCCATCGGCCTCCTCATCGACGACGCGGTGGTGGTGCGGGAGAACATCTTCCGGCACATGGAGCTGGGCAAGGACCCGGTCACCGCGGCGAAGGAAGCGACCAACGAAATCGGCCTCGCGGTGATGGCCACCACCTTCACCATCGTCGCGGTGTTCGTGCCCGTCGCCTTCATGGGCGGCATCGTCGGCCAGTTCTTCCGCCAGTTCGGGTTGACGGTGGCGGCAGCGGTGCTGGTGAGCCTCTTCGTCTCCTTCACCCTGGACCCGATGATGAGCGCCCGGGTGATGAAGGCCATCCAGCCCGGCCACCACGAGGAGCTGAAGCGCCACCGCTTCTTCGGACCGGTGGTGCGAAGCTACGACCGTCTCGACGAGCTGTACCGCAGCCTCTTGGCGTGGGCGCTGCGGCACAAGGCGACCGTCGTCATGACCGCCCTCGCCCTCTTCGCGGGGACGCTCGGGCTCGTCCCCTTCATGGGCAAGGAGTTCATGACCCCGGAGGATCGCGGCGAGTTCAAGGTCGAGCTGGAGATGCCGCCCGACACCTCCTTCGCCGCGATGAGCCGCACCGTCGCCCGGGTGGAGAAGCTCGTCCGGAGCGCGAACCAGAACGTGCTCTCGATCTTCTCGGTCGTCGGCCCGGACGAGGAGGCGAACAAGGCGGAGCTGCGCGTCTACTGCACCAAGGTCGACGAGCGGCGGCCGCTGACCCAGTGGGACATCGAGGAGGACATCCGCCGGAAGCTGCGCGACGTGCCCGGCTTGCGCGCCGAGGTCCAGGACCTGGGCATCGTCGAAGGCGCGAACGAGTCTCCGGTCACGCTCTACGTGCGCGGGGAGAACTACGACACCCTGCGCCTGCTCGCGCGCCAGGCGCTCCGAGCGGTGCGCACGACCCGCGGCGCGGTGGACGCCGACGAGAGCTACCGGCCCGGCAAGCCGCAGGCGAGCGTCGCCGTCGACCGGGCAGCGGCAGCGGACCTGGGGGTCTCGGTGGGCACGGTCGCCCAGACGCTCCGGCTGGCGCTCGAAGGCGCGGTGGTCGCGAAGTACCGCGACCAGGGGCGCGACTTCGACGTGCGGGTGCAGCTTGCGCCGACCGACCGGACGAGCGTCGCCGAGCTGGCCGACTTGGAGGTGCCGGCGACCGGCCGTCGGCTAGGCGGCAGCGCTTCCCCTCTCATGATGCTCCAGGCGATGAGTGGCCCCCGCCTGGTGCGCATCGGCCAGATCGCGCGGGTGAACAAGGGAAGCGGCCCTTCCACCATCGAGCGGCAGGACCGCGAGCGGCAGATCGTGGTGACCGCCGACCTGAACGGACGCCCCTTAGGCGACGTGGTGAACGACATCCAGGCGAAGCTCGCGAAGATCGGGAAGCCCGCCGGCTATTCGTTCGTCTGGGGCAGCGAGACCAAGCGGATGAACGAGACGTTCCTGAACATGGGCATCGCCCTGGCGGTCGCGGTGCTGTTCATCTTCTTCGTCCTCGCCTCCCAGTTCGAGTCGTTCATTCACCCGCTCACCATCATGCTGGCGCTACCGCTCGCCTTGGTAGGAGCGCTCCTGCTCCTCTTCCTGACCGGCAACGCCCTGAGCATGTCCTCGATGATCGGGATCATCCTCTTGATGGGCCTGGTGACGAAGAACGCGATTCTCCTCGTCGACTACACGAACGAGCTGCGCGGCCAGGGCCTGTCGATGCTGGCGGCGCTCCTGAAGGCAGGGCCCACCCGGCTGCGGCCGATCTTGATGACCAGCGCGGCGATGGTGCTCGGGATGCTCCCGGCGGCGCTCGCGCGGGGCGAAGGCAGCGAGTTCAAGTCGGCGATGGCGATCGCGGTGATCGGCGGGGTCATCGCCTCCACCTTCCTCACTTTGATCGTCGTGCCGGTGGCCTACACCTGGTTCGACAGGCTCAGCTTCAAACACGACTTCTCCACCCACGAAGGGCCCACGGGAGCAGCGTCCCCCGCCGGCGGCGACCCGACCGGACGGATAGCGGCACCGGCGCTGGTGATCGATAGCGCAGCGGAGGAGAGATGATCGCGGCGCTCGTCGCCGGCCTCCTGCTCGCCGTGCCCGCGCCGGCGCTGACGCCGACCCTCACCCTCGGCCAGGCCCTGCACGAGGCGCGAGCGGACAACCCGGACCTGAAGGCGATGCGCGCGCGTCTCGCCCAGGCGCACGAGATGGCGAAGAAGCTCTGGGCGAGCTACCTGCCGCATCTTTCGGCCGCGGGCAGCTACACCTACAACAACGTCGAGGCGACCTTCTCCCTCCCCGCCGGCTACTACGTCCGCGACGTCCTCTCGCCGCAAGGGCCGCCGGCCTCCCCGGAGGGGACCCCCTTCTCGCCTCAGCATCCGCCGGGGATGCCGAGCGACTACATCATCTACCCGTCGGGCTTCGAGAGCCTGACCGTGCAGAAGAAGAACCAGGTCGGCGGTCAGATCGAGCTGAGGCAGGCGCTCTTGGCTCCCTCGCTCGTACCGGCGATTCAGGCGGCGTACCTGGGCGAAGAGGAGGTGTCGCTCGACCTCGTGCACGCGCGCCGGCAGGTGCTGTTCGCCGTCGCGCAGCTCTATTACGGCGCCGTCGCCGCGCGCGAGGCGACCCGCGTGCAAGAGGAGCAGCTCGCCACCCAGCGCGCCCACATCGAAGACGCCAAGGTCCGGCTCAAAGCTGGAACGGTGCCGAAGATCGTGCTCCTGCGCGCGCAGATCGACGAAGCGGCGGCGGAGCAGGACCTGGTGCGCGCGAAGAACGCCTACCTCTCGGCAAAGAGCGCCCTCGCCGCCCTCCTCGCGCGCGACCCGGATTTCGAGGTGAAGCGGCCGCCGGACCCGCCGCCGCCCCCGCCGCTCGGCGACCTCGAAAAGCTCGCGACGCGCCGAGCCGACGTCCTCGCCGCCGAGAAGGGGTTGGAAGCGGCGCAGGAGGGCAGCACCGCTGCCAAGCTCGGGTACCTGCCGACCTTGGGCCTCGACGCCGCCTACCGGGCCTCGAACGTCTCCGGCTTCACCGCCAGCGACACGAGCTGGTTCGTCACCCTGGGCCTCGATTGGACGCTGTACGACGGGGGCCTCAGGGAGGCGGACCTGCGCGAGGCGGGCGACAAGGAGGCAGAAGCGCAAGCCGAGGTCGAGAGCGCTCGCGTCAAGGCCGAGGACGAGCTCCGGCGCGCGCGGCTGGACTACGAGAGCGCCCGCGCCAACCAGCGCAAGGCGACCGAGGAGGAGAAGCTCGCGCGAGAGAACCAGCAGCTCGTGATGGTCGGCTTTCGCGCCGGCGCGACGACCGAGCTCCAAGTCGACGACGCGAACACCGAGCTCCGGCGCGCCGAGCTCGGGCGCATCGCCGAGACGCTCGACGCCCAGCTCGCGGTACTGGAGCTCGCCCACGCGGCCGGCACCTTCGACCCGAAGTGATGCGGCGCCAGAGTGCCGGTCGGGCTCGCGCCCCGGGCTTGGTCGTCCTCGCCTTCCTCGCGATTGCGCTCGTCTACCTCTTGGCGCTGCGCCTCGATCCGCCCGACGTGGACGCGGCGGAGTACGCGCTCATCGCCCGGCAGATGCTCGCGTCGCGGAGCTTCCTCGTCGTCCATTGCCGCGGATGGGATTACCTCGACAAGCCGCCCCTGACCTTCTGGCTCACGGCGCTGTCGTATGCCGTCTTCGGAATCTCAAATGCCGCCTCGAAGGTCCCGTCGCTCCTGGCGGCCCTGGTCGGATGGCTCTCGGTCGGTAAGCTCGCGAGCCTCGACTCGGGCCGGCGTACGGGAGCGCTTGCCGCTCTCCTGTTCGCCTCCTGCCAAGCGTTGTTCCTCATCACCAACGATTGCCGGACGGATACGGTGCTGCTCGGCGCGGTCGCGTTCTCCCTCTGGCAAGCGAGAGCGTACGGGAAGAGTGGTAGCGCTCGTGCACTACTTCTTACGGGCCTCGGCACCGGGCTCGCGCTGCTGGCGAAAGGACCGATCGGCGCCGTGGTGCCGGCGTTCGCCGTCGGCTCCGAGATCGCGCTGCGTCGAGAATGGAAGCGCTTTCTCTCCCCGGCACCGCTGGCGGTTGGCGTCATCGCTTCCGTCCTACTCATTCCGATGCTGGTCGGTCTCCACCGCGAGTTCGGGATACACGGCATCGCCTTCTTCTTCTGGACGCAGAGCTTCGGGCGCATCACCGGGTCGAACGCCTGGCACAACCACACCGACCCGCTCTTCTTCGCCCACACGCTCCTCTGGGCGTTTCTGCCGTGGTCGCCGATGTTCGTCGCGGCGCTCTTCGCCGAGGCCCGTTCGCTCGTGAAGAGGCGCCTTCGCGGTGAGCCGGGCGAGGGTTTTGCCGCCGGCGGATTCGCCCTCACCTTCGTCGCGCTCTCGCTCTCGCACTACAAGCTGCCGCACTACATCTTCGTCGCGCTCCCGTTCGTCGCGGTCCTGACCGCGCGCTGGCTCGACCGCTTCCTGGACGCGGGCTCGCGCCGAGCACGAACGGTGCTGCTCATCGCGCAGATGCTGGTCATCGGCGCTCTCGGGGGGCTCGCGGTCTGGCTGACCGTCCGCGTCTTCCCCTTGCGCCACGTCGTCGTCGGCGCCGCCGCGACGGCCCTCTTCCTCGCCGCGATGGCCGCCGCCTGGCTCGCGCGTGACGCGCGCGCGCGCCTCGTCGCTCCGTCGCTGCTCGCGATTCTCGGCGCGAACGTGGTCCTGGCCGGCCATTTCTATCCGCGCCTGCTGCGCTACCAGTCGGGCTCGACGGCCGTTCGCGCCGCGCGAGCCGAGGCGATACCGCTGTCCCAGGTCGCCTGTTTCCGCAAGCATCCGTATTCGCTCGACGTCGCCCTCGAGCGGGTGCCGGTCGAGATCCACCAACTCGCGGATCTGGTGCGCCGGGTGAACGCGACGCCGATGTGGCTGTACACGGACCCGAAGGGGCTCACGGACGTCGAACAGCTTCCGGTGACCGTCGGCCGCGAGATCGCTCTCGCCGACTACCCCGTGACCAAGCTGACGACCCGCTTCCTCGATCCGGCGACGCGCCCCGAGGTCTTGACCACCGCCTACCTGGTTCACCTGACACCGGCGAAGGACTCTACCGCTACCGCCCGGCACGGCGTCCGCCCGCGCTCGCCATAACGGACCAGGCTCGCCGCGCGCGGAGAAAGTGGAAGGCCGGCGACCGCGCGTTTCCGCGACGATCACCGGCCTTCGCGATGGAGCGGGCGATGGGATTCGGACCCGCGACCCCGAGCTTGGGAAAAGCGCCAGACACGAACGCAAGCAACCGCAACGGGTTGCAGCAGGACGCAAATCGCCTTGTTTTCAAGACGATCCGCACGCGAGCGGGCGAGGTTCACGCGCAACCGACTGCAACCGATTTCAGGGAAACGCACGCCGGTTTTCCAGCCGGTTTCCACAAGGTTCAGACCGCGCTTCGCCCGGCTGACGCTGGCGAACGCACTCGGCTTCGCGCCATCGACGGCGGCGCGGCGGACCTGCTCACGGCCGCGACGGTGGCGAGGAAGCTCGGCGTCTGCACCGCCACCGTCTACAAGCTGTGCGAACGCGGGGAGCTGGCGCACGTGCGCATCTTGAACGCGATCCGGGTAGCGCCCGCCGACCTCGCCACCTACCTCGCGAGGGCGAGCGCGAACAAGTAGGGCGCGCACCGTCCCGTGCGTCCCGACGGTCCCGAACGCTAGCGGGCAAGGCGGTGGCACGGGACGAACGCGGGACGGACGGGACACCGCCGGTACTGCCGCGATCGCCCCCAGGCTGTACGCAGCCGATCGCATTTACAGCGTCGCGCGCGCGAGGCGACCGGCACCGCACCGGCAGCACGGCACCGCCAGCGCACGTCGGCGACGCCGCTCGGCCTGCCGATTTTCCCAGAAGCCCCGGTTCGGATTCGCCCGTTGCCGGTAGTATCCCCAGATCTTGGAGAGGGGGTTTGGATTCATCGCCGCCAGGTGATCGGGGAGCGACTCCCGGACGATTTGGAGCCGACCACGCACGCGGAGCGATCCCGCGCGCCGCGCGTACGTGAAGGGTGGTCCCTCACCTGCCGCCAGAAGCGCCGTCCGACCACTCGCTAGCTCGCACTGAGTGCTCGCCGCTCGACGTTCCGCGCAATATACGCGATCCGGGTCGGAGATCCTTGACCTGGGTCGCCTGATCTGAGCCCTCGCGCGCGTAGGGCTTTCGCCGTTGACGAGGCTTGTCGGGGGTGGTAGTGGTTCCGTCTCGTCCGAGGGCGTGCGATGAGACACAGCAATCTTTGCTTTGCTTCTCTGAGTTCCCTGAAGTCAACGACAGTCCGCAGCGTTCTTGGCTGGGCTGTTCTCAGCCTTGCTGCCGGTGCGCTCGTGTCGTGCGGGAGCCCTGATCTGACCCTCACGTTCACTCTGCCCGCGACGGCGAAGGTGGGTGACCACCTGAGCATCCCGATCGCCTGCGTTTCCGCCAACGGGTTCTCCGTGATGCTCGCCACGAACCAGTACGACGACGCTTGCGGCGGGAACGTAAGTGACAAGGGTGACGGTACGGGCACTTACACGCGGCAATCGCAGGTCCCTTCGGCGCAGTGGTCGGCGTAAGTGACAAGGGTGACGGTACGGGCACTTACACCCTCACTTTCCCCAAGTTGAAGGGCGGTGCGAGCTGCGTGGCCGCGGTAAGTTGTGTGAGCGGCCGGGCGGAGGCGGACGGCAGCGGGACGATTACGATCGACAATCAGCCACCGGTGCTCTCGTTGCCGCCGTCCGGGGAGGCCCACGGCTCCGGTACGGTCCAGGCAGCTGCGACCGATCCCGAGGCGCCGCCGGAAGCGCTCGCCTTCAGCGTCACACCGGCCGACACGGACCCGCCCTGCCCCTTCAGCGCGAGCATCGACGCGAAAACCGGTGCCCTGAGCTGGTCGTGCAACGGGAGAAGACTCCGCTCGACAAATGTACTTTCAAGGTAACGGTGACCGACGACGCGTCGCCGCCCCTGAGCGATGCGCAAACCATCGAGCTTTCGTGCATCGACACAGCGCCCGCGTATACCTCTGCGATTCCCACGAGTCCCCTTGGCAACAGCGCGCAGTCCTTTGACGTGAAGTGCGTCGATGAGGACAACGACCCGCTGACGCTTGCTGTCGACGCGACCGACACCTGCGGCGGTACGATGACGGACAATGGCAACGGCACTGGAACCTACGCCTTCACAGTGCCGGCGGCGACCGGGACTTGTACTCTCACGGTGAGCTGTAGTGACGGCTATTTGAAAACGTTTCTGACGGGCTCAGTTTCCTTGGGCCGCCCGTCTTTTACCTCCACGCCTCCGAGCACCGTCCCCGCGTCCCAGCAGGCGAGCTACCAGATCAAGTGCGTAGACCCAGACGGCGACTCGCTCACCATCACCGGCGACGCGACTGACACCTGTAAAGGTACCGTCGCTGACAACGGAGACGGTACAGCGACCTACGACTTCCAAGGGCCAGCAGCGGGCGAGAGCTGCACGATCGCCCTGGATTGCTCGGATGGCGCCTCGAGCGCGCAGCAGTCCGCCCTTGTGAAGGGAACGTAGGCCGCCGAGCAGCAGCGCACCCGCTTGGCTACCGGCCATGCGGTAGCGCTGCGCTGCTAGCGCACGACCAAGGAACGAAGCTCGACGCCTAACGCAAGCGCTACCGCATGGCGCGGACCTGTTCGAGCAGATCAACGCCAACGGTTTCCGACCGGCGAGGCGGCGGCATTGGCCCGTGTCCCGTCTGCGGTGCTGCTCTCCGTCACCCCAAGCGCCGCGACCGACGGCTCGCGATACGCGTTCGACCGGCTGGGCAAGGGTGGCGCTGCTTCGAGTGCGGGGTAGGCGGGAGCGCTGTCGGGTTGGCCGCTGCCGTCGTGACGGGTTCGACGAAACCCTCGTCTTGGGCCGACGTGCTGGACCGTTGCGCTGCCGCCCACCTTTGCGACACTCCTCCGGCCAACGGGTTCGCTACTGCCTACCGTATGCCTCGACGCTCACCTATCGCGCCACCGTCCCCCGCGCCGCCGAACCGGCCACCGTTGGGCGAGGTGCAAGAGCAGTGGAAGCGCTGCCGCTCTGTTCTCGACGATGATGCGGTGAGCGGTTGGCTTGGCTCGCGCGGCTTGAATCCCGGCGACGTGGCCAACCGCGGCCTTGCCCGTGCGCCGACCCAAGCAGGACCGCTCCCGCCTTGGGCTCGTGGGCCGGGTGGTGACCGGCAGCGCTCGGGCTATGCGTGCGTCCTTCCCTTGTACGACGCCACCGGCACGCTGGTGTCCCTGCGGGCGAGAGCGGCGCGCGAGGCGCCCGGCCATCCTGACAGCGATCGATCACGTCACCGTGCGCGGCGACCTGTCCGACCGCGCGCTGGTGCTCACCTGTCCGACGATCCCACCGGCGAACCGGCGAACGGAGAAAGACCATGAGGCGGTGCGCATCGATGCCACGCCTCGCATCCTCGCGAAGTTGCTCGACGCGCTTGTGATGGCGCTCGCGCGGATGGCCGACTTCGCGACGCTCGCGGTTGCCGCTGAGCCCGCGCTCGGCTTGGAGCCGGGCGCCTTCCTTCGCGCCTATGACGCCGCTCGCGCCGACGCCCGCGCCGTGATTCTCGACGCCTCGCCCGTGGCCGAGCCGATTCGCGCGCTGCTCGCCGAGCAGGGGCGCTGGCGGGGGACGGCCGCCGGGCTGCTCACCGAGCTGAACCGCGGAACGCCAGACGCCGCATCGAGACCGCGCGGCTGGCCGGGCTCAGCGCGGTCGATGGCTGATGCCGTGCGTCGCATCGCGCCCGACCTGCGGGCGACCGGGTACGTCGTCGAGCAGGGACCCGGCCGCCGGCAAGGGAAGAGGGAGAAGGAGCGGTTGATCACGCTCGGCCGCGACGATGGCGGGACGCAGCCGGGACGCACGCGGGACGCAGCCGAAAACCTCCAAACGCCTGAAAGCATGGGCTTCGGGACGCACGGGACGCACGGGACGCAGGTTTCCCTTCTCGGGAGCGACGCATGAGCCCTTCGGTCCCTCCGTTCGACGAATCCCTTTCACTCCACCCCGGCACCGCTCCCGGTGCCCGTGACCCCAAGAGGTAGCCATGCTCACCGAACAGAAAGAGAACGTCCCTGCTCCAACGGAACGGCTGTGGAAGGTCGCCGACGTGGCCGATTTTCTCGGCGTGTCGGTTCGCTGGGTCCACCTCCACGTCTCGCAAGGGGACCTCCCGTACACGCGGATCGGCGGCCTCTTGCGGTTCTGGCCTTACGCCATCCGCACTTACGCGCGGCGCAGCGAGCCGAAGAGCGGGCGCGTGATCGCGCTCCCCGAGAGGTGAGGACCATGCTTCTCGCGTTGGCCTCGAAGGCACTTGACTTCCTAGTTTCTCAAGTGCATCATCCCGGCATGGTCGAAGTGATCGCCACTGACGAATTCGAGGCGTGGTTCATCGACCTGGACAGGCCCTTGACCGACGCGGTGATCAGGGCCGTTCGCAAGCTCGAACTAGCCGGCACCGCTCTCGGATACCCGCTGTCGAGCGCCGTGAACGGTGCCTCCTTCGCGCTCCGGGAGCTTCGAACGGAAACGCACGGCCGGGCACTGCGCATCTTCTATTCGTTCGACCCCCGGCGAGACGCGGTGCTGCTCATCGGTGGCGACAAGTCGGGGGACCGGCGGTTCTACGAACGCATGGTCCCGGTAGCCGAGCGAATCTGGCGGGACTACTTGGCGGAGCAAAGAGCCGGAAAGCACAGCTAGAGCGGACCAGGAGGCCATGATGGCGAAGAAGTGGCGGGAGATTCTAGAAGCGCGGTACTCGAAAGCGGAAATCGAAAAGCTGTACCGGGAGGCCGAGCAGGAGCTGCTCGAGATGGACCTCGCCGAGATGCGGCGCATGGCCAACAAGACGCAGGTCGAGGCGGCCGAGCTGGTGGAAATGACGCAGTCGGAGCTGTCGAAGCTGGAGCGGCGGGAAGACCACCGGCTCTCGACGCTGCGCCGCTACGTCGAGGCGCTCGGCGGCGAGCTGGAAGTCATCGCGCGGTTCGGAAACAAGGCTTACCGGCTGCGCAACGTCTAGGCAGGAGCGCTCATGGCATCCGCATTCTGGCAGGGCGGCAAGTGGTGGGCGAGCTTCAAGGATGGGCGAGGCCGATGGCGCAAGGTGGCGACGACCGCGCACCAGAAGACGGACGCCAAGCGCATCGCGCGGGAGCTGGAAGCGAAGGGCGAGCGGCAGCGGCTCGGCTTGGAGCCGCTCCCGGCGGAGGATGGCGGCGGCACTGTCGCTGAGCTGCTCCGCTGGTGGCTTACCGGACCGGTGCAGAAGCTCGCCTCACGCGAGGTCGTCGAGCGGCAGGCGCGGCACCTTCTCGACTCGGACCTCGGGCGGCTGACGCTCGCCGAGCTGACGCCCGGCCGAATCGAAGGCTTCCTCGCGCAGAAGGACGGCCCGCTGGCGCCGGAAACGGTGAACCACCTGCGCGGCTACCTCGGACGCGCCTTCAACCTCGCGCGACGGGCCGGACGGTGGGCGGGAGCGAACCCGGTCGCCGACGTGCCCAAGCGCAAGGTGCCGGTGCGGCAGCCGGACTACCTGCGGCACGACGAGGTGGTACCGGTGCTCGAGGCGCTGCGCGAGCACGGCTCCAAGTCGATCGCCTGCGGCTGGCGACCGCTCTTCGCGACCGCGACCTACGCCGGGCTTCGCAAGGGCGAGCTGTGCGCGCTGCGAAAGACCGACGTGGACTTCGACGCCGGCATCCTCACGGTCGCCCGAAGCTGGGAACGGAACACGACCAAGGGCGGCAAGGTCCGCCACGTCCCGATTCACGCGGAGCTTGCGCCGTTCCTGCGGGTGGCGCTCGCGGCCTCGCCCTCGGACCTCGTGTTTCCACGCCCCGACGGATCGATGCTCCCGCGCGAGCTGGAGCTGGAGAACGTGTTGCGCCGGGCGCTCGGACGCGCGGGCATCGTGCTCGGCTGGCGCCACGTCTGCCGCGTCCGCGGGTGCCAGCACAGCGAGACGGCTCCTGACAAGGCGCTGCGCCGCTGCCCGACGCACGGGCACAAGCTCTGGCCGACCGCCATCGTCCGGCCGCTCCGCTTCCACGACCTGCGGCACACGACCGCCTCGCTGCTCATGCAATCCGGCTGCTCACCGGCAGCGGTGCAGCGTATCCTCGGACACTCGGACGTGAAGCTGACGATGGACGTGTACGGCCACCTCGCGCCCGGCTTCCTCCGGGACGAGATCGGGCGGCTGACCTTCGGCTTGCCCGTCGAGACGGACGTGCCGCCCGTTCCGATGGCGCTGGCCGCTGGGTTTTCCAGCCGGCTTCCACAAACGCCCGGAAGCGGAGAAAACACGAAGGCCGGAGACCTCGCGCTTTCGCGGAAATCTCCGGCCTCTTCGCTGGAGCGGGCGACGGGGTTCGGACCCGCGACCCCGAGCTTGGGAAGCTCGTGCTCTACCAACTGAGCTACGCCCGCACATGGAGCGCGGACCGACACTAGGCGCGAGAAACTCCGCCGTCAAGGGAGCCGCGGCGTCCCCGCCGGCGGAGCCCGCCGGCCAGCAGATCGCGCCGCCCTCCAACCGTTCGAACGAAGCGATAAGAAACCTGAAATCCGCCGGCCGCACGCGGCGCGGCTAGACTGCCGTCCGGCTGGGGACCAGCTTCCAGGGGCAAGGTCCCATGGAGCTGCATCAGCTTCGCTGTTTCCTGCTCGTCGTCGAGGAGGGCGGGTTCAAGCGGGCCACCGCGCGCCTCGGCATTACCCAACCAGCGCTCTCCTACCTCATCAAGCAGCTCGAGGACGAGCTGCGGGTGCCGCTCTTCCACCGGCGCCCCCGTAGCGTCGTGCCGACCGAGGCGGGCCGGGTCCTCGTCGCCCACGCCGAGCGGATCGTCGGCGCGGTCCACGCCGCCCACCAGGCCGTCCGCGAGCTCGCCGACGGGATCACCGGCGACATCCGCATCGGCACTGTCAACAGCGTCGGCACCCACTTCCTCCCGCAGGTCCTCTGGCGGGTGCACTCCCGCTGTCCGGCAGTGCACCCGGTCCTCGTCTACCGCGCCTCCCACGAGCTGGTGGAGATGCTCCTCGCCGGCAAGCTCGACGTCGCCCTCGCCGCGGACCCGGAGCCCGACCCGCGCCTGCGCTTCACCCACGTGGCCGACGACCCGATTTCTCTGGTCTGCGCGAAGAGCCACCCGTTCTTCGGGCGCCCGACGGTGAAGCCGGCCGACCTCGCAGCCGCGCGGTTTATCGCCCTCGACCCCTCGACCCCCACCGGCGCTCTCGCCGAGCGGTACCTCGAGCGCCAAGGGGTGGCGCTCGCGCCCATCGTCTCGACCGACAACGTCGAGGCGGTCAAGCGGATGGTGGAGGAGGAGATGGGCGTCGCCCTGCTGCCGGACATGGTGACCGCGGACGACGTCGGGTGCGACGGGTCGGAAGGCAAGCTCTGGAGGAGCGCTCTCGAGCCACCGCTGGTCCGGCGGATCGTCCTCGCCGCCTGGCGGGAGGCTCCCCGGTCGCGGGCGGTCGACGCGTTCGTGGAGGAAGTGCGCCGGTTCGGCCGCACCTGGCGCGGCTGCCGGTCGTAAGGCTGGGGGAGGAGGTCTCCTGATGATGGCGAGCGCGAAGAGCGAGCCGCCGATGGCGTCCGAGAGCGCTACCGGTAGGGAGCTGCGATCTCGGCCAGAGCGCGCGAACGAGCTGCCGACCACCCTCTACCGGCTGCGCTGCTTCCAGACGGTGGTGGAGGAGGGGGGCATCAAGCGGGCGACGGTGCGGCTGCACATCACCCAGCCGGCCCTCTCCTACCAGATCAAGCAGATGGAAGAGGAGATGGGCTCGCAGCTCTTCTACCGGGGCCCCGGGGGGATGCGGCCGACCGAGGCGGGGCGGCTCCTGTATCGCCACGCGCAGGAGATCGGGGCGCAGGTCCGGCAGGCGGAACGGGCGGTCCGCGAGCTAAGCGAGGGCGCTAAAGGGGAGGTCCGCATCGGCACGGTCAACAGCGTGGGGATCTACTTCCTCCCGCGCCTCTTGTTCGCCTTTCGCAAGCGCTATCCGGCGGCGCACCCGACGGTCTTCTACCGGGAGTCGGACGACATCGTCTCGACCCTCTTGGCCGACCAGCTCGACCTCGCAGTGCTGGCCGACCCGCGCCCGGAGAAGCGGCTGCGCTACGAGACCTTGTTCGAGGAGCGGGTCGCCTTCGTCTGCGGCCGGACGCACCCCTTCTTCGGGCGGCCGACGGTAAAGGTGGACCAGCTCGCCGACACCCGCTTCGTCGCGCTCAGCGCCCAGACGCCGACCGGCGCCTTGATCGCGGGTCACCTGGAGCGGCTGGGGCTGGCGGTGGACCCGGTGGTGGAGAGCGAGAACGTGGAGACCGTCAAGCGGATGGTGGCGCTGGGGATGGGGGTGGCGTTCCTCCCGGCGATGGTGATCGAACGGGATGAGACCGGCAGCGCTTGTGAGGGCCGGCTGTGGAGCTGTGCCCTGGATCCGCCGCTGCTGCGCAGGATCGTGCTGGTGACCTGGAACGAGCCGCGCACCTCGCGGGCCGTCGACGCGTTCATCGACCAGGCCCGAGGCTTCGGCGCGGCCTGGCGCGCGGAACGGCGCGGCGCCTGACCCGAGGACCCGGAAGGAAAAGGTCCGTCCTGTCCTCCTCGACTCCTCGCTCCCGTTCATCCTGAACCACTTGCCCGAAGAATCTTGCCGCCACGCGCTGATTCTCGACGCACAGCGTCGCGATAGCGGTGCGGGCCCGCTGGTCCGGCGTCACCGGGCCCGGCCAGAGGGCGGGCACCACTGGTCGTGGCTCGTGCGGTTGGCTTGCGGGCATCAGCCGCGCGCTACGCGCAGTCGAAGGATGGGCGGGAACACGGTGGACCGCCCGCCCTTCGACGAAGTTCATCCTGAGCTTGCCGAAGGGTTCAGGGTGAGCGGTCCCCAGCTCCGTCCCTGGTGCATTTCTTCTGTTCCGGCGACTCAGCAGGTGCGCTACCGCTGTTCTTGACCACTCCTGCCAGTCGATGGTGCGCGGCACGGGCGGACCAGCGGCGAACCACCGTGCTTAGCGGCGGCGCTCCAGCCCTTCGCGAGTCGCGGCGTCGGAGCGCCCGGGCGGGGCCTGGGGGGAAGCGCGCCACCCCGCCGAATCGCGCGCGAATTCCGGGGGTTTCGCGCCCGCAAGGGGAGTCGAGCGGGTCCCTGGGCCATTAGCTTTTGTTTATCGCGGCGTTCGAACTTCTCAGCGTTGACGCGGATCCGGGCCGGCGCGACAAGGCGCGCCCGGTAGTGAACGACGCCGCGCGAAGGCGAACAGGCAAGCCCACATCAGGAGCCCTCATGACCGAGCTCAAGCACCAGACACCGTTGATCGACGAGTTGGAGAAAGGTCCCTGGCCCAGCTTCGTCAAGGAAATCAAGAAGAGCGCGAAGAGCGCCGCCGTCCAGGACCTCCTGGGAGTGCTGGAGCGCTCCTACGAGGAGAAGCGCGGCCACTGGAAGCACGGCGGCATCGTCGGCGTCCACGGCTACGGCGGCGGGGTCATCGGCCGCTACACCGACCTGGCCGACGAGTTCCCCGGGGTCGCCGAGTTCCACACGATGCGCATCAACCAGCCGTCGGGGTGGTTCTACACCTCGAAAGCGCTGCGGACCCTCTCGGACATCTGGGAGAAGCACGGAAGCGGCCTGACCAACATGCACGGGTCGACCGGCGACATCGTCTTCCTCGGCACCACCACCCCGGAGCTGGAGCCGACCTTCAAGGACCTGACCGACGCGGGCTTCGACCTCGGCGGGAGCGGCTCCGACATGCGGACGCCGAGCTGCTGCTGCGGTCCTGCTCGGTGCGAGTGGGCCTGCTACGACACCCTGAACTTCGTCTACGACATGACGCAGACCTACCAGGACGAGCTGCACCGGCCGGCGTTCCCCTACAAGTTCAAGATCAAGGCGGCGGGCTGCGCGAACGACTGCGTGGCGGCCATCGCCCGCGCCGACATGTCGGTCATCGGGACCTGGCGGGACAACATCCAGATCGACCAGCCGGCGGTGAAGGAGTACGCGGAGAGCGGCAAGCTGGACCTCCAGAAGGACGTCTGCGACCGCTGCCCGACCAAGTGCATGAGCTGGAACGGGAAGGCGCTCTCCATCGACAACTCGAACTGCGTCAAGTGCATGCACTGCATCAACGCGATGCCGAAGGCGCTCTCGCCGGGCAAGGACCGGGGCGCGACCATCCTCATCGGCGCCAAGGCCCCCATCATCGGCGGCGCGCTCCTGTCGAGCGTCTTCGTGCCGTTCATCAAGGTGGAGCCGCCCTACGACGACTTCAAGGAGCTGATCGCCGCCATCTGGGATCTGTGGGCGGAGAACGGCAAGAACCGGGAGCGGGTGGGCGAGTTCATCCAGCGCATCGGGCTCGGGAACTTCCTGGAGCAGATCGGCCTGGAGCCGATTCCCGAGATGATCAGCCACCCCCGCGCCAACCCCTACATCTTCTACGAGGCCTAGCCCTTTCGCATCAAAGAGGAGACCCAGCCATGTCCGCCGAGCCGCTGAAGCGCAAGACCGACATCGGACCGCCGAACTACCAGCAGTTCCTGCCGCCCATCATCCAGGAGAACTACGGTCAGTGGAAGTACCACGAAATCCTGAAGCCGGGCGTGCTCGTGCACGTGTCGCACTCGGGCGCCAAGCTCTACTCGGTGCGCGCGGCCACCCCGCGGCTGATGAGCATCGAGACCATCCGCCTCTTCGCCGACCTGGCCGACGAGTTCTGCGGCGGCTACCTGCGCTTCACGAGCCGCAACAACGTCGAGTTCCTGGTCACCGATGAGACCCGGATCGATCCGCTGATCGCCCGGCTGCGGGCCGAGGGCTACCCGGTCGGCGGCACCGGCCGGTCCATCACCAACATCGTCCACACCCAGGGCTGGGTCCACTGCCATTCGGCGGCGACCGACGCCTCGGGCGTCGTCAAGAACGTGATGGACGAGCTGTTCCCCCACTTCGAGGCGATGGACCTGCCGGCGAAACTGCGCATCGCCTTCGCCTGCTGCCTGAACATGTGCGGCGCGGTCCACTGCTCGGACATCGCGATTCTCGGCGTCCACCGCAAGCCGCCGAAGATCAACCACGACGCCCTCCCGAAGACCTGCGAAATCCCGACCACCCTCGCCTCCTGCCCCACCGGCGCGGTCCGGACCGCCTCGGTCAACGGCAAGCAGAGCGTCGAGGTCATCGACGAGCAGTGCATGTACTGCGGCAACTGCTTCACCGTCTGCCCGTCGATGAGCATCATCAACGCGGAGAACGACGGTCTGTCCATCTGGGTCGGCGGCAAGGTCTCCGACGCGCGGCATCCGCCGATGTTCTCCAAGCTCGCGATTCCGTTCCTGCCCAACAACCCGCCGCACTGGCCGGAGGTGGTGAGCGCGGTCCGGAACATCGTCGACGTCTACGCGAGCCATGCCCGCAAGTTCGAGCGGATGGGCGAGTGGATCGAGCGGATCGGTTGGCCCAACTTCTTCAAGCTGACCGGCATCGAGTTCACGAAGTTCCACATCGACGACTTCACCCACGCCGGCGAGACCTTCGCCCGCTCCGCGCAGATCCGGCAGGTGCCGGCGTAAACAAGAAGGAGGACGCCATGGAAGACCTGAGCGTCGAGAAGGTGGCCGAGACCATGTACGGCATGGTCAAGGACTACCACGGCAAGAAGAACCTGAAGGCGACGGACCTGACCAAGGCGATGATCGAGCAGTTCGGAGAGGCATGCGACAAGCAGAAGTGCAAGGAGGCCATCCGGGTGATCATCGACGACGGCCGCTGCACCTACTCGTACGTCGGAGGCAGCTACATCGTGCTCAACCCGGACTACCACCCGGCGTCGTAGGACGATCGTTCGCCGTCCGAGATCGGCCGCATGCGATCAACGTCCGCTCATCCCGAGCGCAGTCGAGGGATGAGCGGACGCCGGCAGGAAAGCGCTCGTCCTTCGACTGCGCTGAGGACGAGCGGATTTTGACTCATCTTCGAACTGAGCCCGGAGCGAGGTCGCTGTTCGGTTCAGGCACTTCGTTCCGTCTTCTCGAGGGCATCGCATCATGGGGCTTCTGAAGAAATCCGAGCACGTCAAGCCGTTGAAAGTCACGAGCCGCGGCGGCGCAGGGGGGGGCGTTTCGTCCGCGCGTCCGGCGCAACTGGAGAAAGAGGCGCCTTGCCTGATCGGATGCCCCGCGGGGAACGGCGTGCGGGAGTGGATCAACACGGTCTCCCAGCGGGAGCGGCTGCACCTCCCGCTGGAGGCCGCGCTCGACGAAGCGTTCCGGATGCTGACCCAGACCAACCCGCTGCCCGCGGTGATGGGACGGGTCTGTCCGCATCCGTGCGAGGACAACTGCAATCGCAAGACCAAGGATGGCGCGGTCGCCATCAACTCGCTGGAGCGGTTCCTGGGCGACTGGGGCTTGGAGCGGCATCTGACGCTGCCGGTGCTGGCGCCGCCGGGAAGCCAGACTGAGAAGATCGCGGTCATCGGCGCCGGGCCGGCGGGTCTGTCGTGCGCATACCAGCTCGCCCGACGCGGCTATCCGGTCACCCTCTTTGAGAGCCTCCCCGAAGCCGGCGGGATGCTGCGGTACGGCATTCCGGACTACCGCCTGCCGCGGGACGTGCTGGAGAAAGAGGTTCAGCGGATCGTCGCGCTCGGCGTCGAGCTCAAGCTCGGCTGCGCGGTCGGCCGCGAGGTCTCTTTCGAGAGCCTGCAACAGGACTACGCAGCGATCTTCGTGGCCATCGGCGCCCACCGCGGCAAGAAGATCCGAGTCCCCGGCGAGGACGGCGCCGGCGTCTACACCGGCACTGAGTTCCTGCGCCAGGTCGCGCTGGGCACCGCGCCGCGAATCGGCCAGCGGGTCGCCGTCATCGGCGGAGGCGACACGGCCATCGACGCCGCCCGCGTCTCGCTGCGGCTCGCGGCGGATTCGGCAGAACTGTCGCAGAAGCTCGGCGCCGACGTGACCCTCTTCTACCGCCGCACCCGCACCGAGATGCCGGCCATCGAGGAAGAGGTGGTCGGCGCCCTCGAGGAGAACGTCAAGATCGAGTTTCTCGCCGCACCGGCCCGCATCGAGCGGGACGAGCGGGGCCAAGTCACGAAGCTGGTGCTGCAGCGGATGCGGCTGGGCGAACCCGACAGCTCCGGCCGTCGCTCGCCGGTGCCCATCGAAGGCGAATTCATCGAGTTTGCGTGCGACACAGTGATCGCCGCGGTCAGCCAGGAGCCGGACTTCGGCACCGTCGGCGGTCCTCTGGCGGAAACCCGCTGGCTGTCGGCCGACGCCTGGGGCCGCACCAGCCTCGAAAGGGTCTTCAGCGGCGGCGACAACGTCGAATTGGGGCTCGCCACCATCGCGGTCGGCCAGGGTCGCAAAGCGGCGGAAGCGATTCACGCCACCCTCCGAGGGGAAGCGCTCCCGGAGGCCGCGAAGCTCAAGGACATCAAGCCCGAGCGGCTGAAAATCGACTACTACGATCCGAAGCCGCGCGCCGAACGCGCCAAGCTCGACGCGCCCACGCGCCTCGCCCAGCCCCACGCGGAAATCGATCACGGCATCACCCAGGAGCAGTTCCTCGACGAGGCGAGCCGCTGCTTCTCCTGCGGCCTCTGCTTCGGCTGCGAACGCTGTTGGATGTTCTGCACGCCGTCCTGCTTCAAGAAGGAAGCGGACCCCAGGCTCGGTCACTTCTACAAGGTCAATCTCGACACCTGCGACGGCTGCAACAAGTGCGCAGCGGAGTGTCCCTGCGGCTTCTTGGAGATGGTCTAGGAGGTCTTCGCGGTGCCGAGCGGCATGCCGACAGCGGTCGTGGCGGGGCTCTCCGGGGACGCCGGCAAGAGCCTCGTGGCCCTCGGTCTCTTACGGGCGCTGGTGAACCGCGGCTGGCGCGTGGCGCCGTTCAAGAAGGGGCCGGACTTCATCGACGCCGCCTGGCTCGGCGCCGCCGCCCGCGCACCGGGACGCAACCTCGACACCTATCTGATGTCGCGCGAGGCGATTCTCGCATCAGTCGCCAGGGCCGCCGCGACCTCCGATCTGGCGCTGATCGAAGGCAACCGCGGCCTCTTCGACGGCCTCGACGAACGCGGCTCGCACTCCACCGCCGCGTTGGCAAAAGTCCTCGGCGCTCCGGTCCTGCAGGTAGTCAACGCGGTCAAGGTCACCCGCACCGCGGCCGCACTGCTGCTGGGCTGCCGGGCCCTGGATCCGGACCTGCCCATCGCCGGCGTGATTCTCAACCGCGTCGCCACCCGGCGACAGGAAGATCTCATCCGACGCGCGCTCGCCGACGTGAGCGACATTCCAGTGATCGGTGCCATCCCGCGACTCGACGAGCAGTGGCTACCGAGCCGGCACCTCGGTCTCGTTTGCGCGGACGAGCACCCCCAGCGGGAAGCCGCGCTCGAGCGGCTGGCGGAGGTCGCGGAGAAGTACGTCGACGTTGATGCGGTCATCGCCGCAAGCGGTTGGACGGGTGAAACGGAGCAGAGCCCATCCAGCGCGTTGGCGACGGCACGGGATGATGGGCTGCGCTGCGCTCCACCCCTCCTACGAACTTCCCCGACGGCGAAGATCGGCGTCCTGCGCGACGCGGCGTTCTCGTTCTACTACCCAGAGAACCTGGAAGCGCTCGAGGCGGCGGGTGCGGAGATCGTTACCATCTCGCCGCTCGCGGACGAGGATCTCCCGGCTATCGACGCGCTCTACGCCGGCGGCGGGTTCCCCGAAGAGCACGCGCCCGCCCTCAGCGCGAATGCCAAGTTGCGCGCCCAACTCGCGCGCGCCATCTCCGAGGGCCTTCCGGTCTGGGCCGAGTGCGGCGGGCTGATGTACCTGTCGCGCTCGGTTCGCCACGGCGATGGCGACTACCCGATGGCAGGAGCGCTACCGTTCTCCGTCGAAGTCTTCACGCGCCCCCAAGGCCACGGCTACGTCTCGGCGCAGATCGATCGCGCCAACCCGTTCCTCGACATCGGCACGACCTTGCGCGGCCACGAATTTCACTACTCGCGGCTCGTCGGGCCGTCCGCGCTCGAAACAGTGATGACTCTGGGCCGCGGCACCGGACTGGGCGACGGCCGCGACGGAATGCGGGTCGGGAACGTCGTCGCGACCTACACGCATCTCCACGCGCTCGGCGTGCCCGAATGGGCGCCCGGTCTCGTCCGCGCCGCGCACGCATTTCGCATTTCGGCACACTCCATCGGTCCGGTCGCCCAGGATGCGTCCAGTGCCATGAAACGATCACCCGACCGGCCGGCCGTCCTTCCAGAGCGGTCGGCGCAGGACTCGTTGCTCAGCGATCGCTCTGGAATGTCGGGCGGCCGTCCCCAGCGCTTGGCGGCGCCGGGCCGGACCGCGCAACCCACTCGCTTCCCGTCCATCTCGAGCGACGGGCGGAGACTCTCATGAAGGCCACGGCTGAGATCACCCCGGCTGCCCGCGAGATTGCCTCCGACGACGCGCAGGAGCAGGCCTGCGCGCACCTCTCCCGGGGCACCGCGCTCATCAAGTCCGGACAGCTCACCGACGCCGAGGGGGAGCTGCGGGCGGCGGTGGAGCTCGATCCGACATGCGCGGGCGCCTGGGTCAACCTGGGCGGCATTCTCTTGGCGAAGTGGCAGTTCCAGGAGAGCGTCGAGGCCAATCGCCGGGCGGTCGAAGCGCAGCCGGACCTCGGGCTGGCCCACTTCAATCAGGGCCTCGGGCTTCTCTGTCTCGGCAAGGCGAAGGCCGCGGTCGACTGCCTGTCGCGGGCCATCGCGCTCGATCCCAAGAACGGAGCGGCTTTCTTCCACCTGGCGCCCGCGCTCGAGGAGCTGGGCAGGACCGATGAAGCCCAGCTCTGCATCGCCTACGCCGCCGAGCTCGGCTATTCGCCCAAGCCCGCGGAGCAGGAGCCGCTCGCGCTGATCCTGGCGCGCAAGAAGAAGTCCACGTTCGCTCGTCCGTCCACGCACGCAGAAGAGGAGAACCGCAATGGCGCAGCTCAAAGTCGGTGAAATGATGCTCGAGTTGGATGAAGACGGCTTCATTCAGCAGCCCGAGCTGTGGGATCAGAAAGTCGCGCTCGCCCTCGCCGAGACCGAAGGGGTCAAGGACCTGACCGAGCCCCACTGGAAGCTCGTCAACTACCTGCGCGACTACTACCAGAAGTTCGGCGTCGCCCCGATGATTCGCAAGGTCTGCAAGGACACGGGCATGAAGCTCGGACAGATCTACGAGCTCTTCCCCTCGGGACCCGCCAAGGGCGCGTGCAAGGTGGCGGGCCTGCCCAAGCCGACCGGCTGCGTCTAACCCGTCGCGCGCGACTCGCACGTCCGTTCGAGGCCAGACGAATCGACGGGCGGCCTCTCAAAAGAGGTTCGCCCAGAGGATGGGTGTATGTCGCTCTCGGAGCTCATCGCGCAGAAGGAGCGAGCGCTGGTCGAGCGCTGGATCGACGCCATCCTCGATGAGCACGGCGTCGGGGGCAAGCTCTGGCGCCAGCAACGAGATCCGTTCGCGAATCCGGTCGGAAACACGTACCGGACCGAGTTGCCTCACCTTCTCCACGCGGCGGCGAGCCCAGAGCCTCCCGGGACCGCCGCCGCGTCCGCGCTCGACGCGGTGTTGCGCGTCCGGGCCGTCCAGGATTTGTCGCCTTCGCAGGCGGTCGGGTTCGTTTGGCGCTTGCGCGAAATCGTGCGCGAAGAGGTCCCCGGCGCGTCATTGGACGATCTCGCTGCGTTCGATCGGCAGATCGAGCGGCTGGGCATGCAGGCGTTCGACGTCTACGTCCGCCTGCGCGAACAGGTGTTCCAGCTTCGCCTGAACGAGCTCAAACGCAGCGTGGGCGGGCTCTTGCGTCGCTGGAACATCGAGGCCGGCACGCTCGACATGGTCGAAGAGCCGCCGCTGATCACGTTGAATCCCGTTGGAGGAGAAATACGTAGGGCGGGGGCTTGTCCCCCGACCGCGTCGGATTGCCTGGGCGATTCGGCGGGGGACGAGCCCCCGCCCTACGGTGGTGAACCATGAAAGCTCTCGTTTCTCTCGCCGCGGTCCTCGTGCTCCTGCTCGCCGCGTACGTCGGCGTTCACCTGGGCGACCTGCGCTGGCTCTTTGGCGTCGTCGTTCCCTACTTCGCGGCCGCGGTCTTTCTGGTCGGCATCGTCGTCAAGGTCATCGGCTGGGGCCGCTCGCCGGTGCCGTTCCGCATTCCCACGACCTGCGGCCAGCAGAAGTCGCTTCCGTGGATCAAACAGGACAAGCTCGACAACCCCGCGACCGGATGGCAAGCCATGGGCCGGATGGCGCTGGAGATTCTGGCGTTTCGCTCGCTCTTCCGCAACCGCGAAACGGTCTTGCGCGACGGCCAGCTCGCCTATCGTACCAACAAGTGGCTGTGGGCGGCGGCGCTCGCCTTCCACTACTCGATGCTGATCATCGTCCTGCGCCACCTGCGCTTCTTCTTCGCTCCGATTCCCCGGTTCGTCGACGTCCTCACCAACGTCGACGGCTTCTTGCAGGTCGGCGTTCCGGGGATCTACATCACGAGCTTCGTCTTCCTGGGCGCGGTGACGTTCCTGCTCGCGCGGCGCCTCGGCTGGGCGCGGATGCGCTATCTGTCGCTCCCGGCCGACTACTTTCCGCTGTTCTTGTTCCTCGCCATCGGCTGCACCGGCCTGTGGATGAGGCACATCGACAAGGTCGACGTCTCGCAGGTCAAGGCCGCGGTGATGGGTCTTCTGGTCCTCGCGCCACATCCGCCTGCGGTGGGCTGGATTTTCTACGCGCACCTGTTCTGCGTCAGCACGCTGCTCGCCTACTTCCCGTTCAGCAAGCTGATGCACCTGGGCGGCGTCTTCTTGTCGCCGACGCGCAACCTCGCCAACGACAACCGCGCGCGCCACCACGTCAATCCGTGGAACCGTCCGCTCCCGGTCCACACCTACGCGGAGTACGAGGACGAATTCCGCGACCGGATGCGCGAGGCCGGCCTGCCTCTGGACAAGGAGTGAGCATGTCTCAAGCGCACAAGCCGGACGAGCTCGAGTACTACCACCCGGAAGAGGTCCATCGGGTCGATTACCAGCCGCCCGCGACCGACTGGCGGGACACGCCGACCGTCTTCCGGCCCGGCAGCTTCATCTATCCCTCCAAGCCCAAGGACCTGGAGCACATCGGTTTTCCCAACGGACACGCCTGGCATCCGACCGACGAGGACTGGAAGCTCCCGGAGAACTGGAAGCGGATCATCTTCGACGGGATGCGGGAGCGGCTGCAGAAGTACCGGTCGTTCAAGGTCTTCATGGACATCTGCGTGCGCTGCGGCGCCTGCGCGGACAAGTGCCACTTCTACATCGGCGGCGGCGACCCGAAGAACATGCCGGTGCTGCGCGCGGAGCTCTTGCGCAGCGTCTATCGCCACGACTTCACCACCTTCGGGAAAATCCTCGGCCGCTGGGCCGGCGCGCGCCCGCTGACGCCGGAAGTGCTCAAGGAGTGGTTCTATTACTTCTATCAATGCACCGAGTGCCGGCGCTGCTCGGTCTTTTGCCCCTACGGCATCGACACCGCCGAAATCACGATGATGGGCCGCGAGCTGCTGCACCTGCTCGGCCTGTCGGTCAACTGGGTCATGCACCCGGTCGCCGACTGCTACCGCACCGGGAACCACCTGGGCATCCAGCCGCATGGCCTCAAGGACACCCTCGAGTTCTTCGCCGAGGACGTGGAGGAGGTGACCGGCGTCCACATCGACGTTCCCATCAACAAGAAGGGCGCGGACATCCTCTTCGTCACGCCGTCCGGCGATTTTCTGGCGGAGCCCGGCATCTACACCTGCATGGGCTATCTGGCGCTCTTTCACGAGCTGGGGCTCAACTACACCTGGAGCACCTACGCCTCCGAGGGCGGCAACTTCGGCCTCTTCACCTCGGCCGACATGATGAAACGGCTGAACTCGAAGATGTACGCGGAGGCCAAGCGGCTCGGCGTCAAGTGGATTCTCGGCGGCGAGTGCGGCCACATGTGGCGCGTCATCAACCAGTACATGGACACGATGAACGGGCCGCCCGATTTCCTGGAGGTCCCGAAGTCGCCGATCACCGGCACGGTCTTCGAGAACGCCCGGTCGACCAAGATGATTCACATCATGGAGTTCACGGCGGACCTCGTGCAGCACGGCAAGCTCGAGCTGGACGCCTCGCGCAACGACGGCCGGCGGGTGACCTTCCACGACTCCTGCAACCCGGCCCGCGCGATGGGCATGCTGGAAGAGCCGCGGCAAGTGATCAAAGCGGCCTGCCACAACTTCTTCGAGATGCCCGAAGGGACCATCCGCGAAAAGACCTTCTGCTGCGGCGGCGGCGCGGGCCTGGGCACCGACGAAAACATGGAGATGCGGCTGCGCGGCGGGATGCCGCGCGGGAAGGCGGTCCAGTACGTCCAGGACAAGCACGGCGTCAACGTGCTCGCCGCCTGCTGCGCGATCGATCGGGCGACCCTGACGACCGTCTGCGATTTCTGGGCGCCCGGCGTGAAGGTCAGCGGCATCACCGAGCTGGTCGCCAACGCGCTCGTGATGAAGGGAGAGAAGGAGCGCGAGCTCAACTTCCGCAAGGAACCGATGCGGGACGAGGTCGAGGCGCCGCCGGCCGACAGCGAGGAACACCCGACTGTGGAGGCGGCGTAGCGATGTCGTCGAGAATGTTCCGAGGCATTTCGGCCAACCGTGTGGGATGGGTGAAGCGGAGCGGAACCCATCGGCAGCGGTCGAGAAAGATGGGCTACGCTCCGCTCCACCCATCCTACTGTCTACGTGACGCCGAGGAGGCCGCCTGACGATGTATGACACCGGGAAGATCTTGGGCGGGCTGGCGATATTCGTCGTTCTGATCACCGCGCCCGCCTGGTACGCCCTTGCGACGGGACACCGCGGCGCGCCGCCGAAGCTCGAGCTGCCTGCCGGCGCCGACGGAAAGCATTGCATCGAGTCGTCGTCGTTCATGCGCGCCGAGCACATGCAGCTTCTGGACGACTGGCGCGACAGCGCGGTGCGCGGGCTCGACCGGGACTACCTCGCCGCCGACGGGGAGACCTATCGCATCAACCTGAGCGACACGCGCCAGTCCGGGGCCTGCTTCCGCTGCCACTCGCACCCGGCCCAGTTCTGCGACAAGTGCCACGCCTATCTCGGCGTCGAGCCGTACTGCTGGGACTGCCATCAGCGACCGGGAGAGAAGTGACCATGGAGCGACGGAGCTTTCTCAAATGGGCGGGTTTGGGCGCGCTGGGAACCGCCGCCGCGCCGCTGGCCACCGCGATCCAGAAGTCGGCGCCGCACGTCCAGCCGGCCGCCGGCGAGCTCAAGGCCAAGCGCTGGGCGATGGTCATCGACACCCGCAAGTGCTTGAAGGAGAGGGGCTGCACCAAGTGCATCGAGGCCTGCGACCAGGGCCACAACGTCCCCTACCTGTTTCCCGGCCGGCGCCTGCCGCTCCTCTCGAATCCGAAGCACGAGGTGAAGTGGGACTGGAAGGAGCCGTTCGACCACGTCTTCCCGGAGCTCTCCGGCCCCTTTCTGGAACCGGCGAAGAAGGAAGAGCCGACCCTGGTGATGTGCAACCACTGCGATGATCCGCCGTGCGTCCGGGTCTGCCCGACCCAGGCGACCTTCAAGCGCGCCGACGGAATCGTGATGCAGGACCTCCACCGCTGCATCGGTTGCCGCTACTGCATGGTCGCTTGTCCTTTCGGCTCCCGCAGCTTCAACTGGGAAGATCCCCGCCAGTACTTCGCTCCCTGGACCCCGGGCGAACCCGAGGCCAATCCCGACTTCCCGACCCGGACCAAGGGCGTGGTCGAGAAGTGCACCTTCTGCGCCGAGCGGCTCGACGTGGGCGAGATGCCGCTTTGCGTCGAGGCTTGCGCGAAAGTCTTCGCCCCCTTGGGGACCTCCCCGGCGATGACCTTCGGCGACCGCGACGATCCGAAGTCCCCGGTCGCTCAGATCCTGCGAACCGCCAACGTCGTCCGCCGCAAGCCGGAGCTCGGAACCTCGCCCAACGTCTTCTACATCCTCTAGGGGTAGAGCATGCTCGAGAGCGCACTCAGAGGAAGCCGCCGCTACTGGACCTTGATCACGGGGCTCCTCGTTCTCATCGCCATCGGCGCCATCGCCTACGCCGGGCAGTTCATCCACGGCCTCGGCCTCACCGGCATGTCCCGCGACGTGGTCTGGGGTCTGTACGTTTCTCAGCTCACGTTCCTGGTCGGCGTCGCCGCCTCCGCCGTCATGGTCGTGCTGCCCTACTACCTGCATCACTTCAAGGCGTTCGGGAAGATGACCATCCTCGGCGAGTTCCTGGCGATTACCGCGGTCGTGATGTGCATCCTGTTCGTCACGGTGGACCTCGGGCAGCCGATGCGGTTCATGAACATCTTCCTGCACCCGACGCCGCACTCGATGCTGTTCTGGGACACCGTCGTCCTGTTCGGCTACCTGACCCTCAACGTCATCATCTCCCGAGCGACCCTCCGCGCCGAGCGCGCGGGGATGCCGCCGCCGAAGTGGGTCAAGCCACTGATCTACCTGTCGGTGCCCTGGGCGGTCAGCATCCATACCGTGACCGCGTTTCTGTACTGCGGCCTCGCCGGACGCACCTTCTGGGAGTCGGCCATCCTGGCGCCGCGCTTCCTCGCCTCGGCCTTTGCCGCCGGTCCCGCGCTCTTGATCCTCCTGGCGCTGGTCGTCCGCCGCACCACCAAGTTCGACCCCGGCCTCCAGGCGATCGACAAGCTCGCCGAGATCGTCGCCTACGCGATGGCCATCAACGCCTTCTTCATCCTCCTCGAGGTCTTCACCACGATGTACAGCCACGTGCCCGAGGACATCGCGCATTACACCTACGCCTACCTCGGCCTGCACGGACACACGATGCTCGTCCCCTGGAGCTGGGCGTCGGTCACGCTGGCGGTGGTCGCGCTGGTGCTCTTGATCGTTCCCCGGTTCCGGCGCAACCACAAGCTGCTGGTCTTTGGCTGCATCGCGGTCTACGGCTCGCTGTGGATCGACAAGGGCCTGGCGATGGTGCTGACGGGCTTCGTCCCCTCGCCCTTGGACGACGTGACCCAGTACTACCCGACCGGGCGCGAGCTGCTCATCGCGCTGGGCATCTACGCCCTCGGCGCGCTGGTGCTGACCGTGCTCTACAAAATCGCGATCTCCGTTCGTGAGGAGCTGCAGGCCTGACGAGACCTGGCCGCGGAGGCGCCGACCATGTATCCGGTGATGCTGAACCTGAGCGAACGGCCCGCGCTGGTGGTCGGCGGCGGCGAGGTCGCGCTGCGCAAGGCAGAAGGGCTCCTGGAGGCCGGCGCGCGGGTGACGGTGCTGGCGCCGGTGTGCCTGCCAGCGCTGCGCGAGCTGATCCAGCGGCGTCGCATCGCGCTTCGCGAGCGCGCTTTCCATTCGGGCGACACGCACGGGTTTGGCATCGTCTTCGCCACCACCGACGACCGCGCGGTCAACGCCCAGGTCTTCGAAGAAGCCAAGGCGGCGGGCATCTGGGTCAATGTGGCCGACGACCCGGAGCTGTGTACGTTCCATCTGCCGGCGCGGGTCAAGCGAGGAGCGTTCCAGCTCGCCATCGCTTCCGCCGGAGGCGCGCCGTTCGTGGTCCGGCGGCTGCGGCAGCTCTTCGAGCGGAAGCTGGGCGAGGAATGGGCCGAGTGGCTCGACGCGGCGACGCGGTTTCGACGGGCCGTCCACGACTTGCACCTGCCGCGCGCGGCGGCCGAAGAGCGCTACGACGCCTTCTTCGCGGGGACCGTCGACGCCGACCGGCTGCGCGCCCGGGTGCCGGGAGCGCAAGAGCTCAGCGCGTGGCTTGCGCCGGAGGTCGCGACGCCCGAGGCGCTTCGGCCACACCCGATGCCGCACGCCCACTCTGCAGCGTCGATCGGGCCGATCAGTCCGATCCGACCGATCGGTCTGATCGACGCCACCGAGCGCGAAGACAGCGCTCGGGGAAATGCGAGCGTCCCGGCGCCGGGCCACAATGGCTTTGACGCCGTCGCGCGCGCGCGCCTACCTTTGGTCTCCCTCGTCGGCGCCGGACCCGGCGACCCGGGCCTGCTCACGGTTCGCGCGCGTACCCGCCTGCGCGAGGCCGACGCCATCGTCTACGACCGCCTGGCCATAGGCGCCCTCCCCTGCGACCTGAAGCGCGACGTCGAGCTGCACGGCGTCGGCAAGGAGGCCGGCCACCACTCGGTCCCGCAGGAGGAGACGAACGCCCTCCTCGTCCGCCTCGGCCGCGAGGGCAGACGTACGGTGCGCCTGAAGGGCGGCGACCCGCTGGTCTTCGGCCGCGGGAGCGAAGAGGCCGAGGCGCTCACCCAGGCGGGCATCCCTTACGAAATCGTCCCCGGCGTCACCTCGGGAATCGGAGCCCTCGCGAGCGCCGGCATCCCTCCGACCCACCGGGGCGAGTCCGTCCGCCTGACGCTGGTCACCGCGCACGAGAGCTCTAAGTCCGACGGCCCCCAGGTCCGCTGGGACCTCCTGGCGCAGGACCCGCACGCGACCCTGGTCGGCTACATGGGCGTCTCCAGCCTGCCGGCGGTGGTCGCCAAGCTCGTCGAGGCCGGGATGCCGGCCGACACCCCCGCCGCGCTCGTCGCCCGGGGCACCTCCTCGCGCCAGCGCGTGGTCGTCAGCACCCTGACAGCGCTAGAGAAAGCCGGCACCGCTGCTGGTATCCAGCCGCCCGCCCTGTTCGTCATCGGCTCCACCGTCCGCCACGCCGCGGCGCTCGACTGGTTTTCCCGGCGGCCGCTCTTCGGCCAGCGGCTCGGCCTCTTCACGCCGGCCGGGGCCCTCGGAGCGGCGCTCGATCGCGCGGGAGCGGAAGTCCTCGAAGCGCAACGACCGTTGAGCGAAACCGCCCGGGTGGTCATCGGCTCGGCGCCCTTGAGCGGCTGGCTCCTGCGCGACGCCGCCGAGGTCGACGCCGTCGAGGAAGACCGCTGCTGCTCCGGCTGGACCTCGCACGTTCGCGCCGTCGGCCTCTCGCCCGCCGCCGCCCAGCGGGCCCGCCAACGCGGCTGGCAGCACGTCGTCGAGGTCGCCCGCCCCGTCACCGTCGAAAACGTGATTGCCGCGCTTTCGGGCTCCGGTGCCGCTGCCGGTGGGCCCGCGGCCGGCCCCAGAATCATCGAGCTGCCGATCAGCGTGATCGGTGCCGCTCACCAGGAGGTCTCACCGTGCCCATGATTCCGTACTTGGTCACCTACGCCGGGGTGGCGGTGTTCGTCGTCGCCGTCCTGGCGCGCATCCGGATGTTCTCGAAGATGCCGATGCACCTGCGCTGGGAGCTGTACCCGGTGCCCCACGAAAAGGAGCGCGCCCAGCACGGCGGCAGCTACCTCGAGGAGCCGGAGTGGTGGAAGAAGCCGCGGCACGTCTCCAAGAGCGCCGAGATGACCGCCATGGGCCGGGAAATCGTCTTCCTCGAGGCCCTCCACGAGCACAACCGCAAGATGTGGTGGCGCTCGTTCCCCTTCCACTTCGGCCTCTACCTGACCTTCACCGCGACCGTCCTGATGGCCCTCGGCGCCGCTCTCGCCCACTTCGCCGGAGGGAGCTGGAGCGCTGTCGCTGGGGCTTGGCAGATTCTGATCGCGCTCGTCGCCGCGATCGGCGCCGGGCTCGTCTTCCTCGGCGCGCTCGGCCTCTTGCAGCGGCGGCTGACCGATCCGGACCTCGCGGATTTCACCACCGCCGCGGACGTCGGCAACCTCTTGTTCTTCATCGTCACCTTCGGCTTCGCGCTCGTCACCTTCGTCGCGTTCGATCCACGGTTCGTGCTCGCGAGCGAATTCGTCCACAACCTGCTCGCCGGCCACCTCGTCCCCGTCGCTTCCGGCGCCGCCGGGGCGATGGTCGCGGTGACCGCGTGCCTGCTCGCCACCTTGACCGCGTACATCCCGCTGACCCACATGGCGCACTTCGTCGCCAAGTACTTCGCCTACCACTCGGTGCGCTGGAACGACGAGCCGAACCTCCCCGGCGGACCGCGAGAGAAGCTCATCCTCGCGAACCTGACGCAGAAGGTGAGCTGGGCGGCACCGCACATCCAGGGCGGCGGCGAGAAGAGCTGGGTCGACCTGGCGACTGAGGACTTCAGCCAATACGGAGAGCACAAATGAGAGCCTCCCCCTCCATCCACGACCTGGGTCGCGGCAGCGGTCCCGTCGGCCACCTGAAGCTCGCCGACCAGGAGCCCCTCCCTCCTCCGTACGACCAGCCCGGCTGGATTCCGCCCTTCAAGCCGCTGACCGAGAAGGAGCAGGAGAAGTTCGTCTGCGTCGACGACACCATCGTCGTCAACATCCCCAAGCCTCAGACGAAGGAGGAGGAGGACCGCCTGGTCCAGACGTTCCTCGGCGGGATGCGCAAGCTCTTCAGCGGCGCCGACAACTGGACCTTCCTCCAGCCGCTCGTCATTTCGATGGAGCACTGCGCCCGCTGCCAGACCTGCTCCGAGGCCTGCCACGTCTACACCGAGAGCGGCCGCAACCCGCTCTACCGCCCGACGTACCGGTCGGAGGTCTTCCGGCGCCTCTACTTCAAGCACGTCAAGGGCTCGACCTTTGGCCGCGGCGACATCGAGCTGTCATGGGAAGGAATCGCCCGGCTGATCGAGCTGTCCTATCGGTGTAACCTCTGCCGCCGCTGCGGCCAGAGCTGCCCGTTGGGGGTCGACAACGGGATGATTGCCCGGGAGATCCGGAAGGTCGCGAGCCAGGAGCTGGGCATCTCCACCCGCGAGCTCCACGGCGACGGTTCCATGCTCCAGCAGCGCACCGGCTCCTCGACGGGGATGAACGCCATCGTCGTCAAGGACAACCTGGACTTCATCGACGAGGACATCTCCGAGAAGACCGGCCTCTCCCTGAAGACGCCCTGGGACAAGGAAGGCGCCGACGTCCTGGTGATGCACAACGCCGGCGAAATCCTGGCCTGGCCGGAGAACCCCGGCGCCTTCGGCCTCCTCCTCGAGGCGGCCGGCATCAGTTGGACCCTCTCCAGCGAGCTCGCCGCCTACGACAGCATCAACTACGGCGCCTTCTACGACGACGTGCAGCTCGCCCGGACCTTGATTCGCCACATGCAGGCGGCGAAGAAGCTCAAGGTGAAGAAGATCGTGGTCGGCGAGTGCGGCCACGCGCACAAGGTGCTGGGGGTCATCGCCGACCGCATCTTGACCGGCGACCTGAACATCCCCCGGGAGAGCGCGCTGACCTTGATGGCGGACATCGTCAAGAGCGGCCGCATCAAGCTCGACCCGAGCCGCAACGACTTTCCCGTCACCCTCCACGACCCCTGCAACATCACCCGGCTGATGGGCATCGTCGAGCCGCAGCGGGAGGTCGTCAGGGCTGTCGTCCCCCAGGAGCGCTTCCGGGAGATGGAGCCGCACGGGGTCCACAACTACTGCTGCGGCGGCGGCTCCGGCTTCGCCATCATGCAGGGCCACAACTTCCCCGATTGGAGGTTCCAGGTCAGCGGCCGCCGGAAGATGCGGCAGATTCTCACCGCCTTCCAGGGCCTGCCGATGGACAAGGACCACCCGAAGTACGTCTGCGCGCCCTGCTCCAACTGCAAGGGGCAAATCCGCGACATGCTCAAGTACTATGACGCCTGGGAGCGCGCGGGCATCGGCTACGGCGGGCTGGTCGAGCTGGTGGTCAACGCGATGGTCGACGTGAAGCCCGGCTTCATCGACTGGGAGTGGCACTGAGCGGAACGTGGTCCGAGGACGTGCTGGGTTCACTGGAGAGGCACCGCCCAAGCTTGAGTTGGAGCCGGACGTGAGTGTCCGGGTTCAGGCACGACCTGGGTGCCGGCAAGCAGCGCGTTCGCCGAGCGTGAGCGCTAAAGGAGACCATCATGAACCTCATCCTCCTGGGCCCGCCGGGCGTCGGCAAGGGAACGCAAGCCAAGCGCCTCACTGAAACCCGGTCCATCCCGCAGATCTCCACTGGCGACATGCTGCGGGCCGCGGTCAAGGCGGGCACCCCTCTGGGCAAGGAGGCCAAGGGTCACATGGACGCCGGCGGGCTGGTCCCCGACGGCGTGGTGGTGGGCCTGGTGGCGGAACGCATCCGGGAGCCGGACGCGAAAGACGGCTTCCTCCTGGACGGCTTCCCCCGGACGGTAGCGCAAGCGGACGCCTTGGGGGTGATGCTGGAGAAGCAGCGCCGAGCGCTCGATCACGTCCTCTGCCTCACCGCCGACAACGACGAGCTGGTGAAGCGGCTCTCCGGCCGGCGCACCTGCACCCAGTGCAACACGCCCTTCCACGTCACCTTCAACCCGCCGAAGAACGCGAACGTCTGCGACGCTTGCGGCGGCGAGCTCTATCAACGTGACGACGACCGGGAAGAGGCCATCCGCGCGCGGCTCAAGACCTACGAGGCGCAGACCAAGCCGCTGATCGACTACTACCGAGCGAAAGGGCTGCTGAGGCCCATCGACGGGCTGGGCGCGGTCGACCAGGTCTTCGGGCGCATCGCGCGGGCGCTGGGCTGAAGCGGTAACGGTCGGCGGCGATCGCGGACAGTCCTCGCGCCCTGAGCGACGGGCCGGGCCTGATCGACGAGATCTTCGAGCGCATCGGTCCCGCGCCGGGCTGAAGCGGTAACGGTCGACTGCGATCGCGGACCTTCCTCGCGGCCTGGACGGAGGCGCTGCCGAGAGGCGCGTCGAGGCCTCGCGGCGGGCGCGTCGTCGTGCCTCGGGCCGCTGACGTGTCCGGCGCCAGGATGCGGTCGGAGGCCCGCGCTCCGGGTGACGATCGGGAGCGACCCCGATGATCGGCTGGCTGGACAAGCTCTGGGTCCACTTTCCGGTCTCCGGCGTCTCGACCTATGTCTTCGTACCGCCGCTGGTGATGTTCGTGGTGTCGCTCTTGACCTCCACCGGCGGCGTCTCCGGCGCGTTCATCCTGCTGCCTTTCCAGGTCAGCGTGTTCGGCTACACCGCGCCGGGCGTCTCGGCGACGAACTTCGTCTACAACATCGTCTCCATCCCCGTCGGCGTCTTTCGGTTCCTCCGCGACGGGCACCTTTCGCGCACGCTCTTCGCGCTGCTTTTCGCCGGGACCCTCCCCGGGGTGCTGGTCGGCTACCGCCTGCACGTCACGGTCCTGGCCGACCCGGCGCGATTTCGGGTGTTCGCGGGCGTCATCCTGGGACTGCTCGGGCTGCGGGTCGTCCAAGACGCGTTCACCGAATGGCGGCGGGCGCGACGCTCAGCGAGACCGCTGCCGGTTGGCTCAGAGGCGGCCGCGCCGGCCAGCGAGAGGATCGTCGGCGGCCGCGTCGGTTGGAGCCGCACGAGCATCCTCACGACCACCGGGGAGCTGTCGTTCCCCACGGCAGCGCTGGTGCTCCCTTCGCTCCTGGTCGGCGTCGCGGCGGGCGCCTACGGCATCGGCGGCGGCGCGGTGCTGGCGCCGTTGTGCGTCTCGGTGCTGCGATTGCCCCCGTTCGCGGTGGCCGGCGCGACACTCCTGTCGACCTGGGTGACGTCGGTGTTCGCCGCGCTGGTCTATGCCTTCATGCCGACGGCACACGCGGCGCTCGCTCGGCCCGACTGGCTTCTGGGCATGCTATTCGGCCTCGGCGGGATGGCCGGAATCTACCTGGGCGCCCGCCTCCAACGCCGGGTGCCACCGCTTCTCGTCAAGGCCATCCTCGGCGCCACGCTCATCGCGGTCGCGGTCCGTTACCTCTGAACGGCCAGCGCCCTCGCTTGCCATCCTCGCTCGCCTCAACCTGTTGGATGGGCCGGAAACGACGATCTGTTTGCCTTATCCGAGCCGCCAAACTTTCCGCTTGATCGTTTCGCCTTGACGTCGAACCTTCGGGGCCCGCCGCCGCGTCGTGAGCCTCGATTCGCCCCGCGCGCGGTTCTCTTGAGAGAGCCCTCCCCGTCGTCCCTTTGGAAAGGAGCAGACGATGACTTTGGCGTTCGCCTCGATGTCGTGCCTAGCGGCAGCGCTTTCCCTTTTCGCCTCGGTCCCGGCGCCGTGCTCGGCGAATCCGCACGGGCCGACGACAGCGCTACCGCCCGCCGGATCGAGGCACCGGGCGTCAGCCGCGTCTCGGTCCGGCTCGGTGGCCTCCTCGACGTGGGTGGCAGGAGCGCTTTCGGGGTGCAAAAGCCGGCGGACACCCTGGTCGTCCGGCGGGCGCGCCTCATCGTGACCGGCACGGCATTCCATCACCTCACCCCGCGGGTGACGCCGGACTTCGGCGCCGGCAAGGTCCAGCTCCTCGACGCCTACGGCGAGCTGACCATGTCCCGCCCGGGTTCGTCGTCACGACCACCGCCACCCGCCTGGTCTTCGCCCAGGCCGGTCTCGCGCCGGATGGCAGCACCGCTCCTGCCGGCGCGATGGGCAAGCTGAAGGAGGCCGGCGCATCGCCGCGGGCTCATCCGCCCCACGCGGGCGGAGCCGATAGCGACCGAGCCGATGCGGCGCCCGCATCCGGGCCGCGCCAGGCGCCGGCTCCGAGGGCCTGCGCACTCTTCGACCGGGCGGGCTAGAACGTGATCACCTTGTCCGCTTCTAGGGTGAGAGAGCCCAGCTCCCCCAGGCGAGCGCTGCGGCACCCTTCGGCGAGGTCGGCCGCCTTCAGGCCCCGCGCGGTCAGGCAGGTCTCGCAGGCGAGCACCATCCCCCGGCGCACGAGCGGCTTGAGCATCCGCTCGACGTTGTAATAGCCGCTCGGCGTCTCCTGGCCGGCGCGCGCGCACCAGACCGCGTCGCCCAAGAGGAACACGGTCAGATCGAGCTCCGGCTCCAGCGTGAGCATCACGTCCGCCAGCCGCAGAGCGTTGTAGGTCCGCTCCACGCCGTAGGGCGCATCGTTGACGATGAAGAGCGCCTGCATCGCGTCGCCTCCGAGGCCGATGATTTCCGCCGCGTCGGATCCGCTGGGCCATCGAATCTGTTGAACCGGAGGGCCACGGCGTTTGGATGTCCGTGCCCGCCGCCACGCGCGACCATCCTTCGCGGGCGCGAAGCGGGCGCCTGGTGGGCGAGAGCGGTTCCGGTTGGCGTCGGTGGAGATCGACAGCGCTCTCGCCTGGTGCCGCGCTCGCCGTTCGTCGGGGACCAGAGAACCGGCGTGGCGATGGACGGCCCTGAAGACAAGCGGTTCGTGGAGACGATCCTGAGCTCGGTCGCCGACGGCGTCTTCACGGTCGACCACCGTTGGCACATCACTTCCTTCAACCGCGCGGCCGAGCGCATCACCGGCGTTCCGGCGGAACAGGCGATCGGCCGGCGCTGCGCGGACGTCTTCCACGCCGACCTCTGCGAGCGCGGCTGTGCGCTCCGGCAGACGATGGAGACCGGCCGCGAGCTCATCGACGTGCCCGCCCACATCCTCGCCGGGCGCGGCCGGGCGGTGCCCATCAGCATTTCGACCGCGATCCTGAAGGACGCTCAAGGAAACCTCCTCGGCGCGGTGGAGACCTTCCGCGACCTCACCGCCATCGAGCAGCTCCGTCGGGAAATCCAGGCGAGCTACACCTTCGAGGACATCGTCGGGCGCAGCCACGCGTTCCGAAAGATCTTCGCGGTGCTCCCGGACGTGGCGGAGAGCGACGCGACCGTGTTGATCGAGGGCCCCAGCGGCTCGGGCAAGGAGCTCTTGGCCCGCGCGATTCACAACCTGAGCTCCCGCCGAGCAGGACCGTACGTGGTCATCAACTGCGGTTCCCTCCCCGTGAGCCTCTTCGAGTCGGAGCTGTTCGGCTACGTGCGCGGCGCCTTCACCGACGCGAAGAAGGACAAGCCGGGCAGAATCGCTCTCGCTGAGGGGGGAACCATCGTCTTCGACGAGGTGGCCGAGCTGCCGCCGCCGACCCAGGTGAAGCTCCTGCGGGTCCTCCAGCAGCGCGAGTACGAGCCCCTGGGCGGGGTGCGCACGCTCAAGGCGAACGTCCGGGTGATCGCCTCGACCAACCGCCGGCTCGCCGACCTGGTGAGCGAGGGCGCCTTCCGCGACGACCTCTACTTCCGCCTGGGGGTGGTTCGCCTCTGCGTGCCGCCGTTGCGGGAACGGCGCGAAGACATTCCCTACCTCGTCGAGCACTTCGTCCGCCGGTTCAACGCCAAGCGCGGCAAGCGCATCCAGGGCCTGACGCCGGCGGCGATGGAGCTACTCCTGCGCCACGATTTCCCCGGCAACGTGCGGGAGCTGGAGAACGTCATCGAGCACGGCTTCGTCCTCTGCCACGAACAGATGATCGATGTCGTCCACCTCCCCGAGGAGCTGCAGCCGCTCACCCGTTCCGCTGCCGCTGAGCTCGACAGCGCGCCCAGCGGCCTCGACCGCGCCGAGGCCGACGCCATCCGGGCCGCGCTGGGCCGCTCGGGGGGCGCCTTGGGGAAGGCGGCGCAGGATCTGGGCATCAGCCGCGTCACGCTCTGGCGGAAGATGAACCGCTACGGCATCCGCTCGAGCCGCAAGCGCTGAGGCTCTCCTCGTCGCGTCCGCGCTCAGGCCGATCCGTCGGATCCGACCGATCGGTCCGAAGGGATGCGCGGTCGCTCGGTCTCTCCTGAACGCTTCTGCTTCGAAACACGGCGAAACGAAACATGCTCCGCCGTTGAAACAAGGCCGCTGGCAGCGGCGATCGGGGCCGCGACTCGCCTTTTCCCTCGCCGGTCCGGAACTTCCGCTCGCGAACAGACCCGGCCCGGCTCTTGCGTGGGAAGACCAGCGTGAAGGTCGCCATCCCGCGATTCGGCGAGTCGGTCGCCCCCTGCTTCGAGTACTCGGCCACCATCGCCATCTTCACGATCCGCCGCGGGAAGGTGGTGGAGCAGCGCGACTTCGTCCTGCGCAGCCGCGAGGCCCTGGACCGCTTCCGCCTCCTTCGCGACCAGGGCGTCGACACCCTCATCTGCGGGGGGGTCCAGGACTTCTTCGAGGACATGCTGACCGAGCACGGCATCCGGGTGCTCTCCTGGGTGAGCGGCAGCGTTGACGATCTGCTGGAGCGCTTCCTCAAAGGGACGCTGGAGCCGGGACCGGGGCCGGCCCGCCCCCCCGGTATCGGCGGCGCCTGACGGGGAAAGGAGACTGAGACTCGAATGGTGGAAAAGAAGAGCCCCTACAGCTACGTCGTCGAGAAGAGCTGCCTGACCGCGACCGACCGCCCGCGACGGTTCCTGGAGGCCTTCGCGGCTGTCCTGGAGCACTCCAGCTATGGAGTATCGCTGGACCTCGCCGCGCGGGCCGGCGCCAAGTGCGCGCGCTGCTCCGCGGGTTGCCAGCTCTACGAGGCGACCGCCGACCCCCGCGACATCCCTTGCCGGCGCTCCGAGCTTCTCCTCACCGTCTACCGCCGCTACTTCACCCGCCCGGGCATGCTGGCGGCGCGACTCGGCAGCGGCTTCGTCCTCACCGACGAGTACATCGACCGGATGGGCGAGGAGTTCTACCGCTGCACCGCCTGCCGCCGCTGCAAGCTGTCGTGCCCGCTCGGCATCGACCACGGCCTCATCACCCACCTGTCGCGGTGGCTGCTCGCGGAGGTCGGGGTGGTCCCGAAAGCGCTGGTGGTCGCCGTGCGCGAGCAGCTCCAGGGGGTGGGCAACACCTCGGCGATACCGGTGCCGGCCCTCAAGGACACCTGCGAGTTCCTGGAGGAGGAGCTGCGCGACAACTTCGGGGCGGAGGTGAAGTTCCCCCTCGACGTCGAGGGCGCGGAGCACGTCTTCTTCCCCGCGGTGAGCGACTACCTCTTGGAGCCCGACACCCTGATGGGAAACGCCGCGGTGATGGCGCTTACCGGCGGCTCCTGGACCATCGGCACCGGCAACTACGACGGCATCAACTACGGCCTCTTCTACAGCGACCGGATGATGGAGCGCATCGTCCATCGCGAGGTCGACGAGGTCCGGCGGTTGCACGGGAAGAAGATCCTCATCGGCGAGTGCGGGCACGCGACGCGCTCCGCCTGGTTCGCCTCCACCTTCTGTGGTCCCGAGGCCCCGCAGGTGGTCAACTTCCTCCAGTACACAGCAGGAGCGCTCCGGCAGGGCAAGCTGCCGCTGAAGAAGGAGCACATCGAAGAGAAGGTCACCTACCACGACCCTTGCAACCTCGCGCGCGCGGGGCGCATCACCGAGGAGCCGCGGGAAATCCTCCGGGCCATCTGCGACGACTTCGTGGAGATGACCCCCAACCGGCAGCAGAACTACTGCTGCGGAGGAGGCGGCGGCACCGTCTCCATCGACGAGATTCGCAGCTTCCGCACCAAGCTGATGGGCAAACGCAAGGCGGATCAGATCCGCGCGACCGGCGCCAAGCTGGTCGTCGCGCCTTGCGCGAACTGCAAGAAACAGCTGCGCGAAGTCTGCGAGGACCACGGCCTCGACGTGCAGGTGGTCGGCCTCCACGACCTGGTGCTGAAGGTCCTGGACTTCAGCGCGGTGAAGTCTCCACCGGAAGCGGTCCCGGAGAGCGTGCCCGCCGCGGGAGGTGCGGCGTGACCACGCTCCTCGCTTTCGCTCGCGGTCCCCTGTTCCTCTTCTGCTTCGCGTTCATGGTCCTGGGGCTCTTGCGACACGTTCTCCTCACCACCTGGGAGATTCGGCGCGTCCAGCGCCGCGCCGGGGACCCGTCCTTGCCGCGAAAAGCCCTCTTCCGCGCCACCCTGCGCTGGCTCGTACCCCTGGACAAGCTGCGCGAACAGACCCTCTTCACGGGGACGTCGATTCTCTTCCACGTCGGCGTCCTCCTGGTGCCGCTCTTTCTCGCCGGCCACATCGCGCTCTCGGCGCGGGGGACGGGTCTCAAGTGGCCGGCGCTACCCAACACCGCTGCCGATGTGCTCACCATCGTCTCGGTCATCGCGGGGGTCGCGCTCTTCACCCTGCGCCTGTCCCTGCGCGCGACCCGCAGCCTCTCCCGGCCCCTCGACTTCGCGCTGCCGCTCCTGGTCGCGCTACCCATCGCCACCGGCTTCTTCGTCATGCATCCGGCGCTCGATCCGTTCGGCTTCCGGGCGATGCTCCTCGTCCACGTCCTGAGCGCCGACCTCGTGATGCTCTTGATGCCGCTGACCAAGCTGGTCCACGCGGTGCTGCTGCCCGGCACCCAGGTCCTCTCCGAAATCGGCTGGCACTGGCCCGCGGACTCCGGGTCCCGGGTCGCCGCCGCGCTCGGCAAAGAGGAGGAGCCGGTATGACCAAGCCCCAGGCCATCCTCACCGACGCGACCAAGTGCATCGGCTGCGAGAAGTGCGTCGACGCCTGCAAGCGCGAGAACCACCTGCCGGACGACCTCTCCCGCTCTTGGAAGGTGCGCATCGACAGCCTCTCGTCGACCCGCTTCACCACCGTCGTCCGGCACGACGGCGAATACGTGCGGGAGCAGTGCCGCCATTGCGTTCAGCCCGCCTGCGTCTCCGCCTGCCCGGTGGGCGCTCTCCAGAAGCGCTCCGATGGACCGGTGGTCTACGACAGTGACCGCTGCATGGGCTGCCGCTACTGCATGATGGCCTGCCCCTTCGGGGTCCCCCGGTACGAATGGGAGAAAGCGGTCCCGCACATCAAGAAATGCACGATGTGCGCGCCCCGGCTCGACCGGGGGCTCCAGCCCGCCTGCGTCGAGGCCTGCCCCACCCACGCGACGATCTTCGGCGACCGCGACGAGCTCCTTGCCGAGGCGCACCGGCGTCTGCGGGCGAGCCCGGAACGCTATCTCCAGACCGTCTATGGCGAGAATGATGTCGGCGGCACCTCGGTGCTGCTGATCGCCGGCGTCCCCCTGGACTTCTTGAACCGCGGCCGCGCTCCCGGCGACCGGCCGCTGCCTTCCCGCACCTGGGCGGCGCTCTCGAAGGTCCCAACCATCGTTCTCGCGGTCGGGGGGCTGGCGGCCGGCACCTGGTGGATCACCCGGCGGCGGATGAAGCTCGCCGAGATGAATGCGGAAGCCCTGCCGGATAGCGCTAGCGGTACCGAGGCTCATCCGAGCGGGGATGGCGCTCCCCAGGATTCGAGGGAAGCGGTTCAGGACAAAGGAAGCGGAAGCGGAGGGCATCGATGAGCCGGCGGGTCGCGGTGAAGACCGTTCTCTGGGGCGTCGTCGGCGCCCTCGCGGTGGTGACGGTGGCCCGCTTCTGGCGCGGTTTGGGGGCGGTGACGAACCTCTCCGACGCGGCGCCCTGGGGCTTGTGGGTCGCCTTCGACGTGATGAGCGGCGTCGCCCTCGCCGCAGGCGGCTTCACCCTCGCCGCCACCGTCCACATCTTCCACCTGAAGCGCTTCCATGCCTTTGCGCGCCCGGCGATCCTCACCGCGTTCCTCGGCTACACCGCGGTGGTGGTCGGGCTCCTCTACGACCTGGGCCTCCCCTGGCACATCTGGCACCCGATCCTTTATCCGCAGGACCGCTCCGCCCTCTTCGAAGTGGCGATGTGCGTCATGCTCTACCTGACGGTCCTGGCCATCGAGTTCGCTCCCGTCGTCCTGGAGCACAGCCTCTTCGATAGACCGCTCCTGAGGGGCATCCACCGGTGGCTGGAGAAGTACGCGCTCGTCTTCATCATCGCCGGCATCGTCCTCTCGACCCTCCACCAGTCCTCCCTCGGGTCGCTCTTCCTCATCGCTCCTGGTCGGCTGAACCCCCTCTGGTACACGCCGCTGTTGCCGGTGCTCTACTTCGTCTCCGCGGTCGGTCTCGGTCTGATGATGGTGCTGACCGAGTCGAACGTTTCCGCCTGGCTCTTCGGGCACGAGGTCCCATCGAAGGCGCGCGCGGGTCTCGGACTCGCGGCGGCGTGGGTGCTGCTCCTCTACGTGGCGCTGCGCCTGGGCGATCTCGCGCTGCGCGGGAAGCTCGCGCTCGCCTTCGCCGGCACCGGCGCCGCCGGGCTCTTCTGGTTCGAGCTGAGCGTGACCGCTCTCGTCCCCATGTCGCTCTGCTTCATCCGCCCGGTGCGCGAGAGCCGAGTCGGGCTCTCCCTCGCCTCCGGGCTGACGATTCTCGGCGTCGTCGGCTACCGCTTCGACACGGCTATCGTCGCCTACGCCCGGCCCGCCGGCGCCTCCTACTTCCCCTCGTGGATGGAAATCGTGGTCAGCCTCGGCATCGTCTCCCTGGCGGTGCTGGCGTTCCTCTTCTTCACCGAGCACCTGCACGTCTTCGACGAGCCGCCCGCCGCCGAGCTCCCGCCGCCCCGGCCCCAGCCGCTCTCCCACCGGGTCCTCCCCCGGCCCCTCGGCTGGCTGCGCGGCTACTCGCTGGCGCTGGTCCTTGGCACCACGGTCGCCTTCGCGCTCCTGCCGCGTCGGGTGTTGACGCCCGACCTCGCCCGGCCGGTGCCGGCGCTCAAAGCGATGGCAGTCGACGGCTGGATGCGCGCTCGACCGGACAAGCTGCACGACATCGGCGTCTTGCGCCCTGGCGAACCGGTACCGCTTGGCGCGACACCGGCTGCGCTCTTGGTCCTCGACGGCGACCGCGACTGGCGGCGGGTGATCTTTCCGCACGCCTTCCACGAATGGCTGGTTGGCCCCAACGGCCTTCGCCTCCGGTGGCGAAGGGGTGAAGCGGCGTCGCTCTCATCGACCGCCAGTGGCGAGCAATCCGGCCGGAGCGGATGCGCCACCTGCCACCACGCGAACCTGCCGCTGGAGCGCAACTCCGCCTGTGCGTCGTGCCACCGCGACATGTTCTCGACCACCGACCTCTTCGACCACCAGGCCCACGTCGTCGCCCTCCGCGGTCGCGACGGCTGCACCCGCTGCCACGCGAACAGCGCGCTGCCGAAGACCCGCGCCACCTCGACGCCGTGCCTGCACTGCCACAAGAACCTCCGGCTGGCGGACTCGTATCTCAAACCCAAACCCACGCTTACCGGCCTCGTTCCCGGCTACGAACAGGCGATGCACGGGCTGTGCGTCGAGTGTCATCGCCGGGAAGTGAAGGAACATCCCGACCGATACCCGGCACAGCTCGCGACCTGCGCCACCTGCCATCGGGCGCCGGAGAAGAGCTTGATGCAGCGGCTGGAGCCATACGCCGCACGGTGACAGGCGGCGCTAACGCCCCACAGGAGGCATCTCGTTGTCCAGCACCGTCGCCACTGAGGACGTCCGCAACTGGATCCACTCCGAGCTGTGGAACCAGGTGCCGGTGGCCATCGGCGTCATCGACGACGGGTACCGGGTGGTCGAGGCGAATCCCGGGTTCGCGCGCTTCTTCGGCGAGTGGCGCGCGCGGCCGTGCTACGCGGTGTTCAAGGACCGGACCGAGCGCTGCGACCGGTGCGGCGCGGCGGCGACCTTCGCGGACGGCAAGGCACGGGTGCGCGAGGAGCGCGGCGTGCGCGACGACGGCAGCGCCATCACCTACCTCGTCCAGCTCGTGCCGCTGACCCTCCAGGACGGCACGATTCCCTACGTCATCGAGATGTGCACGGACATCACTGCGACGAAGGTGCTGGAACAGGAGAAGCTCGAGGCCGAGCGGCTGGCGGCGGTGGGGCAGACGGTGGCCGGGCTCGCGCACGGCATCAAGAACGTGATCATGGGGCTGGAGGGCGGCGTCTACGTCGTGCGCTCTGGCATGCAACGGGGCGACAGCGACCGCATCCTCCAAGGCTGGGAGATGGTCGAGGAGAACATCGACCGCATCTCCTCGTTCGTGAAGGAGTTCCTGGACTTCGCCCGCGGCCGCGCCCCCCAGGTGCGCCTCTGCTCACCGGATGCGGTGGCGCAGAAGGTGTTCGACCTCTTCCGCGACGCCGCCCGGCTGGGCGGGGTGGAGCTGACGCTCACGCTCGGCGGCACCACTACCGCCATGCTGGATGAAGACGGCGTCCACACGGCGCTGGCGAATCTGGTTTCGAACGCGGTCGACGCCTGCCAGGTGAGCGAACGCCGCGGCGGGCACGTGAAGCTCTCCACCCGCGACGAGCGCGGCGCCCTGATTCTCGAAGTCGAGGACGACGGTGTCGGGATGGACGCGGAGATTCGGCGGCAGGTCTTCACCAATTTCTTCAGCACCAAAGGATTGCAGAAGGGCACCGGCCTGGGGCTCCTGACCACCCGCAAGATCGCGCAGGAGCACGGCGGCCGGGTGTCGTTCGAGTCGACCGAAGGGGCAGGCTCGGTCTTCCGGCTGGTGTTCCCCCGCGACCGGCTGCCCAAGCAAAGCGAGACCGGTGAAGCTCTACAGGAGGCGTCCCATGGAGCGGCCTGAGGACAAGACGATTCTGGTGGTCGACGACGAGCCGGACGTGCGCCGGTACCTTGCCACGGTCCTCGAAGACGCGGGCTTCCGGGTGGTGACCGCGGCGGACGGCGAGGAGGCGTTGGAGAGGGTGCGCGAGAGACGGCCCGACTTCATCTCGCTCGACCTCGTGATGCCGCGCAAGAGCGGGCAGAAGCTGCTCTTCGAGCTACGCCGCGACCCGGAGCTCGCCCGCATCCCGGTGCTGATCGTGACCGCGCACGCGCGGGACGAGTCCGGCCGGTCGGACCTTTTGCAGGCGCTGGGCCAGGGGGTGATGTCCGGTCCCGGCACCTACCTGGAGAAGCCCATCGACCGGCGCTCCTACCTGCGCAGCGTCCAGCGTGCCCTGGGGCTCCCGGAGAGCGCCGCGACCGAGGACCGCCTGTCCTTGCGCGACGAGCTGGAGCAGGGGCTGCAAGGCGCGTCGAACGACGCCCTGCGACGGGCGCTGGAAGCGCTCAAGGAGCACGGAAGCTGACACGCTAGCCAGGGGCGCTACCCCTGGGCATGAAGAGGAGGCCAGGCGATGGCGACGACGAAGAAGCGGGTGCTGGTGATCGACGACGAGCCGGCGGTGGTCACGTACCTGCGGACGCTCCTGTCCGACAACGGCTACGACACGCTCAGCGCCGACAACGGCCGGACGGGTTTCCTGACCGCGCAGAAGGAGAAGCCGGACCTCGTCTGCCTGGACATCACGATGCCCGAGGAGTCGGGCATCCGCTTCTACCGGAACCTGCGCGACGACCCCGCGCTCGCGAAGACGCCGGTGGTGGTGGTGACCGCGGTGACCGGCATCGGCGGCGACCCGGAGCCGTTCCGCCACTTCCTCTCGACCCGCCGCCAGGTGCCGCCGCCCGAAGGCTTCATCTCCAAGCCCATCGACCGCGGCGAGTTCCTGCGGGTCGTGGCGACAGCCCTCGCGGGGCCGGTCCGGGCCTGAACGAGACGCCTTCTCGCTTCGATGCCTGTCCTTTTGGCGCGCCTGGAGCCGGACATTCCAGCCTCCGGGCTTTCCTGTTCCACCAAGCCGCGAAAGGTTCGCGTCGCGCGCAGATTCTCGACGTCGCGCAGCAGACTTCGTGGCACGGGCGTCCTCGCCTGTGGAGGCGCTCTCGTCCAGGTGCGGTCAACCGGACCAGCGGTTCCGATCCGTTCCCAGGCCGAGATTGGGGTTGCGGGCGCAAGCCCGCGCTGAACCTCGGCGGCATCCAGGCACTGAGGTGGCCGGGTTTGCCCGGAAGTCGCGCCCCGCGAAGGACGCTCAGGTGTTGGGCTCCAGCGCGCGAACCGCCTTGGCGTGGTTGCTTCTTCATCGTGTCGGCCGCGCAGGGGAGGAGCCGGCAGCGGGGCGGCCATCGCCGCGACTTCCACCGGACGATTCGAATCTCTTGAACCCGGCACCGTCGCTGAGTCGATGTCGGTCGCGGCAGGCTCTTCCCCTTGACCGGTGACACGCGCGCCGGACAGGATCGCCCTTGCGAGGGGACAAGCGCGAGGCGACCCATGCTCCAGTCGGAGAACGCGGGCGTCACCCTTCTCTGGGTCACGTCCGACCCGGCGCTGGGGGAAGCCGTCACCCAGGCCCTTGGGGAGCGCGGCTTTCTTGTGCAGCTCGCCGCGAGCAGCGACGAGGCTCTGTCCCTGCTGTCAGCCACCCCGCCCCACGCGGTGGTGGTCGACCTGCCGTCGGATTCCGAGAGCGCTCTCAAGGACCTCGCCAGGCTCCGCGAGACCGTTCCTGCTGTGCCCCTGGTGCTCTTGGCCGAGGAGGGCGAGACGCGGGTCGCGATGCGGGGGATGGAGCTCGGCGCCTCCGACGTCGTCCACAAGCCCACCGACTGGAACCTGCTCGCCGACCGCTTGCGCCGGTTCGCCGAGCCGGGAACCGCGGCGCCCAGCGAGAAGACCATCGCCGAGCTGATGGTGTCGCCGGCGACCTACGACCGCGTCTACGAGGACGACCCGGTCCGCAAGGTCATCCAGACGCTGACGGAGGCGCTGTTCGGGACCGGTTCCACTCAGCGCAACGCCAAGGCCCACCGCAGCGTGCTGGTCTACGGCCGGGACGAAACCTTCCTCGGGCTGATCCGGCTCAACGACGTGCTCGCGTGGCTGGTGTCGGGCATCTACCCGGGAGCGCCGCCGGAGCCCGGGGTGTTTCTCGCCCGCTGCCGGCTCCTGGGAAGCGGCACCGCCGGGGATCTCATCGGCGAGCAGACCTTCGTCGAGGCCGACGCGCCGTTGGTGGAGGCGGTCCAACTGATGGTCGACAACAACCTGATCAACATCCCGGTCCTGCGCCAAGGCCAGTTGGTCGGTGTCCTGACCGACCGGGACCTCCTGCTGGAAACGTGCAGCCTCGTGAGCTGCGTCTGGTAGAAGCGCTGCTGCCCGGTGCCGCGAGGCACGTCGAGACCGCTCCTGGAGAGCTGAGGCAAAGCGATGGAGTCGCTCTGGTTGCTCAAAGGTTCGCCCGACGCGGCGGGATGGGGGCCTCTCGAAGAGGACGCGCGCGCGGGGAAGACCGACGTCCTGCTTTTCGACCGCGACGCGTGGGCGCTCGTGCGCGCCGAGGGGGCGCCGGAGCAGTATGAAGGGCTGGTGCCCTCCCGCCCACCGGCAGGGCTCTATCTCGACAATCAGGGCCGCCCGGCGTACGTCGCCGGTGGCCGGCTCGTAAGCACTCCAGGAGAGGTGCTGGCCGGCTTGGGCCCCGAGGCGCAGGAGCTCTTCGCGAGCCTGGGCGACGCCGACCTGGTCCTCGAACGGCTGGGCCGGGCGTACTAGCGAAACCCGTCGGAAGCCCGCATCAACAAGCCGCTGAGCGAAGAACCGCTCGTCCTGAGGGCAGTCGACGGGCGTGGTTCTTCGCGGGGTCGGTCGTCCCTCGACTGCGCTCTTCGATGAGCGGCGTGAGAAGCGACGTCACTTCCGACGGAGTACGGCAACTCGCCCCGGAAGCGCTTCCCGATGACGCGGGGGCGCGAGACGCGATTCCCTTCGAACCGCTGCCGCGACGCTCACGACGATCGGACCGATCGGTCGGATCCGCGGCGCGAGCGCTGGGGAAGGGGCGAGGCCGCCGACCCGCGGACAGGCGAACGAACCGGCCCCGCGAGCCGCGGCGAGGGCGCTTTTCCCGCCTCCGACCGCTCCGAACCCGCATCCGCTTTCTTTATCGTTCCGAACGAAACTCTCGGTTTGACCGCATGCGCGCCCGGCTCGACTAATGCGCCCGCCGAACGGACCCAAGACGGTCCCGGAGGCGGCGCCAAGCGAGAGCGCTTGCGCCAACCGGGAGCGGAAAGGGCCGCCATCCCGGGAGCCAACGACCGAGGGAGCCCGCGCGGCTCCCGCTTCCAAGGAGGTGCTCGATGCCGAGCTTCGTCAACCCCGACAAGTGCGACGGGTGCAAGGCGCTCGACAAGACCGCCTGCCAGCACATCTGCCCGAACGACCTCATGCTCCTCGACAAGGACCGGATGAAGGCGTTCAACCGCGAGCCGGAGATGTGCTGGGAGTGCTACAACTGCGTGAAGATCTGCCCTCAGCAGGCGATCGACATGCGCGGCTACGCGGACTTCGTCCCGATGGGCGCGTCCGTCGTTCCCTTGCGGTCCACCGACAGCATCATGTGGACCGTCAAGTTCCGCAACGGAACCCTGAAGCGGTTCAAGTTCCCCATCCGCACCACCCCCGAGGGCAAGGCGGACCCGGCCGGCGGCTTCGCCGGCGAGCCCACCTTGGAGAGCACCGCCCTCTACACCGAGCCGCAGTCGTTGGGCCTTCCCAACGTCTGGACCCGCTAGGAGAAGCCGATGACGGACATCACCAATTTCCAGACTGTCGAAGTGGAGACCGACCTCTTGATCCTCGGCGGCGGCATGGCCGCCTGCGGCGCCGCGGTCGAGGCCGCCTACTGGGCGAAGAAGAACGGCCTCAAGGTGACCCTGGTCGACAAGGCCGCCGTCGACCGCTCGGGCGCGGTGGCGATGGGCCTGTCCGCGATCAACCAGTACGTGGGGTTGAAGGACGGGCAGAACACCATCCAGGACTACGTCAACTACGTCCGCAACGACCTGATGGGCATCACCCGCGAGGACCTGGTGGCGAACATCGCGCGCCACGTCGACGGCAGCGTGCACCTGTTCGAAAAGTGGGGCCTGCCGATCTGGAAGGACGACAAGGGCGCCTACGTCCACGAGGGTCGCTGGCAGCTCATGATCAACGGCGAGAGCTACAAGGTCATCGTCGCCGAGGCCGCGAAGAACGCGCTGGGCGCGGAGAACATCTTCGAGCGCGTCTTCATCGTCGGGCCCCTGATGGACGGCGACAAGTGCGCGGGCGCGCTCGGCTTCTCCGTGCGCGAGAGCAAGTTCTACGTGTTCAAGGCGAAGGCGACGCTGGTGGCGATGGGCGGCGCGGTGCACGTCTTCAAGCCGCGCTCTTCGGGCGAGGGCCTCGGCCGCGCCTGGTACCCGCCCTGGAACTCCGGCAGCTCGGCGTACTTCACCATCCAGGCCGGCGCGGAGATGACCTGCCAGGAAGTGCGGTTCATCCCGGTGCGGTTCAAGGACGCCTACGGCCCGGTGGGCGCGTGGTTCCTGCTCTTCAAGAGCCGGGCGACCAACGCCTTCGGCGGCGACTACATGCAGGAGCGCAAGCCCGAGCTGGAGAACTGGGCGCCGTACGGGAAGGTCAAGCCGGTCCCGGCGAACCTGCGCAACTACCTGATGCTGCTCGACTGCGCCGAGGGCAAGGCCCCCATCTCGATGCGGACCGAGGAGGCGATTCAGAAGATCGCGAGCGCCGCCGGCGACGAGAAGGCGGCGAAGAAGAAGCTCAAGGAGCTCGAGGCCGAGGCCTGGGAGGACTTCCTCGACATGACCGTGTCGCAGGCGCTCCTCTGGGCGGGGACCAACACCGCTCCCGAGCAGCAGTCGAGCGAGATCGCCGCGGCGGAGCCGTACTTCATCGGCTCGCACTCGGGCGCGTCGGGCGCCTGGGTCAGCGGCCCCAAGGACCTGGCGAGCGGCGAGTACTTCTGGGGCTACGACAACATGTCGACGGTGAAGGGGCTCTTCTGCGCCGGCGACGCCTCGGGCGCGAGCTCCCACAAGTTCTCCTCGGGCTCGCACGCCGAGGGGCGCATCGCCGCCAAGGCCGCCGTCCGCTACATCGTGGACGAGAAGCCGAGCCCCAAGCTCGACGCGGCCTACCTCGAGAAGGCGCGGGGGATGATCCTGCAGCCGCTCAAGACTTACGCCGACAACTGCAACAAGACCACCGACCCGTCGGTCAACCCGAACTACATCACCCCGAAGATGTTCATGTTCCGGCTGCAGAAGCTGATGGACGAGTACGCCGGCGGGGTGACCACGAACTTCACCACCTCGGGGCCGAACCTGAAGCGGGCGCTCGAGCTGTTGCAGATGCTGAAGGAGGACGCGGAGAAGCTGGGCGCGAAGGACGCGCACGAGCTGATGCGGGCCTGGGAGAACCAGCAGCGCATGTACCAGGCGGAAGCGCACGTGCGCTCCATCCTCTTCCGCGAGGAGACCCGGTGGCCGGGCTACTACTTCCGGTCCGACAAGCCGAAGATGGACGACGCCAACTGGAAGGTGTTCGTGAACTCGAAGTACGACTCGAAGACCGGCGAGTGGACCATGCGCAAGGTCCCGGTCAAGCCGCTCTTCGCGTGATCTGAACCGTTCCACCGGGGCGTGTCGCGGGTCTTCGCTGCCCCCCGCGGCACGCCTCGGGGCTCGTCCTGTCACCTCTTGCGCGGGCCTTCGATGAGCGAACCGACCATCGCGAAGACGTGCCCGCACTGCGGCGGGCAGCTCGACTGGGTGCGGATTCCGGACGAAGCGGGCTTCGAGGAACCGCTGCACCTCGTCTGCTTCAGCGACGAGTGTCCGTACTACGTGCGCGGCTGGACCTGGATGGAAGAGAAGTTCGGCGTCCATTCGTCCTACCGCTACCGCGTCAATCCCCGGACCGGCTGCTCGTCACCGATTTCCGTCTGGTCCGAAAACGCGCTCAAGAGCCACATCGTCTCGGACGACGAGACACCGGAAGGAAGCCAACCATGAGCGTACCCGCCTCCCGACTCGCCTCCCCCCAACCAGCAGCGCTGCCGTCCAACACGGGAAGCGCGGGCCTCCTCACCCGCCCTTTGGCTGCGAGCGTCCCGCCCGCAACCAGCCCGGCATCCCCGCTCCCGAAGGCGCTCGAGCGCGGCCGGCCGCTCCAAGCGAACGATACTTTCTCGTTCGGCTGCCACCCGGGCCTCTCCTGCTTCACCCATTGCTGCGCCGACGTGAACATCTTCCTCACTCCGGTCGACGTGTTGCGCCTGTCGCGCCAGACCGGCCTCACCACCCGGGAGTTCTTGGATCGGCACACGATCATGCCGATCACCAAGGACCTGCACCTGCCGGTGGTGCTCCTCAAGATGGATGCTACGGCCGAGAAGCGCTGCCCCTTCGTGGGGCCGCAAGGGTGCACCGTCTACGACGCGCGGCCCTGGGCTTGCCGGATGTATCCGGTGGCGACTGCGCTGCCGCCCGCCCGCGCCGGGGTCGAGGTGGTCCCGCAGCATGTGCTGTTCGAGGACGGCTTCTGCTTGGGGCATACGGAGCCCCAGAGCTGGACCGTCGCCGACTGGCAGAAGGATCAACACATTCCCGAGACGGAATCCTTGGAGGCCGGCTTTCGCGAGCTGGTCTCCCATCCGTGGTTCATCGGCGGCCGGCAGCTCGACGAGAAACGGATCGAGCTGTTCTTCATGGCCGCCTACGACCTGGACACCTTCCGCGAGTTCGTCTTCCAGTCGAGCTTCCTCGAGCGCTTCGAGGTCGACGAGGCCACCCAGGCGTCGATTCGGACCGACGACGAGGGGCTGCTGCGCTTCGGCTACCAGTGGCTCAAGTACGCGCTCTTCGGGGAGCCGACCATGACCGTGCGGCCGCGCGCGGTCGCCCAGGGAAGGAGCCGATGACCACCTCGAAACCGATCGTCGTCCTGGGCGCGGGCATCGCGGGCATCTCCGCCGCGCTGGAAGCCGCCGAGGCCGGCCAGGAGGTGGTCCTGGTCGAGCGGGACAGCGCCGTCGGCGGCCGCGTAGCCAAGCTGCACCGCTATTTCCCCAAGCTGTGCCCGCCCTCCTGCGGCCTGGAAATCGACACCCGGCGGCTGGAGAAGAACCCCCGCATCCGGGTGCTGACCCGGACCGACCTGGTCGCCGCCGAGCGGACCGACACCGGCTGGAAGGTGACGCTGCGCGAGGAGCCCGCCTGGGTCAAGCCCTCCTGCACCGCTTGCGGAGAGTGCGCGAAGGTCTGCCCGACGAGCGTTCCCGACCCCTTCAACTTCGGGCTGGCGAAAGTCCCAGCCATCCGCATCCCGCACCTCGATGCTTGGCCCCGCCGCTACGCGATGGACCGCGCGGCCTGCCCGGCCGATTGCCATCAGTGCGTCGAGGCGTGCCCAGCGAAGGCCGTCGACCTGTCCGCGAAGGAGCGGCGGATCGACCTCGACGCCGGCGCGCTCGTCATCGCCACCGGCTGGGTGCCGTATCCGCTGGAGAAGCTGCCCGAGTTGGGCGGCGGCGTCCTGGCGGACGTCGTCTCCAACGTGGTGCTCGAACGTCTCGCGTCTCCGAGTGGGCCGACCGGCGGCCGGATCCTCCGCCCGTCTGACGGCCGGCCACCTCGGTCTGTGGTGTTCGTCCAGTGCGCCGGCTCCCGCGACGTCAACCACCTGCCCTACTGCTCGTCGGTGTGCTGCCTCGCGTCGCTCAAGCAGACGCTCTACTTGAGGGAAGCGCTCCCGGAGACCTCCGTCACCGTCTGCTACATCGACCGCCGCGCGCCCGGACGGAACGAGTCGATGCTCTCGAAGGCCGAGAGCGCGGGCGTGAAGTTCGTCAAGGGCAAGGTCGGGTCGGTCACCTGCGCCGGCGACGGCACGCTGCGCCTGAAGCTGGAGGACCAGGAAGCCGGCCGCCTCACTGAGCTGGAAGCGGACCTGGTCGTGCTGGCGACCGGGATGCGACCGGCAAGCGGCGAGCTACCGCTGCACGTGCCGCGCGATGAGGATGGATTCGCGTTGGAAGACCGGGCCTCGCGCCTGTTCGCTGCCGGGGTCGCCAAGCGCCCGGAGGACGTCGCGAGCTGTGTGCGCGACGCCACCGGGGCCGCCGCCAAGGCCATGGCCGCTGCGAGGAGTCACTGATGGGCCGCGTGGGCGTGTTCGTTTGCACCGGCTGCGGCATCGGGGCGTCGTTGAGAACCGACGGCTTCGAGAGCTTGGCGAAGGAGAGCGGTGCCGCTCGGCTAGCGCTCCATCCGGCCTTGTGCGCTCCCGAGGGGCAGGAGCTCTTGCGCCAGGCGGCGGCGAGCGGCGCGGTCGACGCGCTGGTGATCGCCGGCTGTTCGGCTCGGCACAAGCGGCTCGAGCTTTCCTTCGACCCGGAGAAGATGCCGGTCGAACGCGTTGTTTTGCGGGAGCAGGTGACCTGGAGCCATCCGGCGGGCGAAGAAGACACCCAGATGCTCGCCGAGGATCTGCTGCGGATGGGCGTCGCCCGCGCCGCGACGATGAAGCCAGCGGAACGGGCACAGGAAACCATCGAGCCGACCGTGCTGGTGGTCGGCGGCGGTCTCGCTGGGCTCAACGCGGCGCTCGCCGCCTCCGGCCTCGGCCACCCGGTGGTGCTGGTCGAGAAGGCGACGCGGCTGGGCGGCTACCTCACGGTGCTGAAGCAGGTGGTGCCCGACGTGCCGCCCTACGATCGGCTGCACGCGAACCCGATTCCGGAGCTGGTCCGCGAGATCGAGAAGGACACCAACATCCGGGTGCTCTTGGCCACGCGCGTCAAGGAGATTGCCGGGCAGCCAGGGCAGTTCGCCGTCGAGCTGGAGGGCAACGGGGATCCGATAACGCTCAAGGTCGGCGCCATCGTCCAAGCGACCGGCGCGCGGCCCTACGACGCGTCGCGGCTGAGCCATCTCGGCTACGGGCAGAAGGGCGTCCTCACCACCGCCGAGCTCGACCGGCGGCTCGCCGACGGCAGCCTCACGGTTAGCGGCAGCGGTGCCATCAAGCGAGTGGCGTTCATCCAATGCGCGGGCTCCCGCGACGCTCAGCACTTGCCCTACTGCTCCACCGACTGCTGCGCTGCCTCGCTGCGGCAGGTCCTGCAGCTTCGGGAAGCGATTCCGGGCGTGGAGTGCTCGGTGGTCTTCCGCGACCTGCGTACCCCAGGTCAGCTCGAGCGCTTCTACCAAGCGGTGCAGGACCGGTCGGGCGTGTTGCTCGTGCGCGGCGAGGTCGAGTCGGTGGCCGCGGGCGGCGACGGCCTGCGGGTCGGCGTCAGCGACAGCCTCCTGGGCGAGGCGGTGGAAATCGAGGCGGACCTGGTCGTCCTCGCGACGGGCATGGTTCCAGTCTCCGCCGATGGCGAGGCGATTCGCCAACTGCGCGACGCGAAGAAGCGCATCGAGAAGAACGAGTCCGAGACCCAACGCAAGGCGGCAGAAGCGCTGGCGGCCTCCCTGGCGGCCCACGAGGGCACGGAGATTCTGAACCTCTCCTACCGCCAGGGCCCGGACCTGCCGGTTCTCGCGTACGGCTTCCCCGATTCGCACTACATCTGTTTTCCCTACGAGACGCGGCGCACTGGCGTCTACACGGCCGGTTGCGTGCGCGCGCCGATGGGCTGGGGCCAGGCGGCGGAGGACGGCTGGGGCGCCGCGATGAAAGCGGTGCAGGCCATCGTCGCCGCGCGCCAAGGGGAAGCGGTGCACCCCCGCTCGGGCGACGTCGGCTTCGCCAGCTTCTTCCTGCAGCGCTGCACCCAGTGCAAGCGCTGCACGGAAGAGTGCCCCGTCGGCGCCATCGACGAAGACCCCAAGGGGACGCCGCAATACAACAAGCTGCGCTGCCGCCGCTGCGGCATCTGCCTCGGCGCGTGCCCAGAGCGGATTATATCCTATCCGGATTACTCTGTTGATGGTATCGCCTCGATGATCAAGGCCATCGAGGTGCCGGAGGAGGACGAGGAGAAGCCGCGGATCCTGGCGCTCCTCTGCGAGAACGACGCGCTGCCGGCGCTGGACGACGCGGCGATGAAGCGCACCCGGTGGAACCCCTGGGTCCGGGTGATTCCGGTCCGCTGTCTGGGGTCGGTCAACATCATCTGGATTTCGGAAGCGCTCTCGAGGGGCATCGATGGCGTCGTCCTCGTCGGCTGCAAGCGCGGCGCCGACTACCAGTGCCACTTCATCCAGGGCTCGGAGCTGGCGAACAAGCGGATGGAGAACCTGCAGGAGACCTTGACCCGCCTGAGCCTGGAGTCGGAGCGGGTGCGGGTGGTCGAGCTCGGCCGCGACGAGTGGGACCGCATTCCCGCCGTCCTCGATGACTTCGCGAAGACCCTCGACGACCTGGGGCTCAACCCGCTGAAGGGGTTCTAGCGATGGCGACCCGCGTCGATCCGAAGCTGATGCTCGATCTCGAGAAGTTCGGCGCCCACGACGCGCGCAAGTGCTACCAGTGCGGCACCTGCACCGCCGTCTGTCCCCACGCCGACGAGCTCTGGTCGTTCCCGCGCAAGCCTATCCAGACCGCGCGCTTGGGCTTCGCCGATCGGCTCGACCAATCGCTGGAGCCGTGGCTCTGCTACTACTGCGGCGACTGTTCCGAACGCTGTCCGCGCGGCGCGGAGCCGGGCGAAATGATGATGAGCCTGCGCCGCTGGCTCACGTCCCGCTACGACATCACCGGGCTGTCGCGCCTGTTCTACCGCTCAGGGGCAGCGGAAGTGCTCGCCATGGTGCTCGTCGGCTTGGCCGCCGCCGGAGGGTTCCTCGCCTACGGTCTTCTCTCGGGCCACCGCCTCGGCACCTATGACGGCCCCCACGCGTTTCTCCCGTGGCACGTGATCCACCGCTTCGACTGGTCGATGGCCGGGGTGTTGACCTTCTTCCTCGCCATCAATTCCAGCCGGATGTGGTGGTGGACGACCGGTTCGGGGCCGCGGGTGAAGGTCCCGCTGAGCGCCTATTTCAAGAAGCTGCCCCTGATTCCTCTCCAGTTCTTCACGCAGAGCCGCTACGCCGCCTGTGGGCGAAAGCGCTCCTACCTGGTTCACCTGGGGCTGATGCTCAGCTACGTCACGCTCTTCGTCCTGATCATGTTCTTCCTCCACCGGATGCAGAGCGGCCCGGCCATCGACTGGCGGGTGCACGGCTTGGGTTATCTCGCCGGCTTGGGGCTCCTCGTCACCGTGATCGTCTCGCTGCGCGGGCGAGCGACACAGGCGGCGCCGCTCGATCGCCGTTCCCACGAGTCCGACTGGATTTTCCTGGTGATGCTGCTCTTGACCGCGCTCACCGGCTTCACCCAGCACGTGCTGCACCGCGTGGGCCTCGACGTCGCCGCGAACGTCGCCTACGTCGTCCACCTGGGCTTCGTGGTGCCGCTCTTGGTGCTGGAAGTTCCTTTCGGCAAGTGGTCGCACATGGTCTACCGGCCATTGGCGCTGTACCTCGCCGAGGTGCAGCGCGAGGCGTTGGCGGTACGAGGCGTTCCCGCCCGCCAGCCCGCGGAGCTCCCTTCGGGCATCCGCACCCCGATTCCGAGCCCCGCCGCTGCGGAACCGGTAACCGCTCCACCCGCAGGCTTGCCGTAACGCCGCTCGAAGAGCGCGGCCGGCAGGCAGGAGAAAGCCATGATCAAGCCGTACGGTTCCGAAAAGCTCAACCCCCTCTACGTCCAGGACGCCGGCAAGCGCGCCGCCCTCGCGAAGGAGGCGGAATCGCTGCCGTCCCTCGTCGTCTCCTCGGCCGCCGCCGCCAACGCCGTCATGCTCGGCGCCGGCTACTTCAACCCGCTCACCGGCTACATGAACAAGGCCGACGCGCTGAAGGTGGCGACCGAGATGAAGACCACCGCCGGGCTCTTCTGGCCGGTGCCCATCGTCAACGTCGTCCAGGACGCGAGCGCCATTCGCGGCAAGAAGCAGATCGCCCTGCGCGACCCGAACGTCGCCGGCCATCCGGTCCTCGCGGTGATGGAGGTCAAGGCGATCGAGGAGCTCTCGGCCGACGACCTGAAGCTGATGACCGAGAAGATCTTCCGCACCACCGACCCCAAGCACCCGGGCGTCGCCGCCTTCAACAGCGCCGGCAACACGCTGGTCTCCGGCCCCATCCAGGTCCTGAATTTCTCCTATTTCGAGAAAGACTTCCCGGAGACCTACCGGACCGCCTACCAGCTCCGCGACGAGATGCAGAAGCTCGGCTGGAACAAGGTGGTCGCCTTCCAGACCCGGAACCCCATGCACCGCGCCCACGAGGAGCTGTGCCGGATGGCGTACGAGCAGGTCCACGCCGACGGCATCCTCATCCACATGCTCCTCGGCAAGCTCAAGCCGGGCGACATCCCCGCCGACGTGCGCGACGCCTGCATCCGGAAGATGGTCGAGCTGTACTTCCCGAAGAACACGGTCCTCGTCAGCGGCTACGGCTTCGACATGCTGTACGCGGGCCCCAGGGAAGCGCTCCTGCACGCCGTCTTCCGGCAGAACACCGGCTGCACCCATCTCATCGTCGGCCGCGACCATGCCGGCGTCGGCAGCTACTACGGGCCGTTCGACGCGCAGACCATCTTCGACGAGGTGCCGAAGGGCGCGCTGCGGATCGAGATCTTCAAGGCCGACAACACCGCCTGGAGCAAGAAGCTCGGCCGGGTGGTGATGATGCGCGATGCCCCCGACCACAAGCCGGAGGACTTCATCAACTTGTCGGGCACCAAGGTGCGCGAGATGCTGTCGAAGGGCATGGACCTGCCGCCCGAGTTCAGCCGGCCGGAGGTCGCGAAGATCCTGATGGGCCACTACCAGTCTCAGGCGCAGTAGTCGACGGGAGCGGCGAGCGGGCGCGACTCCAAGAGGCTGGGCCGCGCCCGCCCGCGCGTGGAGCATCTTTCTTCTAGGAACGCTGGCGACCACCAGCGGGGGCTTCGGACGAAGCGGGTTCGACCCATGCCTATCCGGTTGACGCAATTGCCCCGAAGTTGGAGCCGGACACGTCAGTGTTCGGGTTTGCCAGGGACGCCGTGCCCGACCCGGACGTTCACGGGTCCGGCTCCTGCGAACGTCTGGGTGAGTGAACTGGATAGGCATGGTTCTACCATCCCGAGCACCGGATCTCGCGGATGGCAGAAAGGCGTTGATTCGTAGCGCGCGAAGCCTCCTCGAAGCGGCATTCGGCCGCGCACCCGGAGTGCTCTACCGCAAGCTCTCCCTATCGAACCCGAGCTGGCGCGCCGCGTCGACTGCCGGTCGGGAACGACGGAGGTTCACGCCAATGACCCGCTCATTGCCGTTTCCCCATCCGTTCTTCTCGTCCCGTCCCCAGTGGAAGTGGTTCATTCTCTGCACGGTGCTCGTCGGCGCCACGATGTCGGCGCTGGACGTGAGCATCGTCAACGTGGTGATGCCGACCCTCACCACGACCTTCCACACCTCGATGCGGGTCGTCGAGTGGATCGCCATGGCGTACATGTTGACGCTGACGATCTTCCTTCCGTTGTTCGGGCGGCTCGCGGACATGTTCGGCCGCTCCAAGCTCTACAACCTGGGCTTCGTCGTTTTCACCGTCGGCTCGGCGATCTGTGGGATGTCCGGGTCGGCGTTGTTCATGATCGTCGCGCGGGTGGTTCAAGCGGTCGGCGCGGGCCTGTTGCAAGCGAACTCGGTCGCGCTGATCACGCAAGCGTTCCCGGCCAACGAGCGCGGACGGGCCATCGGCATCCAGGGCGCGGTCCAGGCGGTCTCGATGGCCATCGGCCCCTTCGTCGGCGGCATCCTCATCTCCTCCATCGGCTGGCGGGCCGTGTTCTACGTGAACATCCCCATCGGCATCTTCGGAACCATCGCCGCGCTACTGATCCTCCCGCCGAACATCCGCCCCAAGGTCCGGGAGAAGGTGGACTACTTCGGTGCGCTCTTCCTCGCGACCGGCCTCGCGTTCCTGGTGCTCGCCTTCAACGACGGACGCGAGCTCGGCTGGACCTCGCACGTCATCCTCGTCTACTTCGCGCACGCCTTCGTCTTCCTCGGACTCTTCGTCGCCCGGGAATTCCGGACTCCGCACCCGCTGATCGACCTCAAGCTCTTTCGCAGCTACACCTTCGCGGTCGGAAATTTGACCGGCATGATGTCGTACTACGTCCTCTTCGCAGTCCTCTTCCTGATGCCGTTCTACTTCGAACGGGTCCTGCACTACGGCGTCGCTCTGACGGGAGCGCTCCTGATGCCCATCCCCCTCGCGATGGCGGTGGTGGCGCCGCTGTCGGGTTACGTCTCCGACAAGCTCGGCTCGCGCCTGATGACCAGCACCGGGATGTTCCTTTCCGCCGGCGCGTGCGGAGCCCTGGTCCTCCTCGGCACCAAGAGCCATCTCTTGACCTTGATCGCCGAGCTGGTGCTGCTCGGCATCGGAATGGGCCTGTTCACGCCGCCCAACAACAGCGCGATCATGGGAGCGGCCCCCAAGGAAAAGCTCGGCGTCGCCGGCGGTCTTCTGAACATGATGCGATCGCTCGGCCTCATCTTCGGCGTCGACATCTCCGGGGTGGTCTTCACTTCCGCCGAGCACGACTACCTCCACCGCAAGGGCTACTGGCACATTCACCACGTCTTCTCCGGCAACAACATCCAGCTCGTCACCCGCTACAAGGCATTCATGCACGGGTTCGTGCTCGTGATGGTCGTCCTCGCGCTGATGAACGCCGCCGCCGCCGGGCTCTCCGCCGCTCGCGCCGACGTCGCCTACGACGAGGCCGCCGCCGCCGCGGCCAGGCAGCTCGAAGGGGGGTAGATGCGCACCCGGGGGTCACGCGAACCCACGGTGGGGGCGAGCCGCGACGCGCCGTCAGTCGTCTTCCAATGCCACCTGCTCGAGGCCGACGAAACCCTCGAGCACCTGGTCCAAGTGCCGGATGTTCCTTCGCGCTCTCCAGTAGCCCGCGATGCCGGCGCCGAGCAGCGCCAACCCGGCGACGGCCAGGCCCAGGTCGAACATGCTCCACCAGTTCAACCCGGAGAAACGAAACAGCGCCAGACCGAAGGTGAGCAGGGCGAGACCCGTCCTGACCATCGCCAGACAGGTGCGCTCGCGGGCGAGCTCGGTGCGCTTGTTCGACAGGTGCGTGCGCGCCGTCGCCAGCTCGTTGCGCTCCTTCGCCAGGTCCGTGCGCTCGACGGAGTAGCTTGTCCGCTCGTGGGCGAGGGAAGTGCGCTCTCGCGCGAAATCCGTGCGTTCCTCCGCCATCCGAGTGCGGAGCTGGGCGAGACCGGTCCTCCCCTCAGCGAGAGAGGTTCGCCGGCGCGCCATCTCGGTGCGCGCGACCGCCATGTCGGTTCGTTGCCCGGCCAGGCCCGTCCGTTCCCGCGCGAGGTCGGTGTTGATGCCGGCCAGCTCCGCGCTGCGCGTCGACAGCCGCGTCTGCTCGCGCGCGTGCGCGGTCCGCTCGAGCGCCATCGCCGTCTGCCGCTCGGTATGTCCCGCGGTAGCGCTCGTGAAGCCGAGCGCCTTCGCGTCCGTCTCCGCCATCCGCTTCAGCACCTCGTTACGGTCCTGGGCGAGACGGACCAAAGGCTCCCCGGCATCGGTACCGATGACCTGTAGCCCTTCCGGTGGGATGCCCGACGACCCCGGCGAGCACGCCGCGGCGTCGCTCGTCTCCGGCTCGACCGATTCGTTCGTCCGCGTCCTTTGCGGAGCCGTCATGCTTTCTCCCGCCCGCACGGCTGGCAGGCGTCCCCTCCCGTTCGAGCGATGGTCGATGGAGCGCCCTGGTCGATCAACGTGAATGGGTGGATTCAACCGATAGGCGGGATTGATGAGCTCCAAGCGTGGCGTTGGCGAAGCGAGATCGAGAAGAGCGCCGCTCCTCGGTTCCCGCGAAACGGATCGCGCGTCGCGACTGGCCGGACCGAGAGTCCCGCGCGCGACCATTCCGGATCCCGGCAACGCAGTGCAAGCAGCCTTCTCCGAGGCCCGGATCAGGGGCCGCAGGCCATGACCGCGCCGCAGCTTCCATAGCTACAGACTTCCGACGCGAGCTGCCCGCCGCATTCCGCCGAGGTCCCGCAGCTCTCACCCTCCGCCGAAAAAGCGGCGCAGGTCCCCGACCGACAGGACGCGCTCGCCGGATCGCACGTGTTGGGCAGTCGCGAATCGGGGGCACAAGGGTTGCCGCCCCCCGGCAGCGGCTCGCAGTGACCGTCGACGCAAGCGTTCGCGGCGAGCACCATCGTCATCGGCGAGCACTGCTGGTCGGACTGACAGCTCTGGCCCTGATGCCGCCGCGGCAAGCAGACGGCCGAAGTCGGCGAAACGAACGCGCAAATGAGACCGGGAGCGCAGCCGTTCACCTCGTCGCAGGGCTGGCCCTGCTGATGGACCATCTCGCAGAGCCCCGACGCCGCGCAATACAGCCCGTACCCGCACGGCCGTGGTCCAGGCCCGCAGGCCGCGCCATCGGTCGCCGGCGGCGCTTCCGACCGGCAGACAGGAGCGCTACCGCTCTGCGGCACACAGACGAGCCCGGCGGCGCAGGGCCTCTGGTCGCAGTCGCCCCCGGCTTTCGCGCGCGCCGCGCACGTGCCCGCGCAGGCGAGCCCAGTGACGCTCTCGAGCTCACAGTACGACCCGGACTGGCAGGCGACGCTCGCGGTGCACGAGGCCCCGGCCTCGAGCTTCCCGCCGAACACCGAGCCGCACGCGGGCGGCGGCGGGTCCTGGCAGTCGAGGGTCGCGTCGGCGCCCAGGCAATCCCCGGCCGCTTTCGAGTCGTACGCGACGTCGCCTCGGCTCGCGAGCGCCACCTCCTCCGCGGCCGAGTCGAAGATCGGTGTGCTGGGGAAAACCGCTTCCGGACAGCGGTCGGCCAGAGACCGCGGCCAACGGTCGCAGCGGACCAGGTACGCGCAAACCGAGGCGCGCAAGGTCTCGAGGTACTGGCCCAACGCGACCGGCGGATATGACGCCGAGGTGGTCGTCCTCACCACGCAGCGACCGTTCGCGCAGGTGGTGCCGGTCGCGCACGCAGGACCGCTCGCGCTCGCGCGGCAGCTCCCGCCCTCGGGGCTCGCGACACACGTGCCCGAGTCGCAGGTGCCCGCGCAGGGCACCGGACACCCTTGGGTCCCCCCACCGCTGCTGCCCGGGAAGAGCGGAAAGGCACAGCTTGCGCCCGAGAGGAGGGCGATGAGCGCCGCCGCGCGTTTCATGGGACGTAGGCGGCCGAGAAGTCGAGGACGAACGGTCCGGTGCCGAGGCCGGTCGTGTTGTAGCCGCCCCCGATCCCGATGCGGAAGGCGAGATGCGGTTCGGCGCGGAGGTCGTAGCCGCCGCTCGCCCAGAAGCCGTTCCCGCCCGTCTCGCGAGCCCGCGCCAGAAGGCCGGTGCCCACCCGCACGTAGCCCGCCGAAAGGTAGAAGCCCGATCCGCCGGGCCGGAAGTAATACGTGCCGCTCGCGGCGAACGGGTTCAAGCCGGTGCCGAGCATCAGCTCGAAGGGGCCGTAGCGCCCTCCCGCACCGACCCCGAAGACCCCCAGGCTGGGGCCAAAACCCAGGGCGAACCGCAGCTCCCATCGGCGCGCTCGCGGCGCCGGCTCGCCCGGGGCGACGGCTCGCTTGATACCGGGAGCGCTCCCGGTTACCGCTGAAGCAGGAGCGCTTACACCAACCGGCTCCGGTCTCGCCGCCCGGAGCGCCGCTGGCTGGGTGGCCGGGAAGGGTTTGATGTCGACAACACGCTCCTCACCAGCGCTCACGGAGAGCCGGGCCTGCATGTGCCGCGATCCCGGCCGATCGCAATCGACCACGTGCTTGCCGGGTTCGACCCGCGCGACCGCTCGATCGGCCGCATCGAAGGCGACCGGCGCACCCGTGTCGACCCGGCAGGTCCAGCCGGCGCCTCGAGCCTGAAGGTGAATCTCGCCCGTCGCGGCGGCGGCGGGAGGGTTCGTCGTGTTCGAGCCGCCTGCCGGCGACGCCGTCGACCTCAGCGAATCGGCGCCGGTGGCGGCGGTCGATGCTCCCGCCGCGGCGGCTGGTGGCACGGCAACGGCGGGCGGCGGTACGACGGGCGCCGGAATCGACGGTGGAGAGGCCACGACCGCCGGCGCCGGGAGCGACGGCGTAGGCGCGACCGCGGGCGGAGCTGGGATCGCGGGCGCCGGGACCGGCGGCGGCGGGAGGCTCGTCGCGCCGATCGTCGCGACGGTCGCCGCACCGGTCGTCGTCGCGGGCGGCCGGGACGCGAAAGCGACTTTCGCTCCGAGCGCCAGGTCGATGCGCCGGGTCTCCCGCGCGGCGACCGTCACCGACTCGCTCACCGGCAGCCCGCCCACCGTCTCGCAAGAGGCCGCGTGCGTTCCCGGCACGACGCTGAACGACGCCGGTGCCGCTGGGCTCGCGGAAACGGCCGGACTCTCGTCGACGGTGCAGCGGGCCGGCGCGGAAGGCACGAGCGTGATTGTCGCGTGCGCCTCCTCGAGGCAACGCGCGAGTCCGAGAACGGCTTGCGCGTATTCCGGCGCACGCTTTTCGGCGGCGCTCGCAAGACCCAGATAGGCGTGGAGCTCGGCGATCGCTTCTGGGCAGCGGCGCAGGCCGATGAGAGCGCTCGCGGCGAGCCGGTGCGCTTTCGCACTGTTCGGCGCCAGGAGCAGGGCGGCCCGGTACAGCTCGAGCGCGGTCGCGAGCTGGCCGGCTTTCTGCTGCTGCTCGCCCTGGGCGATGAGGACCGCCGCATCGGACTCGGTGGTCGTCGCCGCCGGGGCCCGCGACGACGCGGCGAGGAGCACGACCGAGAGCGCGACCAGACCGGAGCTCGAAAGCAGGCGCGAAAGGAGCATCCGCAGGTCGTACCACGAGCGGCGGTGCCGCCGGAACGCGCCCGCTGGCGACGCGACACGACCGGGCCCGCGATCGCGTTCGCACCGGGCGTGACGGGTGGAGGAAGCGGAACCCCTCGGCGGGACGGTTCGACGACCAGGGTTCCAATCCACCCGTCCGCCCGTGCGCTTCGGCTCGGAAGGCGACCGGGTCGTCGAGGTGCCGAAGAGCGAAGAACCGCTCGTTCTGAGCCCTTCGACTTTGCTCGGGATGACCGCTCGGGATGAGCGGCAACTCCGGGCCGCGCCGCACCCTGAAGCCCAGTCGGAGGGCGCCCCTTCTCGTCCGCGCCCGACGCGACCCGTCCGTCGCTCGCGCCTCGGACGAGGCCCCTGAGTAGCCCGCGCGATGCCGCTCCCATCTGCCTCTTTTCGGAAACACCCTCCTGCGTGCCGGCGCGGGCTGTGCGATAACCAAGGCCATGACCCCCCTGGACCGACTGTTCGCCAAAATCGATCCGCTCTTCGCGACGCCGCCGTTCGACCCGACCGCGCTCCCCCCAGGAGCGCCGCTGCCCCCTTCCTACCGGCGCGCGCTCGAGCGGCGCAACGGCGGCTACTTCTACGGTGGCGCGCTGCACCTCTTCGGCGCGTGCCGGGAGCCGGCGTTCCATTCGCTGGGCATCTGGAACGCGGCCGATGGCTGGCGCGCCTCCTTCGGGCCGGCCACCGGCGGCCTGACCTTCTTCGCGGAGGACGCCTTCGGCGACGAGTTCGCGTTCGGCGCCTCGGGCCGGGTCTTCGCGCTGCGCGCCGAGAGCGGCCGCGTCGAGGAGCTGGCCGACGACTTCGACCAGTGGCTCTCGATGGCCGTGGAGGCGCCGGACGAGCTGCTCTCGCGCGGCACCTTCGCGCGTTGGGTCCAGGCCCACGGCCACCTCCCGCGCGGCAGCCAGCTCCAAGCATACCCGCCCTACCTCTTCGCGGAGGACCCGGACCGGGTGCAGCTCGACGCGGTCGACGCCTTCGACAACATGGCGTTCCACGCCGCGCTCGCCGAGACCCTGGCGAACCTTCCCGAAGGCTCGCGGGTCAAGCTCGACTTCACCGACGAAGGCATCCAGATCACGACCGAGGAAATCCCTCCCGAGGAGCGGCAGGGTAATCCTTAGTCGGAAGCCCTCCTGCCGGTCAGGACCCATGCCGGGAGGCCGGGAAGGCGGCGGGCTTCCAGGTCGGCAAGACCGCTCTTCTCCCCGAGGACGCGCGCCTCGTCGACGTCGGGCGAGCGGCCGGCGATGAAGGTGCGAAAGAAGGCGAGCGAGACCAGGCGGGGAGGTCCTGGCGGGGTCCAGGTCGCGACGAACCGGAGGGCGTCCTCGTAGCGGCAGCCGCGGTCGGCCTCGACGACGACCACCCGCCCGCCGGGGCGGGCGACGCGGACGCACTCGAAGACGCCCCGCGCGGGATCCGACCAGTGCTTGATCGACGCGACGCTGGTGACGAGGTCGAACCGCCCGTCGCTAAACGGCAGCGCTGCCGCTGACCCGTGCAGAACCTCGGCGTCGTGGGCCGTGGCCGCGATCCGCCGCCGGGCCCGGCGAACCTGCGACGGCGCGAGATCGATCCCGGACAGCTTCAGGTCCGGGCGGCGTTGGGCGAGCGCGGCGAGGAGCTGCCCGCCCCCGCAGCCGACGTCGAGAACGCTCGCGCTCAGCGGAAGCGCTTCCACCCAGCCTGAGAACGCGGCCTCCTGGAAGGGCTTCAGGGCGGGCGCGATCACGCGGTCGTAGGCGAACGCCTCGACCCAGGCATACGGCGCGGTGATCCGGCGCAGCACGGGAGAGCCTCCTCGAACGCGCGGGTTATCCCACGCGCGCTGAGCCGATGCGAGACCGGCCGCGCGCGACTAGAATCGGCCCCCGTGAGCGGGAACCTCCGGGAGCGTGTCGCCGCGGCGATGGCGGTGCGGGAGTTGGTGCGGCGGCTCGCGACCCTGCTTTCGGCCGAGGGCGTCGACCTGGCGGTGCTCAAGGGCGCCCTGCTCCAGCACGCCGTCTACGACGACCCCGCCGAACGCACGGTGAACGACGTCGACCTGTTGGTCGGCGAGGCCGACTTCTCCCGCGCCGATCGCGCGCTCGTGCGCGCGGGATTCCTGCGCGCGTACGACGAGCCGGGCCATCGACAGCACGTCTTTCACCTCCAAGGGAGCAGATTCGCTGTCGACCTCCATCGCGAGCTGTTCTTCCCCGGGGAGTTCCGCCTGCGGGCGGTGGACCTGCTCGCCCGCGCCCGACGCGACACGACGATTTTCGGCGCGCCGGTCCTGCTGCCGGACCCGTACGACCTCTACGCGCACCTGTTCGGCCACTTCGTCCACACCTGGCTTTCGACCCGCGAGGTGCATCATCCGCGGGATTTCGCGCTCGTGGCGGCGCGTTTCCGGCTCGAAGCGAGCGCCTGCGCGAGGGCGCTTCTGTCGAGCGGCATGGCGCGCCCGGCGCGATACGGGTTGCCGCTCATCGACGACGCTTTCGCGAGGGCCGTCCTCGCTGCCCTGCCCTTCGACCCCTTCGCGCAACCGCTGGCGACCGCCGTGCGCGCGATCGTGCCGCGACTGCCAGCGAACCACGGGCTCGGGCTCCTGCCGCCGAAGCTGCTGAACCGGTCGCCCCCCTCGGCGCTGCGGGCGGTCGCTGGCGGCACGCTGCGGCGGTTGCGCCGGCGCTTGCGCTGACGGAGAGACCTCGGCGCCCCCGGCCGCCGAATGCCCATTCGGAACGCCCATTATCGGTTCCTCGCTGTTTCGAATGGGCACGCCGGAACCGCCGGAGAGCGCCGGGACGATCTTTCCGATCGCCGGGCGAGCCTGTCGGCGGAGGGACCGTTTCCCCCCGGAACGACCGCGACCGCCGACCGACGCGCGGCGCCTTGCCGGCGGCCAGCGCCCTAAGCTAGGTTCCGTTCCCATGGCCGACAAAGTGCGAGCGACGGTTCTCGTCTCCGGGAAGGTGCAGGGGGTCTTCTACCGGGCGACCGCGATGGGCGAGGCGCAGCGGCTCGGCCTGACCGGGGTCGTGCGCAACCTCGCCGACGGCGCGGTCGAGGCCATCATCGAGGGCGACCGCGCGCAGGTCGACGAGTTCATCGCTTGGTGCCGGATGGGCCCGCCCGCCGCCCGGGTCGAAAGCGTCGAGGTCAAGCTCGCCGAGCCCCGCGACGAATTCCGCACGTTCACCATCGACCGGTGAGCGAACGCCTCGCGCCTCGCGGATGCAGACCTGGACCGCTCCCCCCCTCCTGAAATGCTGGCGGGAGCGGTGCCGCAAGCGGAGCGCTCAGCATCTCGTCCGCGACGAACGATGCGAACGCCCTCCCCACCGGCGAGCGCAAGCTGTTTCAAGGCCCATCCATCTCGGGGGCGGACGAGGAATGCGCTCCGGGTTCGGGGGCGGTCGCGCGGGTTCGAGCCGCCGTCGCCGTCTTGCCGGAGCGTGCCTAGCTTAGGCGTCGGCCTCCAGGCTCTTTGAGAGGGGGCAGAGGCCTCGCGATGCGGCAACCGCTGGTGCTCGGCCTGGTGCTCGCGGGCACGCTCTGGTCCGTCGCGCGCGCGCACACCGTGCCCGTCCGCGACGGCGAGCCGCTGTGGATCGAGAGCACGACCCCTCCCGTTCCGACGCCTCCGGGCGACACGCCGGACTTCGCCGCCCTCGCCCGCTGCGCCCGCGCCGCGGTGGTCAGCATCACCGCGATCAGCAAGGACATCGACACCGACACGCCCAGCGCCCGCCAGTTCTTCGAGCGCTTCTACGGCGGCGCCCAGCCCCCCACCAAGGGCATGGCCAGCGGCTTCATCATCCGCTCCGACGGCTACATCCTGACCAACGAGCACGTGGTCGAGGACTCGCAGTCGCTCGCGGTGACCTTGGACCACGACCCCGACGACAGCTATCCCGCCCACGTCGTCGGGCGCGACGACCTCTCCGACCTCGCGCTGATCAAGATCGACGTCGGCCACCCGCTGCCCGCCCTGGTGCTCGGCGACTCGGGCAAGCTCTCGGTGGGCGACTGGGTCGCCGCCATCGGGAACCCCTTCGGCTTGGCGCAATCGCTGACGGTCGGCGTCGTCTCCTTCATCGGCCGGCGCGACATCAACCCGAGCGGACGGCCCGGCTACTACAACTTCATCCAGACCGACGCCTCCATCAATCCCGGCAACTCGGGAGGGCCGCTGCTCGACAGGACCGGTCGCGTCATCGGCATCAACGCGGCGGTCAACGCGAGCGGCCAGGGCATCGGCTTCGCGATTCCCATCAACATGGCGAAGGACGTGCTGCCCGCGCTCTACCAGACGGGCACCATCCACCGCAGCTTCCTCGGGGTGTCGATTCAGGACCTCTCGCCGGAGCTCGCCGAGTCGTTCTCGGTCGCGCGCGGCGTCGTGGTGACCGAGGTGATGCCCCACGCGCCCGCGGCGCGCGCCGGCCTGGAGGTCGGAGACGTCATCACCCGCTTCGACGGCCAGCCCGTCGCCCACGCCTACCGGCTGCGCTGGCTCGCCTCGAGCGCAGGCGTCGGCACCGTCGCGCAGATCGTCTTCGTGCGAGGCGGCCAGACGCATGCGGTCCAGGTCGCCCTCGCACCGCTGCCGGGAGCGCCGCCCGGCTTCCACCGGCGGCCGGCGCCCAAGCTGCGCAAGGACTTGGCGCCGCTCGGGTTCTCGGTCGGCGGCCCCATCGTCACGGGGCCGAACGGCAAGGGCATCCGGGTGACCGCGGTCGACCCGGCAAGCCGCGCCTACGACGCCGGGCTGCGCCAGGGCGACCTCGTTCTCCACGCCGAGGGGCACCCCATCCGCTCGGCGAAGGAGCTCGCGGCGCTGACCCGCGGCGATGGCGTGGTGCGGCTGTTCATCCAGCGCGGGTTGAAGCCGATGTACATCGGCTTTCGCCCCGAGACCCGGCACGCGGTCCGGGCGCGCCGCTCCGGCGGTTCGGCGGACTGACTCGGAGGTCGCGGCCTAAAGCAGCCGGCGAAGAACGAGTTGGACCCATCATGGAGCCCGGGACCGCTCACCCCGAGCGTAGTCGAAGAGACGAGCGGTCCCGGACGTTCCGGCCCGTCCCTCGACGAAGTTCATCCTGAGCTTGCCGAAGGACTCGGGATGAGCGGGAACGAACTTGTCCAGTTGATTCCTTGCCGGGCGCCAACCGGCGCTCCGAGCCACCCGAAGGCGCCGGCTTGGCATCGGGTAGGGCTTGCTCCGCGCCTTGCGGCGCCCCTCGCGAAACATCGACCTCCGAGTCGTGGTTGACTCCTCCGCCATGCGACCCCTCATCGGCATTCCCTGCGACGACGGCGACACTCCGGTCCGCCCTGGACGGCCGGCGACGGCGCGGTACGAGCTCAAGCGCTCCTACGCGGACGCCGTCTACCGAGCGGGAGGGCTGCCGGTCCTCCTGCCTTACGCCCTCGACGCCGCCGACGAGCTGCTCGCCCGGCTGGAGGGCCTGCTCCTCGCCGGCGGCGCGTTCGACATTCCGCCCGAGGAATATGGCGAGACCCCGCAACCCGGCTGCGGTCCCGTGAAGCCGGAGCGGACCCGGTTCGAGCGGCGAGTGCTGGAAGGCGCGCTGGCGCGGGGCCTGCCGGTGCTGGGCGTGTGCGGCGGGATGCAGCTCTTGAACGTCGCCCACGGCGGGACCCTGGTGCAGGATCTGCCGACGCAGCACGACGGCGCTCTCGCTCACCAACAGCCAGACGATCCGCGCAAGCCGTCGCACGCCGTTCGCGTCGAGACGGGCTCTCTGCTGCACCGCATCTGTGAGACGGAGGCGCTCCAGGTGAATTCGACACACCACCAGGCGGTGGCGAAGCTCGGAGCGGGCCTCGACGTCATCGCCCGCGCGCCCGACGGCGTGGTCGAGGCCATCCAGAGCCACCAACTCCGGTTCGTCCTCGGCGTGCAGTGGCACCCGGAGTCGTTGTCCGACGACCCGAGCCGGCGCATCTACCGGGCGCTCGTCGACGCCGCGCGAGGATGAGCGTCGTCCTCTGCATCGGCGGGCTCGACCCGTCGGGACGCGCGGGGCTCATCGCCGACATCCGCGCCGCCGAGGCCCAAGGCGCGCGCGCGCTGGCGGTCGCGACCGCGCTGACCATCCAGTCTTCCACCCGCGCGGGCGGTTTCGAGCCGGTCGATCCGTCGGTCGTGCGTCGCCAGCTCGAGCTGCTCCTCGCCGACGAGCCGGTCCGCGTCGCGAAGATCGGCCAGCTCGCGAACCCCAAGACCGCTGCCGTGGCGCTCGAGCTCCTCGCCGATCTCCCGTTCGTCCTCGACACGCCGCTTTCCACCTCGACCGGCATGCCGCTCTTCGAGGCGCCAGACGTGGGCGAGGCCTACCTGCCGCTCGTCCGCCGCGCCGCGCTGGTGACGCCCAACGCCGAGGAGGTGGAGCGCTTGGGTGGATTAGAAGCGCTCATGGCCGGCGCGCGGGCGATTCTCCTCAAAGGCGGCCATCGGCCCGGCGCCGAGGTGGTCGATATCCTGGCGACCGCGGATGGCACGCGGCGGTTCTTTTCCGCCTCGCGCATCGCGGGACGCTTTCGCGGCACCGGCTGCCGGTTGGCGAGCGCCATCGCCGCGCGCCTCGCGCTGGGCGAGAGTCTCGAAACCGCGGTCCGCCGCGCGCGGGCGTGGCTGCGCCGCGAGCTCGAGCAGGAAGCGAGGGCTGGCGATGGCCGTTGAGTACACGCTCTTCGACACCGCTGTCGGCCGGTGCGGCCTCGCCTGGACGCCCCGGGGCATCATCGCGGTGCAGCTTCCGGAAGAGAGCGACGCTCGGACCATCGAGCGGCTCGGCGGCGAGCACGACCTCACGCCCTCGAACCGTCCCCCCGCGTTCGTGCTCGAGGCGATCGACCGGCTCGGCCGGCACCTGGGCGGCGAAGTGGTCGACCTTGCGTCCGTTCCGGTCGTCTTCGGCCCGATGCAGCCGTTTCGAAAGCGCATCTACGAGGAGCTGCGCAAGGTCGAGGCCGGACGAACGGTGACCTACGGCGAGCTCGCGAGCGCCGCCGGCAGCCCGGGCGCGGCGCGCGCGGTCGGCCAGGCGATGGCGAAGAACCGCCTGCCGCTGTTGGTGCCGTGCCATCGCGTCCTCGGCGCCGGCGGCACGCTCCACGGTTTCTCCGCCGCCGGCGGCCTTTCGACCAAGGCGAAGCTGCTCGCGCTCGAGGGCGTCCGGGTGGCGGCACCGAAACGGCAGGCCGGCAGCGCACCCTTTCCCTTCGACCCGCGCCAGGCGACCGCCTTCCTCTCGCGCGCGGACGCGAAGCTCGCCGCGCTCATCGACAGCGTCGGCCCCTTCGCGTTGGAGCTCGAGCCGCTCGGCGAGCCCTACGAGGCGCTCGCGAACGCCATCGTCTACCAGCAGCTCAACCCGAAGGCCGCCCAGACCATCGCCGGGCGCGTCAAGGCGATCTTCGGGCGCGATCGCTATCCGACACCGGAGCAGATTCTCGGCACCGCTGACGACCCCTTTCGGGCCGCGGGCCTCTCGCGCGGGAAGCTCGCCGCCTTCCGCGACCTCGCGCACAAAGCCCTGGGCGGGAGGCTGCCGCGCCGGGACGCGCTCGATCGGATGAGCGACGAGGCGATCATCGAGGCATTGTCCGCGGTGCGCGGCATCGGCGCCTGGACCGTGCAGATGGTGCTGATCTTCCGCCTCGGCCGGCCGGACGTGCTGCCGCTCGACGACTACGGCCTGCGCCGCGGCTTTGGCAAGTGGTTCCTGCGCGGCCGGCTGGCGACCAAGGACGAGGTCCTGCGCCGCGGCGAACGATGGCGCCCCTTCCGCTCGGTCGCGAGCTGGTACCTCTGGCGCGCGAACGAACGGTAGATATCCTTGCTCCGCTCGACGGAATTCGGCCCGCCGATCCGTCCGATCCGTCCGATCCGTCCGATCCGACCGATCCGTCCGATCCGTCCGATCGGACGTCGGCCACTTCGCCCCCCGGCTGCGCTTCTGGTCGGCTATTGTCGCCCAGGCTGGCCGAGCCGCGTCCTGCGAAACGTCGGTGGCGCGAACCCCGCCCACTTGCTACGTTTTCGCGTTTGCCGGCGACGGCCGGCGGAGCAACGGATGGTGGTCGGAGTCGCGAGGCTGGTCCTGGCCCTCGGCCAGGCGCGCTCGCTCAAGGACAAGCGGCAGGTCGTGCGCCGGATCGTCGACCGCGTGCGCGCGCGCTTCCTCGTCGCCATCGCCGAGGTCGACGATCACGATCTCTGGCAGAAGGCGACGCTGGGCCTGGCGGCGGTCGGCGCCGACGGTACCCATGTTCGTTCGATGCTCGACGAGGTCCTGCGCTTCATCGAGGACCTCTACCTCGCGCCGGTCGTCCAATCCGAGGTCCAGGTGGAGACCTACCGCGACTTCGCCACCGGACCGCTGGAATCGCCCGCCTCGAACGGCCCGAACGCCTTCACCCGGGAGCTCATCGGCGATGATGCCCCCCGGGAGCCCAGCCGGAGACCTGCGGCGCAACAGGACATCGAAGACGCCCCCTGGGCCGAACCCGACGAGGGGCGCTAGCACCGGAGGTCTTGGCCATGTCGGAAACACGCACCCAGCGAGTCGCGGACCAGATTCAGCGGGAAATCGCCTCGCTCCTGACGAACGGGCAGCTCAAGGACCCCCGGCTCGGCTTCGTCACCATCACCGGCGTCGAGGTCACCGCCGACTTCATGGAGGCGAAGGTCTACTTCGTCGCCCACGGCTCCGACGCCGAGGTGGAGGGCACCCGGGAGGCGCTGGTCGACAACGCGGGCAAGATGCGCTCCCACCTCGGCCGCGCGATGCGGATCCATCACGCGCCCGAGCTCCGGTTCGTCCAGGACCCGAGCATCGACGAGGGCGAGAAGATCGACCGGCTCCTCAAGGAAGTGCGGGACAAGGAAGGTTGGTAGCGGGAGGTCCCGATGAAGAGCGCCAACGTGGGCCTTTCGCCGCGCACCGACGATCACCGGCGGGTGCTCCCGCGGGTGGTGGACGTCTTGAGCCGCGCGCAATCCATCCTCTGCGCCATCCAGCAGGAGCCCGACGGCGACGCGGTCGGCTCCACCCTCGGCCTCGCCCTCGCGCTCGAGGAGCGGGGCAAGGCGGTAACGCTCCTGTGCTCCACCGGGGTGCCGGAGAACCTGCGCTTTCTTCCGGGCCTGGAGCGGCTCGTCCAACGGCTCCCCGACGACGCGGCCTTCGACGCCACCGTCGTCTGCGACGCGGGCGCCTCCCACCGCATCGGTCCGGGGCTGCCACCGCCGGAGCGGCGCGGCGTCACCCTCAACCTCGACCACCACCTGACGAGCGACGATTTCGGCGACGTGAACTACGTCGACGCCGACGCCGCGAGCGTCGGGGTGCTCGTCTTCCGCCTCCTCCGGGCGATGGGCCATCCGCTCTCGCCAAAGGTCGCGACGGCGCTCTACACGAGCGTCCTCACCGACACCGGGAGCTTCCGCTACTCGTCGACCAATCCGGAAGCGCTCGAGGTCGCCGCGTCGCTCGTGCAGGCGGGCGCCGACCCCTGGACGGTCTCCTCGGCCGTCTACGAACAGCAGCCGGTGGCGCGCCTGAAGCTGTTGCGCGAGGTCCTCGGGACCCTTTACCTCTCCACCGACGGGACCTTCGCCGCGCTGAGCCTGACGCGATCGATGCTGGGCGAGAGCGGCGACCCTTCCCTCGCGGACGGCTTCGTCAACTACGCCCGCTCCATCCGCGGCGTCGAGGTGGCGGCGCTCTTCACCGAACCGGCGCCCGGCCGCCCCGCGGAATGGAGCGTGTCGCTACGCTCGCGGGGCCGGGTGAACGTCGCCCAGGTCGCCCAGCGCTTCGGTGGCGGAGGCCACCACAACGCCGCCGGCGCCCGCCTCGCGGGACCGCTCGCCTCCGCCCGCGACCAGGTGGCCCGGGCGGTGCGGGAGGAGCTTGGCCGGACGACGGCGGACGAGGGCCGACCGGACGATGGGCGCTGAACGCTCGGTCGCCGCTCGTTGACCGGCGACGCCAGCGCGGAGTATCTCCCGCGCGTTTTTTCTGAAGGAGCGACAACGCATGCTCACGGGCATCAGCATCGCCGGCGCGCCGGTCTCGGTGGGCGAGCGGGTGGTCTATCCGAACGGCGGCATCTGCCGGGTGCAGGGCGTCGAGCAGAAGCTCATCGCCGGCCGCGAATGGCGCATGCTGATGCTCCAGCGCGAGGAGGACCTCGCGACGGTGATGGTGCCGCAGGAGAAGGTGGACACCATCGGCCTGCGCAAGGTCGCGAGCGGCGACGCCATCCAGGCCCTCTTCGAGTTCTTCACCACCTCGAACACCGACCCCGAGCTGGACTGGAAGATCCGCCACCGGGAGAACTTCCAGAAGATGGCAGCGGGAGGGCTCCTGGACACCGCGCAGGTGCTCAAGGGCCTGCACGCGCTCGCGCAGATTCGGCCGCTCCCCCAGAAGGAGCGCGAGATGTACGACTCGGCCCGGCACCAGCTCGTCGGGGAGATCTCGGCAGCGCTCTCGGTTCCCGCGGCGGTGGCCGAGAACAACATCGACTACGCGCTCACCCCGCCACCGGGCAGCGGCCGCACCGCCCCCAAGGACCAGCCGCTCGACTTGAAGGCGCTGCGCCGCTCGTTCGCGGGCAAGCGCGCTTCCGGACTCGCGAGCGACCTGGGCCTCGAGGAGGAGGAGAGCGACGACGGCCTGATGGACGGTTTCGAAGACGAGGAGGAAGGCCGGGAGGAAGGGCTCCAGGACGGCGAGAGCGCCGCCGGAAACGAGGACGAGGAGGAAGGCGAAGCGGCTCCAGCGAAGAAGCCGGTCAAGGCGCCGAAGCCCTCCGCGCCGAAGAAGCCCCGGGCCGCGGGCGCCGCGAAGACCGCGCCCGGCGCGAAGCCCGCGGTGGTCGCGTTCCCGCCGGCGTCGCAGCCGCTTTCCGCGCGGCCCGTCAAGCTCAACACGCCCGGGCCAGAGCGAAAGGCCGCCGTCGAGGAGCCGTCCGGACCCGGGGCGCGGCCGGTCGGGCTCGAGCCGCCACCCCCTCCTGCCACTCGAGAGCCGAAGCCCCGAGCTGAACCGGTGCCGATGGAGGTGAGCGCTCCTGCCGGGACGAGGGAGGAGCCGACCCGGACGACGCCATCGGTGCCGAGCCCGAAGCCCGGCATCGAGGCGCGCCCGCACCAGCCCGCCGCAGCCGCAGCGAAGCCGGCGCCGGCGCCTCGTCCGCTCGCCCCGCCCGAGCGATTGCCGGAGCGGCCGGTCCCGACCGAAGCGCCGCCCGAGCACCTCGCGACCGCGAACCCTGCGGCCGCCGCCGCGCGAGCGAAGGCCACGGCACCGCAAAAGCCTGCCAAGTCCGCTCCGGCCCAGCCGGCACCTCCGCCGAAACGCGAGCCGGGGCGCCGCGACGTCCGTCGGACGGCGAGCCCCGTGCCCCGGGCCGCCCAGCCTTCGAAGGCGTCCAGCGCCAAGCGGCCTTCCAGTCCGACGCCCCTCGCTCCCGCTCGAGCGACCAGGGCGGCGAAGGCATTGAAGCCCGCCACCACGACGGCACCGGCGAAGGGCGCGAGGACCCCGACCAAGCCCAAGCCGACGCGCAAGCCGACCAAGACTCTGACCAAGCCCAAGGCGTCGCCCAAGCCGGCTGCAAAGAAGCCGAAGGCGCCGTTGAAGCTGAAGGCATCGCCCAAGCCGGCAGCCGCGAAGAAGCCGAAAGCGCCGTTGAAGCCGAAGACGCCGATGAAGCCCGCGGCGGCGAAGAAGCCGAAGACGCCGATGAAGCTAGCCGCGGCGGCCAGGCCGGCCAGGAGCGCTTCCAAGGGCATGAAGCCCTCCTCGAAGCCTGTCCGGCCTTCGGGCAAGGCGGCGAAGCCGGTCGGCAGGCCGACGAAGGCCCCGCGCCCGAAGCCGAAAGCGAAGGCCAAGATCCCGTCGAAGCCGGCGGCCAGGAGGGCTCCCGCCAAGCCCAGCAAGAGGACGCCCGCCAAGAGCACGGCGAGCAAGAGCATGCCCAGGAAGGGGAAGAAGAAGTGATTCGCGTCATCGCTTTGAGCGAGTTCGAGCAGCAGACGCTGGACCTGGTCCTCAAGCGGCTGCAGAACGCCTACGGCGTCGGGACCGAGCTGAGCCGGCGCGCCTCGATGCCGTCGGAGGCCTACGAACCCGCCGCCGACGCGTACGACGCGGTCAAGACGCTCGCCGAAGCCGAGGACGTCCGCACCTTCGGCGACGACAAGATCCTCTTCCTCACCGACCGCCCGCTCGCGCTCCCGGTCGGTCCGATGGGCCCGGGGCCGGTGGACGGGTTCGCCGACTACGGGGGCTTGAAGGCCGTCGCGACCACGGCCGGGCTGGGCGAGGCGAAAGCGCTCCCGCTCCCCGACGGCCTCGCCAAGCGCGCCGCGCGACAGGTGGGCCATCTGTTCGGGCTCCACCACTGCTACGACGCGCGCTGCGCGATGCTGCCCGGCTGGGCGGAGGGGTTCGGGCAGTACCCCGAGGTCTCGCTCTGTCCGTTCTGCCGAGAGAAGAGCGAGCGCCGCATCCAGCAGGCGTAGTAGCCCGCGGCCCGGCGCCTCTACGCCCCGTCCCGCAGACTCCGGCGCCGCCGCGTCGAGCCCGCGCTACTTGTTCCCCGCGCGAGCGGCCGCGACCAGATTCCCGCTCAGGCGCAGCGACCGGAACAAGCAGCGCCCGGCCCGGCAGCCGAGGGCGGCCTTCGCCTCGACGCCCGAGAGCCCGTCGACGAGGGTGCTCGCGACACGCTGGTGATCGGCGAGCGCGGTCACCTGCCCGTTGATGACGAAGAGCTGCAGGTAGTGCGCCCGCCCGGGCCGCGGGTCGGGTTCGCGGGTCGAGCCGATCACCCGCCGCACGAGGTGCCCGCCCGCCCGCGTCGAGGAGAGGAGCTGGTAGCCCGCGTCCTCCCCCAGCGTCAGCCGCACCGCCAGGACCTCGCCGTCGCCCCAGGAGAGCACGAGCTCCGCGCTGGGCGGCTTCGCGGCCGTCGGCCCGTCTTGCAGCACCACCTCGGTCCCCAGCCGGGCGTCGCTCAAGGTGAGCCGCAGCGGCATCAGGTACGCCCGCCGCGCGCGCGGGGGCCCCGGCTCCGAAGCGTCCCCCAGGAGCCCTCCCGCCGTGCTCTGCCAGCCGCCGCCGACCGCGAAGAGAACGTCCTTCTCGCCCCCGCCGAAGGTGACCGCCGCCTGCCCGGCCTTCGGCCGCTCGACGCGCGCCGGCAAGGGCGTCTCCAGCCGCGGCGGGCCCGACTGCCGAATCGAGTGCGCGAGCGTCACCGCCACGATCGCGATCAGGATCGCGACTGCCGCGAGGAACAGCACCGCTTTCGGTTTGCTCCGTCGAATCTGGGAGCCGATGGTGAACGCGTGCGACTTGCGCGCTGGAGGGGGCAGGAGCGCTGTCTCTCCCTGGGTATCGGCGACCAGCGCCTCCAGCACCCCGGCGACCTCGCCGCCGGTCTCCGGCCGCTTCTGCGGGTCCTGGTCGAGGAGCCGGAGGATGAGCCGGTCGAGCCGGTCGTCGAGGCCCGCCACCTTCTCCTTCGGCGTCTGGAAACGGCCCGCCGGCAGCTCGCCGGTCGTGAGCTCGTACAGCATCACGCCGATGGAGTAGAGGTCCGCCCGGCCGTCGACGTTCTTCGCGTCCTTGCGCTGCTCGGGCGCCATGTAGTGCGCGGTGCCCATCGCGACCGCGGTCATCGTCAGGCTCGAGCGGCCGACCTCGCTCATTCCCGCGAGGCCGAAGTCCGCCACCTTCGCGTTGCCTTGGTGGTCGACGAGGATGTTCTCCGGCTTCAGGTCGCGGTGGATGACCCCGCGCCCGTGCGCGTAGTCGACCGCCCGCGCGACCTGCGCCACCAGCCGCAAGAGCTCCCGCCTGGCGAGGGCGGTGTCGGCCTGCTTGTCGCGCAGGCTCTTGCCCTCGACCATCTCCATCACGAAGTACCAGTGGCCGAAAGCGCTCCCGCGGTCGAAGACCTGGACGATGTTCGGGTGCGAGAGGGCCGCCAGGGCGGAGCTCTCCCGCTCGAACCGGCGGACGAAGTCCGGCTCCACCGCCAGGGTGGGGGAGAGAATCTTCACCGCGACGACGCGGTTGAGCGACTGCTGCCGCGCCTTCCACACCTCGCCCATCCCGCCGCGGCCCAAGAGCTCGAGGCAGTCGAACCCGGGGATGTTCGGGCGCGCCTGACCTTTGGCGGCCTCTTCGCGGGGCGAGGCGATGGCCTGCGGGCGCTCCGCCGGGGTGGGGAAGCGCTGGGGAGCGAGGACGGGCGCGCTCGGCGGGACCGCTGGCTCCGGGGCGGAGGCCATCTGGAGGGCGGCAGCGCCGGCGGTCGGCGAAACCGGTGGCGAAGGGCGCGACTGGTCGGCGGGAGCGCCGCTGACCTGCGTCGGAACGTCGGCGGACCGAGCCGGGGTCGCGCCGGAGGCGCTCGGCCGGGCGTCGCCTCTCTCCCGGTCGACCGTGAACGACAGGCCGCAGTAGGCGCACTTGGCGTTCCAGCCGTGGGCGTAGACGGAGACGTCGTTGCGCCTCTGGCAGCTCGGGCAGCGCTGGAACGACATCGCGGCTTTCGACTCCCTGTCGCCTTGGCCGTCGTGGGGAACGCACGATAGCAAAAGGCCGGCCGGCGAGACCGAAGAAGCGGGCACCTCCCCGGGCGCTCTGTTGCGAAAGCGCTCTTGGGGTCAGCCGACCGGGGTCAGCCACGAGGCGTAGCGCGGGTCCTCGCCGCGGACGACCCGGAAGAAGGTCGCCTGCAGCTCCCGGGTCATCGGCCCGGAGGCGCCGCTGCCGATGGCCCGGTCGTCGACCTCGCGCACCGGCGTCACCTCGGCCGCGGTGCCGGAGAGGAAGCATTCATCCGCGCAATAGAGCATGTCGCGGCTGATCTCCCGTTCGACCACCGGGATGTTCATGTCGCGCGCGAGGCGCATCAGCGAGTCGCGGGTGATGCCGGCGAGGATGGCGCTGCCGAGCGGCGGCGTCCACAGCTCCCCGTCCTTGACGACGAAGATGTTCTCGCCGGTCGCCTCGGAGACGTAGCCGAAGGTGTCGAGCATGATCGCCTCGTCGTAGCCGGCGAGCTGCGCTTCCCGCTTGGCGAGCACCGAGTTGACGTAGGCGCCGGTGATCTTCCCCTTGGTCGGGATGCTGTTGACGCCGCGCCGCTGGAACGAGCTGACCTTCGCGCGGATGCCGCTCTTGAGCGCCTCCTCGCCGAGGTACGCGCCCCAGGTGAAGGTGGCGATGGCGACGTGGACCGAGTTGAGCGCGCCCAGGCCCATCGCCTCGTCGCCGTACCAGATGAGCGGCCGGATGTAGCACTGCTCCTGGCGGTTCGCCCGCAACAGCTCGAGCGCGGCGCGGTTCAGGTCTTCCAGGGAATACGGCACCTTGATGTAGCAGATGTGCGCGCTGTCGAGCAGCCGCTTGTTGTGCTCGCGCAGCCGGAAGACCGCCGGGCCCGTCGCCGTCTTGTACGCGCGGATGCCTTCGAACACGCCGAGGCCGTAGTGGAGGGTGTGGGTCAAGAGCGGCACCTGCGCGTCGTCCCACCGCACGAGCTTGCCGTCCAGCCAGATGAAGTCCGTCTTGGGAATGGCCATCGAAGTCTCCTTCTGCGCAAGGCCTTGGGCTTGGTCCGTTCGCTCGTCGCCCCCTTCGGGCCGGGCAACGTATCAGCCGTTCACCGCGTGGCGCAACCCGAACACATCGCCGCTCGGAAGACGGCCGCGAGGCACTCGGTCGGGGCGGGCACCCTGTCGCTGAGAGTGCGGGGGTGAGCGGCACCCATGCCGGAGAGTAGATGAGCCTCTGGGAAGGTGCGGCGCCGCCGAGCACCTCGATGCGCGGCGAGGTGGAGGCCAGCTTCCGCTCACCGTGAGCGCAGTCGGAGGACGAGCGCCATCGCCAGCGCGGCCGCCCGCCTCACCCTTTCTGCCGTCGGGCGTGCTCGTCGCCGAGCGCCCGCAAAAGCTCCCACGAATAGATGCCGGTGTCGTGTCCGTCGCTCCAACCGACCTGCACGGCGTAGCGGCCGACCTCGGTCAGCCTCCGCGCGGCGACGTCGGGCTGGAGCGTGGTCACGTTCAAGAGGCGTTTGCCGCTCCACTCGTCGACGCAGCTCGCGCAGGGGCAGCGCGCGCGCACGAGGAGCATCGGCAGGCGGTCCCGGCGGCCGTCGCTCCAGTCGATGACGAGCTCGGTGCCCTCGGCGCTGAGCGAGGTCGGACGGATTCTCGGGCTGGCCGGTTGCAGGTCGTCGAGGAGGCCCATGGCGCGCCGAGGATAACCGCCCTGGCGGCCGCCGGCATCGCGCGCCAAGACACGGCCGCGGTGGCAGCGCTGGAGGCCGCAGCGTCGATCGGACCGATCGGTCCGATCCGACCGATCGGTCTGATCGCCCAGGTGCGACGAACGGCGCCGCGCGAGGCGCCTGGCGCTCTCGACCGCTCCTGCTTGGAGGCAGCGCCGCTAGTTACCGTCGGAGAACGGCTGGCGGGAGGCGTGCCAGCGGCCGGGAACGTTGTCGACGATGTTGACCTTGGCGGTCCAGACGCCGTCGCAGCCGCCGTCGCTGGGCTTCTGGCACTTGTAGTCCGGATAGCCCAGCCACTCGGCGGTGTTCGGCCCATCGCCGTACTCCTGCGTCGCCCGCGCCGAGGCCTGGCCCGAGAACTTGAGCACGTCGGTGTGGACGACGATGTTCCCGAGCGCGTTGACGAGGGCGCTGCCCGCCGCCTCGACCGCCGCCTGGCACAGCGGCGTGAAGTCGATGTTGATGCCGATCAAGCTGTCGAGCTGGTCGGAAAGGCTCTGGCAGTCGACCATGCTCGAGAGCGCTCCGGGGCAATCGGTCGGGTCGGGCGCCTGCCCGCTCCGGCAGGTGACGCAGTCGCCGGCGTTGTCCAGGCACTGGTCCTCGAGCGACGGGTAGCCGGTGACGATCTGCACGGCCTGCTCGAGCACGTAGCGGATGAGGCCCTGGATGTCGAGCTTGGCCACCCGCTTGTCCATGAAGATGGTGTAGCCGTGCGCCGTGTCGCCGCCGACCCTCGCCGCGAACGGCTCGACCTCGACCGCGAGGTTCGCCTGGCTCAGGTCGCTCGTGTAGATGTCGAAGCGGGCGCAAGGCGGCGGGTTGTTCGGGTCGCCGCCGATGTTCGTCCCGCACTGCGCGAGCAGGTAGAAGACGAAGCTCGTCCAGTTCTCGGTGCCCTGGAGAACGGCAGGGCTGCCGTTCGCCACGAGGTCCATCTCGCCCTCGGACCGGAGGTCCGAGAACAGCGTGAAGGCGTTGTCGAGCAGGTAGACGAGCTGGGTCACCCAGGAGGGCACGTACTGCTGGACGATGCCGCTGATGAGCGCGTTCGCCCAGCTCGGGATGTTGAGCTGGCCGAGGAGCGCCTGGTCCCCGAGGCGGGTGAACTTCGCGATCGTCTGCACCCATCCGGGCAGCGCGTCGTGGATGTCGAAGTCGTGCTGGGTGTACCAGTGGCCCGTGACGTCGATGGTGTCCGACGAATTCGGGATGCAGGCGCCGTTCTGGCAGGTGAACCCGCTCGGGCAGTCGGTGTTGGTCTGGCACTCCGGCGTCGTCGGGTCGCACACGCCCGTCTGCGCGTTGCACTTGGTGTCGGGGTCGGTGCAGGCGCAAGCCGCGTCGTTGCAGCCGTTCGGGCAGGGCGGCGGGGTCATCGGCTCGCAGACGCCGGTCGACTTGTTGCACTGGTAGCCGGTGGGACAGGGGCTGTCGCTGGTCGTGCAGTCGCCGGTCGGATTGCCGCCGCCGGCGCTGACGCACTGGCCACCCTGGCAGATCATCCCCGAGCCGCACTGCTGGTCGTTCGAGCAGCACGACGGACCGGTGCACCCGCCGGGTTGAACGGCGACCCAGAAGGTGACCTGGGGAGCGCCGGCGATCGCCGCGGTCACCTCGAGCTTGTCGGCCGCCGTCGGCCGGACGCCGGGGTCGAGCGTGATGTCCGCCTCGCCGTCGGCCTGGGTCGTCACCTTCCCGTCCCCCACGGTCGCGAAATTCGCGCCCTGCGAGTCGCCCTCGTTCGGAATCGCGAACTGCACCGGCTCCTGCGCGTCGACGCGTTCGGTATCGGCGTCGTCGAACGTCGCCTTCACCCGCAGCCGGACCTGAGTGCCCACGCTCGTCGTCACGTCGGCGACGAGGCCGGTCTGGTCGCGGTTGCTCACCGGCCCCTGCGGGCCGTCCTGGATGATCACGAGGTGCTTGATGAGCGGCTTGATCTCGACCTTCCAGACCGCCTTGCTCGTCGCACCGTCCGAGTCCGCGCGCAGCATCAGGGTGCCCGCCTCGGTGCCGAGCGTGACCTTCATCTGCGCGACGCCGGCGGAGTTGGTCTGGGAATCGGTGCCGGCGAGCGCCGTTCCGCCGCCCGGATCCTGGGAAATGCGCCAGGTCACCTTCGCGTTCGCGACCGGACCGACCTCGCTCTCCGACAAGAGCGCCGACAAGGTCAGCGCGTCGCCGGGGTGCGCCTGGATGTTCCCCGCGCCGACCCGCGTCAGCACCTTGGTCCCGGTGGTGTAGCCGCCGCCCGCGTCGGGCGTGCCGGTATTCGTTTGCTTGCCCCCGCAGGCCACCGTCGCGGCGATGCCCACCGCCACCAACGTTCGCAGGCCGAACCGATTCATGGGATGCTCCCGAGGGAAGCGCGAAGGCGCCCCAAACGCAGGGCCCACGCCAGACGGCCGAGCAGTGTACGGGAAAACGGCCGGGAGGGCATCGGTCGTTTGGACGACGGCGAACCACTCCAGGACGGGGCGGCTTGACGGGAGGAAGCGTGGGAATCCGCACCGAGCTGAGCGAGCACGAGCTGCGGGAGGTCGCCCGCGCGTGGGGACTGGGCGAGCTGCAGAAGGCGCGGGGGCTCCCCGAGGGGTCCATCAACACGCTCTACCGGCTGGAGACCGCGACCGGAAAATTCGTCCTCCGGCTCTCCGAGGGGCGCGCCGAGCACGAGGTCCGGTTCGAGACGGAGCTCCTGCGCCACCTCACGACGGCGCGCTACCCAGCGGTACGGCTCCTGGAGAGCGCAGAGGGGCGGCCAGTTCGGACGGTGAAGGATCGCTTCGCCTGCGTCTTCCAGCTCGCCGCCGGCGAGCCGGTGGAGCCGCGGTCGTTGACCCGGGAGCAGGCGCTCGACAGCGGGCGGCTGCTCGGGCGGCTCCACGTGGTGACCGAGAGCTTCCACGGAAAGCAGGAGAACCGCTATGGGCCGAAAGCGGTGCAGCACCTCGTCCGGTCGATCCTCGCCCGGCCGGCCGGCACGATGGACCCGGAGCTCCGGGAAGCACGAGCGCTCCTGGATAGCGAGCAGGAGCGGCTGGGCGAGTTGCCGACGGCGCACGAGGGCGTGATTCACGCCGACTGGTTCCCGGACAACCTCTGGTTCCTGGGCAATCGGGTCGCCACGGTGCTCGACTTCGAGATGGCCTGCCGGGGGCCGTTCGTGCTCGACTTGGCGACGGCGATCCACGCGGGCGCGTACGACGACGCCTACGTGCCGGCGCGCGCGCACGCGCTGGTCGCCGGCTACCAGCAGGAGCGCAAGCTCTCGCGGGACGAGAGGGCTGCCCTCTACCCGTGGGCGCGCTTCTCGGCGCTCCGCTTCACCGCGACGCGGATTCTCGACTTCCATCTCGCGCCGCTGGGGACGGACCGACTGCGCCGGAAGGACTGGCGCCGCTTCCGCGACCGCCTCACGACAACGCTGTCGATGGGCGAGAGCGGTTTCGCCGAGCTGTGCGGCTTGTGAGGGGCTCCATCGCTCGCGAGCCTCGTCGGGCGCGCCTCGACGCCCCGCCCCGGCCTTTCAAGGCTCCGCGCCTCCATGTCCGACCCGTTTGCTAGGCTCGCCTCGATGAACCGGACGCTGGCAGCGGCGGTGGCGATGGCTCTCGCGACAAACGCGGTGGCGGCGGAGCCGCATCGGTCGGCGACCGCGCTGCCGAGCTCCAACGGGCGCGCGACGATCGTGTTCGACCTGGCGAAGGATCGCGTCGACACCTTTCTCGAGCACCCGTACCGCTTCCCCTCGGCAGGCGTCGAGTCGCGCAACTTCCTCTGGGACATGTACCCGGGTATCCGCGTCGGCGCGGCCGGAACACCGGGCGCGTGGCTGCCCGACGTGACGCCCAGTCTCGTCGAGTACGTGCCCGCGACCGGCATCGTCCACGTCCGGCGCGAGCTCCAGGGCCTGACCCTCGACGAATACGACTTCGCGCCGATGAGCCTGTCCGAGAACGCGGCCTTGGTGCTGCTCAAGGTGACGCGCGACGCGCCCGGCGACGACGTGAACGCATTCTTCCTCGCGAACCTCCACCTGGGCGCCGGCAGCCCCGACCCGTCCAGCGACAACGAACGCCTCGTCTACAACACGGTTCGGGATGCGTACTACGTCTCGGGCGACTCGGGCGTCGCCGTCGGTTTTGGCAGCGTCGTCTCCAGCACCGGGAGGACCGCCGCCGCGGGTGGAGATCCGAAGAACCCTTACGACGCGCTCCAAGCTGGCGCCGACTTCACGACCGACGTGACGACGCCGACGACCGGAAACGATCTCGTCGGCGGCTTTCAGTCGGATCTCGGCGCGATGGCGGTGGGCGGCACGCAGTGGCTCGGGTGGTACGTCGTCCTCGCGCCCGACGCGAACGCTCAGGACGCGGTCGACCGGGTGAAGACCTGGATCTCGAACCGAACGCCGGAGCAGCTCTACGACGGCGAGGTCGCGGACTGGAACGCCTGGGTCACGCCTCCGCCGGCGTCCGCGAGCGCCGACGAGGCGATGGTCGACGCGCAGTCGCAAGTCTTCTTGAGGATGGCGCAAGTGCAGGAGCCTGGTTCGCCGCACGGGCAGCTCCTCGCGAGCTTGCCGCCGGGCCAGTGGAACATCGCCTGGGTGCGCGACATGGCCTATGCGACCGTCGCGCTCGTCCGCACCGGGCATCTGGCGGAGGCGAAAGATGCGATTGCCTTCCAGCTCGGCGCGACCGCCGGCACCCAAGAAGACAAGGTCGGCATGCCGTATCAGATCTCGGTGTGCCGCTACTTCGGCGACGGCACCGAAGAGAGCGACGTCAACGATAACGGACCGAACGTCGAGTTCGACGGCTTCGGCCTCTTCCTTTGGGAGGTCGACGAGTACCTCCGCGCGTCGAGCGACGCGGCGTCGCTCGCCGCCTGGTGGCCGAAGGTCCGCGATGGCGTCGCCAACGTGCTCCTGCACTTGCAGCAGTCGAACGGGCTCGTCGCGGCGGATTCGTCGATTTGGGAAGTCCACTGGAACGGGCAGCAGAAGCACTTTGCCTACACGACCATCGCGGCGGCCCGAGGGTTCGAGGCGGCAGCAGACCTGGCGACGCTGGCGGGTGACGCGGCCGATGCGTCGACCTACGCCGGGGCTGCCAGGAAGGCGCGCGACGCTTTGGCGCTCGTGCGTTCGCCGGACGATGCGGTCTTGACCGAGGCGCAGGAAGTCGTGAACGATCCGGCACATCGGCTCGATGGAGCGGTGCTCGAGGCGCTGAACTTCGGGCTGGTCGATCCGACTGGCGTGACTGCGAACGCGACCCTCGATGCGCTCCTCGCGGGCCTGACGCCGCCGTCGGGGCATGGCATCTTTCGAGATCAGTGGGGAAGCAGCTACGACTCGCAAGAGTGGGTTCTTCTCGACTTGAGGCTTGCGCGCGCGCTCGAGCTCGCGGGACGCGCGGACGCGGCGAAGGCCATGTTCGATTGGAACACCGAGCAGGCGGCGGCGAACTTCGGCATCCTCTCGGAGCTCTTGGACGCCAACACCGCCGACTACGCGGGCGCCGCGCCGATGATCGGGTTTGGCGCTGGCGCGTACCTCCTGCGTCTCGACGAACGCGGCAAGCCCGGCGCGCCGCTGATGGGAAGTTACCTCGCGGAAGAGGATCGGCCACCGAAGATCAGTGTCAGCCCGCATCAGGCGACGGTCACCGCCGGTCAGTCGGTGGAGATTACGATTGTCGCCTCGGATCCGGACCCCGGCGACCAGCTCACGGTGTCGGTGAGCGTCGACGGCGGACCGGCGCAGACCCTCACCGGGGCAAGCGCGGAGTCGTATTCGCTGTCGCCATCGGGTGTCGGTCCGCATCAGGCGATCTTCACAGCGACCGACCGTGCGGGCAAGACGGCGAGTGACGAGTGCGAGGTCCAAGTGAATCCGCCACCGCCGAAAGTCGCGTTCCAAGGGGCTGTCGCGGGAAGCGTTGGGATCACCGTGAACGTCGTCGCGTCGGCGGTCGAGCCGGGTGGCGACAACTCGGGGTTCTCGTGGACCGTCGATTTCGGCGACGGCACTCCGACGGTCGAACGAGACGGTGTCACAGCAGTCCAGATTCCGCATCGCTACACGAAAGCAGGAACGTTCACGGTGACCGGCATCGCGGTCGACGGCGCCGGCCGCAGCGGATCGGCGACGACCGAAGCGAAAATCACTGGCGGCTGCGGCTGTAGCGCGGACCCCCTCCAAGGAGCGTGGCTGCTCGGCCTGGTCCTGCTGTGGCGACGACGGCGGAGATCGACCGGCGAGGAGGGACTCTCCTCGCCTGAAAGGAGACTTCGGCGACTTCTACTCGGTAGCCCATGCTTTCCAGAAGGCGACGGACGTTGGTCTGGGCGCCCATGTCGTCATCGACGACCAGGATCTGCGTCGGCTGGCGTCTCATAGAAGATTTTCGCCTCTGGTTAGCAGCGCAAGTGGATGGCCTGGCCGGCACAGACGGATACAATCAGAGTTATTGCGAGTAGACCGTCATTGGGAACTGCTGATCGGAGCCATGCCTATCCGGTTGACACACTTGGCGACCACGTCTACGTCGGGACGACGGTCGTCACCGACGGCTGGCAGGGCTACGACGGGCTGGCTCGGTTGGGGTACGATCACCGGCCGGTCGTGTTGAATGTCGAAGGGCGACCCTGACATGGCCGAGAAGCACTTGTCGATGATCCACCTTGCCTTCTCGAACCTGAAGACGTGGCTCGCGGGCACGTTCCACGGCGTCAGCGCCGAGCACCTGCAAGCCTACGCGAACAGCAAGTTCATCTCCATCTCTACGCCTCGTCTCCACCCCCTACCCTGGCGGCAATACTCGCACAACTCGATGTTCGACTCCCACCCCAAACGGCGCAGAGCCAGAATCTTGTCGCCACGCGCAGATTCTCGACGCGGTGCGCCAACGCGTAGGATGGGTGGAGCGGTAGCGGAACCCATCGTCGCCAGCGATCGCCCAGGTGATGGGTTCCGCTCCGCTTCACCCATCCTACGGTTTGGGTTGCGGGCATCAGCCCCGCGCCAGGCCGCAAGACGATGGGAGCCGGGCCCGAACCCGAGCGAACCGCAGAGCCCGTATTTGCGAGCCGGGGGGTCGTGGTCGGTCGGCGGGGGGTCGTGGTCGGTCGGCGAGGGGTCGTGGTCGGTTGGCGAGGGGTCGTGGTCGGTTGGCGGGAGGTCTTGGTCGGTTGGCAGGGGGTCTTGGTCGGTTGGCGAGGGGTCTTGGTCGGTTGGCGCGAGGTCTTGGTCGGTTGGCGCGAGGTCTTGGTCGGTTGGCGCGAGGTCTTGGTCGGTTGGCGCGAGGTCTTGGTCGATTGGCGAGGGGTCTTGGTCGGTTGGCGAGGGGTCTTGGTCGGTCGGCGCGAGGTCTTGGTCGGTTGGCGAGGGGTCTTTGTCCCGCGCGAAGACGTCCGCGGGCGGGTGCGGGAGGTGTCGGGCTGGCCTCGACTTGCCGTGGCGGGCGCGCCTGGGGTAGCCTGCCGCCTCGCGCAAGGAGGCGCCATGTCGACCGACATCGTCCGTCACGAGATGCCCATCACCACCACGTTCGATCCGCCCCCCGGCTTCCAGATCGAGCGCATCATCGGCCCCTGCTGGGGTATCACGGTGCGCAGCCGCAGCGTCTTCGGGACGACCTGCGCCGGTTGTCAGACGCTCTTCGGTGGCGAGATCACGATGTTCACCGAGCTCGCCAACAACTCGCGCAACGAGGCGATGACGCGGCTGGAGGAGCACGCGAAGGCGTTGGGCGCGAACTGCGTCCTCGGCGCGCGGTTCGACTCGAGCGAGCTGATGCAGAACACGAACGAGGTCATCGCCTACGGCACGGCGGCGGTCGTCCGGCCAGGCTAGCCTTGAGCGCGCTCCCGCGAGAGCTGGCCCGGCGCATCGACCGGCTCGCGCGGCACGCGCACGCGTTCCACCGCTTCGCCCACCACCCGCTCTGCGACGCCTACGCCCATGAGGTCTGGCGCGTCGGACGGGTGCGCGTGTGCCGAGGCTGTACGCTCACGGTCGCCGGGCTGTCGAGCGGCGTCGGCGCCGGGTTCTTGCTGCCGGCATCGCTCCTCGCGGCGGGCACGGCTGGCGTCGCGTTCCTGCTGAGCCTGGTCGTCGCCCTGGGCCGGAGGCGTTGGCCGAAGGGCCTGACGCGATTCTTCCCCGCGCTCCTGACCACCGCGGCGATCGTCGCGGGTGAGCGCGCGGGCGGGTGGGGCTTCGTCGTCGCGCTGGCGGTCGTGGTCCTGTTCAGCCTCGCCCTGGTCGCGTACCGCCGCCGAGGCCCGAACCGCGAACCCTGTCGCCGCTGCCCGGAGTTCGGTCTCGACCAGACCTGCTCGGGTCTTCGCCCCATCGTCCGGCGTGAGAAGGCGTTCCAGCGGCTCAGCGGACGGTGGATCGCGCAGAGCGTTCCCGCCCCGTCCGGTCGTGACGACAAGACCGATCGGTCCGATCCGACCGATCGGTCCGATCCGACGTTGCGGCCAGGCAGCGGCGCTGAATAGGCTCAACCCATCGCGGCGGCGGGACCTCGTTCGCGGACCCGGGCGAGCGCGAGCTTGAGCGCGTGTCGCAACCCCGCATAGGGCAGGCGTTGGAACGCGGCGGGCGGGTCGAGCCACTCGTGGCCGTCGTGCTCGCGCGGCGCCAGGACGCATTCGAACGACGCCGGGACCTCGACGAAGAACGTCGTCTCCCGCGCCCACTTGACCTTGACCAGCTCGCGCCGGGTGATCCCCGGGTCGAGCGGAAAGTCGTGCTCGTACCCCAGCGGCGTCACCTCGGCCTTCGCGCCGGTCTCCTCCCAGAGCTCCCGCTGCGCGGCCTCGATCGGCGTCTCGCCGTGGTCGATGCGCCCGGTCACCGCTTGCCAGAAACCGCCTCGTGGCATCGTCCGGCGCAGCACCAGGACCTTGCCGTCCTCGCGCAGGACCACCACCTGCACCGTCTTCAGCTCCGGCTCGGCCTGGCGCAATCGGACCTGGAACTCGTCCCCGAACGCCCGCGCGAAGCGCAATGCCACCTCCCGCCAGGTGGGCGTCATCCCTTCCGCGGCGAGGCTCGTCACGCCCTTGTCGCGGATGCCGCAGGGAACGATGAGCTTGTACGCGGTGAGGTCGGGCTCGATGTTCAGCGCGACGCCGTGGGTCGAAATCCAATGCGCGAGGTGGATGCCGACCGCGCCGATTTTCCGGTCGCCGCGCTCGTCGCGGACCCAGACGCCGGGCGCGCCCTCGAGCCGCGTGGTGGTCAGGCCGTAGATCGCGCACGTCCGGATCATCACCTCTTCGAGCGCACGCACGAACTTGCGCACGTCCTGCCGGTCGGGCGCGAGGTCGACGATGGGATAACCGACGAGCTGCCCGGGCCCGTGGTAGGTGACCTGCCCGCCGCGGTCGGTCTCGTGGACCTCGATGCCCCGGCGCTCGAGCTCGTCGTCGTTCGCCAGGATGTCGCCGAGCTTGGCGCCGCGGCCCAAGGTGAACATCGGCGGGTGCTCGACCAGCACCAGCGTGTCGCGGTCCGTCTTCTGCCGCACCGCCTGGAAGTGCAGGCGCATCGCCCGCAGGGCATCGTCGTACTCGCAGGTTCCCGCCACGCGCAGGTCGATCGCGCTCCTCATCCCGCGAGTCTTAACAGCTTCGCGGGCCGTTTGCAGCTTTCCGGCCGAGCCATCGGCCGGGCGGCGCGGCCTCGGCGACCCTCGCCCGCCGCCGCTGGCGGGCTATACTCCCGCACATGGTGTGGCTCGGGGCCAACGAGCAGGCGGCGCTCGACGACTTCGCCCGGCTGGTGCGCGAGCGGTACGGCGCTCGGCTGCGGGACCTGAAGCTGTTCGGGTCGCGCGCCCGCGGCGAGGGCGACGAGGACTCGGACCTCGACGTCCTGGTCACCGTCGAGGGGCTGACCAACGCCGAAGGACACGCGTTGGCGCAGGACGCGGGCGACTTTCTCACGCGTTACGACGTCGTGCTCTCGCCGTTCGCGGTGAGCACCGCGCACTTCGATGAGCTGCGCCGGCGCGAGCTGCTCATCGCCGAGGAGATCGACCGCGACGGGGTGCCGCTGTGACGGATGCGAACAAGCGCGGGAACCTCGAGCTCGAGCTTGAGCGCTCTGCGGAGGCCATGCGTGAGGCGGAGGCTCTCGTCGGCCTCGGATTGTCGTATGGCGCCATCTCGCGCGCCTACTATGCGGCCTTCCATCTCATGCGCGCCTTGCTGATGACGAGGGGGTTCCAGTCGAAGACCCACGCCGGCGTGTTTGCCCTTTTGAACCAGCAGTTCGTGCGGCCCGGGTTGTTGCCGACCCGCTACAACCGCCTGCTCGGCGGGCTGGAGCGGGACCGGCAGCTCGCCGATTATGAGGCCGCCGTCCAGTTCGGCGAGGAAGACGCCCGCGAAGCGATAGCGGAAGCCAAGGCGTTCGAGCACGACGTCAAGGCTCTGCTGGTCAAGGAGGGCTGGCTCCAGGCGGAATCCTGAGCACGCCCGGACTTGAGCCTCACGCCTCGCCCGCCAGGAAGCGCTCGCGTTGCTCTTGCAGGTGCCAGGGACGTTGTGCGTAGACGTCGTCGAAGAGCGTTTTCGGCTCGGGAGGTTGTTGCGCTTCCGCTTCGGCCAGCGCGGCGTTCACCTCGGCCAACAGCTCCGCGCCGAGCGCCCGTTCCTCGGCATCGCTAAAGCCTTGGTCCCGCTCCAGCACCTCTCGGAGCCGCCGAATCGGGTCGCGGCCGCGCCAGACCTCGACCTCGCGCTCGTCGCGGTAGCGCGTCGGGTCGTCGCTCGAGGAATGCGCGCCGATGCGGTAGGTCTCCGCCTCGACGAGCGTCGGTCCCGCGCCCGCGCGCGCCCTCGCCACCGCCTCGCGCGTCGTCGCCACCACTTGCAGCACGTCGTTCCCGTCGATCTTGAGGCCGGGCATCCCGTACCCCAGGGCTTTTGCCGCCAGGGTCCGCGCCGCCGTCTGCTGCGAGGTCGGGAGCGAGATGGACCAGTGGTTGTTCTGGCAAAAGAACACGACGGGGGCCTGCCAGACGCCGGCGAAGGTGAGCGCGCTGTGGAAGTCGGAGGTGCTGGTCGCGCCGTCGCCCAAGTAGGCGAGCATCACGTCGGGCCGATGAAGGCGCCTCGCCGCGAACGCCGCACCGACCGCTTGTGGGAGCTGGCTACCGATGCAGCTTCCCCACGAGACCTGGCGCACCCGCCGGTCGGCTTGATGCGAGGGCATCTGGCGCCCTTTGAGAACGTCGGCGCGGTTACCGAAGAGCTGCGCGAGGTAGGCGACCAGCGGGTAGTCGCGTAGGAGCATCGCGCCGCCCTCCCGCAGCGCCGGGAAGATCCAGTCCGTCGGTTCCAACGCGTACGCGCTGCCGATGACCGCCGCCTCTTGTCCCGTGGCGGCGCCGTAGAAGCCGATGCGACCCTGGCGTTGGAGCGTCATCATCCGCTCGTCGATGGTCCGCAGGCGACGCATCGCGCGGTAGAGCTCGCGAGCTTGCCCGCGGGTCAGAGGTCGTTGCTCGTGGAGGGCGGCAGCGGAAGCGGGCATCGGGACCTCGAGGCCAAGCCAGGCGGCGAAGGAGTGTAGTCGGCCGATAGGACACGCGCCGCGGACGCTCGATGTCGAACGATGCGAGGAGGTTGTTGCCCCCGAGGCGGCGGCACCTTACTTTCCCGAGCCGCGGGGGAGCGGGCGTCCAGCGAGTCACAAGCCAAGCGAACGCGCGAGGAGCGACCACATGCCAGTGCGCAAGGCGAACGCGACGTGGGAAGGCGGGCTCAAGGGCGGCAAGGGCCGGTTTCAGGGCCAGACCGGGCTCGCCGCGGCGTACAACTTCAGCTCGCGCTTCGAGGAGGGCCCGGGCTCGAACCCGGAGGAGCTGCTCGCCGCCGCCCACGCCGCCTGCTACACGATGGCCCTCGCGTCGGGCCTGGAGAAGGCGGGCAAGCTCGCGACGAAGATCAACACCGACGCCGCCTGCACCATCGAGAAGGTCGGCGACGGCTTCGCCATCACGTCGATGAAGCTCACCTGCCGCGCGGCCGTGCCCGGCATCGACGACGCGATGTTCCAGAAGATCGCCCTCGCCACCAAGGAAGGCTGCCCGGTGTCGAAGGCGCTCCAAGCGGTTCGGGTCGAGCTCGACGCGAAGCTCGCCTGACAGCCGCGCGATGGCCCAAGTCAGCCGCTCGCCCCTGGCGCTGCCCGAGAGGCGGGCGGTTCTTCTCGGCGGCCTGGCCCTCGCTGTCGGGTCTTCGCGCCTTTCGCGGACGGCGATCGACCGGCCTGAGCCGACGGATCGGACCGATCGGTCGGATCGGTCTGATCGGTCCGATCCGCGGCTCGGGCGTTCGCGGCTCGCTGGGCCGGCCTCGTCGATTGTCTTGCGCCCGAGCGAGCCGCGACCGAAGCTTCCGGTCCCGGCCGCGCGCCGCTTCGTCGCGCCGCCCCAACTCATCGAGGTGCAGCGATGCCGCAGAGCGTGACCGAAGCGGAGGTCATCTTCGACTGGAACGTTCTCGACCGGTTGGGGCCGTTGACCGGGAAGAAGGTCGAGCTGTTCGACGAGTCCTTGCGCGACGGCATCCAGAGCCCGTCGGCCATCGACCCGCCAGTCGAGAAGAAGCTCGAAATCCTCCACCTCATGGAGAGCCTCGGCCTGGACGCGGCGGACCTGGGCCTGCCCGGCGCCGGCCCGCGGGCGTTTTCCGACGTGCTGCGCCTGACCCAGGAAATCGCCAGCGAGCGTCTGCACATCGGCGCCGCTTGTGCTGGGCGCACCGTCGTCGCCGACATCCGCCCGATGGTCGAAATCGCCCAAAAGACCGGAGTGCCCGTCGAGGTCTACACCTTCATCGGCTCCTCGCCGATTCGGTTCTACGCCGAGGAATGGGACCTCGACACGGTCTTGAAGCGCAGCGAGGAGGCCATCGACTTCGCGGTCCGCGAGGGGCTCGAGGTCGCCTTCGTCACCGAAGACACCACCCGCTCGGCGCCGGCGACGCTCGACCGCCTCTTCCGCCACGCGATCGACCACGGCGCGAGGCGGCTGTGCGTCTGCGACACGGTCGGCCACGCGACGCCGGACGGGGTGCGGCGGGTGCTCGGTTTCGCGCGCGACCTGGTCCGCGGCGTCGGCGCCGACGTCAAGCTCGACTGGCACGGCCACAACGACCGGGGCCTCGCGCTCCCGAACTCGCTCTTCGCCATCGAGTTCGGCGCCGACCGCATCCACGGCTGCGGCGCCGGCATCGGAGAGCGGGTGGGCAACGCCTCGATGGACCAGCTCCTCGTGAACCTGAAGCTCCTGGGCCTCATCGACCGTGACTTGACGGCGCTCAACCGTTACACGAGGGCGGTGGCGGAAGCGACGGGCTACGAGCTGCCGGGCAACTACCCTCTCGCCGGGCGGGACGCCTTCCGGACGGCGACCGGGGTCCACGCGGCGGCGATCATCAAGGCGAACAAGAAGGGCGACCGGTGGCTCGCCGACCGGGTCTATTCGGGCGTGCCGGCGACCGAGTTCGGCAAGGCGCAGGAGATCGAAATCGGCCCGATGAGCGGGTTGTCGAACGTGAGCTACTGGCTCGAGGCGCGGGGCATCGAGGGCGACGACGGGTTGGCGCAGGAGGTGCTGCGCCGGGCGAAAGAGGCGTCGCACACCTTGAGCGAAGCCGAGGTGCTGGCCATCGTCCAGGCGCGCGGCGGCACGGCGGGAGGCGCCGTCGCTTCCGGGCACTAGGAGCGCCGCAGGACGGCAACGAAGGAACACGAGCGTGCCGAGGATTACCCGAGTCACCTTGATTCTGCTCGTGACCTACGTCGCCTTCTCGCTCGGGCGCGTCATCCTCGCGGCGTGGGCGGGCACGGTCGACATCGTGCATTACCTCGCCCTGAATCCGGACAAGGTCCTCCACGGCCAGCTCTGGCGGCTCTTCACCTACCCGTTCTTCTCGATGCCGTTCATGGGGCCGGTCATCGGCTTCCTCTTCGGCGGGGTGGTCCTCTACTTCATCGCGCAGCCGCTCGAATCGATGTGGGGCTCGAAACGGCTCGCGCGCCGGACGGTGGCGCTCGTCGTGGTGCCGGCGGCGCTGACGGTCCTCTTGTCCCTCGCCGTCGGGCAGATCCGCTTCCACGAATTCGCCGGCCTGGACCCGCTCATCGACGCGATGTTCGTCGCCTTCGGCGCGGCGCTCGGTCCGCAGCGGGTGCAGATCTGGCCGCTGCCGTGGGCGATCAAGGGCGACCACCTGATTGCCTTCGCCGGCGGGTTCATCCTCCTCAACGTGCTCTTCGCCGCCGCGATCCTGCCCTTCATGCCCGACGTCTTCGCGTTCGGGTTCGCGCTCGCGTGGCTCCGGATGGACCTCTCGCGCGACCTGAAGCGAAGCTGGCTCAAGTACAAGAAGGGCCAGGTCGAGGCGAAGCTCAGCCGCTTGAAGCAGCAGCGCAACTTCCGGGTGATCCGGCCGGACGACGACGAGGACGAGCCGAAGAAGCCGTACTTGAACTAGCCGCGGCCATCCAGGAGCGCTCTCGCTGAGTCGCGCGGATAGCCGCTCGCCCGCCGGTCCGATCCGGCCGATCCGACCGATCCGGCCGATCCGACCGATCGGACCGATCCGACCGATCGGATCAAACGTGTTGCCACGGTTAGGGGCGTCGCAGCAGGGCACCATCATGCCTTCCGGCCGCCGTCTCGCGCGCCCCCTTCGGGGTCCCTCCGGCGCGGGATTCTGGTCGCTCGGATGCGCGCCGGCCACCGCATCGGTTCATGCCTGGCGGAAGCGCTCCCGCGGCTTGACGCGGCGCCGTCGGGGGGCCGAGCATGGTCCGCCTGAGGAGCGCCTTCGGCGCTCAGCTCGCTTCATTCGTCGCGGCGGTGGTCACGCCGGTCGTCCAGGAGAACTGATGGAACGGCTGTGGGCGCCCTGGCGGCGCGAGTACGTGGAGAAGGGCGGCCAGGAGCCGGGCTGCATCTTCTGCGAGCTTCCGGCGCCCGGGAGCGAGGCCGACCGGGAACGGCTGGTGGTCGCCCGTTCGGACGCGTCGTTCGTGATGGTCAACAAGTTCCCCTACACCAGCGGTCACGTCATGGTGGTGCCCTTCCGCCATGCAGGAGCGCTGGAGGACCTCTCACGCGAGGAGCTCGCGGACCTGTCGCTGCTCTTGCAGCGGGCGGTCGCCGCCGTTCGCCAGGGCTACCGGCCGGACGGGATGAACGTCGGGATGAACCTCGGCCGCTCGGCCGGCGCGGGGGTTCCCGAGCACCTGCACTGGCACGTCGTCCCCCGCTGGAACGGCGACACGAACTTCATGACCTCCGTCGGCGGGGTGCGGGTGGTGATCGAGGAGCCGGCGCGCACGCGGGACCGCCTCCAGCCGCTCTTCACCGCGGTGGCGAATGAGGCCCCGGCGGAGAGCCGGTCGCCGTGACAACCCCCGGGGGCGCCCGCGCCGGCCCCGGGAACGGCCCCTGACCGCCGTGCTCGCGAGCAGGTCCAGGCTCGCGGCGCGGAAATTGCGCCGGTGACGCAAATCTTGCCGGTCTGGTACGGTCGAGACACTTTCGAGCGGCGCAGGAGGACACCGATGAGCAACGCTCTCCACGATCACGGCCAAATCATCCACTTCGCGGGGCGGCACGAGCTGTTTCCGGTCCGCGGCCCGGGGCCGGACGACCTGGCGTTCGTCCATCCGGGCGAGCTGGAAGGGCGCACGCCCATCGGCTGGAACAAGCTGTTTCCCGCGCTCGAGCGCTCGGGCCGGGTGGTCGTGGTCGACGACGAGGCGGGGTCCGCAGAAATTGCGCGCCCCTCTCCCACCGGTGCCTCCTGAGACCGCCTGATGCTGTCGGCTCGCCGACGCTAGCGGTCACGACTTCCCCGGAACCTTTCGGATTCTGGACGATGAAGGCCCCGCGGCTGCTGGCGGCGGAGCTTTTCCGGCATCCTGGCACTTCGCGTGCAAGCCCCCAGGCGGGGTCTCGCTGCGCGCGGAGGGTCGCCGATGGCCGATGTCGTTTCGCTCGTCGAGGTTCGCCAGCGCCGGGAGACCGAGGAACACGCGCGAGCGCTGGTCCTCTTCGAGTGCGCGGCGTCGCTCGCCAGGCAGCAGCATCCGGGGCTCTTGGCGCTCGTCGACGAGGCCTTCGGAAGCGAGTGGGTCGAAGCGCGGGTGCAGGAGACGCTCACGCCCAAGCGGCAGGACGACGCGCCGCTCTTCGTGCGCAGCGACCGGAAGAAGAGCTGAAGCGCTACCGGTGGACATCGGCCCCGCGGCCCGATTCCTATTGAGCGGAAGCGGGCCAGGAGGGCGGTGGCGCTTCCGGGCATCTCACGCCGACGGACGGGGCCGGCCCGCCCCGGCGGACCAAGGAGCAAACCGATGAAGGTCGTTCGCACGAGCCAGATGCAGTGGACCGACGCGCTCACCCGCGGCCGCTACGCCAACCGCCGCAAGGCGCTCGGCGGCGAGAAGCTTTCGTGCGGGTTGTGGGAGCTGCCGCCGGGAAAGAAGTCCTTCCCGCTGCACGTGCATCAGATCACGGAAGAAGCGCTGTTCGTGATCTCCGGCGCGGCGAAGGTCCGCACCCCCGACGGGCTCACCGCCATCGGCCCCGGCGACTTCGTCTCCTTCCCCGCCGGCGGGCCCGCGCACCAGCTCGTCAACGACGGCGAAGTGCCGCTCGTCTACCTCGCGATCGGCGCCAACTTCGTGGGCGCCGACATCGTCGAGTACCCCGACACCGGGAAGACCGCCTGCTCCATCGGCGCGTTCCCCACCGGGCGCCGGATGATCTTCAAGGACCAGACCGACTACACCGCGGGCGATCCCGACGCCGAGGGCTGAGCGGCTCGAGAAGAACGGCGCAAGCCCGTCGCGTCGGGGTCGGCTCGACTTCAGCGGCTTCGGTCCTGCTTATTGGCAGCCCACCAGCAGAGTGGCGACGCTTCCGAGGTTCGACCCGCCGCCGTGACACTTGGCGCAGGCCATCGGCGTCAGGTGGTAGGCCCGGCAGGCGGCGCCGGACTGCTTCCAGCCAAGGGGGTGCGGGTCGATCTGCGCGACGACCCCGTCGGCGGCGTGGCACTTCAGGCAGTCGGATTCCTGGTGGCACGACGCGCACGCCTCGATGTTCTCCTGTGCATAGAATGAATGATGGTTCGGACCGGAGCGGGTCAGGCTCGACCAGCCGGGCGGGTGGAACGAGGTCCGCCCGAGGGGCATCGTCGGCGAGCGCAAGGGCGAGTCCTCGGCGACGCCGCGCTGCTGATGGCAGGCGACACAGAAGCTCTGCTCGCGATGGCAGCTCCGGCAGTCGAGCGCGTTCGTGCGCGCGGACAGGCCGTGGCTCGCGAGCCAGTCGGGCGGGTGCACGCGCAGGGCGGGCGAAGAGCTCGCGTGGCAGGCGACGCACTCCTGCGGCCGGTGGCAGACGGAGCATTGCTCGAGGTCGCTCTGGGCGAGGTGTGCGTGGCGGTGGAGGAAGTCGCGGCCGTGATCGTCGTCGGAGAGCTGGCCGTCGGGCAGGAGCCTCCCGCTAGCGAAGCTGGTCTCTAGGAGCCCATCCGGTTGGGTCCGATGGCAGGTCGCGCAGCCGTTGGGCGCCTTCTTCCCGTCGTGGCAACCGAGGCACTCGGTCATCGTCATCAGGTGCCGGCGGCTGCCCAGGGTCTCGTGGGAGATGGACTTGTGGCAGGCGGAGCAGTCGATGTCGTGGGCGATATGGACGTCGTGCGGGAAAATCAGGTTGACCGCGGGGTACACGTCAGCAGGAACGCTCTCGCCCTGCTGGTGCACTCCCGGATGGCACACGTCGCAGGTCGAGGCGGGGTCGGTCTTCAAGCCCGCCGCGGCCTTCTTGATGTTGTGGCAGTCCTCGCATTCCTTGTGGCCCGGGAGGTTGCGGTCGGTGGCGAGGTGGCTCGAGTCCATCGTCTCGTGGCACTCCTCGCAATCCGCCTGGGCCTTGATGACGTGGATGAAGTGGGAGAAGAGGAGCCCGTTCTTCTCCGGCGGGTAGATGACCGTGCTCGGCGCCGGCCGCTGCGGGGTGGGGGCCGAGAGCGCTTCCCGTAACCAGATCTGGATGCCCGAGTCGGTTCGCGCGGGCGCCGCCGCCGCGAGGGTCCCCCCGAGGGTGAGCGCCGCCATCGCCAGGGCGCGGGTCATAGCCACCTCGCGAGGTCGGCGACCGCGAACACGCTCGGGGTCGAGGGCGTGAACGGGTTCAAGGTCTCCTGGACGATGAGCGAGAGGTTCGCGTTGGCCGGCAGGTGCCAGGTTCCACCGACGGCGAAGCCGAAGCTGGTGCCGGTCTGGGTCGGTGTCTGGGCGATGTCGAAGCGGGCGCCGCTCACCCGCGCGAACAGCTCGAAGGCGTCCCCGAGCCGCACGCGGGTGCCGCCGTCGACGACCAGGCGGGTGCCGATGGCGCCGGTCTCGCCATCGCAGAAGGCGTCGAGCTGCCACGGCCCGTGCGCGAAGACCGAGGAGAGCCGGCCGCCGTTGGCGCTTTGCGGCCCTGGCGCGAAGGAGAGGACGTTGCCGGTGCGGTCGGTGGTGGCGGAGGTGTACCAGCGGGTGAAGCCGCGCAGGTCGAGCCGCAGGCGACCGAAAGCCCAAACGCCCAGCGTGGCCGCGTACTCGTCGTAGGGGTTGATGCTGAAGTAGTTGAAGATCGAGTCCAGGGCGAAGACCGGCCGGTAGCGCTGGTAGCCGAGCGAGAGCGTGTCGCCCGCGAAAGCGCTCTTCGAAATCCAGCCGAAGAGCCGGTCGAGACCGATGGACGCGGTCGCCTGGGCGTTCATGATCGTCTGCAGCACCAGCTCATAGGCGCCGGCGCCGAAGAGGTGGACGGGGCCGAGGTCGCCGCCGGCGGAGGCGATGAGCTCCTGGGCCGTGGTCTCGGGCCAGGACGGAAGGGTGGGGTCGACGAGCTGCGCGTCGGTCCGCCAGCTCCACCGGAAACCGACCTCCGCCTCGGCGCGGTGCGGCACGGCGATCGCCAGCGCTCCCGAGGAGCCGCTGCGCCAGCGGAGCACGGCACCGGCGACGGGCTGCGCCGAGGTCTCCTGCTGCACGCCGTCGAGCTGGTAGAGGCTGGAGCCGAGCTGCCCGGTGGCGATGGCGAAGGCGGAGCGCAGGCCTCCGTACAGCTCGACCGAAAACGGCGTCTTCGGAATCGACCAGTCGAGGTTCCCGCCGTCGAAGGCGAGGTAGTCGGCCACGTCGGCGTGGAACTGGCGCCCGACGCGAAGCTCGAAGCCCGCGGGGAGCGACGCCTCGACGTAGGCGGCGAAGAGCGAGTAGTTGGTCGGCTGCAGGTAGGGGTTGAACGCGTTCTGCTCTTTCTGGGTGACCGCGGTGTCGAGGTCGAAGCGGAAGCTCGCGACCATGCGGACGTTGCCGCCGACCATCGAGCGGGAGGCGAGGTTCGCCCAGGTGCCGAGCAGGAACGCTCCCGGTAGCTGCTGCCCGGCGACGTCGTAGCGGACGAGCTCGGTCGGCACCACCGCGAGGTCGAGCAGCACGTTGTCGGCGGGGCTCGGCGAACCGGTCGACAGCGGCGGCGCCGGATGAATCTGAGCCGGCACGTCGGAGGCGGGCATCGCCCGGGCCGCGAGCGGAACGAGGAGGAGGAGGGCGAGAGCGGTTCGGGGCACGGTACGGGGAGACTCATCCTTCGACTGCGCTCGGGATGAGAGGCCGCGACGGTAGCGGGAGGTCGGCCAGGGAGCAAGACGGCTGCCCCTCGGTTGTCTGAGATCGTTCACAGCGCGTCGTGCGGTCTTCGCTGGCACCGTCGAACGGCCGACGACGAGCGGGTCGGAGCCGGCGAGAGCGGCCCCCGTTCACGGCGAACGTGCGCTATCTAGCCTTTGCGATGCGCGAGCTGCAGATCAGCGGGGATGCATCGGGCCAGCGGCTCGACAAGTACCTGCGGCGCTTGCTCCCTACGGTACCGCTCTCGGTGATCTACAAGCTGATTCGGACCAAGAAGGTGCGGGTGAACGGGGCGAAGGCAGCGGAAGGGCAGTTGCTCGCCGCGGGAGACGTCGTCGCGATTCGGGAGCAGGCGTTGAAGGGGGCCGGGACCGGTCGCGGGCCGGGTGAGCGGGCGCGGCCGCAGCGGGTCCCGCGGACGTTCGACATCCTGCACGAGGACGCGCACATCCTGGTCTGCGCGAAGCCGGCGGGGTTGGCGGCGCACCCGGGGAGCGGCATCGCTCAAGCTACCCTGGTGGACGAGGTGCGGGCGTACCTGGGGGAGGTCCCGGAGGGAGAGTTCAAGCCCGCGCCGGCGCACCGGCTCGACCGGGAGACGAGCGGTGTGGTGGTGGTGGCGAAGACGAGGCAGGCCATCGTGCAACTCGCGGAGCAGTTCACGTCGGAGCATCCGAAGAAGGTGTACCTCGCGCTCGTCGCTGGCCGGGTGCCGAAGGAGGGGAGGATCGACCTGCCGTTGGCGGAGCATCAGCAGACGAAGGCGTCCAAGGACGAGCGCGGGGTCAACTACCAGCGGGCAACGACGCGCTACCGACTCATCGCGCAGAGCCGCGACGCGAGCCTGGTCGAGGTGGAAATCGAGACCGGCCGTACCCACCAGATTCGGCGGCACTTCGCGGCCATCGGGCACCCGGTGATCGGCGATGCGAAGTACGGCGACTTCCCGTTCAACCGGCGCGCCAAGGCCGAATGGGGCTTGAAGCGGATGGCGCTCCACGCGGCGCGGCTGACGATTACCCATCCGGCGACCGGTCATGCCATGACTTTTCGCGCGGCGGTGCCCCAAGAGCTTTGCGACGTGATCGACCGCCTGCGCTTCCCGCTGCCGCCGAAGTTCCCGCGAGCGACCTGGTGATTTTCTCCGCTTGACCTGCCACTCCGCGGTGCCATGAGGGTGTCACAACCTTCTTGCCCTTCCCGAGGTGGAGCCGATGCGTCGAGTTACCGAAGCGGTCCTGCTCGTTGGAAGCCTTTCCCTCCTGTTCGTCTGCGGCTGCACGTCGGCGCCGGGCGCACCGGTCGGGGTGACCGCCGTCGGGGGCAACGCGCAGGCGCTCGTCACGTGGTCCGCGCCGCCACAACGGCGGTGACGCCGTGACGGCGTATACGATCACGTCCACGCCGGGAAAGCTCGCGGCGACCGCGACCGGCGGAAAAACCAGTGCGACCGTGAGCGGCCTGACGAACGGTACGAGCTACGTCTTCACCGTCGTCGCCATGAACAAGGTCGGGAAAGGCCCGAGCTCGCTGCCCTCGAACCCGGTGACGCCGCTCGCGGTTCCGGATCCGCCGACCGCGGTCACCGCGAGCGCCGGCGACGCGCAGGCCACCGTTTCGTGGAAGGCGCCGGACAAGCAGGGCGGGAGCGCCATCACCACCTACACGGTCACGTCCTCGCCCGGAGGGCTGACGGCCACCGTCGATGCGCCGGCGACGACGGCGACGGTCTTTAACCTCACGAACGGCACGAGCTACACCTTCGCGGTCGTCGCGACGAACAGCGTCGGCAACAGCTTGCCCTCCGCGCCCTCGGCCGCGGTCACGCCGGCGACGGCGCCCGATTCGCCGACCGGCGTCAGCGCCACGGCCAGCGACGCGCAGGCGATCGTGACCTGGAGCACGCCGACGAACGACGGCGGGAGCGCGATCACCGGGTACACCGTGACCTCGACGCCGAACGGCATCACGGCGACCGCTGGTGGCGACGCGACGACCGCGACGGTGACCGGTCTCACGAACGGGACGACCTACATCTTCACGGTCGTCGCCACGAACGCGGTGGGCAGCAGCGCTCCATCCTTGCCCCCGAATCCGGTGACGCCGATGGTGGTGCCCGGCGCTCCGACGGACGTCACCGCCGTCGCTGGTAACGCTGAGGCGACGGTCTCCTGGACCGCACCGACGGACACCGGCGGCAGCGGATTGCTGGTCTACACGGTGTTTTCGAATCCCGATGGCCTCACTGCGGTCGCCGCCGCTCCGCAGATCAGCGCGAGCGTGGCCGGTCTCACGAACGGTACGAGGTACACGTTTACTGTCATCGCAACCAACAGCGCGGGCAACAGCGTTACCTCGTCGCCCTCGAATTCGGTGACGCCGGCGAACGTGCCGGACGCGCCAACCGGAGTCACTGCTCAGGTCACCGCTGCAAGGGGATGGGATGTGACGTTTCAGGCAACCGTCCATTGGATTCCGCCGGGCAATGATGGCGGTAGCACCATCACCGGTTACACAGTTACGTCTTCTCCCACGGGCCTCACTGCAACGGTGGGCGGAAGCGCGACAAGTGCGCAGATGAATGACCTGTCATGCAGCAACAGCACGGCCTACACGTTTACCGTCGTAGCCACCAACGCGATCGGAAATAGCGGCGCCTCGCAACCCTCGAACTCCTGGTGTGAGTCTCCGGTGTGCATTGGAAACGGTCAAACCGGCCAGTGCTGCGTCTCTGGAGGGAACTGCCAGTAACTCTACGTCTGCTCTCGCGAGGCGCTCGCCTGAAGGCAGACCGTCGCGACGTCTGCAAACACGGCCACCATCCTGGGGCTCACCGATCGAGAGCATCGTGGGCGGCGGCGCCCCTCCGCCGGGCGCGGCACCCTCATGTCCGCCCGGTGTGGTAGGCTCCGGTCGACTCGCGAAGGGAGCCATCCCTTCGGAAAGGTCCGCCATGGCCGAACCGACTTTCCCGCGGCAGCCGGCCCTGTTCGGCGACGGCAACGCCGCCGTCCTTCGCGGCGAAGACATCGCCGACTACCAGTGCCAGGGCTGGCTCGTCTCCAGCGGCTTCGAGCCCAAGAACCTGGAGGAATGCAGCTACGACGTGCGCGTGGGCAAGCGGGGCATCCTCGGGGGCACCAGCCGGGAAATCGACCTGGACAAGGAGCCGCTCGACCTCGGCCCGGGCTCGTACAGGGGCGCGAACGCTGGCAGCGCGACCGCCGAGGCTACTTCTTTCTTCGCCGCCAGATCGACGGCAGACTTCACCGGGCTCCTGACGTCTCGGGATGAGCGGAGCGCTGCACCCCCTTACAGCATTCGCTCGAGGTGTCGCGCCACGCGAGCGACGGCGGTATCCAAGGCTCGTTCGCCTGGCTCGAAGAGCGCCAGCTCCAGGCGCGCGCGGGAGACGAAATCGGCCGCGAGCGCCTCGACCCGCTCATTGAGCGCTCGCTTCTTGGTGGCTAGAATCGGCCCCAGCACCTCGCCCGCCCGCGGGTCGTGCTCCAGGACCACGGCCCAGTCGAGAACGTCACGGACCTTGAGCGCTGCCGCTCGATAGAAGCACTTCTTCGCGATGATTTCCAGCGAGGGGTCGGTCCGAGTGTCCGCACCGGCCAGCCGCATCACCTCTGGCGCCAAGCCCGTCAGGTCCGGCGCGACGATGAAGTCGATTTCGCCGCTTCCGATCGACAGCTTCAAGAAATGCGAGGCCTCGACGTAGTCCTGGCAGAGGGTGGCCGCGGCCTCGTTCACGCGGGGAGACAGACACGCGAGCAGTTGCGGGTCGCGCAGGAAGAGGTCGACGTCACGGCTCGCCCGATGGCCGTAGCGCAGCATGAGAACGGTGCCGCCGCCCATCGTCCAGCGCGCCGGTGCACCCAGCTCGCTCGGCAGCCCCTCGAGCAGGACCCGCGCGCTAAGCAGGAGCCCTTCCCAGGTATTGGAGCCAATCGTCGAGCTCGGGCCGTTCATCGCCGGTCTCCCGCGCCACACGCCGCCAGGCGGCGAGGAGCGTCGCTTCCGAGAGGTGGTGCGCCGCCGCGAACCGGGCGATGGCCTCCAGCGGCACCTCGGTGAAGAACGCGCTCAGCACCCCCGACGGCGCCGGCGCTTCGCCCCGAAGCGCGCGCACCAGCGCCGAAACGTCGGTCGGCGTGCGTCGCGGCGAGTTGATGGTGTTGGTGACGAGCCCGTCGATGCCGCCCATCGCATCCTCCCAAGGCAACGATAGCGCCCCACAGGCTTCGGTGCAGCCGGTCGGAGGGCCCGGCGTCGTCGGAGAGCGATCCGTCAATCGTCGCGCGCCTGCGGGAGGGTTTTCGACGAGAACACGCGCGCCTCGATCGTTCCCGGGTGCCTGGCGAGAAAGGCGCGAGAGTGCCATGCTCTCTAAGAGGGCGAGACCCGCTCACGAGGAACGCCGATGTCCTTGCGCAACCTTCGTTCGTGGCTCTTCGCGCAGGTCGTCTCTTCGCCGCTCGCGGCGCCGGTGGCCGAGCGATCGGTGATGAACGCGTCGACGCTGGCCGGGGGCGGGTGGACGAACTGATGCCCGCGCGGTTCGCGACGATCGACATCGGAACAAACTCGGTGCTCCTGCTGGTCGCCGAGCGGCGAGAGGACGACACGTTCAGGCCGGTCGCGGAGCGGATGGACATCACGCGGCTCGGGCGCGGGGTCGACCGCACGGGCAGGCTGGCACCCGAAGCGCTGGCGGACACCGTCGAGGCGATCGCCCGATTCGCGACCGAGGCGCGCTCGCTCGGCGCGCGGGAGGTCGTCGCCACCGCGACCAGCGCCGCCCGCGACGCGAAGAACGGACACGAGCTCATCGAGCGCGCGGCGGCGGTCGGGGTGCCGGTGGAGATCATCGCCGGCGAGCGCGAGGCGGGCTTGAGCTGGCGCGCCGTCGCGCAAGACTTCTCCCGCGCGGGAGAGAAGCTCGCGGTCATCGACATCGGCGGCGGCTCGACCGAGCTGATCGTCGGCGCGGGCGCGTCGTTCTCGTTCCGCCATTCGTTCGACGTCGGGAGCGTCCGGCTGACCGAGCGGCACGTTCGCGGCGACCCGCCGACCGCGGAATCGATCGCCGAGGTCCAACGCGCGCTCGGCGAAGCCTTGGCGACGGTGCCGCGGGTCGATGGCGGCACGCGCGCGGTCGGGGTCGCCGGCACCTTCACCACGATTTGCGCCATCGCCGACCGCGTCGAGCCGTATGACGCGACCCGCGTGCACGGCCGGGTGATGCAGCTTCCCGAAGTCGGCGCGGTCGGCAAGCGACTCGCCGCGATGCCGCTCGCCGAACGTCGCGAGCTTCCCGGCCTCGACCCCAAACGCGCGGACGTCATCGTCGCCGGGTCGTTCCTCGCTCACGCCATCGTCCGAGCCCTCGGCCTCGACCGAGTCACCATCGGCGACCGCGGCGTGCGCTGGGGATACCTGTACGAACGCTTCGGCGACCCCCGATGAACGGTCATTACGGCTGAAGGGCTACCCGCGCATGGCGCGACGGCGGCCCGGTAGGATGGGTGCAGCGGAGCGGAACCATCGTCTTCGGGGGCGGCCGCACGATGGGTTTCGCTGTCGCTCCGTCCATCCTACACGTCGGCTCGCGGAGGTTCGGGCACGGCTCTCATACTCTTTGACCGCGAGCGCCGGACGTGCCTAGGATCGCGCCGACAGGAAGACAGGTACGCCTCACCTTCTCCGGGGCGGGAGGTCGTTCAGGCATGCGTCGAGCCCTGGCCCTCGTTGCGCTCCTCATCGCGTCGACCGCTTGCGGCGGGCCGCAGAAGGCTCCGGCCCATGTCGTCCGCGGTTGCAGTCCCCTCGCGCCCGCCGGCACCTGCCTGCTGCCGTTCCCCGACTCCTGGTTCGAGCAGGCCGATGCGAAGAGCGACACCGGACGCCGCGTCATCTTCCCCGATGGCACCTTGCCCGCGAACACCAAGGGAGTCCTCCTGCGAGAGGCGGCATTCGGCACCCTCGACGGCTATTCGCCGGCGACGCCGATCATCGTGTGGTTTCCGCAAGGCGTCGACCGGTCCGCGCTTCCGTCTCTCGCGGATTCCGCGCGGACGGCGCAGGCGGGCTTCCCCATCGCTCTTGTCGACCTCACGACGGACAAGCGCGTCGCGTTCTTCGCCGAGCTCGACCTGAACGCGGACCCGGCGCAGGGAGAGAAGCAGGCGTTGCTCATCCATCCGCTCTCGCGGCTCGAGAACGACACCCGCTACGCGGTGGCGATCACGACGGCGCTACACGACGCCCAGGGCAAGCCGCTCGCGCCGTCGGGCGCCTTCGCGCAATGGGTGCAAGGCAGCCTGCCCAGCTCCTCGCCGCTCGCTGAGATCTCGGACCGCCTCGACCAGGACCAGACCGCGTTCCAGAAGCTCGGCATCGCGAAGAAGGACCTCGCGCTGGCGTTCGACTTCGACACCGCGAGCGACGCGCAGGCGACCGGACGCCTCGTCGCGATGCGGGACCAGGCGCTCGCGGCCGCGCCGCACGGGCTCGGCTACACCATCGACTCCAAGACCGAGCCCACGCCCGATGCGGATCCCGATGCGCTGCGCATCATCGACGGCCACTTCCTCGCGCCGAACTTCGAGGTGGGGAAGGACCCGTCGCTCCTCGACCTCGACCGGAACGGCAACCCGGTGATGACCCGCGCCCAGCCGTTCCCGTTCACCGCGGTGATCCCGCGCTGTGTCCAGAATGCGTCCGGTCCGGTGCCGCTCCTCATCCTCGGCCATGGACTCTTCGACACCGCTCACTCCGAGCTGATGGATGATCGCAACCTCTTGAACCAGCTCTGCATGGTCGCCATCGGCACCGACTGGCTCGGCGTCGCCCAGTACGACTTCACGACCATCGCGAGCAAGGTGCTCCCCGATGTCAACGACTTCGGTCTCATCACCGACCGGCTCTTGCAGGCGCACGTGAACTTCCAGGTGCTCACGCGCCTCGCGATGAACGCCCTCGCGAGCGACCCCGCCTTCGCGGTCGACGGACGACCGTCCTACGATCCGAGCCGGCGCTACTACTGGGGAGCCTCCAACGGCGGAATCCAGGGGACGACGTACCTCGCTCTGAGCCCGGACATCGAGCGGGGAGTGCTCAACGTGCCCGGCGCGGAGTGGTCGACCATGATCTGGCGTTCATCTGATTTCGGCGCCGCGCTCCTGGTGCTCGATCAGTACTATCCGGACAAGCTCGACCAGCAGCTCCTCGTGGCGCTGTCGCAGTCCTTGTGGGACCGGTCCGACCCTATCGAGTTCTCACCGCACCTCGCCCATCCGCTCCCGGGCGTGCCGATGAAGAAGGAGGCGATCTTCCAGGAGTCGCTGGGCGACGCGCAGGTTCCGAACCTCGCGACCGACATCGAGATGCGCACCATCGGCGCTGTCGGGCTCGCGCCCCTGTCGCAGCCGGTCTTTGGCATCAGCTCGGGCTCCCCCACCGGCGGAATCGTCTACACCCAATGGAACGTGTACCCGACGCCGCTGCCGCCGTCGGGCGACGTGCCGGCCGCCAACAACCCCGCGCACGACGCGGTCCGGCGCCTCCCTCAGGCCATCGCCCAGACCGCCGATTTCCTCGAGCCGGATGGCAAAGTCGTGCAGACCTGCGGAAGCGGCGAGGGAAGCGATTTCGTTCCCGGACCTTGCACCTTCCCTCCCGGCAACTGAGGTCGCGATGTCCGGTCGCCGGTCATTCGCCACTGCCCCGGGCGTCCACCTGGCAATGATCTTCCTTCTCGTTTGCGCGATGGCCTGTTCGTCGGCACCGTCCCCGGAGCCTTGCGCGAGCTGGCCGGCGCCGGGGACGGACTGGAAGGCGGACGACCCGGCCGCGCACGGTTTCGACCCGGCCAAGCTGAACGCCGCCGCCGACTACGCCGCCAGCAACTCGTCCCGCTGCCTGGTGGTCGTCCGCGATGATCGCATCGTCGGCGAGTGGTATTGGAACGGCACGACCCGGACGAGCGCGATTCCCACCTGGTCGCTCGCCAAGAGCTACACCTCGACGCTCGTGGGAATCGCCGTCGACGAAGGGCTGATCAAGAGCATCGACGACCCGGCGGAGAGATACCTGCCGCAATGGCGGGACGGAGCCCACGACGGGGTGACCATCCGCCATCTCTTGTCGATGACGTCCGGTCTTCAGTTCGACTCCGGAGCCGATTCGGTTGAAATCGTGGACGCCAAGGACATGGACGCGCAGGCGCTGGCCCTGCCGGTCACCGACCGGCCCGGCACCACCTGGCGCTACAGCAATCAGGCGGTGCAGGTTCTCGAACCGGTGCTGCGCGACGCCACCGGCAAGGATCTCGAGACGTTCGCCCAGGAGAAGCTGTGGGGTCCGCTCGGGTTTCAGGCGCACTGGCAACATGACGCCGCCGGCCACGTGACGACGTACATGAACGTGCTCGCCACCTGTCGCGACCACGCCCGCTTCGGGGAGCTCTTCCTGCATCGCGGCTGCTGGGGATCGAAGCGCGTCGTCAGCTCGAAGTGGGTAGCCGAAGCGACGACGCCGTCCTCCAGCCTGAATCGTGGCTACGGGCTCTTGTGGTGGCTCAACGCGGGGACGCCGGTCCTCGACTCGGTCACCTTCAAGCCGGAGCAGGGGCGCCTCCACCCGTACGCGCCCGCGGACGACTATTGCGCCGAGGGCCTTGGCAGCGAGATGATCGAGGTCGTCCCGTCGCTCGACCTGGTGGTGGTCCGAGCCGGCTTCGCGCCGCAGGACGACCCGGCCCTGGCTGGCAATCCGCTCGGCCAGGCCGCCGCCACACTCGAAGATGGCAAGCAGCTCGTCCACAACGGCGTCCTCGAACGGGTCCTCCAAGCCATCGTGCGCTGAGTGCGCGCCCGGTCGGCCCCCTCTCGGACCTCCGAAGCCGTAGGATGTGGTTTGTCGCCGAACCGCGGCGTCAAGTCAGTAGGATGGACAGTCCCGATCGAGCGCGGCTCTTTGCGCTCGACGCGCTGTTCGTCCGAGAGCGATCGTTCCGGATCTCCCAGGCGACTTGGGCGGCATCGGCCTGTCGTCACATACATTCGCGCTGGAACGACCGTCTATCGCTTTGGAACGACGGGCGGCCCGAAGCCCTGCGGGTTCCGGGACCCATCCTACTGCCTGCTGCCACCTTCGACGCTAGGCGAGTCGCCTACTCGTCGCCGGCGATGCGTGGAAGCGCGTGTTCGTAAGCCTCGCGCATCGCGTCGGGGTCGAGTCGCGCGACGCCGGCGATCTCCAGGGCGATTCCGCCGACCGCGCCGAGGTCCACCACTGGCGCCTGATGGCTTGCCGCGATCGCGCGCACCGCGTCGAGCTGGCCGGGCGCGCATGAGACGATGACCCGGCTAGGCTCTTCGGAAAAGAGAAGGGCGCTCGGTGCCAGCCGCGACTCGATGGCAACCGTCGCGCCGACGTTGCCGGCGAGGCAGCTCTCGGCCAGCGCGACCGCGAGGCCGCCTTCGGAACAATCGTGCGCGCTGGCAAGACGCCCGGCGCGGATCATATCCCGCACCGCACGCTGCACCGAGAGCTCGAGCGCCCCATCGAGCATCGGCGGCCGTCCTTCGAGCCGTCCTTGCGATGCAAGCAACTCCGAACCGCCCAGCTCGCCCGTCAGCCGGCCAAGGAGGAGGATGCGGTCGCCCGCGCGCTTGAAAGCGACATCGCACGTACGCTCCGCGTCGTCGAGGAGGCCGACCATTCCGATCATCGGCGTCGGCTGGATGGACGCGCCTTCGGTGTCGTTGTAGAGCGACACGTTGCCACTGACGACCGGAATGCCGAGCGCGCGGCAGGCGTCGGCGATGCCGTCGATCGACTCCGCGAGCTGCCAGGACACTTCGGGTATCGACGGGTCGCCGAAGTTCAGGCAGTCGGTCACCGCGAGCGGCTCGGCGCCGACGCAGGCGAGGTTGCGCGCGCAAGCCATCATCGTCAGACGCGAGCCGAGCTTGGGGTCGAGCGCGCAGAATCGCGCGGAGCTTCCGACCGCAATGCCGACCGCTTTGGGCGTTCCGAGGATTCGCACGACCGCCGCGTCGCCACGACCGGGGAGCACGACCGTCCCGACGCGGACCATGTGATCGAACTGCCGGTAGACCCAACGCTTCGAGGCGATGGTCGGACGCGCGAGCATCGCCAGGATGGCTTGGCCCGGGTCGGAAAGGGCTGGCGCGTCGATGTCGATCCAGCGCGATTCGAGATCCGATGGCTTGCGCTGCGGGCGATCGTACTTGGGCGCGTCGTCGGTCAGCGCGCGAGCGGGCAGCGTGGCGACGAGCGTGTCGCCTTCGTAGACGTCGAGCCGGCCGGTGTTCGTGACTTCGCCGATGACCGCCGCCGCGAGGTCCCATTTCTCGAAGAGCTCGACGACCTCGCGCTCGCGCCCGCGCGCGGCGACCAGCAGCATCCGCTCTTGCGATTCCGAGAGCATGCACTCTTCCGGCGTCATCCCTTCTTCGCGCCGCGGCACCTGGTCGATGTGCAGCCGCACACCCGCGCCGGAGCGCGACGCCATCTCCGACGACGAGCTGATGAGCCCCGCCGCGCCCATGTCTTGAATGCCGACGATGGCGTCTTTCTTGAAAAGCTCGAGGCAGGCTTCGAGGAGCAGCTTCTCATAGAACGGGTCGCCGACCTGTACCGTCGGGCGCAATTCCTCGCTCCCTTCGCCGAACGAGGCGCTAGCCATCGTCGCGCCGCGGATGCCGTCGCGGCCGGTGCGCGCGCCGACGTAGAGGATGGGGTTGCCGACGCCCTCCGCGCGGCCGAGGAAGATGCGGTCGGTTTCCACGATGCCGAGCGCCAGGACGTTGACGAGAATGTTGCCATCGTAGGTCGCGTCGAACGCCACATCGCCGCCGACGACCGGAACCCCGATGGCATTGCCATAACCCGCGATGCCCGCGACCACGCCGTTCAGGAGCTTGCGGGTCTTCGGATGCTCGGGCCGGCCAAAGCGCAAGGCGTCCATCAGGGCAATCGGCCGCGCGCCCATCGTGAACACGTCGCGCAAAATGCCGCCGACGCCGGTCGCCGCGCCCTGGTACGGCTCGAGGTACGACGGGTGGTTGTGCGACTCCATCTTGAACGCGACACCCAGGCCGTCGCCGATGTCGACGATGCCCGCGTTCTCGCCCGGCCCGACGACGACCCGCGGCCCCGAAGTCGGTAGCCGCTTCAAGAGATGCCGCGAGGACTTGTAGGAGCAGTGCTCGCTCCACATCGCGCCGAAGAGGCCGATTTCCAAGGTGTTCGGCGTGCGCCCGAGCATCCGCTCGATGCGCCGCAGCTCGTCCTCGGTCAGCCCCGCCTTGCGCGCGCGCTCGACGAGGGCCGCGCCTTCGAGCACCGGGGGAACGGTCATGGCATCTCCTGCGCGGGCGCGCCGGCGTCGGGTGAAGCCTTCGGCGTCGACTTCTGGGGCGGCACGATCGACGGAGGCGGCGAGAGCTTCGGCCGGCTGATTTCTTGGATGTCCGAGTCGTCGAAGGAGACGTGCCCGACGGTCAGCTTGTAGGCGTCGAGCAACGCGTGATCGACCGCGTCCTGGGTCGCGTTGCCCGAGAGGTTCAGCGTCGCGCCGTAATAGCCCGCGGTGAGGCCGGCGCACGCCGGGTCGCGGGCGATGGCTTGCTCCACGTCGCGAAAGAAGTCGTCGGCGACCGCCTCGTCGAGCGTGAATTCGAGTGCTCCCTGGGGCTGCGCGTGAGATAGCGCTTGGCGCAAAGCCAGGAAGCAGGCGCGGGTCTTGACCTTCGCGGTCCAAACGGGTTGGTCGTCGTCGGTCTTCACATGAAGCGTCGGACACGCGCTCTTCGCGGTGTCGATCTTCGTTTCCGCGGGACAACCCGTGCCATCCGCGGACACGCAGACATCCCAGGCCGCGACGCGATCCCAGCCGACCGCGAGCACGAGGCCCGAGCCGTGACCGTTCGGGGGAGCCGCGATCCGAACTTCGAAAGGCTTGGCCGTCGCGGTCACCAGCCCGGGCGGATCGACGAGCACCGAGTCGACACGAAAGAGCGTGTTGATGGTTTGCCGGTCGCCTGGGGCGAGTTGGAGGCGGCCCGCCGGAGGCAAGGCGAGGGCGGGGAAAGAGAAGAGAGCGAGAGAAGACAAGAGGAATACGAACGCCTTGCGCGGGAGGGCCTCACCCCCCGGCCGATCCAGCACTCCGGTCCGCTCTCTCTTCTCCTCCTTCTTCATCCCAGCACGCTCTCAAAAATCCTGCGGCCGGCGTCGTTGCCGAGAATCGGCTCGCAGGCGCGCTCCGGATGCGGCATCATCCCGACCACGTTGCCCTGCTCGTTGGCGATGCCCGCGATGCCGCGCGCGGAGCCGTTGGGGTTGGCCTCGTCGGTCACGCGCCCCGCGACATCGCAGTAGCGCAAGACGACGCGCCCTTCGCCCTCCAACCGATCGAGCGTCGCGCCATCCGCGGTGTAGTTGCCTTCGGCATGGGCGATCGGCAATCGGAACCGATCGCCCGGCGAGAGCTTGGACGTGAACCGGGTCGCGCGCCCGTCCGCCTTCAGCTCGACCTCCTCGCAGACGAAGCGCAAGCCGCGATTTCGCAGCATCGCGCCCGGCAACAGGCCCGCCTCCAGCAGGATCTGGAATCCGTTGCAGATGCCCAGGACCGGCCCGCCGCGCTTCGCGAACGCGACGACCTCCTGCATCACCGGCGAGTGCCGCGCGAGCGCGCCCGTCCGCAGATAGTCGCCATACGAAAAGCCGCCGGGCAGGATGACGACCTCGCTGCCGTCGAGGTCCGTGCTCTTGTGCCAGACGAACCGCGCTTCCTGTCCCAGCACGTGCTTGACCGCGTGGTAGACGTCGTGATCGCAGTTCGACCCCGGAAAGACCACGATTCCGAAACGCATCGGCGCTCTCCTCTAGCCGAGCTCGATGTCGTAGCGCTCGATGACCGTGTTCGCGAGGAGCTTCTCGCACATCTCGGTGAGCCGCTGCCGCGCGCGCCCGGCGTCCCTCTCGTCGAGCTCGACCTCGATGAGCTTGCCGACCCGCGCCGAGCGCACCTCCGCGAACCCGTCGTGGACGAGCGCGCTCGCAATCGCCCGCCCTTGCGGGTCGAGCACGCCCGGCTTCAACGTGACGAACACCCGCGCCCGCATCTCGCCTCCCGAGCGCCCCGGCGGACGCCCACCGCCAGGACACGCGACCGCGCGCAGCTTATCCCAAACGCCTCCGAAAAGGCGAGCGAGGCGGCAGTTGACTCCGCGCCCGAACCCGGTCTAGGCTGCGAGCCGCATGAGCGTTGGACAGCTTTTTTTCACGCCCAAGGAGAAGACATGCCCGCCCGCGTTTACCAGCCCTCGGGGAAGAGCGAGCCCGGAGCCATCCCCAGCCTCGTCGTCGTCTGCGCCGTCGTCGGAGCGGTCGCGGGGGTCGTCGAGGCCCTGATCGCCCACTACGTCATCAGCCTCTTCCTCATCTTTCCGTTGGTGCTCGGGGCGGTGGTGGGCGGTTTCGCCGCCAAGCGCATCGCCAAGGGCAAGATCCGCGCGCCGATGGCGGCCGCGCTCGCGGGTCTCGTCGGCGGCTTCGTCGGCCAGCTCTCGGTCCACGCCGTCGAATACTACGAATTCCGCAGCACGGTCTCCTCGAAAATCGCCGGGATTGCCGCCAAGTCCGGCCAATCGCCGGACCAGATCATCGATGCGGTGCTGGTACACGAGACCGGCCACGCCGGCCTCCGCGGCTACCTCGCCCTCCAGGCCAAGCAAGGCATCAGCATCAAGGACGAGGGAGAGAGCGACGACAAAGGGATCAAGTTCACCGGCGTCGGCGCCTACCTCCTCTGGATCGTCGAGTTCCTTCTGGTCATGGGGGTCGCCGCCCTCATGGCCGCGAACCGGGCGCGTAAGCCCTTCTGCGAGAGCTGCAAGCGATGGTACGACCAGAACGTGCCGGTGGTGAGCGGCTCGGGCGACAAGAAGGATTGGAGCGTGGTCGTGCAGAACCTCGAGCGCGGAGACTTCGCGGCCGCCGTGGCCGCCCGCGGCCAGGTCAGCCCCAAGACCGCGAGCACCATCGTGCTCGAACGCTGCAGCCAGTGCGACAGCCATGACCCGCTTCTCGACCTGAAAGTCACCAAGGCGTTGAACACCAAAAAGCCGCAGACGTCCACCGTCTACCGCACGCTCCTGCATCCCGACGACGCCCGCGCCCTGCTCGCCGCCGTCGAGGCGACGAGAGCCAAAGCCGCGTCGTGACTTGGAGAGGGCGGGCGCGGAAGCAGCAAGCTGCGAGCCAGTAGGATGGACAGTCCCGTCGAGCGGCTTTTCGCGCTCGGCGGGCTGTCCGTCCGCGAGCGATCGTTCGGGATCTTCAAGACGACTCGAGCGGCATCGGCCTGTCCCTAAACACATTCGCTCTGGAACGACTGTCTGTGGCTCTGGAACGACGGGCAGCCCGCAGCCCTACGGGCTCCGGGACTGCCCATCCTACTGTCTGTCGCTCTGGCACGACGGGCACCGAAGCCCTCCCGGCTCCGGGACTGCCCATCCTACTGTCGCACCCGCTTCACCGCACGCAGCGAACGCAGCCTTCGTTGCCGACGTCGCTGTAGTCCGGATATCCATCGAAGAAGCTGACGTACCACGCGGAAGACGGCGGCGCGACGTTCTTGGTCCAGAACAACCCCGCGGGCGTGTTGGGAAACACGTTCATGTCGATGGTCGGCCGCTGTCCCCCGGACATGTCGACCAGGGTCAACAGCTCATCGACGCTCGGCAATCGCCACTTCTGACCCTCGAGGCTCAGGCTCGCGCAGTAGGCCTTCGCCTCCGACCAGTCGACGCTCTGGTCCAGCACCTGCCGCTGCCAGGTCGACCCGGTCGTCGCGTCCTCGACCGTGTCGGTCCCGACGAAGTAGCGGCCGCCCGTGACCTGGCACTTCCCGCTGACGCAGGCCACCGAGGCGGGGCAATCGCTTCTCGCCTGGCAGGCGACGTCGGCCGGATTGGGGCCGCAGCTCAGCGCCGCGAGGCCAAGGACGAGAAGGAAGCTCGGGCGCATCATGGTGCCTGGGCGGCCGCGGGCCGCGCTCTCGCGAGGGACGTCGCCTCTCGTCGCCACGAGAGCTCCCTCCCGCGGCGGGCTTCTATCACGCGCGTTCGGGCGGCGCAAGCTGCCCAACAAGCCTCGCTCCGCCGGCGCCCCGATGGACACACGGCGGCGAGTGGATGCCGACTCAGCCGATAGGCGGGATCAAAGGCGGGCCTCGTCCCGCGTCTCGGCGCTCATCGCTCGAATTCGGCGGCTGACCCCGACGCTCTGCACGATCGCCACGAGGAGGGTCACGCCGACCATCGCGAACACCGGGGTGAGCTTCGGCCTCGGCGCCCCACCGATGGCGACGTCGGCCATCATCCACTGGACCGTCGCCGAGGCCGCGACGATGAAAGCGCCAACGATCAGAATCAGTCGGCCCACGAGCCGTTTGACCGTGTCCTGCATCTCCGGCGGCAGCGCGAGCGCGAGCGCCTTCTGGGGCAGGTTGATGTTCGACAACGGCATCCCGGTGACCGCGAACGACACGAGCGCGAGGACGAGCCAGAGCCCGGCCGCGACGGCGGGCACGAAGAACCAGATCGGCGAGTCGCCGCGCGCCCAGGCGTCGGCGACGCCCTGCGCGTTGAAGTGCGACGGGTAGCGCGCCGGAAGCTGCTGGAACGTCACCGCTGCATAGACCGCAAGGGAGACCACCTCGGCGGCCCCGAGGACGGCGAGGCCAGCCAGCGAGGGCACGGGCGAGCGTGACGGCGACGGGCTCGACATGACGCCAGCCTAGCACGTTTCCGCCTCGCCCCCCTGGGCACCTCTTCCCTTCGCGCGTCCGCTCGAATATCCTTCCCATCCCTTGCGTCTGAGGTGTCGATCGCGGGCGCAAGACAACCGCCGGCCGGCGTGCCGGCAGAGGAGAAGGACGATGATGCGGAAGCTGATCGTAGCGGCGGTGGCGGCGCTCTTCCTGGCGGTGCCGCTCCAGTCGAACGCGGCGGGGCGGATGCTCGTGCGCAAGGGCGTTCACCACCTGCGGCAGGGCACGCGGCGCGTCCGCCGGGGCAAGATGCAGAAGCGCGCGGGCATGCGGCAGGAGCGGCGCGGCGCGGCGCTCAAGCAGGCCGGGTTCAAGCGCGCCGGCAACCGGCTCGAGCGGCGCGGCGCCCGCAACGAACGGCAGGGCCAGCGCAAGCTCCACCACGGCCGGGTCGAGCGGCGGCGGGGCGCGCGGCAGGTCCGGCGGGGCGTGCGGCGGGAAGTCAAGACCGGCGTGAAGTGAGAAGCGGGAGCTGCCATCGTTCCACCGCGATGGTCTGACGGCTCGCCGATGTGGCGCGAGACAGTCGGATGGGCAGTCCCGGAGCCCGGAGGGCTTCGGGCTGCCCGTCGTTCCAGAGCGACTGTGCGACGCGAGCCGGTGCCGCTCGAATCGTCTGGAGGCTTCGGAACGATCGCTCTCCGACGGACGGCCCGCCGAGCGCGATGAGCCGCACCCGACGTGACCGTCCATCCCACCCGCCGTAGTCGCGCCCAGGGACCTCTTCGGCTTTGGACCGTGGTAGGCTTGCGAGCGATGGGCCACGACGTCCATTTCCTGTCGCGGCTGGCGCGCGTCGCCGAGGGGCAGGTGCAGCTCGCGCTGTCCCTCTACCGCGACCCGGAGCTCTTGAAGGAGCTGTTCTCGACCTCGGCGCTGCCGGACTCGGCCGAGCGGGTGGCCATCTCCCTCGCGGACCCGAAAGAAGGTCCGTTCATCGTGGTCACGCGCGCCGGGCACTTCGTCACCTGCCTCGGCGCGGGGATGCGCGCGGACAACTTGCCCATCATCACCCGGGAGCACCTCGACCACGAGGCGTCTCGGATGCAAGTCCTCCGCGACCGGCTGGAGCTCGCGCGGCAGGTGACGGGTGGCGGGCGCGAGCCGGACATGCTCCCCTCCTGGACGAAGCTTCTTCGCGAGACCGAGATGCTCTCTCGCGAGGACGTGGCGGGTCTCGCCGCCTGGACGCCGATATTGCGGCCGCTCTTCTACGAACATCTGATGAAGAGTCAGGACATGATCGATCGTGACTCCATTCGCCTCTCGCGCGAGCTGGGCGACCGCGGCGCTCGGAACAAGTTCACCATGCTCTATGGTCGTTTGCTTCTCTCCCACGGACCGATCATGGCGCTCCTGCTCGGAGACCCGGAGGGCTACGCGTCGGTCTTCGTCAACCGAGAAGCGGCGTTGCCGGATGCCGTTCCGCTCTTGATCGCCATGGCCGCCCAGGACCTGCTGATCCAATCGGTCGCCTGCGCCATCAACGGCGTGGCCCACGGGGGCGAGCCCTACATCACGCTCATCGAGAACTTCACCCAGGACAATCACGACATGGAGAGCCTGCGAAACCCGTATCTCGTCTCCATCGGAGTGGCAAACCCGAACCTGCGGCCGCCGCTCGAGAAGCTGTTGGCCGGCGATTCCTGGGCACTCCAGATGCTCCGTCAGGGACCCCAGATGCGAGAGACGCTGGTCGAGAGGCTGCGCCAGGCCGTCTGGCCGGAGATGGAGCGGACCCTACCGGACATCGCGGCGCGTTATGGGCAAGCGGCGAACCTGCCGGAGCAGCTCGTCCTCTCCAAGCTGGTCCAAAACCAGACGCTGCTGATCGAAGAGAAGAAGATTTCGACGTTCTACCGCATGATGCCTCTGCTCGCGGCGATGCGGCCCGAGGACTTGTTCCCGCCGCACGAGGTTGTCGAGCGATGGCACTGGAGCCAGCAGGAGCTGCAGACTCTCGCCGAATGGCACATTGCGACGATGCGGAAGCTCGCGCCCGAGCAGGTACCGGTCGTCGCCGAGAAGCGGCCCGGCCGCAACGACCCGTGCCCCTGCGGGAGCGGGAAGAAATTCAAGAAGTGCTGCGGCGCCGAGCGATGAGGGTTGCGGAATCTTCGCGCCACGAGGCCGAGCTACTCGCCGTCCAAGGCGAGAGGGTAGGTGACTTTCACGATGCCGCCGCCGCGAGCGGCCGGGAACTTCCATCGACGCACGTTCGCGACGATGCAGGCTTCAGCGCGCGCATTCAAAACGGAGTGGGTGACTCGCATGTCGGTCACGGATCCGTCCGGTTGGATTACCCAGGCGAGTTTGGCGTCGCAGGTGAGGTTCGGATCGTTGTACAGTTCGACCTCGCAGCAGTGCGCCACCTGTCTGATGTGCTGATCGACCACGCGGGCGACTTCGTCGGCGGTCAGGCCACCGAGAACGCTCGATCGGAGGATGAACCGCTTGCCGGCCTTCGCACCGGGTCCCGTACCGCGAGCGCCGAGGCCAGCGGTGCCAGTGCGTTGCGTCACTGGTTTGCGATCGAAGTCCCCATTCAGCTCCGCCGCGCTCCTCGGGCGGCTCATCCGTCCGATGAACAGGATGGCTCCGGTGGATCTCTCGCGGATGAGAAAGAGGAACGGCCGGTCGGCGCGGAAGGTCGGGATGAAGGGCGTCTCCCCCAGATCGAATGAACCTTCAGTCGCTGCGGCGGCAGAGGTTCCGTTTTCGTCTACGTCGATGACCGTCTGGTGCAGTACCGAGTTGAGATAGAAGCGGTCGCGTGATGCTTTTCTGGCGAGCATGCCAGAAAAGTTGGCGCTGTCGGGTGAAAAAGCTGCCGTCATGCCCATCGCCATCAGAGCGTCCGCAAGAGGGTAGTTGGTATCGAACTTGAACTTCGGCAGGTACACATCCACCTCGCGCTGTTCGAGCTGTCCAATCCACCTGTCGAGGGTGGTGGGGTTCAGTCGTTCTTCGATTGCTGGCAGTCCGGACGGCGAATCCGGTGCGATGACGAGCATCGACAGCTCGCCGCCCCTGTAGGGCAGCTCGATCATCGCAAAGCCATGGGGTCCGGGATAGGGGCGCGGTCCTCCCGGTCGGAACCTGCCGGTTGCGGGGTCCACGTCGAGCTCGTCCGGGGTAGGGAACAGCGAGCCGTTGGCTTTGAAAGCGCCGTAAGTCGCCTGCTGCTTGTCTTCGTCGTGCATCATCAGGGTTCTTTCTCTGAGGCCAGACGCTAGGGTGAAGTTGCGGTAGGCCGTATCCTCCTTGAAGAAAGCCTCGTTCCATTTGCCCATGAAGTAGATGACATCGGTTACGACTAGCCCGCCACGCCGCGTCTCGTCAGGCCGCGGCACGGGGACGATGTCCCGAATGTGGCGCTGCGTCTCGCGTTCGACCCAGTGGCTGATCTTCTTGCGCGCGGCAGAGAAGTCACCGTGGAAATCGACGCCGAAGACTCCGGCACCATAGCTGGCTTTGACCGCGTCCATGTACGAGGGCGCAAGAGGGTCGCTCTTGTCGCACCAGAGCGCATTGGCAACGGTCAGCGTGGGCTGGTCGATCATCAGCGTGAGCCGCCGAATCTGGTCATCCAAGTTCTTGCTGCGCTGGGCAAGTCGATCGAACTCCTGTTCATCCACGTAGTAGAGTTGGGTAGTCTGTTTCTTGTCCACTTCGTCCTTCTGTCGCCGAAGCTCCGCGAGCTTGCGACGGGCGGCCATCGCCTTGGCGGCGTGGACCGACGCGCTATCGAACGTCCGGTTGAGCTGGGCGAAGCCGTCGTCGATGACTGACATCCGCCATGGGCGTTCAGCGGCGTCGGGGCCGGAGTTTCGGGCCGCCGCGGGGAAGCCGAGCACCTGGCCCATCTCGAGAGCGGTCTTGCCTCGCGCGCCGACGGCGACCATCGCGAGGGCTTGGCTGAGCGAGTAGGGTGAGAAGAAGAGGTTCTCCCCGGGATGCCCGGCCGCGAGCCGATGAAACAGGGCGATCGCGAAGTTGTTGTTGGCCTCGACGGCGGCCGCGGTGGACGTCGCGGTTTTCTTCGGGGCCTTCGGAGCGCCCGCACCGAGGGTGCCCGCCGCAACGAGAATCGCCAGCGCGCGACGCATGTCCGACTCCGCGAGCGAGAGGTCTCCCCGCGCGAAAGGCTAGACGCGATTCGCGGTCGTGGTCAACCCCGGGGGACCGCTTATCCGGTTCACGCCAGTGCGTCCGCTTGGAGCGGTGGCCGATGGCCGCCCCGGTGATTGGCCGATGGCCGAGGCGCGCGGGCGCGAGCGATGCCTCGCGGCCGTCGGCCGCCGCTCCAACTTTGCTGGCGTCAACCGGATGTGCAGACCCCGGGCGAAGGTTCCCGTCGGGCGGGGGCTTGTCCCCCGCCGCGTCATCGGCCATCCAGGCGCGGCAGAGAGTAGGATGGGCAGTCCCGGAGCCCGCAGGGCTGCGGGCTGCCCGCCGTTCCAGAGCGATTGTGTGTAGGGATCGGACATGCCGATGCTGCTCGAATCGTCTAGGAGATCTCGAACGATCGCTGTCGGACGGACAGCCCGCCGAGTGCGAAGAGCCGCGCTCAACGGGACTGTCCGTCCTACTGGCTGTGACCGTGCCAAGCTGCCGGGCACGGCGCACGACGCCCATTTCCTGACGCGGCTGTCTCGGGTCTCCCGGGAGCGGCACGGATCAGCGAGGCGTCGGCCGCATTCATGTCAGTACCGCGACCGTCAGGGAGCGACGTGGCATGTTCGCAACTGGTTGACGCACTTGCCCCGATGTTGGAGCCGGACGGGTGAGTTCTCGAATGCGCTCGTGAGTCCGCTGACTCACGGCAAGCGCTGTGCGAACAGGCGGACGTTGGTTTGCCTCAGGAGGGTGTTGCGCGCCTCGAGGACCGGCGTCCAGAGGAGCGCGAATGCGATGCGCCTCGCGCCAAAGAGCAAGAGCGCGCCGGCGGCGAGGATGAGCCAGAGGGAGAAGAACTTGATGAGCGCCATTGCCAGGCCGAGGCCCAGCCCGAGGGCCACCATCAGAGTGCCGGAGACCATTCGAAAGATGCGCACCTGCCGAGTTTCGCGGATGGTCGTTGGACTCGCTGCGATCTCCGCGACCCGCGCCTCCACCGAGGGATCGAAGAAGCATCGGCACTCCATGCAGCGACCCGTGCGCGCGGCGATTCGCCAGCCCTCGCTCTCCTCGCGGAAGGCGGCGTGGCATTCGGAGCACTCGATGAACCACTCGCCATGGGCGATGCGATCGCGATGGCCCGACTTCTTGCGCTCCCGCAGCGCCGGCTCGGCGTTGGCCTGGGGAGCCTCATAAGGATTCGCGGACATCGGGGACCTCCGAGATGCGGGCCATCGCCCGGAGGATCCCGCCGTTTGCGGCTCCGGTCAAGGGCAAAGCGCAAGAGTCCCCGCCTCCTTGACCCGCGTCTGAGGCGACGACTCGACGCGCCGCGCGCAAGCCCCGTCATCGCGTCCGAGCTCCAGCGCCGCGGATGCGTTTCCGGCCGGGCGCGGGCGAAAGATCGCCGCGGCCCGGGCTTTCTTTCAGCAGCCGGGTGAATTTCGCTCGCCTCGATGCGTTTCCGGCGGCCCCTGGGTGTTCTCGGCGAGGGTCGCGGAGGTTCTTCCGAGGTCTCCCGCGGTTGTCTGCGCGGCCGTGCGTCTCCTTTCTCGGTCAGGCGTTTCTTTCCGCGCTCGGGCGATTCTTTTCGCGGCCGGGCAATTTTTCGGAGGTCGCATCCGAAAAAATCTGTCAGTTGGTAAATATTTCGCGGCGTTTTCCGAAAACGAGTGTCAAGTATCCAATTTTTCCCGCCGCGGGGCCGGAAACCGGATGTCAGCCATCCATTTTCTCCCGCGGCCCCCGGTTCCCGGCGGGGCGCTTGCGAAAACTGCCCGGGGAACGGCGAATCGCGCGCGGCCGAGCTGTTCTCGACGCGTCGTCGGGCGAGCGCCGCAGGCCCCGCGATCGTTTTTCCGACCGCGCGCGGGTGGCGTTCGGCCCGGCGGCCCTGAAGCTCGCGCTCGCGGCTCGTTCGGCCGCCGCCGGATGGATTTCTTCCCATGCGTCCCGCGAGGGACGTCCCGCGTCGTCTCCCGCGGACCGGTCGGCCGGCGTCTTCGCGGGCTCCGCCTGCGCTTTCGGCGAGGCGTGGGCCTCCAGCTAGATGGGAGCGCGGTTCGCTGTCGCGGTCGTGGGCTCGGGAGCGGTGCCGCTGCCGGGCTTAAGGGATGTGGCCAAAAAGCAGATGCGAGCAAAGGCCAGAACCGCTCATCCTCAACTACTATTAATCGTTGCGAAAGTAGTCGCAGTCGGAGTCTCGTGGCACAGGCGTCCTCGCCTGTGAAAGCCACAACGGAGGCTACACGGGCGGGGACGCCCGTGCCACGACTGATGATGCGAGGTGCAGATACTTTCGCAACGATTAATAACCCAAAGACTTGCTTATCGGGTTGACCCCTCCTCCCTCGAATTCCCGGCCGCTCGTCCTGAGCGCAGACTGGGTATCCAGACACCTCAGGTGTCTTGGTCCCCGATCCGCTCACCCTGAGGTGCCCGCGCCCACGGAGCATGAATGGAGCACGGCAAGCATGCGCGGGCCTCGAAGGGCGAGCGCGAGGGTGGCACAGGCTGTGCCGAGCCCTCACGGCCCTTCGAGGGCCGGGCACGAGGGCGGTGGCAACGAGCGAGGTCCGTGGGCCCGGCCGCCTCAGGGCGAGCGGGAACGACAACCTGAGATGTCTGGATACCCAGCGAGCGCAGTCGAAGGACGGGCGGTTTCGGCTTCACCGCGCTCGTCCCTCGACTGCGCTCGGGATGAGCGGCATTGCCCCCGTGGCATGGTGTGGTGAACCCGATAAGCAGTTCGTTGCGAAAGTAGTCGCAGTCGGAGTCTCGTGGCACAGGCGTCCTCGCCTGTGAAAGCCACAACGAAGGCTACACGGGCGGGGACGCCCGTGCCACGACTGATGATGCGAGGTGCAGATACTTTC
>JAJYLH010000041.1 GCA_021787845.1 Myxococcales bacterium | reverse complement strand
CGACGATCCGCGGAAGATGGCGTCCGGGCGAGATCCACGCCTCGTCGATCCGCGAAAGACGCCACCTTTGCCGGATCGGCTCGACGTCGATCCGCGAAAGACGCCACCTTTGCCGGATCGGCTCGACGACGATCCGCGGAAGATGGCGTCCGGGCGAGATCGGCGCCTCGTCGATCCGCGAAAGACGCCACCTTTGCCGGATCGGCTCGACGACGATCCGCGAAAGATGGCGTCCGGGCGAGATCCGCGCGTCGTCGATCCGCGGAAGACGCCACCTTTGCCGGATCGGCTCGACGACGATCCGCGAAAGATGGCGTCCGAGCGAGATCCACGCCTCGTCGATCCGCGAAAGATGGCACTTTAGCCGGATCGGCTCGATGCCGATCCGCGAAAGATGGCACTTTTGCCGGATCGGCTCGGTGCCGATCGGCGGAAGATGGCGTCCGGGCGAGATCCGCGCCTCGTCGATCCAGGAAAGACGGCGCTGATTGCGGGATGACCGGCCGCGCGGTCAGTCCCCTCGCGCGTCTTGGAGCAGGCGGGCGACCACCTGGGAGTATCGGTGCTTGCGCCCCTCGCCGCTCCTCGCTTGCAGAATCCAGCGCAGCTCCGCGCGCCGACGCACGGGGCTCATGCGCCGAAACCCCAGCCATGCGTTGGAATCCGCCTTGAGCTGGGCGAGCATCTCCGTCACCGGCCGTCGATAGTCCTCCGGCCAGTAGCCCGGGGACCGCCGGAATTGCCGAGCCGTATGCCCGAGAGGACCTCGGCGGGTCGCGACCTCGACCCAGCCGAAGTACAGCGCTTCCTCGAACGCGTCTTCGTATCCCAGGACGGTCTCGTCTGGTGCGGCGGTGCCGGTGACGATCCAGACATCGAACGTGGTGAGGTGGTTCTGCTCGAGCCAGGCGCGCCACTGGTCGCGGGTCGTGACATCCGGGTGCGGGGAGGGTGTCGTCGTCGAGCGGCGGGCCATCGTGACTCCTCGTCGGAGGTCTACCACGGTAATCCGATCGGCTCCGGGAAACTCGTCGCGCAAACCGCGACCGTTGGGCGACGAATCCGTCCGGGAAGCAGACGCCATCGACGAGCGACCTCCTCGCTCGACGCGCCGAAATCCGGCGCAATCGCGCGGAACAAGCATCCGGGCGCGAGTATTTCCCGCCGGACTGCTCTTCCGGTTGACTACACCTGGACGAGAACGCGTGCAAGTCCGTGGTGGCGGGCCGCTGGTGGGGTCGACCGGACAAGCAGCCCCCGCCGGTTTCCGCGCTCAGGTTCGGCATGGGATGGACATCAGACTCCGCCCGTCGAGCCCAAGCTTGACCGGGAGCACGAGCCTGGCCTACGGTACATCCCGATGGCGCGTTGTCGGCGCCCATCGGAGGCAGCGATGCGCAGAAGTTTCGTGGCGGCGTTGATGATTGCGACGCTGGTGCCGCTCGCCCGTGCCGCCGCGACCGGCGAGGCCGCCAAGAAGAAGGCCGCGGTCGCAGCCGCCGAGGCGTGGGTCAAGCTCGTCGACCACGGCAGGTACGGCGCGAGCTGGAAAGAAGCGGCCACGTACTTCAAGGGCGCCGTCACCCGCGAGCAGTGGGAGCAGATGCTCAACGGCGCGCGCGCGCCGCTCGGCAAGGTCGGGTCGCGCAGGGTGACGAGCGCAACCTTCACGACGCACGCCCCCGGCGCCCCGGACGGGCAGTACGTCGTCGTCCAGTTCGACACCTCGTTCGCCCACAAGAAGTCCGCGGTGGAGACCGTCACGCCGATGCTCGACAAGGACGGCAAATGGCGCGTGTCCGGCTACTTCATCAGATAGCTCGTCGACAAGAGAAGGGACCGCGCCCGTCCGGCTGACATACCCTTCCCATCAGTTGGAGCCCGTCACGAAAGCGTCCGGGTGAGGCGCGGTGTTCCGGGCGAGCCCGGATACTGACCTGTCCGGCTCCAGCATCGAGGCATGTGCGTCGACCGGAAGGCATCGGTGGTTCCGGACGACTTCGTCGAGGGATGGGCGAGAGCACGCTGGACGGAGAACGCCGACCGCTTGACGGCCAACACGCCTCGTGCTAGCGTTCGATTCCATGCGGCACTTCGGCCGTCACTCGAGAGGAGGATCGATGCGAGCCTTGCGAATCCTGGTCGTCATCGTCGCGATTGCCTGGGGGAGCGCCGGCTGCGGCAACAGCGGCGTCTGCAATGGCAACGACTGTGTCTGTACGTCGGGCTCCGACTGCACCGTGAACTGCTCGGCCAACGCGTCCGAATGCCATGTCCAGGGTAGCACGTCCGCGGTGCACGTGGTCTGCGATCACGACACCGACTGCCACGTCGAGTGCAGCACGAGCACCTCGTGCAGCGTGGACTGCGGCGGCAGCGGCGACTGTCACGTCACCTGCCCGGCCAGCAACTGCACGGTCTCGAACTGCAACACCAACGCGAGCTGCGACGTCACCTGCGGTTACACCGGGGTTGCGTCGATGAACGGCTCGACGGCGAGCTGCCCGTAGCGACGAAGCTGTCGGGCGACGAGCCCGGCTGTTCGCGGCTGGCGCGCGTCTCCCAGGGGCGCGAAGGGCTTTCCGGTTCGATCCGGTCTGCTTGTCCGGTTGATGCAAGCCGGAGTCGCTGGCCCAGAGCGCCGCTCCCTGACGGTCGCGGTACGGACTTCTGACTCGCGAACGCGGCAGCCTGATCGGTACCGCGACCGTCAGGGAGCAGCGCTGACTTCTGACTCGCGAACGCGGCAGCCTGATCGGTACCGCGACCGTCAGGGAGCGGCGCTGACTTCTGACTCGCGAACGCGGCAGCCTGATCGGTACCGCGACCGTCAGGGAGCGGCGCGCCAACCCGGTGGTACTTGCGTCAACCCGAAAAGCCTGTCGCTTAGTAGGCGGCCCCGGAAGTTCGCTAACGGTTGGGGTGGCCGTGTCGCGGAGGTTGGCATGGCTTGAGCCGCGTGGCGTGAGCCCGCGGTTTTGCTGGCTACCGCGGGGTCGGCGCCTCGCTCGGCGAAGCGAAGCTGTGGTGTCAGCCCGCGCGGTATTGCTGGCTACCGCGGGCTGACGCCACGCGGCTCAAGCCGTCGCGCGTCGCGAAAACGGAGCCGTCGAATCCGTTAGCGAACTTCCGGGGCTGCCTACTTAGGTGGCTCTCCGACAGAATCTGTGCGTGTTACGGGCGAGACAAGGAGGCCGGACACGTGAGTGTCCGGGTGCATGCACCGCGTTCGTCGATCGCGAGAACTGCACGTCAAGATCTTCGCGTCGGGCGACAGGACGGTCGGAGAGCGGCGAACGGCACTGCCCAACCCGGACACTCACGTGTCCGGCTTCCCGAGAGGTGCTTTCCACGCACAGATTCTGTTGAGGAGCCACTTAGGTTGTCAGCGACCCGCCTCACCCCCGCCGCCTGAGCGAACCGGAGAGCTCGAGGTTCTCGCCTTCGGTACCGCCGAAGCGAGAACGCCCCCGGCAACCCTTCCGGATCGTCGGGGGCGTTCGATGCGAGCCGGCGGGTCGCTACTTGTCCTTGTTGAACTTCTTCATCAGGTCGCCGATCTGCGCGGTGACCTTCTGCGACCGCTGCTGCTTCATGTACTCGTGGAAGTCGCCGTCGCCCTCGCGCGCGGCCTGCTTCATCGACAGCGAGACCTTCCGCTCGTTCGGGTCGATGTCGATGACCTTCACCGCCACCTCGTCGCCTTCCTTGACGACGTCGCTCGGCTTCTCGACGCGCTCCTCCCGGAGCTCCGAGATGTGGACGAGGCCCTCGATGCCCGGCTCGATCTCGACGAAGGCGCCGAAGTCGGTGGTCTTCGTCACCTTGCCGCCCAGCCGCGAACCGATGGGGAAGCGCTCGGTCAACGTCGACCACGGGTCCGGCGAGAGCTGCTTGATGCCCAGGCTGAACCGCTCGTTCTCGACGTCGATGTTCAGCACCACCGCCTCGACCTCGTCGCCCTTCTTGAAGACGTCGGCCGGCTGCTTGATGTGCCTCGTCCACGACATGTCGCTGATGTGGACCAGGCCGTCGATGCCCTCCTCGACGCCGACGAAGATGCCGAAGTCGGTGACGTTCTTCACCTGGCCGCGGATGACCGAGCCGATCGGGTACTTGTCCTCGAGCACCGTCCACGGGTTCGCTTCGATCTGCTTCATCCCGAGGCTGATGCGCTTGTTCTTGGAATCGACGTCGAGCACCAGCGCTTCCACCTGGTCGCCGACGGAGAGCAGCTTCGACGGGTGCTTGACCCGCTTGGTCCAGCTCATCTCGCTGACGTGCACCAGCCCCTCGACGCCCGGATAGAGCTCGATGAACGCGCCGTAGTCGGTGATGCTCACCACCTTCCCGCGCACCCGGCTGCCGGCCGGGAAGCGCTCCTCGGCCACCGCCCACGGGTCCTCTTGGATCTGCTTGAGGCCCAGCGACACGCGCTCGCTCGCCGGGTCGAACTTCAGCACCACCACCCGGATCTCGTCGCCGACGTTGAGCATCTCGTTCGGATGCTGCACCCGCCCCCACGACATGTCGGTGATGTGCAGGAGCCCGTCGATGCCGCCCAGGTCGATGAACGCGCCGTAGTCGGTCAGGTTCTTCACCACGCCCGGCATCACCACGCCTTCGCGCAGCTTCTCCAGCGTCCCCTTCTTGAGCTCCTCGCGCTCCTTCTCCAACAGCGCCCGGCGGCTCAGGACGATGTTCCCGCGCTTCTTGTTGAACTTGATCACCTTGAACTTGAACCTCTCGCCGACGAGCTTGTCCAAGTTGCGGATCGGCCGGAGGTCGACCTGCGAGCCCGGCAGGAACGCCTTGACCCCGATGTCCACCGCGAGGCCGCCCTTGACGCGCCCGAGCACCGTCCCCTCGACGAGCTCGTCGCGCTCGCACGCGGCGGAGATCTCGTCCCAGATGCGCATCTTGTCGGCCTTCTCCTTGGAGAGGACCACCATCCCGTTGTCGTTCTCGCGGCTCTCGACCAGCACTTCCACCTGGTCGCCCGGCTTGACGCTCACCTCGCCGGCCGGCGTCGCGAACTCGTTGAGCGCCACCTGCCCCTCGGACTTGTAGCCGATGTCGACCACCACGAAGTCCTTGTAGACGGCGACGACCGTGCCTTTCGCGACCTCGCCTTCCTTGATCTCGCCCCGGTTCTGGAGGCTCTCCTCGTAGAGCTTGGCGAAGTTCTCTTCGTCGGGAATCGGTGCCGAGATCGTGGAATGCTGTTCGAGCGCTTGGTTGTTCTCCATGCTGGGAAAGCCCTGCCTGACCGTTGGAAGTCGTGCGCCCCAAGAAGACGTGCGCGTCCTCGGTCGCGCCCCATGCGCGATGAACGCCGGCCCGACAGCGTGGGGATCGCCGCCATCGGGCCGCCTTTCCGGCCGTGCCTCGAGAGTCCCGAACCGCAGGGCCCTGAAAAGCGCGCGAACCCTAGTGGCCGCGCCGCGCTCTTGTCAAGGCTCGGGGCGCACCCGCGCCGCGCCTCGTTCTCGCTAACGTTAGAAACGCCCGCCCCACAGCGGCAACACCACCATCCGCTCCCCTCGAGCGCGGGCGAAGGGCGAACCCGAAAGCGAAACGTCCGACGCCGCGTGCGCCGGCCCGGTCGTCGGCGTCGGCGGGTCGGCCAGTTGCAGCGGGTCGCCCAGCGTCCAGACCGGCGTGCCGACGGCGGTCCCGACGACCAGCCCCACCGCCGCGAGGCTCAGCTTGTCGACCTGCATCTCGCTGCCGGCGAGCTTCCCCAGCGCGAACCCAGCAGCACCGGTCGCGAGCCCCAGCACCAGCCCACAGGTGACGCTGCCGATGGTGACCCGCACGCCGAGGAGCTTCCCGAGCCCGTACTGGATGAGGCCCAGCACCGGCACCGCGACCAGCGCCGCGCCGTACGAGCCGCCCCGCCCGAGATAGCCCAGCGTCCCGATGGCGACCGCGCCCGACCCGACCAGGCTCAAGCCGACGAACGTCGCGTCGGTCCTGGCCGTCGAGGTCGGCGCCGGGTCCGAGGCCCGCGCCGGAAGCGTGACGAGCGCCGCCGCCAGCAGGACGGCGAGCCCGATCCGCAAAGGCGCTAGAGCCGAGCGCAAACGAACGCCCCTAGAACGCGAGCGAAATCGAGGAGAGCGCCATCGCCGCCGCTCCGATCCAGGCCGCCGCGAGGTGGGCGCGCGAGTAGTTGATCTGGTCGATGTAGCCGACGCGGGCGTCCGTCTCGTAGAGGAGCCCCGCCTGCGCGAGCGTCGCGGCGATGGCGGTGAGGAAGCCGACCTTGTGGAGGACGGAATGCGAGTCCTCGGAGAGCAGCTCCACCAGCGACAGCGCGCCCAGGCCGCCGAACGTCGCGTACTCGGTGCCGTGATGGAGGGCGGAGAACTGCCCGCTGTCCTCGCCGAGGAAGTGGTCCTCGTGGTCGAGCTGCGAGGTCGCGATGTTCGCCCCCATCACCGCGACCATCGCGAAGCCCAGACCCATGCGGAGGTTACGCATCGGCTGGGGGTTGCCGGTCAGGTCCTGCGGAGGGATCGACGGAATCGACTCGCCCACCGGCTCCTCGCGCGAGCGCGCGACCGGCGGAATCTCCTCGCCGCTCGCGTTCAGCGCGGGAAGCGTCAGCGCGGGCTGCGTGCGCGCGGGCACCTGCGGCATCACGATGTCCGAGCTCGCCGCGACGGCGCTCGAAGACACCGGCCTCGCGCCGGTAGGGTCGCTCGCCGCCTGGGGCGCCGCGCCGTCGGAGTCGGAGTCGGAGTCGCCGTCGCTGGAGGGCACCGGGGCGGCGTCGCCGCTGTCGCTCGACGCCCGCGGTCGTCGCGCCGCGGCATCCGAATCCGCAGCCGCATCGCCGGAGCGGTCCGGGGTTGCGTCACCGCTGTCGCTCGGCGTCTGCGGCTGGGGCATCGCCACGTTCGCGCCCGAGTCCGAGCTCGAGTCCGAATCGCTGGAGGTCACCGGGACCCGGCCCTCGCTGTCCTTGTGCACGACCGGAGGGGACGGCATCGCGATGTCCGGCTCGGAGGCGGTGTTGTCGCTCGCCGCCTGGACGGGCTGAACCGGCTTCGCCGGCGCCCGATGGCTCACCAGGTCCATCGCGGCGGCGGCGGCGTCCGCGTTTGCTCCCGCGTTGGAGTCGTCCTGGCTCGGCGCCGCCGAGCCGTGGACCGCGCTCGCCGGCAGGTCGGGGACGAGCTCGGAGAGGGCGGAATCGTTGCTGCTGTCGTCGTGCGCCTTGGCGTGGCGAGCGTGATGCCGCTCGTGGCGCCAGCGGGAATGCCGGGAGCGCGCGGCCGAGGAATCGCCGTCGGCGTCCGCGAGCTCCTGGCCGGCGAGCGCCTTGGCGGCGACGTGGTGGCGCAGGCGGGGGACGACGATGTCATCGCCGGAGGTCGACGCGGCCGCCCGCGCCGGCGCGAGGCCGAGCAGGGCGACCGAGAAGAGAGAGAGGACGAGGCCGGGTCGGCTCATGGCGGTAGCTCCCGCGGCTTGGTGGCACGATGACCACAATCGTCATCGAGCGGGCGCGAAAGAGTGCCAGAAGACCGAGCGCCCGGTCAAGGGCGGCTGACTTTCGGCGTCGGACGTTCAGCTCTCGCCCTCCGAGCGATGCGCGTCGGGCTGAGTCGGACTGAGCGGCCGGCTCCGACCGGTCGCTCCGCTCCGTGCCCGGCGATCCGCTCAGCTCTGGCGACGCTGGACATGCCGGACGAGGTCGACGATGCGCTCGACCACCGCCGCGGCGGGCAGGCCGGTGGAGTCGACGAGGACCGCGTCGGGCGCAGGCTTCAAGGGCGCGATGGCGCGGGTCTCGTCCTCGCGGTCGCGCGCGAGCTGGTCGGCCAGCACCTCGTCGAACGAGACCGCGGCGCCCCTTTCGCAGAGCTCCTCGAACCGTCGCCGGGCGCGCACCTCTGGGCTCGCGGTGAGGAACACCTTCTGGTCCGCCTCGGGGAAGACGACGGTGCCGATGTCGCGACCCTCCAGGACAGCGCCGCCGCTCACCTCGCGGGCGAGCCGCCGTTGCAGGTCGAGGAGCCCCTCGCGCACGCTCGGCCGCGCGCTGACCGCCGACGCGGCGCGCGAGATTTCGGGCGCGCGGATGAGGTCGGTCACGTCGCGGCCGAACAGGCGCACCCGGTTCAAGTCGGCTTGGAGCTCGAACTCGATGCGCATCGAGCGCGCGAGCGCGCCCAGCTCGGCATCGGCGGTCCAGTCGATGCCCCGCTCGGCCGCGAGCAGCGCGACGCAGCGGTAGATGGCACCGGTGTCGACCAGCGCGAAACCCAGACGCTCGGCGGCGAGCTTGGAGACCGTGCTCTTGCCTGCTCCGGCCGGACCATCGATGGCGAGGATGAAGCCCACGGCGCAAGACCCGTCGCGAACATATGCGATCGCCCCGGGCGCGGGGAAGATGTCCGATCGGACCGATCGGTCGGATCGGTCCGATCGGTCGTCTCAGGCGCCAGCGGACAGGCGCCGTCAGACCTTGCGCAGCACGAGCAGCTTCAGGTACCGGCCCTCGGGAAGCTGCACCTGCACCGGATGGTCGGCGGGCTGCAAGTGCGTCTCGAGGAGCTGCACGTCCGCTTTCGCCTTGAACGCAGCTTCTTTCACCGCCTGGAAGAACTCCTCGAGCGACACCCGCGCGCTGCACGACGCGGTGACGAGGATGCCGCCCGGCTCGAGGACCTGGAGCGCTGCCCGATTGAGGCTGGCGTACCCCTCCTGGGCAGCGCTGACGGTCTGCTTGGACTTGGTGAACGCCGGCGGGTCGAGGACCACGAGACCGAACCCCTTCCCCTCGCGGCGCGCGCTCGCCAGGAACTCGGGCACGTCCTCGCGCACGAGCTCGTGCGGCACGCGGTCGACACCGTTCGCCTGGAAGACTTCGCGCGCGAGCTCGAGCGCCAAGGCGTCCTGGTCGACCGAGACCACGCTCGTCGCGCCACCGAGCGCCGCCTGCACCGAGAACCCGCCGGTGAACGCGTAGCAGTTGAGCAGGCTGCGGCCCCGCGACCAGCGCCGCACCGCCGCGCGATTTTCCCGCTGGTCGAGAAAGAGCCCCGTCTTCTGCCCGCGCCGCACGTCGACCAGGAGCGTCACGTCGCGCTCGCGGACGGAGAGGCGCTCCGGCGGCGCCTCGCCGGCGAGAAGGTGACCGGCACCGCTCCCGGGCTCATGGTCTTCGTCGCCGATCTCGTCGCGGCCCCAGACGCCGCGCAAGGGCAGGAGCTCCATCAGCGCACCGACGATGCCCTGACGATGGGGCTTGAGACCGGCGCTGTAGAGCTTGAGCACCGCGAAGTCCGCGTAGCGGTCGGCGACGACGCCGGGCAGGAAGTCGCCCTCGCCGTTGACCACGCGGTAGGCGTCGACCTCGGTCGCGGCGAAGAGGCTCTGCCGGAGCGCCACCGCTTGGCCGACGCGCTTTCGCCAGAAGGCGGCGTCGACGCGCTCGCTGGGGTTGCGGGTGAGCACGCGGACCGCGATGGGCGAGTGCGGGTCGAGGTAGCCGCGCGCGACGAACGCGCCATGCTCGACCAGGTCGACGACGGTGCCGGCCGGGAGCGCTTTCGGTACCTCGACCAGCGCCTTGCGAAAGACCCACGGGTGCCCGGCGCGCAGGTGGCGGCCCAAGTCCTTCGACAGCTCGAGCAGAGGCGGAACCAGCATCGGCGGAAGATAACCGCGATCGGACCGATCGGTCGGATCGGACCGATCGGTCGAATCGCGCGCGGCTCAGTCCGCCGACAGGACCACCCAGAAGTCCTGCACGAAAGCGCGCGGCACCTCCGGCGGCTGCTCGGCGAGCTCCTCCTGCCAGTCGAGCGCGACCTCGGCAGGCAGGGTCAGGCGCACGCCGTCGTCGGTGGCGGTCCAGCCCGGCTCCTCGCCGGGTACGATCTGGAGGACGCCAGCGCTCCCGTCGATCGTCACCGTCTTCTGGTGACCGAGACGGCTCTTGAGCACCCTCCGGAGGGGGCCCACCGCGGTCGGGCCGACTGCGACACTCGCCACCCGGCCCGAGTCGTCCATCTGGACCCGCAGGTCGGCCGACAGGCGTTCGAGCGACGAGCCTTCGCGCTCCGCCCGCGCCCGCGCTTCGGAAGCGAGAGCGGTCTCGAGGATCGACTCGCGCCGCAGGTCGGTCACGAGCAGCGGATTGTCCCGCGCGAGCAACTCGATGAGCCCGGCAACGCTCCAGTCCAGCAGGAGGTCATGCTCGTCGGCGGCGATGCCGACCAACTCCAAGAGGCGCACCGGTCCGAACGGCGTCTCGAACGGCGCAATCGCCGGATCGTTCACCGCGACCACCGCGGTCAGCTTCGTCTCGACATCGCGCGCGATCGGCCCGCCGACATCGACGGTGTGCCCGTCCGCCAACTCGGCACCGGTCGACTCGAGGTAGCTCGCGACCGCGCGCAGGAGCTCCACCGGCCACAGCGGCGCTGCCGGCGCCTCTACCCTTGGGCTCCCCTCCGGTGCGGCGGAAGCGGTCCCGTCCACCGGGACGCGCAGGACGAGCTCGTAGCCGCGCCTCGGCGCCGCGGGCTCTTCGTCGAGCCGCGTGAGGCCATAGGTCGCGAAGAGCCAGTGCGCGCCGCGCGGCTGGGCGACGATGCTCTCGATCGCCGGCGCGCCCTCCTCCGCCTCGAGGTCGAAGCGCACCGCCTCACCCGACGCCTCCGGCGACTCGAGCGCGCGGTCGAGCGCGGCGCGCGCCGGCGATGCGCTCATATCCGAGCCCGGTGGAGCGCCCGCAAGGTCTCGTCGTCGACCGACAAGAACGCTTCGACCACCACCGGGTCGAACTGCGTGCCCGCGCAGCGCACGATCTCCTGGCGCGCCGTCTCGAACGGGCTTCCCTTGCGGTACGGCCGGTCGCTGACGATGGCGTCGAGCGTGTCCGCGACCGCGAAGATGCGCGCCCCCAGCACGATTTCCTCGCGTCGGAGCCCGCGCGGGTACCCGGTGCCGTCCCAGCGCTCCTGGTGCGAGAGCACGATCGGCGCGGCCTCGCCGAGGAACGGGATGTGCCGGATGATCTCGTAGCCGATCTCCGGATGCTTGCGCATCAGCGTCCACTCGTCGGGCGTCAACGGGCCCGGCTTCAGGAGGATGGCGTCGGTCACGCCGATCTTCCCGATGTCGTGCAGGAGCGCTCCCCTCCCCACGTCGTCGATCTGCGGAGAGCGGATGCCCATCCGCTCGGCGATGGCGAGGGTGAACCGCACCACCCGTTGCGAGTGGTCGCCGGTCTCCTGCTCCCGGGCGTCGAGCGCCGCCACCAGCGCCGACAAGGTCGACTGATACGCCGTCGCCACCTCGTCGAAGGCCCGCTCGAGGTCCCGCGTCTGCTCCCGCACCCGCTCTTCCAGCTCGTTCTGATACCGCCGGCGTTCGACGTCGTTGCGCTGCCGGCCCAGCGCGCGTTCCACGGCGCGCACGAGGTCCAGCACCCGCGGCGGCTTGAGCAGGTAGTCGAGCGCGCCGCGCTTCAAGCAGTCGACCGCGGTCTCGGTGTCCCCGAAGCCGGTCAGCATGATCACCGCGACGTCGGGATACCGCCGCCGGATCTCGTCGAGGAGCCACAGCCCGTCCTTGTCCGGCATCCGCATGTCGGAGAGGACCAGCTCCGGGACCTGCTCCGCCATCCGCTGGAGCGCCGCGTCGGCATTGACCTCGCACCGGACGTCGTAGCCTTCCTCCCGCAGCACCGCCCGCAGCACGTCGCGCACGCCGGCGTCGTCGTCGACCACCAGCACCCGCGCCTCGGGCCGCACCGGGGACCGGAGAATCACTGCGTTCACCGGCACCGGCGTGCTCCTCGTGGCCCCCGCGAGCTCGCATCCGACATGGCCGCCCACGATAGTACGTTTCCGCGCCCGTTGCGTGTCAAAGCGCCGGGTCCGGGTGCCGGGCGATCCGACGGCTGGATCGAGCACGGCTCGCCGCGACGTCGACGACTCCGGATCGGTCGAGCGCTCGCGTCGTATGGCGCATTTCCGGCGTCTCGCGGTGGCGGGACCGACAGGGCCCCGCTTCGCGCCCGCGCGACCCGCGATGAATGGCGCAAGCCCAGCCGCCCGGCAGGAGCGCACCGGCTCGGTGAGACGCGCCCCTCGCGCGGCGGATGGTCGCCGGACGGGCGACGCCTTGTGCGATACTGCGGCTCCCGTCCGGGGCGCGAGGCGGGGGGCGAAAGGGGTTTCGTCGTGCAAGAGCGTTCTCGCCAGGCGCTGCTGCTCGTGGCGCTCGCGCTCGGGTGCGCGTGCTCGTCGACGCAGGCGACGGTCGGCGGCTTTTCGGTGCGCTGGAAGGAGTCGCCGGCGGCGATTTCGCTCGACGCGCCGGACGGCCGGGAGCTGTTGTCGACGAGCGGTGCGCCGGTCGCCTCGTGCCAGGGGACCGCGAGCTGGGACGAGCAGTTCGGGACGTTCAAGCTGACCGAGTCGGACGGCCCGTGGGGACAAGGAACGAAGCTGTCGGCTTCGGTCGGCGACAATGAGGTCGCGTTCGACTTCGGCGGCGGGCGGAGCATCACGGTCACGAGCCCCCAACCGCACGAGGTCGATCTACGCCTGCAGGCGCCCGCGAGCGACAACCGGGTGCGCGCGAGCTTCGCCTGCGACGCGAACGACCATTTCCTCGGTTTCGGCTCGCAGGACCAGTCGGTCGACGAGCGCGGGCACCAGATTCACGTCTGGATTTCCGAGCCCGGCATCGGCAAGACCGACCAGGACGAAATCCCGCCCGACGACCCGGTGTGGATGCTGCATGGCACCCGCGACGCCGCGTCGTATCCGCTGCCGTCGTTCCTGTCGAACCGCGGGATGGCGTTCCTCGACGACACCTCGCGCCGGGTGGTGTTCGACTTGTGCAAGACCGATCCGAAGACCTGGTCGTTGGTCACCTGGGACCATGCGGTCACGCTGCGCATCTTCGACGGACCCCAGCCGGCCGATGCCATCGACCGCTTGACGGCCTACATCGGGCGGCAGCCGCTCGCGAACGACGTCGCGCTGGCGCCGTGGAACGACGCCATCTTCGGGTCCGCTCACGTCCGGGCCGTCGCGAATCTCTTGCGTGCGAACAAGATTCCCAGTGGCGTCATCTGGACGGAGGACTTTCGCGGCGGGCAAGACGAGGGCGACAACTACCGCATCGGCGACGAGTGGGACGTCGACCCAACGCTCTACCCGGACATCGAACAGCTCGCGAAGGACCTGCACGCGGAAGGGTTCCGATTTCTCGCGTACAACAACACGTTTCTCGTCAAGGGCACGCAGATCTACCAAGCCGCCGAAAAAGCGGGCGTGACGATTCAGAAGCCCCGCGGCGGCGAGTACGACTTCACCGGTCCCACCTTCGAGCCGACGACGATGGTCGATCTGACGAACCCCGCCGGCGTCGCGTTCGTCGAGACGGCGCTGGAGAAGCTGTTGTCGTACGGCTTCGACGGCTGGATGAGCGACTACGGGGAATGGCTGCCGGCGGACGCGGTGCTGCACGACGGCGAGGAGGCCGAGGCCTATCACAACACGTACCCGCGCGCCTACTTCTTGGCGGTCCAGGCGGCCATGAAGCACGCCAACGATCCTGCGCATTCGCTCTACTTCGTGCGGTCGGGCTCGATTCACACCGCGCCGTTGCAGCCGGTCGTGTGGGCGGGGGATCAGTGGACGAACTTCATGCCCGACGATGGGATGCCGACGGTGGTGACGATGGGTTTGAACCTGGGGCTCGGCGGCATCGCGATTTATGGCAGCGACATCGCCGGCTACCAGAACGGCACCTACCCGCCGTCGACGAAGGAGTGCTTCTTCCGCTGGACCGAGGTCGGCGCGCTCTCGCCGGTGATGCGAACGCATCATGGCACCAAGGCGCGGACGAACTGGTGGTTCGGCGAGGACGCGGACACGATTGCGCACTTCAAGCGCTGGGCGACCTTCCATGCGCGCCTGTGGCCGTATCTGCGAGCGGCGGCGAACGAGGCGTACCAACACGGCATGCCGATCATGCGGCAGCTCGCGCTCGCGTTCCCGAGCCAAGACCGCGCCTGGACCATCGACGACGAGTACCTCTTCGGGCCGAGCCTGCTCGTCGCGCCGGTGACCGTGCAGGGCGCGACCTCGCGCTCGATGTGGATTCCGCCGGGCCGTTGGATGCCGTTTCAAGGCGGCGACGAGGTGACGGGACCGAAGGACCTGACCGCCGACGCGCCGCTGACCGAAGTGCCGATGTTCGTCCCGCCGGGGACGATCATCCCGATGCTGCCCGACACGCTCGACACCTTGATGCCCGCCCAACCGCCGCTGGTCGACCTCGACCAAGTCCAGAACGATCGCACGCTCTTGCTCTTCGCCGGCGCCGACGGCAAGCTCACCGACCTCGACGGGACCCAGTACACTTTGACCAGCTCGAGCCACGATGCGCCCGACGCGGTGTCGACCTCGACCGCCCTGCCCGCCTGCAGCGACGCGGTAACGACTTCGTGCGTCAGCTTCGATACCGATCATCGCCTCGTCATGGTCCGCGAGGACCAGATGACCCAGGTCACCTTTCAGGCCAGCGGCAAGACGGTCGCGACGTTCCAGGCGCGGGGCAACCTCGACGTCAGCGAGCTCGACTACCGGTACTGATGAGCCCGCGGCGGTGGAAGGTGAGGTCGAGCCGCTCCTCGGCCAACGGCACGGGCACGATCGCGCCTGTCTACAGGCACACCGTTTGGTAGGTCGCGACGATGGTCGCGCCGGGCGGCGGGGCGGTGGCCAGCGTAATCGAGTTCGTCGCCGCGTCGAAGGTGTAGCCGCTTCCCGCCTGCACCGGGGTGCCGTTGACCGTGACCTTCAGCGTCGACGGATCGCATGGCCGCGAGAGCACCCAGCGCGTCTGCCCGCCGAACGACCCGAGCGACAGGTCCGCGGCGATGGTCGAGTAGTCGCCGTTGCAGATGCTGTACAGCTTGCCGCTGGTCTTCTTGACCACCTCGTCGTAGCGGGTCGGCGCGTCGCCGTCGACGCCGTTGGTGCAGCCGTTCGGCATGTCGCCGCCGACGTCGTCGAAGGTCACCTGGTCGGGCGCGTTGGGCTTGAGCGACTGCAAAAACGCCGCGTAGAAGTCCGGATCCTTGCTGGACATGTCATCATCGTCGGAAATCGAGATGACCACCAGCCGCGCGTCCGACCGCAGGAACCCCTTGTTCGAGTTGGGGTCGTTGATCAGAGGATCGCTCAGCGCCCGGTACATCGCTTCCAGTCCGGTCTCGTAGCCGGTCGCGTCGCTCGAGACACCGACCTTGACGTTTCCCGCAAACTCTTGAACGGAGTTCGAGTCGGTCCGCTCGACCCAAGCCTGTGTCCCTTTTTCGTGGTAGAGCACACCGGGCTGAATCGTGACGTCGTTGTAGCTCGACCCGCTCGTGCAGCCGGTCGAGCCGCCGAAGGGGCTGCCGCCGCCGCAGTTGGGCTTCAGGTCCCCGCCCAGGTAGTTCGCGACCACGCCCAAGTGGTAGTCGGTTCCGTCCTGCTGCGCGGCCGAGATGAACGCCTGCGCGTTCTGCGCCAGCGCCTGCTGCTTGGACGACATCGAGTCCGAATCCATGTCGATGACCCAGAGCACGTCCGCGACCGGGCGGTCGGGTTGCTTGAAGGTATCGGTCTGCGATGCGTCGGTGGTGCCCGTCCCGGTCAGGCGAACGGTCGTGTACGGATTGTTGCTCCCGCTGCCGCCGGCCGCGTCGGAGTCGATGTACAATTCGCCCGTGACCAGACCCGTCGCCGCTGGCTGGAAGCGCACGGTGATCGAGGTGGACTTGCCCGGACCGATCGAGATCGGATTGCTGGTCGTCGGACCCGGGTTGGGCGAAACCACTGTGAAGATGGCTGGCGGCGGCGCCGGATCGATCGTGAATCCCGTCACGTGAACGGTGGCGGTCGAGCCGACGTTGTACAGTGTCACAGTCCGCTCCGGGGAATCGCAACCGAGCGTCACGGTGCCGAAGTCGAGATCGCTCGGCAGCACGACGAGGTCGCTGACCACACCCGAGCCCGACAGCGCCCACGAAACACAGCCGGGCGTCCCCGCGCCGCCAAAGCCGGCGCAGTCTTGACCGTTGAAGCTCGCGGTGTCGCTGGTCGTCACCTGGACGTTCGCACCGAACATGCTGCCGCCCGGGAACCCCGGCAGCGGAGATCCGAAGTCGCCCTCGCTGACCGGATCGAACGCGACGTCGACTTCGGTCGTGTCGCCCGGTTGCAGGCTCGACGCGGGCTGGGTCTTGATGGTGAACGGCTGCGGCGGCTGGCCCGGCAGGGACGACTGGACGAGCCGCGCCTGGCTCAGCGTGCACGGCGCGGAGCCGGTGTCCTGGAAAGTGATCGGCAGGACCTTCTCGGTGTTGATGCGCACGTCGCCGAAGTTGAGCGTGCGGCCGAACGCGCTGGCGGCGCCGGGGAGCGCGGTCAGGACACATTTCGGCGCCGCCGTCGGCGTCCCCTCGAGCTGGACCGTCAATGTGTTGGTCGCGACGCCGCCGGAGGCATCGCCGAACGGAATCGCCATCGCGCCGGTGTCCGGGCCGACCGCGTCCTGCGGCGTGTAGCTGACCGCGAACTGCACCGTGTGCCCCGGCGGCACGATGGTCCCCGGGACCGGCGTGTTCGCGAGCGCGAACTTCACGTCGGCGCCGGCGGTGATCTGCGGCGCGGACGGCAAGATGCAATCCTTGGTGCCGCGGTTGCCGACCGTGTACGGCTTCTTCGAGGTCACGCCCACCGCGACCTGCCCGAAATCGAGGACGTTCGACGCCGCCTGGAGGTCGCAGCCGCTCAGGACGCCCTCGCCCGCCAGCGAGATGTACCCGTGCTCGGAGTCGGTCACGAGCGTGAGCTGGCCGGTGTAGCTGGCGGCGCTGGGCGGCTTGAAGCCGAGGGGAATCGGCGGCGTCACCGACTGGCCCGGCTGGAGGACGAGACCGCTGCCGAGGCTCGGCGCCTGCGCGCTGAACACCGGGCCGCCGGTGGTCACGTCCGCTTCGGTCAACGTCAAGGGCTTGGTGCCGCACGAGGCGAGCAAGAGATAGAGAGTGCCCTGCCCGTTGATCGGCACGTGCCCGAAGTCCGCCACCGGCGACTTGGTGCAGCCCTGCCCGTCGGCGTTCGGCCCGATGCAGAAGCACAGGCGGGACGCGTCGCCGGTCGCGACGAGCCGCACCAGGAGCTTCGCGTTCGCCGGGTCGTCGTTGGCGATGAGCAGGTCGGCCTCGCGCGCGCCGCCCGCGATGGCGTTGAAGCTCGCGGTCAGGTCGGTCGACTTGCCCGGCGCGAGCGAGGTGCTGAGCTGTGCCGGCGTCACGGTGAAATCGCGGTCGCCCGAAAGGGTGAGGTTCTGAATCTGCACCGCGGTCGAGCCGACCGAGGTCAGCCGCAGCGTCCGCGCGACGGGGTCACCCGGAGCGGCGGTGCCGAACTCGACCTTGTAGTCGTTGCCCGGCGTCGCGCAGTCGATCTTGGTCGAGCCGTCGTACGCGCACACTTGGAGCTTCGGCGTCGCCGCCTTCGCGTTGATCGGCACCACCAGGTCCGGCGTCGCGTCGTCGTTCGAATAGATGTGCAGGTCCGTCGCGTCGTTCCCGTCGGCGTTAGGCAGGTAGCGGAAAATGAGCCGCGCGCACTCGCCCGAATCCAGCGTGTTCCGATGCGCCGCAGGCCGCGCGTTGCCGGTGCAGTCGAGCTCGAGGAAGCTCGAGACCGCGAACTCGGCGACGCCGTCGTTGTCCTTCTCCACGAACTTCGGCGGCGGGTCGAGCACCAGGGAACCGGTGCCGACGTTCTTGACCTCCAAGGTGGTCGAGATCACCTGACCCGGCACGCCGAGCAGCGGCCCTACCGAGGAGGGCGTGACCTGGATGACCGGCCCAGCGTGGGCGAGCCCCTTGGTACCGCAGTCGCATCCGGCGGAGCTCGCGACGAGCGCTGCCGCCACCAGAGCGCGCAAGGCCCAGGTTCGCACGGGGGTTCCAATCGGATTCGCGGTCAGCTTCCGCATCGACAGCTCCTTAGCCCGCCGAAGAGCGGCGGCGCATGGTCTCACGACCGCTTCCGAACGGCAAGGTCGGTCGCCTGGCCGATGGCTCAGATCGATGGCGGCCGGCTAGCGTTGGTTCACGCGGCGGCTTCGGCACGGCAGCGGTGTCGCTCACCGGATCCCGAGCCGCCTACCCGGAGCGGTTCCGGTTCGCGGGCCGCTTGACGCCCGATCGCGCCGGTGCCAGGCTGCTCGCTTCAAAGCACTTCAACGCATCGCGGAGGTGACGACCATGTGGAATCGGTTTCGCGCGGCCCTCGTGGCTCTGCTGGTCGCTGGGCTCGCGGCGCCGGCGTTCGCCAGCGACGTCGGCGTCCAGCTCTCGCTCGCCGAGTACCAGAAGCTCCTCGCGGCAGAGAAGGGGCCGACGGTCACGGTCATCGACTCGCTCGTGCTCGCCGGCAGCTTCGATGCGCGCAACCTGACCGTGACGCTCACCGGGCGAGCGTTCGGGAAGAAGCAGCCGGTGCCGGTGCTGTCGAGCCCAGGAGCGGTGCGGCTCTACGGTTGCCAGGGCCCGGGCGTCATCCAGCGCGACGACAGCGATTTCTCGCTGACGCCGCTCGCGGACAAGTTCTCGGTGACGTGCCAGCTCGCGTCGCCGACCAACGACCGGCTCGAGCTGACCACCACCTCGTCGGTGCTCTGGGTCCAGTCGAGCGTCACCGACGGCGACCTCGTCGAGACCGATGCGGCGGACGGCTCGCGGACTTTGTCGATCGTGCGCAAGACCGCGGGAAGCACGGACGTCGTCAAGCTCGCGGCGACCGGTCACTACCAGATCACGTTGCGGCCGGGCGAGACCGGGTTCCGGTACGAGGTCGACGTGCAGAACCCGAACCGCATCCACCAGCCGTTCACGCTGAGCCTCTCGAGCGGCGAGCACGTGCAGAAGGTGGACGCGACGGTCGGCTACGACGTGTCGGGCACCAGCTACCGCTTCGACCTCCCGCCGGGCGATTCGACCGTGAGCTTGACGGGAACGCTCTCGGCCAGCTCGTTCACGCCGCCGGTCGCCGCGAGCGTGCAGTACCTCCTGCTCGAGGCGGACCCGCTCCTGCGGCTGACCGTGCCGAAGCCGCCGCGGCGCATCAGCCCGCAAGAGTCGGGGATGACGCCGCGGTTCAGGGGAGCGCAAGCGTTCCTGCTGTCGACCGGCGAGACGACCTCGTGGAGCGTGAAGAAGCTCGAGGTCCTGCGCACGACGAGCTTCGCCATCACCAGCGCCGAGCACAAGCTCTACGTCTCGCGGGACGGCGAGGCGATCGGCGAGAGCGCGTACGCCATCGACAACCAGGGCGCGGCGGACCTGGCGCTGCCGATGAAGGCTGAGCCGACCTACGCCGCTCTCGATGGGCAGGCGGTACTCTTGACGAAGAACGCCGCCGGGAACCTCTGGACCCCCTTGTCGGCGGGAACGCAGACGCTCACCGTCCAGGACCGGCAACACGTGAAGCGCCGGCTGGGCTTCGCCTGGGGCACGCTGTGGCTTCCCGAGATGGGCACGCCCGCCAGCTCCGCCAGCATCGAGGTCGCGTATCCCAAGCACTGGCTGCCGCTCTTCGCGAGCTTCCGCGGCGACACCCGGACGGCGGTGCCGAGCACGCCGACGCTCTTCTGGCTCGTCGTCATCGCGGTCTGGACGGGGATTCTCGCGGCGTCGCTCGGCTTCAAGCCGCGCAAGCGGATTCTTCTCGCCATCGCCGCCGGCGTCTGCGTGCTGGTCGCGGGCTGGGCGACGGCGATCGTCGTCATCGCCGACGCCGCGCTCTCCCTGGTGCTGATCTGGCGCCGGCTGCGCGGGCACAAGTGGCTCGGCACGATTCTCGGCGCCGCCGCGTTCTTCGTCCTCCTCTTCGTCGTCGGCGAGATGATGGGTGGGAACCGGTTTGAAGCCGCGACCAGCGGTCTCGCGGGATCGCCCAGCCCGGCGGGTTACTACGGCGCGAAGGAAAGGACCATGAAGAACTACGACTGGCGCGGCAGCAACGGCTTGGTCGTCATCGGGAATGCCCCGAGCCCAGCGGCAACGGCGCCGCAGACCTATGAGGGCCTGCCGGCGAAGATTCAGATTCCGCCCGGCGCGCGGTCGACCTGGTTCAGCGCGGAGCTGCTCCGGACCGACCCGCCACGCGGCGTCCACGTGCTCCTCGTCGCGGACTGGATCGTCGAGTGGGTAGAAGCGCTCCTGGCCCTCATCGCGCTGGCGCTGATCGTGCGCGAGCAGCGCGCCATCCGCGAGGGCTGGCGGACACTCTTCCCGGCCCAGCCTTCACCGGCACCGGCGCCGCAACCGTAGGATGGGCGAAGCGAAAGCGCAGCCCATCGGTCGTGGCCGTTCGTGATGGGCTCCGCTCCGCGGCATCCACCTACGACGCGAGAGAGTCGACCCCGCCGCCACCGGTGCCGCCTGGCGGCAGCGCTGTCTCTGAGCGCGCGGCCGCTTCTCGCTCGAACTTGCGCGCGACGAAGATGAAGGCGACCGCCGCGACGATCATCACCGCCGTCTGGATGAAGAAGTACGGCGCCGGCTTGAGCAGGTTGTCGTAGAAACGGTCCAGCCCCGCTCCCAAGGAGTCGCCGATGAACACCGTGAACAAGAACGCCGCGGTAACGATGCTCTTCGTGCCCGGCAGCGCTTCGCTGTAGGCGAACTCGAGGCCGACGACGCTGATGCACAGCTCGGCCATGGTGATGACCAGGGTCGCCACCGCCATCCACCACACGGTGACCTTGCCCGGCCCCGCGAGGGAGGCGGCGACGCCCATGGTCGCCTCGCAGGCGATGACGATGGCGAAACCCAAGAGCATCTTGCGCGTGTCGGGCAGCTCCACCCCACCGCGCCTTCGCTTCCAGAACCCCCACAGCCAGTTGAACAGCGGCGTCAGGACCACGATCAACACCGGGTTCAGGCCTTGAATCTGATCGGGCGTCACCGTGAAGGCGTTGACCGTCCAGGTGAAGCTCCCGACGCGCAGCGCGAAGGCGTTCCACAAGGTCAGGTCGAGGTGTTTGTTCGCGAAGTAGATCCAGGTGCTCGACTGCTGGTCGTAGACGAACCAGAAGATCGCGATGAGGCTGAAGATGCCGGCGATGCGGCCCAAGGTCCGCCATTCGGCGCGCCGCTGCTCGGCGGTCTTCGGGGGACGGCGCCGGCGCTCGGCCAGGCTCTCCGAAAGGGGCCGCTGCTCGTCCTTGGGGTAGAAGCGCTTCCCGATGGCGAAGAAGAGGAACGCCAGCCCCATCAGCGCCGCCGGAATCGCCAGCGCCACCGAGTAGCCGCGGCTCCAGTCGTGCGCCGGTCCCGCGAAATGGTTGCGGACCACCGGCAGCGACAGCGAGCTGACCGCCGCGCCGATGTTGATGGCCGCGTAGAAGTAGCTGAAAGCCTCGGTCAGAAGCGCCGACTTCTTCTGCTCCTCGTACATCGCGCCCATCAAGGTCGAGGTGTTCGGCTTGATGGTGCCGGAGCCCATCGCGAGCAGGCTCAGGGCGAAGTACATCCCCCAGTCCTGCTGGATGCCGCCGAGGATGAGGTGGCCCGCGATGTACGGAAGCGAGAAGTAGAGAATGGTTCGATAGCGGCCGAGCCACCGGTCCGCCAGGTAGCCCCCCAGGAGCGGTGCAATGTAGCAGGAGGCCGTGAAGAGCTGCCCCACGACAGCGCCGGTGCTCTCCTGGAAGCGGAGCACCTGAAACAGGTACATCGCGAGAATCGTGCGCATGCCGTAGTAGGACGCGCGCTCGGCCAACTCGCCCCAGAAGACGAACCAGAACCCGCGCGGATGGTCCGCCAGGCGCTGGAAGGCGTTTTTTTGCATGCGAGAGCTTCCCTCGTGAACGCGACGCCGGCCGCGGCCGGTGGAAGAGCGAGCGCGCGTTTCTACGGGTGGGAAGCCGCTTTTGTCAACGAGACCGGCGGTTCTGCTTGCTGAACAGCAGGCCGTCGAGGCTCCAGTCGCCAGGTCCGGTGAAGAGGAACGCGATGCCGAGGACGCCGACGAGGAAGGGGTACTCGAAGCCGACCGCGGCGCCGCCATGGCCGATCGAGAGGATCGTGTGGGCGACGCCGCCGGTCACGTTGTGGGTGAACGCGATGGCGAGCATGACGACGCCGTAGCCGACGCCCGCCAAGCGGGTGAGCAGCCCCACGGCGAGACCGATGCCGCCCCCCAGCTCCCCGGCGATGGCGCCCGCCGCCTGCCAGCGGCTGCCGGCGAACCCGACGAGCTGCTGGAAGTGCGCGAGGTGGTACGCCCCGTGCGCCGCGATGACCAGCCCGAAGGTCACCCGCAGCAAGAAGAGCCCCAGCGAATACGACTTCGGCATCGAAAGCCTCCGACCCCTCGAAGCGAAGCTGTCGCACGACCCGCTTCGGAGATCCAGTTTTCGACAGGTCGGGGTCGGGCCTCATGCCCGCGCTCCAATTCCTGCCGCGAACCGCAGCCTTCGTTTATGCTCTCGCGCGAGGAGCCCGCATGGCGACGATCGCCGTCGAACGACCACACAAGCTGGGACAGGAAGAGGCGCTCAAGCGCGCTCAGGAGCTCTTGCAGAGCTTCGGCGCGCGGCTGGGCGCGGACGTCGAGTGGAACGGCCCCCACGCGACCTTCAAGGGCAGCGGCTTTTTCGGGAGCGCCCTGGTGGCGGCGGACAAGGTCCAGGTCAGCATCGACCTGTCGCTCCTCCTGCGCGCGATGAAGGGCAAGATCGAGTCGCGCCTGACCCGAGCCATGGAGGAGCGCTTCTCTTGAGCGGCGACGCTTCGGTCGACATCGCGGCGCTCTTGACCGAGCTCGGCTTCGACTCGCCCGAAGCGCAAGCCCTCGCCCGGCAGGCATTGTACGAGGCGAAGCTGTCGCGGGAAGGGAAGGCGCGCATCGACGGCCAGAAGCGCGGCCGGGTCGAGGCGCTGCTCTCCTCGAAGTTCCTGGTCACCTGCGGCTCGGAGGAGTGCGCGCGCACCCTGGGCGACCGGCAGCTCGTCCGGGCGGAGCAGGCGACGCGCTGCGCGGTCTGCCACGGGTCGGCGAACAAGCGCGCGGTGACCGAGGCGGCGAAGCTCTTCGCGAAGCACGGCATCCGGCGGCTGGTGGTGGTCGGCGGCTCGCCCGGGGTCCATGGAGAGCTGGAGCGCTTGAGGCCGGCGGGATGGGAGCTGCGGATCATCGACGGGACCGAGCGGCGCACCCTCGACCTCGCCCGCGCCGACATCCGCTGGGCCGACCTGATCCTGATCTGGGGCAGCTCCGAGCTCGACCACAAGGTGAGCGAGCACTACACCCGCGAAGCACCGAAGGACCGCCTCGTCACCGCCACCCGCCGCGGCATCGCCGGGCTCCTCGAGGCCGCGGTCACCCACCTCTCCCGCCGCAGGTGAGCGGGAGCGGTGTCGGCGGCCAGGCGCCCCAATCACGTCTCGTCGAGCACCGCGCGCACGCGGCTGGCGAGCATCGCCGGGCTGAACGGCTTGTCCAGGAGGCGTGACCCGGGAGCAAGAGCGCCGCGGTGGAGCATCGCCGCCTCCGTGTAGCCCGAGATGAACAGCGTCCTCAGCTTCGGGTTCTTCTCGGTCAGCGTGCGCGCGAGCTCGCGGCCATCGGTGCCCGGCATCACGAGGTCCGTCACCAGGAGGTCGACCCGGTTCTCGTCGAACCGGCGCATCGCCGCCTCGGCGCTCTCCGCGGCGACCACCCGATAGCCGAAGCCGCCGAGGACGCGCGCGGCGACCTCGCGCACCTGGGGTTCGTCCTCGACCAGCAGAATCGTCTCGTGTCCCTGCGCCGCGCGAAGGGGCGGCGGCGGCGCCACCGGTTGCGTCTCGGCGAGCGTGCGCGGCAGGAACACCTTGAACGTCGAGCCGTGGCCCGGCTCGCTGTAGACCCAGATGTGCCCGCCCGCCTGCCGGACGATGCCGTAGCAGGTGGCGAGCCCGAGACCGGTGCCCTGCCCCACCTCCTTGGTCGTGAAGAAGGGCTCGAAGATGCGCTCCTGCACCTCGGGCGCCATGCCGACCCCGTCGTCGCTGACGACCATCAGCACGTACTCGCCGGGCGGGATGACGCCGCCGTGCCCCTGGGCCTGCGTCTCGTCCAGCCGTGCGTTCTGGGTCTCGATGGTGAGCTTGCCCCCACGCGGCATCGCGTCGCGCGCGTTGACCGCGAGGTTGACGAGGACCTGCTCGAAGGCGGTCGGATCGATCAGCGTGCGCCACAGGGCGGGAGCGGTCCTGGTGGCGATGTCGATGTTCTCGCGGAGGAGCCGGCGCAGGAGCTTCTCGACCGACAGGACGACGGAGCTGACGTCGATGGCGACGGGGCGAACCGGCTGCCGGCGGGCGAAGGCGAGAAGCTGCCGCGTCAGTCCCGCGGCGCGGTCGGTCGCCCGCATCACCTCGTCCAGGTCCGGCCGCGCGGGATGCTCTTGGCCGACCCGCTCCAGCGCCAGGTAGGTGAAGCCCTTGATCGCGGTCAGCACGTTGTTGAAGTCGTGCGCGACCCCGCCCGCGAGCCGCCCGATGGCGTCCAGGCGTTGCGACTCCCGGAGCCGCGCCTCGAGCCGCCGCTGCTCGGTGACGTCGACCGACAAGACGCACACGCCCTCCGCGCACGGCCGGATGCGCAGGTCGAACCAGCCCTTGCTCCCGTCGGGATAGACGAACTCGTTGGTCATCTCCAGCGGCCGGCGCTCGTCCATCGAGACGCGTAGGGCACGGAACATCTCCGTCTGGTCGATGCCCGGATAGACCGCCATCATCCGATGGCCGAGCAGCTCTTCGCGCGCCCGTTTGCCGTGGCGGCAGACCGCATCGTTCACGTAGACGTAGCGCCAGTCGCGGTCGATGACCTGAATGCCTTCCTGCAACGCGTCGAGCGTCGCGGGCAAACCTCCTGCGAGAACCTCCGCCTCCTGAGCCATGCCGACACCTCAGCCGAACGTCGTTCGCCCTTATAGACCATCCGCGCGGTCGCGCGCGAGATCTGAGCGGGCGACTGGGGGCTCCCCGACAGAATCGGTGCGGGCGACGCCCGCCGGACTCGGAGCCGACACCCGAGTGTCCGGGTGGTCTCGTGCGCTCGAGGTAGCCCCGGAACTGCAAGGCACATCTCGGCGAAGGCGATGAGCGGAGTGCGACGAGCGCTGTGCCTGCACCCGGATACTCGCGCGTCCGGCTTCCTCGATCCATGCCTATCCGGTTGACACACTTGCCCGACGTTGGAGCCGGGCACGTCAGTGCCCGGGTTGGCTCGGGACGCCGCATCCGACCCGGACACTGAGGTGTCCGGCTGCAAGTGTGTCAACCGGATAGGCATGCCTCGATCGAGGCGTTCCCGGCACCGATTCTGTTGAGGAGCCCCTTTTCGAGGGTAGCGCAGTCGAAGGGCTGCGCTCGAGATGAGCGGCCGTCTACGATGCAGTCGATCGGGACAGCGATCGTCGCAACCGATTCCTCGCCGCGGGCTTCCTGGCGAAAGTCGTTGACATTCACCGTGCATCGTGCGTGCGGCCGTGCTAGACGGGCGGCCGCGCGATGCCTGACGACCTCAAGGCTTCCGATCGACCGACCGCCGGCTGGCGCCAGGCGCTCGCCCGGGTTCCGTGGGCGCCGCTCTTCGGGGTCGTGCTCTTCGGCGTCGCGCTCTACGCGCTGCACCAGGAGCTGCACGAGTACCGGCTGTCGGCGTTGCGCGCGTCGATCGCCGCGATTCCCTGGACACACGTCGCCATCGCCGGCGGTCTGACGGTCCTCGCCTACCTGACGATGACCGGCTACGACGCGCTCGCGCTCCGGTACATCTCGCACGAGATGCCCTACCGGCGCATCGCCCTCGCGTCGTTCGTCGGTTACGCCTTCTCGAACAACGTCGGCCTGTCGCTCGTCGCCGGTTCGGGCGTGCGCTACCGGCTCTATTCGTCCTGGGGCCTCTCGCCGGCACAGTTCGCGAAGCTCGTCGCCTTCTACTCCTTGACCCCGCTGCTCGGGCTCGCCACGGTCGCCGGCGTCTCGTTCGTCATCGAGCCCCTGCCGATTCCCGCCGGCTGGCCCCTGCCCTTCCAGACCCTGCGTCCCTTCGGGATCATTCTGATCTCCCTCGCGGTGCTCTACCTCGCCCTCTCCGCGCGTCTCCAGGGCCGCAGCCTCAAAGTCCGCTCGGTCGAGGTCCCGCTCCCGACCGGTCGGCTCGCGGCTTGGCAGCTCCTGGTCGCCGCTCTCGACTGGACCCTTTCGGCCCTCGTGCTCTACGCGCTCCTGCCCGCGGGCACCGGCGTCGCCCTCCCCGCCTTCCTCGCGGCGTTCCTGCTCGCGCTCGTCTCGGGACAGATCAGCCAGGTCCCCGGCGGCCTCGGCGTCTTCGAGACGGTGATGCTCGTGACCCTCGGCGGGCATGGCATCTCCCGCGCCTCGCTCGTCGGGTCGCTGCTCGCCTTTCGCGCCATCTTCTTCATCGCTCCCCTGCTCGTCGCGGCGGTGCTGCTCGGGCTGCACGAGGCCTACGACAAGCGGCACCATCTGGAGAAGGTCGCCGGCAAGATCCGCAGCGCGGCGGAAATCTGGGCGCCGGAGCTCGTGCCTTGGGTCTTCGCGGTCGCGACGTTCATCGACGGCGCGCTCCTCATCCTGAGCGGCGCCACCCCGACCGCGCCCTCGCGCCTGCGGATGCTCCAACTGATGCCGCTCGTCATCGTCGAGAGCTCGCGCTTCCTCGCGTCGATCGCCGGCCTCCTGCTGCTCATCCTCGCGCGCGGGCTCGTCCTGCGCCTCGACGCCGCCTACCACGGAACGCTCGGCCTGTTGGGCCTGGGCATCGTCGTCTCGATGCTGACCGGCGACCCGGAACAGGCGGTGCTGCTGCTGATCGTGCTCCTCGCCTTGTGGCCGGCGGAGCGGGCGTTCTATCGCAAGGCGCGACTGTTCTCCGAGCCGCTCAGCCCGCGCTGGACGGTCGCGGTGACGGTCACCGTCGCGGCGTCGATTTGGCTCGGGCTCTTCTCCTTCCGCCACGTGAGGTACTCCAACGAGCTGTGGTGGAAGTTCGCTCTCAACAAAGACGCGCCGCGGTTCCTGCGCGCGAGCGTCGGGGTCGTGGTGACCGGGTTCGTCGTCGCCCTCCTGAAGCTCTTCCGGCCCGCGCCGATCCCGTCGACCCGTCTGGGCGGGGACCCCGAGGGGATGGCGCGCGCGCGGCCGATCGTCGCGCAATCGCCGCGGGCGGAGGCGTATCTGGCGCTGCTCGGCGACAAGCATTTCCTCTTCGACGACGAGTCGGACGCTTTCGTCATGTACGGAATCGAGGGTCGCAGCTTCATCGCCTTGGGCGATCCGATCGGGCCGCCGGAGAGGGCGGAGACGCTCGTGCGGCGCTTTCGCGAGCTGGCCGACCGCCAGGGCGGATGGGCGGTGTTCCAGGAGGTGTCCCGAGCGAACCTGGGACTCTACGTCGACCTCGGGATGACGCTTCTGAAGATGGGCGAGCACGCGCGGGTCGACCTCGCGGCGTTCACGCTGGAGGGCTCGGAGCGCAAGCGGCTGCGACAGCGGATGCGGACGATGGAGAAGGCGAACGCGACCTGCGAAGTGCTCTCGCCCGAGGAGGCGCGGCCGCTGTTCCCGACCCTGCGCGAGATTTCCGACGCCTGGCTCGCGGAGAAGCACGGCAAGGAGAAGGGCTTCTCGCTGGGCCGCTTCGACGAGCGCTACCTCCCGAACTTCCCTCTCGCGGTGGTGCGGATGCAGGGCGCGCCCGTCGCGTTCGCGAACCTCTGGGCGACCGGCCCGAAGACCGAGGTCGCGGTCGACCTGATGCGCTACCACCCGGAGCACGCGTTGAGCGGAACGATGGAGTACCTCTTCATCTGGCTCATGCTCTGGGCCAAGGAACAAGGTTACCAGCGGTTCAATCTCGGCATGGCGCCGCTCGCGGGACTGGAGAGCCACGCCCTCGCGCCCGCCTGGAACCGCATCGGTGCGCTCGTCTACCGGCATGGCGCGCACTTCTACAATTTCCAGGGCCTGCGCGACTTCAAACAGCGCTTCGACCCCGAATGGGAACCGAAGTACCTCGCCTACCCCGGCGGCGTCATTCGGCTCCCGCAAGTGATTACCGACATGGGCGCTCTGACCTCCGGCGGCGTCGCGGGAATCGTCGGGAAGTAGGCCCACGGAATCTGCCCCGGCGGCCCGCCGAATTTGGAGCCGAAGCGTGAGCCCGCGGTTGCGGGCACCGAGGCGCTGTCTTCGACCTCGTTTCGGTCCCGGGCGATCCGGTTCGCCCGGGTTCGGGCCCGACTCCCATTGTCCTTTGGCACAGGCGTCCTCGCCTGTGATGGGCCAGCCGGACCCCCTGGCGTGGCTGCGTCGACCAAGCCTCCACGGGCGAGGACGCCCGTGCCACAGGAGAAGAACCCGCGCTGAACCTGATCCACTACTGTAAGCCACGAAATCTTGCCGGCGCGCACAGATTCTCGACACGAGCACGCAGCGTCGTGGGCAAGCCGGGCACGGGAGTGCCTGGAAAGAGCGCTGCCATTGGGTCCGTTGTGGCTTCCGTCGGGGTCGTCACGTCGCAGCGTGGACCACGTCTGACGCTTCCGTGGAGCATCCAACTGCCGTGCTCTTCCGGGCACTCCCGTGCCCGGCTTGGGTTGCGGGCGTAAGCCGCGCGCCAGGCGAAGCGGAAAGCCCTTCGAGGGCAGAGCCGAAAGAGTAACGTCTAAACACTTCGATCGAACGTAGCGGTGCGCGAGGCGCGCGCTGCGGTGCGCGAGGCGAGCGTTGGACTGCGATCGACGAGCATTGGACTGCGATCCGGGAGCGTTGAAGTGCGCGCGAGACGGTCTCTACGTCGCCCGCGCCTCGTCCCGATGCGGCAGGACCGACTGCGCGTCGGACGTGACGACGGTGTCGGGCGCTTGGCCGGCGTCCTTCTCCTCCATCGCTCCGAGCCCGCGCCACATCGGGAGGCGGGTGCGCTCGCGGAGGGCATCGAGGTCGGCGATGGTCAGGCCGGCTGTCGGAATTGGCTCCAGCACGTCGAGCGTGCCGTGCCGCCGCGCACCCGCTTCGCCTGGAAATCGATCGGCGGCGAACGCGGCCTCGATGGCGAAGGGAAGGCGCGAGACCGGTTCCACCGAAGAAGATTTGAGGGTGTCCGCCCCGTCTGCTAGATTGCGGGCTCCGCGCTGTCTCAAATGGGAATCGAAATTGGAGTTGGAGCCGGACACGCCAGTGTCCGGGTGCAGGCAGAGACTTCGAGAACCGTTGGGCACGGGCTTGCCCCCCGCCGCATGCTGACGCCGCCCCCAACGGCGGGGGACAAGCCCTGGGACAAGCCCCCGCTCTACAATCCTCATTCGCGTTGCCGTGCCTGCACCCGGACACTGGCGTGTCCGGCTCCAATTTCGGCCGAGAAGGAGCATGATCATGAACGTCATCTCGTTTCCCCGCCACCCACGCGAAACGGCGCAGAGCCAGATTGCGTCCCGTCCTCGGCGGGACGGAGCGTTGCGATGCGGCCGATGAACAGCCTCGCGGATGACGGCTCGGCCGGCGGGCTCGCCGAGCGGGTGGAGTTCTTCCGCTTCGACGGCGGCCGCCGGCTCGACAAGAAGAAGCGCGGCGAGCTCGAGGCGAGCGTGGCGGTGCGCGAGGCGAGCGTTGGAGTGCGACCGACGAGTGTTGGAGTGCGCGGGACGAGGTCGGAGTGCGCGTGGTGATGCGCGAGACGGTCTACGTCGCCCGGGCCTCGTCGCGGCGCGGCAGGAGCGGCTCGGCGCCGGGCGGGGCGATGGCCTCGGGCAGCGGCGCGGCGTCCTTCTTCTCCATCGCTTCGAGCCCGCGCCACATCGCCTCGCGGGTGCGCTCGCGGAGGGCATCGAGGTCGGCGATGGTCAGGCCGGCGGTCGGAATCGGTTCCAGCACGTCGATGCGCGCCGTGCCCCCGCGCATCCGCTTCGCTCGGAAATCGACGTAGCCGCCGATCGGCGAAAGCACGATGGGCACCAGCGGCACCTGCGCCTCGAGGGCCATGTGGAACGCGCCCTTCTTCAGCGGCCCCAGCCGGTCGCCGGTGCGATTGCGCGTGCCCTCCGGGAAAATCCAGATGCTCTCGCCGCGGGTCTTCATCGCCCGCACCGCGAGGTCGAGCCCCGCGATGGCCTTCGCCCGCACGCGCCGGTCGATGAGGATGTTCCGGGTCGCCAGGTAGAGCAGCCCGAAAAACGGAACCAGCGCCACCGACCGCTTGCCGATGACCACCGTCCTCGTCGGGTAGACCGCGCCGAGAAAGAGGTAGTCCAGGTTCGACTGGTGGTTCGCGACGAAGATGCACGGCCGGCTCTGGCGCACCCGCTCCAAGTGCCGCACGTCCAGGCGCACGCCGATGAGGCGCATCGCGGCCCAGCTCATCGTCCGCGCGTACCCGCTCGCGAGCCAGCGCGAACCCCACAAGGGCAGCGAGACGACGGCGAACGCGAGCGTGATGACGATCCAGGCGAGGACGACGACGGCGACGCGCAGAGAGAAGAGGACAGCACCCATGGCGAACGCAACGATGGGGGCGTCACGTCAGGGCGATGTCAGGGACGCGCGAGCTTGTCGGCCAGGCGGCGCAGGGCCACCTCGGTCTTCGCGTCCTCGATGTCGCCGCGTGCGCAAAGGGCGATCGCCTGCGCGAGATTTCGCCAACGCAGGATGGCACCCTCTTCGAGCGGCGAGCCGTCGCCCTGCCCGGTCGCGTCGAAGACCTCCGGCGCCGACCCGCGCGCGACCTCGACCGCGAAGAGGTGAATCTTCTCCGACGCGATGCCCGGGAGCATGAAGAGCGCGCCGCCGAGCGGCTCCACCGTAGCGGGATCGACCTCCAGCGCCGCCTCTTCGAGGACCTCCTCGGCCACCCGATGCTGGAGGGCAGCAAGGCCGCTCTCGCCCGGCTCAACGACGCCCGCGATGATCTCCTCGACGAGGAGGTACGGCTTCTCCGGCAGCGCCGTCGATCGCCCGCGCCGCATCAGCGCCGCCGGCCGCAAGCCCGCCCGGGTCAGCACCTCGATGCCGCGCGGCGTGCGCGCCCAAACGCAGACCGCCACCGCGTCGAGCGTCGGGCGATCGATGACGTCGATCGGGTACTCGCGCGACGCGCTCCCGTCCTCGCGGCGGTTGCGCGCCGTCAGCCGCTTGAGGTGCAGGAAGCCTTCATCCAACTTGGACCGCGCGGTGCGGTCGTCCACGATCTCGATGTCCGTCACCCGAGGCATCCGCGCATCATGCACCGGATGCGGCGCCGGCTGGCGCGAGCGAGAGACGGGACGGCCTCACCCGCCGTCCCGACCGCAAGACAGGACCCTCGACTTTCACTACCTTGCGCGAACGCGGCCCGGGTGCCGGCGGAGGATGCGATGAAGCGCGCGGTGACGACGGCGGAGGCCCCAGCGGCGATCGGGCCCTACTCGCAAGCGGTGGAGGCGAACGGGCTCGTCTTTCTCTCGGGGCAGATTCCGCTCGACCCGAAGACCGGGAAGCTGGTGGCGGGCGGCATCGCGGAACAGACCGCACAGGTGATGAAGAACCTGCGCGCGGTCCTCGACGCCGCCGGGTGCGCGTTCGACGACGTGGTGCAGGCGACCGTGTACGTCGCGGACCTCGCCGACTTCGCAACCGTTAACCAGGTCTACGGGCAGCACTTCCACGACGTGAAGCCGGCCCGCGCGACCGTCCAGGTCGCCGCGCTCCCCGCCGGCGCGCTCGTCGAGGTCGCCCTCGTCGCCGCAAAGAGCAAATAGCTGACCTTTCCGGTTTTTCGCCGAGCCGTCAGTGCGCCGCGCTATGTTCGACCGCGCGTCGGGGCGGGCGCATTCGGGACGAGCGATGACGACGGTACGCGCAGCGCGGGTGAGCATCGTCGTCGGCGTCCTGGTGCTCGCCGCGAAGCTCGTCGCCTGGCGGATCACCGGGTCGGTCGCGCTCTTCTCCGACGCGCTCGAATCGATCGTCAACGTGCTCGCCGCCAGCATCGCGATGACCGCGCTCTGGGTCGCCGCGAAGCCCGCCGACCGGAGCCATCCCTGGGGCCACAGCAAGGCGGAGTATTTCTCGGCCGTCGCCGAGGGGCTGCTGGTCGTCGCGGCGTCCGTCACGATCATCGGCGAGGCGGTCCGGCGGCTCCTGCACCCCGCCGAAGCGGTCTCGCTCGCCTTGGGCGGTGCCGTGGCCCTCGCCGCGACCGCGGGCAACCTGGCCCTCGGGCTCTGGCTACACCGCCAGGGACGAAAGCTCTGCTCGCCGGCGCTCGTCGCGGATGGCACCCACGTCCTCGCCGACGTCTTCACGACCGTGGGCGTCCTCGTCGGCATCTTCATCGCGCGCGCGACCGGCTGGTGGGTGCTCGATCCGCTGGTGGCGCTCGCGGTGGCGGTACAGGTCGTCTACGCGGGATGGCGCATCGTGCGCGGCTCGGTGGGAGCGCTGATGGACGAGACCGTCCCCGCCGCCGAGCTGGAGCGGATCACCTCCGCGGTGAAGAGCGCGATGGGTCCGGCGCTCGAGTTCCACGACCTGCGAGCGAGGAGAGCAGGACCGAAGCTGTTCATCGAGCTACACCTGGTGGTGCAGGGCCAGACGACGGTGGAGCGCTCGCACGAGCAGTGCGACGCCATCGAGCGCGCGGTGCGGTCGGCCATCGCCGGCGCCGAGGTGGTGATCCACGTCGAGCCCGAAACCGAGAGGCGCCCCGGAAGCGTCGACGCGCGCACCTGAGCCGCGACCGCTTCCTACTTCGGCGACGACTTTTCAAGGCGCTCGACGTCGGCTAGGTCCTGCGCGCGCGCGACGGCTCGCTTGTTGCGCACGAGCAGCTCCCGCGAGAGAACCGGCGCGCGCACGCCTCCGTACTCGTAGATGCCGCGCCGCGACCAGGCCTCGTCGAAGTCGACATCCTCGAGCGACGTGAGCACGTCGATTCCCACCGGAGGCACGCCCATCCGGTAGAAGGCTCCCGGCTCGGCGAAATCGGCGTCGGTCACGCCCTGGAGCGGCGCGCCGAACGCCGCCAGTGCCCGCATCACCCGGGGCGCGTTTTCCGGCGTTGCGTGGACCCAGACGTCGAGGTCCTTGGTCGCCCGCACGAAACCGTGAGCCGCGACCGCGTGCGCACCGACGACCAGGTACTCAACGTGGTGGTCGTTGAAGGTGGCCAGCAGATCTCTGAAGTCTGGGAACGCTTCCATCGGGACGGTTCCAGAGGAGGCAAAGGCGCATCAGCTCGTCGACGAGCATCATCCGTTCGCCCGGCGAGAGCGCGGCGACGTCGGGATCGGCGTCGGGGTGCGGGACCGCCTCTCCTGGGCGAAAGAGCCGGCCGACGATCCGACGCGAGCGAGGCTCATCCATGTTCCCATTTTAGCTCGGCCGACGCGTCCTCACCACGCGCGGGCGACGAACCAGGCCATCGCGACGCCGAAGACGCCGACCGAGGCGAAGCGCACGCCGGCGGGGACGTACCAGCGGGTGCGCGTCGCCTTCGCGATGAGCGGCCACGCGGCGACGATGATGGTCGCCTGCCCGAGCTCGACGCCCGCGTTGAAGGAGAAGAGCGCGAGGGGCAGGTGCGCCGCCGGGAGGCCGATCAGCCGGAGCGCCGACGCGAAGCCGAAGCCGTGCACCAGGCCGAAGCCGAAGGAGACGAGCCACCGCCAGCGCAGCACCCGCGGCTCGACGCTCGCGGTCGACCGGCGCGCGACGAGGAAGTTCTCCAACGCGACGTAGGCGATCGACAGCGCGATGGCGCTCTCGACCATCCGGCTCGACAGGTGGGTCACGACGCCCAGCGCGGTGAGCGACAGGGTGATCGAGTGCGCCACCGTGAACGCCGTCGCGATGCCGAGGATGCGCCGGAGGCTGCCGCCGAGCATCAACAGCGTCAGGAGAAAGAGGACGTGATCGGCGCCGGTGTAGATGTGCGTCATCCCGAGCCAGACGAAGCGGCCGATGAGCCCGAGCCGACCAGCAGCGGCGAAGTCGAGCGTCGCGCTGGGCGTGTCGCTGGAGAGCAACGCTTCTGCTGACCGCCCGCCCTCGGTCGCGCGCACGAAGGTCGACTGCCCCACGCCGAGCGTGTGCGCAAGCGTCGAGCGGATGGCGACCGCCTGCACGGCGCCGGCGCAACGCCAGCGGGCTCGAATCGCGACCAGACCGGAGGCATCGACGAATGCACCGATGCTGGCCCCCACGCAGCGACGACCGCCCGAGAAGAGCCGCAGGTTGGACAACAGAAAGCTGCCGAGCGTCGTCGCGTCCGCCGCGATGTCCGAAACCTCCAGGCGCCCGTCGTGGTTCGCGTCGAGCGGCATCGCGCTCGCGAGCTGGGCGGCGGGAACGTCGAGCGTGCCGGCGATCACGCGCCCGTTCACCGCGAGCTTCAGGTACGCGAGGTCCACGTTGTGCGCGCGCGCGACCGGCGCGACCAGCGAGCAAACGATGCCTGCCGCGACGACGCGCGAAAGCTGTCGCGTCGGACGGCTCGCGCTCGGGACCCGACAAGCGTTCGCTGCCCATCGTCTCGCCCGAGCCGGCACCCCAGCGCCCCCCGTCTTCGGGCATGCTGCGTTCCCTTTGCACGGCCGGCGAGGCTTGCGAGAGCAGGTCGCCGGTCACAGGCTCTCGGATCGCCCCGAGTCGGGGCGCGTCGGAGGAGGCGAGTTGAGCGCATCGAGCACCACGCCCGCCCAGGAGAGCGGCAGCGGCGAAGAGCAGCTCGCCCAGGAGCGCCAGCCAGCCGCGAGCGCTGACGATGAGCAGGAGCGCCCCCGGCAAGAGGGAGTCGCTTCGCTCGACGCGTGCCGCGATCAGGCGTGGGAGCTGTTCGCGCGCGCCTTCGTCCACGAGGCGCGCAGCCCCCTGAACGCGCTCGTGCTCTTCGCGGAGCTCGCCTCGAACCACGCGGCCGAGGCGGTGGAGCACGAGGGCCCGAACCTCACCTATCTCTTGGCGAAGGTCCGCGACCAGGTGACGCGGATGTCCGAGCTTTTGGTCGCGTTCGGCGTCCTGTGGGCGCCGCGCATCGACGAGCCGACCGACCTCGCGCAGATCGGCCGGGTGGTGCACCGGTTCGCGCGGCACGAGGCGCTGCGGCGCGGCGTCGACATCCGGGCGAGCATCTGCGCGAACGCTCCCATCGATGCCGACGCCAAGCTCGTCGTGCAGGGGCTCGTGCTGCTCCTTTCCGCCGCCGTCGCCCAGGAGCGCGGCTCGACCATCGACTTTCGCGTCGAGGCCGAGGAGTCGCAAGCGCTCCTGTCCCTCGAAACCGCCGTCGATGGGCTCTCGTTCGAGCCGGCGTTGCGAGCGCTGACGCAGGCGGGCGCGCAGGTGGAGGCGAGCGCGCGTCTCGTGCGCGCGCGATTCGTGAAGCTGCCGCCGGCGCCGGTTCGGGAAAGCGTCGAGGAGTAGCTCCTGATGAACCGGTCGGTGAACATCCTGGCGATCGACGACGAGCCGGCGACGCTGGAAGCGCTGGCGACCGTTCTCGACACCTGGGGCTACGGCGTCGTCGCGGCGGCGAGCGGGCGGGAAGCGGTGCAGGCCCTCGAGCGCGAGGTGCCGGACTTGGTGCTGACGGACCTCGTGATGCCGGGCGTGAGCGGTCTCGAAGTGCTCCGGAAGATCAAGGCGGAGAAGCTGGACGTGCCGGTGATCATCCTCACCGGGCAGGGCACGGTCGACGGCGCGGTGGAGGCGATTCGCGCGGGCGCGTACCACTTCATCCAGAAGCCGCTCGACCCCGCGATGCTGAAGCTGACCGTCCAGGGCGCGCTGGAAATCTCGAAGAAGATGCGGCGGCAGGAGAACGACTGGCGCCGGCGCGAGCGCGAGGCGGGCGGCGGCGCGTTCATCGGCCAGTCGCGGGCGATGCGCGAGGTGTTCCAGCTCATCGACAAGGTCGCGCCGTCGAAGGCGTCGGTGGTGGTCACAGGGCAGTCGGGCACCGGCAAGGAGATGGTCGCCCGCGCGATTCACCAGGCGAGCTCGCGGCGGGACAAGCCGTTCATCGCGATCAACTGCTCGGCGATTCCGCCGACGCTGCTGGAGAGCGAAATCTTCGGGTTCGAGCGGGGGGCGTTCACCGGCGCCGAGGCCCGGCGGCTGGGGGTCTTCGAGCTGGCCGACCAGGGGACGCTCTTTCTCGACGAGATCGGCGAGATCCAGCCGGAGCTGCAGGCGAAGTTCCTTCGGGTGCTGGAGGAGGAGCGGGTGCGGCGGCTGGGCGCGAAGAGCGAGGTCACGGTGGACGTGCGGGTGATTGCCGCGACCAACCGCGACCTGAAGGGGCAGATCCGCACCGGGCAGTTTCGGGAGGACCTCTTCTTCCGGCTGAACGTGTTCCACATTCCGCTCCCGCCGCTGCGCGACCGGCCGGAGGACATCCCGCCGCTCGTCGACCACTTCGTCGACAAGTTCGCGCGGGACGCGGGGAAGAAGGTCCGGGTGGCGCCGCAAGCGCGGCAGCGGCTCGCGAACTACCCCTGGCCGGGGAACATCCGGGAGCTGCGCAACTGTCTCGAGAGGGCGGTGCTGCTCTGCGACGAGCAGATCACCGAGCGCGATCTGCCGGCCGAGCTGATCGAGCGCGGTGGCGAGGCGTCGATCCGGCTGCCGCTCGGGCTGGGGCTGCGCGAAATCGACCGGGCGTACATCGAGGCGAACCTGTCGCGGTTCAGCGGCAACAAGTCGAAGACCGCCCAGGCGCTCGGCATCAGCGAGAAGACGCTCTACAACAAGCTCCACCGCTACGCGGAACAGGACGAACGCAACGCTGGCGGCGACGAGAGCCATGAAGCGTCCGCCGCGGCGGAATAGAGCGGGCTCTTCCTGTCCAGTTGAATGCGGAGCGGCGGCCGATGGCCGCATGATCGGACCGATCGGACCGATCCGACCGATCGGTCTGATCCTCCAACCGCGGCGTTTCGCACGTCCCGCTTGCGTCCCCGCCGCTTCGACGCGAGGATGCGCCCGCCACTTCGCTGGAGCGACGCATGAGCCAGCCCGCCATCCACCTCGAAGGAAAGGTCGCCATCGTCACCGGCGCGAGCCGAGGCATCGGCGAGGCCATCGCGCGCGCGTTCGCGGGCGCGGGTGCGAAGGTCGTCCTCGCCGCGCGAAAGCCCGAAGCGCTCTCGCAGGTCGCGGAGTCGATCGTCGCGGCGGGCGGAGAGGCGTTCTGGCACGCCGCTCACACCGGCCATCCAGAGGAGTGCGACGCGCTCGTGCGGGCGGCGATCGAGCGCTACGGCAAGGTCGACGTGCTCGTCAACAACGCGGCGACCAACGTCTACTTCGGCCCGATGCTCGACACCGAGTGGGCCGCCTGGGACAAGATCTTCGAGGTCAACCTGAAGGGCTACTTCGCGATGAACCGCGCCGTCGCCCGGCACCTCATCGAGCGCAACGCGAAGGGGAGCCTCGTCCAGATGGCGTCGGTCGCCGGCATCCGCGCGGCGCCGCTCCAGGGCGTCTACGGCATGACCAAGGCGGCGGTGCTCTCGATGACCCGGACCCTGGCGGTGGAGCTGGGCTCCGCGGGCATCCGGGTCAACGCCATCGCTCCGGGGCTCATCGACACCCGCTTCTCGGCAGCGCTGACGACGAACGACGCGATTCGCGACCACGTCGTCTCCGCGACCCCGCTCGGGCGCGTCGGCATGCCCGAGGAAATCGCCGGCGCCGCGCTCTACCTCGCGAGCGACGCGTCGAGCTTCGTCACCGGCGAGACCCTCGTTGTCGACGGCGGCTGGACGATCGGATAGCCCCGCCGGAGCCGGGGGTCTGGCGCCCTGGGCTTCTCTTCATCATCCTCAACCCGCGGGACTTCGCGCTGTTGATCGGCTCCGGCGTGCTTTGCTCACGTCGCATCAGCCGGATCGAGCGGGGCAGGCTCCGGAAGTCGCGTCGCAAGAGTCGAACTCGACATCACGACGCCCGGATCGAGCATCGCGGAGCCCCGAGGTCCCGTCGCAACGCGCAGGGCTCTCGTCGCGCGTCGGCGAGGCGGCAGCGAACGACCATTTCCTCTGGAGGCGTCGCAGTCGCGACCTGCCGGGCCTACTTGCGCACGGCGATAAACGCCTCCCAGCCATAGCTTGCCGGCGCGGGGATGCTGCAGGAGCCGACGCTGTAGTTGTCGGTCCACTCGACGAGGTTGTTGGCGCTGTCGAAGAGGTCCAAGTTCACCGCATCTTGGGTGTGCCACTCGCCGTGGAAGGGTGTGTTGCTGGAATCGTAGCCGAAGCGCACCTCCCAGTAGGCGCCTTGCGGACCACTCGTGGTCGCGTTCTCCGGCGCAACCGCGAGCTGCTGGAGCGTTTGCAGGATGAACGAGCACACCTCGTTGGGAGTGGACACGCCCGCCGCCGTGAGGGTTCCGAGGAAGACCGTGTGCCAGCGGCCGTCGGCGAGGCAAGCGGTCTTCGACGGCCAGCCGCCATGCCCGCTGTCATCGCAGTTGTCGTCGAAGGTCTGCCGGTCGGTCACGGTCGTGAGCGTCGAGGTGAGGGTCGTCACTTGGCTCGAGAGCACGTCGACCTTGGCCGAGAGCGCCGCGACGTCGCCGGCGAGGCTCGACGAGGCGGGCGTGCCGACCGTCGTCTCGAGGGTCTGGGCGTCGTTCAACACCGACGCGACCTGGGGTCCCAGCGCGGCGGTCGAGGCCTGGATGGTGGCGACGTCGGCGACGAGCCCGCTCGAACCGTTGCCGAGCGTGGTGGCGATGCCCGGAAGGAGGTCGGTCGAGGTCTTGATCGCATCGACCGTGGTTTCGATGTCCGCCGGCGCGAACGCCGACGAGTCGAGACCGTCCAGGGTGTCCGCGTCGAGGCCGACGAACTTGCCGTTTGTGAGGGCGAGCTTCTGGAGCGTCACCGAACCGTCCGCGAGCTTGGGCGTCGAAACCGCTTGGTCGGCGAGCTGGGTCGCGGTCACCGCGCCAGCCGCGAGTTGCCCGGTCGTCACGGCCCCATCCGCGATCTTTTGGCTGGCGACCGCCTGGTCGGCGAGCTTCGCCGTCGCGATCGCCCCGTCGGGCACGTTGTCCGCGAGCGTCGCATGGTCAGCGTCGACGGCCTGGCCGGCGAGGTACGCATACGGGACCGCGCCGAGCCGCAGCCGGGGCGACAGCTCGCTGCCGGTGCCGATGGTGATGCCGAGCCAGAGCTGCGACTGATTCTGGAACAGCGCGGCGGAGAGCGGACCGGAAAGCGTCCCGCGCGGGTCGCCCAGGTCGACGTCATAGAACCCGTTCGACACGGTGACCGAGTACTTCCCCGTCCACAGCGGCGGGACCGGGTTCGCGGGGGTATCGACCTCGGCATCGTAGATCGCGAACGTGATGTCCAGGGTCCCGTTCACCGGCTGGTCGCTCGCGTCGAGCAGCCGCCCCTGCGTGGGAACCACGAGCGGCAGAGCTTCGGTTGCGCGCCCGAGCGGCGCGGCGAGCAGGACGGCCAAGAAGACCAGTAGGGCTCGCATCTCGAAAAACCTCCTCGCCACCGTTCCCGGGGCTCCAGGCGGGCGAGGATACCGCAGGGTCGGCCCCGCATCAAGACGGCCGCGACTCCCGCGCGGAGAAGAGCTTCCCTCGCGCTCAGAACGACCTCACGGCCGCATCGGCCCGCGGAAGCAAGGTTCAAAGTAGCGCACGAAGATGGTGAACCCGTAAAGTCGGTGCGCCGCTTGACGTTTCTCGCGCGCCGGGTCTAGCCTCGCTCGCGATGGACCCGCTGCTCTCGCCGGCGAACCCTGAATTCCATCGGTCTGCATATCCGGTTGACCCCACCAGCGACTCGCTGACTCGGTGGTCGCGGGCCGCTGGTCCGCGAGACGGGGACAGATGTGCATTTCTGGCGGGCGAGCGGCCCGCCACCACCGACCCGTGGAGGCGCTCTCGTCCAGGCGCGGTCAACCGGACAAGCAGTTCCCATCCGATGGGGGTAGCGGAGCGAAACCCATCGTCTGCACGGCGACGGCACGACGGGCTTCGCTGTCGCTCCACCCACCCCACACCTCGGCTCCAGGAGAGGTCCCCGCCGACGCCAACCGCGCAGCGCTTGTCCCTTGCGAACCGGTGCGTGCTGATCGTTACGCTGCTCCTGGCATCCGGCTGTCACGTGACCCGGCGCGTCCTCCGACGCGATGCCGCGTCCCGGGTGGTGGCGCTGTTCGGTCCGGCCTGGCACGGGCAAACAGGTCCCTTCCGCGTCGTCGGCGCGTCTCTCGAAGGCACCCGAGCGGTGGCGCAACTGCACGCGCCCGGGCGCGACGCGTACCTCGCACTCGAGCCGGCGCCGCTCGGGGCTCGCGATCTTCCCCCCTCGGCGCGCGCGGCGGACGACTCGATGCCCGGACGGCTCGCCTTCTACGACCGCCGCCCGGACCGCGATGTCGCCATCACCGTGCGCTGCGTTCCCGCGTGCGACGCTGCGTCGACGAGCGCCCTGCGCGGATTGGCGGCGGCGATGCTCGACCGCTACGCCGGCGGGATCTTCGCAACGACGACGAGCATCGTGGCCGGGCGCGAGCGATCGATCGCCTGGCGGTTGAGCGAAGTGGCCTGGCTGCTATTCCTGTTGCCGCTCGGATGGGCCCTGGCGAGGCGCCGATCAGCCGAACGCCTCGACCTCCTGGCCGCGGGCGGGGCCGCTCTCGCCACGTTCGTCTGCGCGCTCGTCCTGTCCCGCGCCGCGCCGGCCAACTGGTACGCCGACCTCCTCCCGGCCGCAGGCTGGAACACCGCGCTTCGAGAGGCGAACGGCGTCGCCGGCTTTCTCGCGCAAGGAACATTGCGCGCCGTGCTCGGATGGAGCCCGCGCGTCCTCTTCGGCTTGAACCTCGTCGCCGGCTCGCTCGCCGCGGCGTTCGCCTACTTCCTGTTTCGAGCGCTGTCGGTCGAGCGCGCGCCGGCGCTGCTCGCGCTGCTGATGTTGGCGCTCTTTCCCGCCTGGCATCGGGTCGTGCTCTCGGACGCGGAGCATCCGCTCGTCGCGTTGATCTTCTTTGCCGGCGCGTGGGCCTGGGCGCGGGCGGGCGAGACCAGAGCGGACCCGGCGCTCGTCGTCGCCGGCCTCGGGGCGGCGCTGCTCCTGCCGCTCGTGCGCGTCGAAGCGTTGCTCCTCGCCGCCGCGCTGCCTCTCCTCACGCTGGAGCGCGCGGGCCTCCGGCGGCGCCTGGCGCTCCTGCCGGCGTATGTTCTCATGCTCGGCGTCGCGGCGTGGTCGGTCTCGGCTTTGTTCGTCGCGCGTTTCGGGCTACCGATTCCGTCGGCGGCCGAGCTCGGGTCGCGAGCGCTCCATCTGCGGCATGCCGACTTGGCGGCGCAACTGTTCTTCCTTCCCGCCGACGGGCCGCCGCGCTGGTTCCCGCTGACCGCCGCGGTGCTGGCCGCGATTGGCGCGCTGGTGCTCGTGTTTCGCCGTCCGTGGCTGCTCGCGCGGCTCTTACTGATTCCCATCGCGATGCAGGTGGCGCTCGGCCGGGAGATGAACGCCGAAGGCCTGGTGGGCGCGCGCTACTTCTTGCCGCTGTTCGCCTTTCTCGCGCTGATCGCGGCGCACGGCTGCCTGGCTCTGGCCGAGCCTCTCCAGAGGTGGCGCAAGGGTCGGATGTTCCCCATCGCGGCGGGCGCGGCGGTACTCCTCGCGATCGGTCTCGAGGCCAGTTCGGCGGCCGGCTATCGCTACGCCTTCCAGGACGAATACACGTTCCTGCGCCGGGCTCTCGCGACCGTTCCGCGGAACGCCCGGGTCTTCTCGCTGGCGGTCCGGGACGACGACCGCTTGCACAACGATCCGGACTGCTGCCTCGACCCCGGCCGCAGCCCGCTCGCGCTCGCCTTCCCCGACATGGTCTTCGAGCAGCTCCCCATCGAGCCGCAGCCACGCTTCCCGTTCGTCACCGACACCAACGTCTACTACTACGAGTCCGCGCTTTGCGGCGTCGAGCCGACCGCGGATACCGAGCGCCGCAATCCCCACCTGGCCGCCCTCGTCCGACAGGAGTGCGCGCTCTTGCGCACCGACCCGCGCTTCGAGCTCGTCGCCTCGGGCGAGGCCGCGCCCCACGCCACCTGGTCGTTCTTCGGCGACCAGCCGATTCCGGTGCGCCTCTACCGACTCCGAGCCCGATGACCGGCCGGGCACTGATCCGCTGAGCCTCCGCCAGAATTGGATCCGGACACATCAGTGTCCGGGTTCATGCACGTCCTGGAATGCTATCGATGGTGAGCCCGGGCCGCTGTTCGGGCGCTCGGCCAGCGGCTGGACACCACTGAGGACATGTCGATTGCATTGCCTGCACCCGGGCAATGACGTGTCCGGCTCCAACTGCGATTCCCGTCCAAACAACGCAGAACCCGAAGATTTCGCGGCGTAGGCCGCAAAGCCCTTCACCGCTCTATCGAGCCGCGGGCGGGAGCCGAGCCAGCAACGGTGGCACGAGAGCCGCGGCGAAGACGCGGTTGCCGGCGGGCGACGGATGGCCGTCGATCGGAAGCCACCACGAGGGATCATCGCGCGGCATCTCGACCCAGGTCGTCCCGGGAACCCGACTCAGCGCCAGACGGATTCCGGGCGGAAGCGTATGGTACTCGAGAAACAACAGCGGCGGCCCTCCCCTCGCGCGAAGTCGGGCGAGCGTGGCGGTCCCTTCCTCGGCGACCTGCCGGGCTTCGGCGAAGGACGGCGGCTCCGCCTGGACCATCCAGGCCCATTGCGCGAACTGTTCTCCCATGAGGACCGTCACCAGATGGAACCCGGGATTGGCCTGTTCGTGGAGAACCGACTGGATGTCGCGACGGGCGAAGTCGACGTAGCCGACGCCCATCACCACCGCGTCCGGCGCGAAGCGGCGCACGACCTCCTGGTATTCGCTCACCTCGGAGAGCAGGTGGTCGCCGGCAACCCCCAGGTCGACCACCTCGAAGCGACGCGCCGGCGCGGCCCGTTCGAGCGCGGCCGAGAGCGTCATCGCCAACGTGTCTGGCCACTCGACCCCGCTGCCGAACACGAAGGAGTCCCCGATGAGAGCGATGCGGGTGGTGCCCGCGGGTTTCGCTTCGGACAGGGGCGGACCGCGAAAGCCGAAGGCATTGGTCTCGACGTGAACCGTCGGGCGATGGGGGAAACGGTCCTCGTACGAGGTGTTCGCAGGGAGCACCTGGAGGTCGCCGAAAGTTGCCCCCTGGGGGCGCCCCCGACCGACCGACGGAAGCATCGCGTGGACGACCCAGACGGCCGCGCCGACGAGGAACGAGAGCGCCACCGCGCGGCGGGGAACGCGGGCGCGAGACCCGATGAACCAGAGGACGCGGCCCGCGATCACCGCCGCCCACAGCGCAGCCTGCCAGCCGAGGATCAGCCTCGGCGAACGGAAGAGCACGTCGGTCACGGTCTCGCCGACGGCTCGGATGGCGACGAACAGCAGCGCGGCCGCCCCCAAGCCGAGAGCGAGCGCGAGAAGCGCGCGGCTCCACTTCGCGTGCAGCGTCTGTTCCGAGCTCATGACCAACCTCACCGCGTCCGGGTCCCGCTCGAGGCCAGCATACGACGAACGCGAGGCGGCGTGGCGACGCCTGCGAATCGCCCGGACGGGCTTCACTTTCCCGCCGAAACGTGCCATCCTGCCGGCCAGCGATTTTCTGGGAGGACGCCATGCGCCGCCTCGTTGTTGCCGCCATCGTCATCGCCGCCGCCGGGTGCTCGAAGAGCAACGTTGGAACGCCGGCGGATGCAGGGCCGACCTCGCACGATGCCGGGGCGCCGCCGGATGGCGGGACCGCTGGCGACGGCGGGGTCGCGGACGGCGGAACCTCCGGCGACGCAGGGACGACCCCCGAGGACGGCGGCAGCGGCGAGCGGGCGTGGAACCCCGGCACCGCGGTCGAGGTCGACAACGGCGCGGACATCGACTTCGCGGTGGCGCCAGACGAACAGCACCTCGTCGTCGTCCGCCGCGCCACCGGGGCCGACGCGACCTGCACGACCTATCAGGGCTCGATGCCCGCGGTCCAGCTCTGGGCGGTAGCGACCGGCGCGAGCGCGGGATCGGCCGTGTCGCTCGCGCATCGGGCCTGGCCGTGGTCCACCGTGTTCTCGCCCGACAGCAAGTACCTCGCCTGGATCGACAACGACGCCGACACGTGCGGAGCGGAGAGCAGCGGGACCCTCCACTTCGCGAACATCGATGGCTCGTCGCCGCGCACCGTCGCGAGCCGCGTTCACTCGCTCCACTTCGCTGGCGACAACCTCGTCTACACCGCCGACACGACCACCTCCGGCGACCCTAACCTCTACGCGGTCGCACCCGCGGGCGCGCCGGTCGATCTCGGGGCGACCGACCGCGGCTACGATGTCGAGAACTCCACCGGAACGAGCGTCGTCTTCACCGGTACGAGCAGCGGCGACGCCTACCTCGAATCGCTTTCCGGCACCGGCCGAACGACGCTCACACCGGGCGGGAGCGACCGCTTCGTGCACGGCGCCTGGTCCCCCGACGGCAGCTTCTTCGTCTACGCCCATGGCGACCCGAGCGGCAGCGGCCTGACGCTGACCGGAATCGGCGCCGGCGGCACGGGCCAACGAGACCTCGCGACCGGCTGCTCCTGCGAGACCCTTTCGTTCAGCGGTATCGGCGGCGGCTCCATCGTCTTCGACCAATCCGCCCCTCCGCTCCATCCCGGTGCGTTCAGCGGCTCGATCGATCTGGTCGTCCACTCCATCGCGCAGCGCACCGACAAGCACCTCCAGGGCGACCTCCCGCCGTCGCCTGACGCGCTACCCCCGGGGATGGGCCTGAGCGACTCTGGCACCTGGTTCTGGATTGCCATCTCCACCGGCCAGAACGATGCCGCGAGCGACCCGGGCGTCGGCTTGTGGCTCTTCCCGCTCACCGGCAGCGGCTTCATCCATGCTCTGCCCAACTTCGCCGATGCGTTCGGCGACTTCTCGATCTCCTCGGGTAGCTCGTCGACCTTCGTCGCCGGCCACGTCTTCGACCCGACGAGCGGCGCCGCCGAGGTCCTCGTCGCCAGCGCCGCGGGCGGCGCCCCAAGCGGCACCATCGCCGGGGCCATGCATCCTTCCTACGAGCCACGCGGCTCGGTGCTCCTCGTCGAGACTCCGAGCGGCGACAACTGCGTGAGCCCTGCCCTCTACGCCGCCGACGGGAAGGCGGTGATCGCGACGCTCCCCGGATGCCTCGACGGAACCGTCGCGTCGCCGATGTTCGGGAACTTCGGGCTCACCCAGGCCGCCTGGATCGGCGATCGGGTGGTCTACGCGACCAGCGCCGCCGGCTCCGCGGGCTACGATCTCCACGTCGTGAGCGACCACGCCGGCCACTCCCAGCTTCTCGCCGACACGGTCAACGATCAGAGCCTTCTCGACGGCTATCCAGTCGTCGGATGGAACGTCGCCGACCTCCCCTCGCCGACCCAGGTCTTCTTTCTGAAGGCATCGAGCGCCGGCGGCGGGCTCTGGCGCGTCCCGGTGCCCTGAGCTTCGGCTGGAGGCAGCATCGCTCCTCGCGCAGGGGACGAAGAGTTACGGCTCTGCGCCGTTTCAGGCGGGTAACAAGAATTGGCTCTCCGACAGAATCTGTGCGGGTTACGGGCGAGACAAGGAAGCCGGACACGTGAGTGTCCGGGTGCAGGCACCGCGTTCGTCGATCGCGAGAACTGCACGTCAAGATCTTCGCGTCGGGCGACAGGACGGTCGGGGAGCGGCGAACGGCACTGCCCAACCCGGACACTCACGTGTCCGGCTTCCCGAGAGGTGCTTTCCACGCACAGATTCTGTTGAGGAGCCCAAGAATTAGAGCCGGACACACGCACGCGAAGCAGCGCAGAACCTATCTCGACTCTTCGTCGAATCCAGGGAGCTAAAGGAGCCGGGCACGGGAGTGCCCGGATGAAAGTACGGCGCCCACCGTCCGCGACGCAGTGTCAGGGCTCTGTCTCGCGGATGTCCCTCGGCAGTGCTTTGTCCGGGCACTCCCGTGCCCGGCTCCAATTCCAGCCCCCCGGCTTTCGATCCTTGCGTTCGCCCACACCCCACCCGAAGCAGCGCGGAACCTGGATTTGGACGATGGCTGTTGCGGGAGTAGTCTCGTTTCGCCGACCAGGAGCTCGCGGCGGGATCGGGAGCCTTCTTGTCATTTCAGCCGTGTGCATCCTCGTTGGGCTCGAGCAGTGTCAGGGTGGTGTCGGAAAGCTCATGGCGAGTGCTGCCGCCGCAGTTCCGATCTTTGCTGCGTTTGTTGTCGTTGTGGTTTCGTTCTTTCGGTCGCGGGGGACGGTGGGTCCCATGACCGGCACGCTGAGTGACGTTTCTTCAAAGAGTGCCTCGCGGAGCCCAGCCGCTCGCCGCGAGGCAAGTGCGTCAACCGGATAGGCCCGCCTCTTTCGACCCGACGGCCTCGACCGCGGCGTGTCCTCCTACGTCGGACGGGGCCGTTCGTGCGTCGCTGCACGACCAGATCCGCGCGACTTCGCCTCGAGCAGTCGAAGGGCCAGAGAGTTCGGCCGTCCGCGGTCGTGCGGCCCTGCACGCTCTGGACCCCTGAATCGTGCGCCGCCGCACGGCGCGGCGCGCCGGCCGCCGCGGCATCACGCGACGCCACCGCTCGAACGCCGTGCTCGCGCCTGCCAGCGTCGACCAAACGACAAGCCCTTGAGCCGTTCTCCGACACCTGTCTCCGGGTACAGGGTCGGCGGCACCGCCCTTGCGCTCTTGTCCTCGCCGCTCTCTTGGCCCTCGCGTCACCTCGCGGGCGATGCCCGGAGGCCGGAGAGTCCGAAGGTGTTCCGCGCGAGTCGTCCTGAGCAACCCAACACGAGGTAAGCAGCGCATGCCAGTCGTCATCCCCACCCCGGCCGAATCGTCCGTCCGCTCGCGTCGCTCGCGTGTCCAAGCCGCCATGCGCATCCCCTTGGTTGCACTCGCGGCGGCTCTGGCCCTCGCAGCCTGTGCCAACTCGCACAACCTTGCCTCCGGAGCGAGCTGCACCCAGGGCGACACCTGCATCACGGGCGACATCTGCTTCCAGAACGAGTGCCATCCGCTACCCGGCTACGCCTGCGACCCGCACGTCGCCGCCTGCGTGCCCGGCTCGACCTGCCAGTCGCTCAAGTGCGTCGCGCTCGTGAGCGAGACGTGCGGCCCGCAAACGAACGCGGCGACGATCGGCTGTGAACAGGGCGCCGTCTGCGTCGCCAGCGGCAGCGCCGGCGCCGGCAAGCCAACCAGCATCTGCGACCCGGGACCCGGGATGGCCTGCGGCGGCGAGCTGGAGTTGCCCTGCGCTCCCGGGGCCGAGTGTGTCGAGGACGTCTGCCGGGTCGCGATCCACGGCTCTTGCGATAACGCGCAGGCCATCTGCGGGCCTGACCTGACTTGCATCAGCGGGGAGTGCCTGACGAGTCGCAACGGGCCCTGCACGAGCGACGGCGACTGCGCCCCCGGCTCCGAGTGCCCCAACGGCCAATGCGTGGGGAGCTCCGGCGCCGGGTGCTCCAGCACCGAGCCTTGCGGGCCCGCCTTGTCCTGCACGAAGGGCAAGTGCCTTTCGAACATCAACGGTTCATGCCAGAACGATGGAGCGTGCGCGACGGGGGCGACCTGCGTCAACAACGTCTGCAAGGGCACGGTCGGATCGGCCTGCCAGGTGGACGGCGACTGCGAGCCGGGCTTCGGCTGCGGCGGCAACAAGTGCGCGGGAGAGGGCGGGGCGGCCTGCACGGATCAGAATCCCTGCATGCCGGGGTTCACCTGCGAGGCGGGGGTCTGCGATGCGGACCTGGACAGCACGTGCAATACCCAGGTCGCCTGCGCAAGCGGCCTCACGTGCCTGAACGGGTCCTGCAAGGGAGGGCCAGGAGCCACTTGCAGCAACTCTGATGACTGCATTCCTGGCTACGACTGCCATGCGGGCGCGTGCGCGGGCGAGGGCGGCTCGACCTGCACCGATGACGCTCCTTGCACCACCGGATTCGTCTGCGAGACTAGCGTCTGTAGAGCGGTCGTCGGCGGCACCTGCAGCCTGCCGACCGACTGCGCGGCGAACGAGACCTGCGACAATGGCAGTTGCCGGGGCACTCTCGGCTATGCCTGCCACTTCCCTTCCGACTGCGCGACGAACTACCAGTGCGTGGGGGACGCCTGCCTGGGCTCGGGCGGCGCCACGTGCCTCTTGGATAGCGACTGCGTGTCTGGATTCACGTGTTTCCAGAGCACCTGCAGCCTGGGGTTCGGCGGCGCGTGCAGCGCCCAGGTGCCTTGCGGCTCGGGCCTGACGTGCGACAACGGCGTGTGCAAGGACTCGATCGGTACCGCCTGCACGACCGGATCGCAGTGCACAACGGGCTCCGACTGCAACGATGGCGTCTGCTCCGGCGAGGGCGGCTCGGCCTGCTCCCCGCAGGCCCCGTGTCTGCCCGCCTTCTCCTGCGTCGCCAACACCTGCGACGCGACGCTCAACGGCACGTGCGGGTCGGCCGTCTCCTGCGCGACCGGTTTGACCTGCGTCAGCGACGCCTGCAAGGGCTCGGTCGGCGCGACCTGCCAGTCCGATTCCGACTGCGCGACCGATCTCTCTTGTCGCGGCGGAACCTGCGGGAGCTGCAGCGACGGCATCGAGGACGGCTCCGAGACCGACGTCGACTGCGGCGGTCCCGACTGCCAGCCGTGCGCCGCGGGCAAGGTCTGCCTCGCCGGGCGCGACTGCACGAGCAACGCCTGCACCGGCGGAACGTGCGCGCCAGGCGACTGCAAGAACGGGAAGCAAGACGGCACCGAGACGGACATCGACTGTGGCGGCACCTGCCCCGCCTGTAAGGCCGGCCAGAAGTGCGATGTGCAGGCCGACTGCGGCGATGGCGCTTGCCAGAACGGCGTCTGCCAGAACCCGACCTGCACCGATCAGCTCAAGGACGGCGACGAGACCGACACCGATTGCGGTGGCTCGTGCCCCGGCTGCGCGCTCGGCCAGGTCTGCAACTCGTGGCGTGACTGCGCGACGCGCTCGTGCACCGACGGCGCCTGCACGGTCGGGACCTGCACCGATACCATCACCAACGGCAACGAGACCGATGTCGATTGCGGCGGCGGAACCTGTCCGGCTTGCGCGGACACCAAGGCATGCAAGGTCGACTCCGACTGCCAGAGCGGCGTGTGCACGAACAACGTCTGCCAGAAGGCGAGCTGCACCGACGGCGTGAAGAACGGTTCGGAGACCGACGTCGATTGCGGCGGTCCCGACTGCGCGGCCTGCGCCATCGGCCAAGCTTGTTCGACCTACACCGATTGCGCCACCCGGTCGTGCGTCAACGGCGTTTGCAACGTCGGGACCTGCACCGACGCCATCCGGAACGGCCAGGAGACCGACGTCGATTGCGGTGGCCCGGTCTGTCTCCAGTGCGCGGATGGCAATGCCTGCCTCGTGGCCACCGATTGCACCTCCGGAGTTTGCAAGGGCAACCTCTGTCAGGCGCCGACCTGCTCCGACGGCGTCAAGAACGGCGAGGAGACCGGCGTCGACTGTGGCGGACCGATCTGTTCGCCGTGCGGGCCGATCGCGCAGTGCAAGGTGGGAAGCGACTGCCAGTCGGGCGTCTGCATCCAGGGCCAGTGCGCGGCGGCGACCTGCACCGACAAGGTGAAGAACGGCGCCGAGACCGACGTGGACTGCGGTGGCGGGACGTGCCCCGTCTGCGGCGAAGGGAAGACCTGCCACCTGGGCACCGACTGCTACAACGGGAACTGCGTGATGAGCGGGCTGACCGGAGTCTGCACCGCGACCTGCTCGGACGGCGTCAAGGACGGCGCGGAGACCGACATCGACTGCGGCGGCGGAACCTGCCAGACCTGCGCGGTCGGGAAGAGCTGCCTCGCCGCCTCGGATTGCCAGAGCGGCGTCTGCACGGGTGGCCTTTGCAAGCCCCCGACGTGCACCGATGGCGTTCAGAATGGCACCGAGACGGGCATCGACTGCGGCGGCTCCTGTCCAGCCTGTGCCAACGGCAACGTCTGCACCGGCAACGGAGGTTGCCTGTCGCTCGACTGCGTCGGTGGTTACTGCACTCCAGTCACTGCGGGAACCTGGGACCAGAGCTCCTGGACGAACCACCCGATCGATCCGGATCCGACCGAGGCGCACAGCCCACAAGACGAGACGAGCTGGAACGAGTTCTCGACCGCTTCCAGCGGCGTCAATGCGCGCTCGGGTTTGTCGATGCACCCGCAGACGGTCGACCTGACCGACACGACCGACGCCGATTTCCAGGCCGGCACGACGACCAGTCTGACGATCGACGGCACCGGAACCGCCGCCTACCTGAGCCTCGCCGGAGGAACGGACTACGGCAACGGCTCCGACGGAGCGCTCCGCATCGACGGGCAAACGCCGAGCCAGAGCACCGACGGGCAAGCGCACCCGTGGTGGCTCGGGAACATCAGCTCGTTGACGGCGACTGCGCAGGGCGGCGGAGCCCTCGCCGCTGGGACGTACACCTATAAGGTCACTCCCGCTAGCGCAGTCGGTCGGACGAGCTTGAACAATACGCCCTCAGCGAATGCGACGGTCGCGGCGAACGGTGCGATTTCTCTGACGTGGAACGCGATTGGCTGCGCGATGGGATACGATATCTTCAGGCTGCGAAGCTGGTGTGGCAGGTGGCACAGAGGAAGGTGTGAATCGACGGCCTACGGTTGGGATGAGATCGGCCAGGTCTCTAATTCGCCTCTGGTATTCCGCGACGACGGAACATCCACGACGATTCAAGAGGTACAGTGTGACGGCTACGCCAACCCACCCTGGACCGCAAACGACTCCGATTCCAGCGGCAACCCCTTTATGGCCGATCGCCCGCTGGACGTGACGCAGTTGACCGTCCAGAACTGTGGCGCAATCGACGTGATCGGCGTTCAGGACCTGTCGACCCACGCTGGGCTTTCGGGAGTCGTCGCTCCTGGCGCGGGTGCAGTTCCACCTGGCGTGACCTACACGTACGAAGTGAAGTCGGTGGATTACGCGGGGATCGAGGCACGCACCGGGCCATTGGCGACAGTCCCCGTCACCCAAACCGACAGCGGCGTGCGCTTGAGTTGGCCGGCCATCCCCTGGGCGATGGGCTACCATGTCTACCGCGGCGTCAACGGTAGCTTCGCCGACCCGTCGCTGGTCTGCGATACCACCGGCACCACCTGCCTCGACACCCTCGCGAGTCCAAACAAGGGCGCACCTTGCACCGACTGCAACGGGGAAGCCTACGGCCGCGCCGTCATCCGCAGCCTGGGCACCATCAGCATCGATTCCACCTCGTTGATCAACGTCGCGGGCCGCGGCTACCCGGGCGGCGGTGGTGGCAACGGGTCGGGGGCGAACGGCTGCGGATGGAACAACTGGCCGACCCAAGGCTGGAGCTATGAAGGTCAACCGGGAGGGTTCAGTTCCGCACTGTTCAGCGGCGGCGGCGATGATGGCAGCGGTGGGGGTCACGGCGTCAAAGGTGCGGGTGGCAACGCCGGCGTGCCCTGGGGAACGGATTCCTTGGCTCTGCTCTCGATCGGCGCCGGGGGTGGCGGCAATTGTAGCGGCGGCCAAGGAGGGGGCGGCGTCTACCTTTCGGCGAGCGATGTGTCGCTGGAGGGTGCCATCGACGGGTGGGGCCAGGGTGCCTGGAACTGGAGCAATGGAGGTGGTGCAGGTGGTGGCGTGCGAATTGACGCGCCGGCCATCACGATCGGACCGAGCGCCATCATCAACGTGAGCGGAGGACCCGGTTCGGGTAATGGTGCCGCTGGCGGTGGCGGGCGCATCGCGTTCCATGCGGACGCGTTGAACGGGCAGGCGGTTGGAGGGACGAGCCCAGTGCCTCTGCCCTCGGGAGTCACCGCGGGGAGCGGCACGCTGGCGGGGACCATCTATCAGGGCAAGCTCGGGACCTTCTCCAACAGCGGCACGTACGTCTCGGCAGCCCACGACGCCGGTGCGCCCATCGTCCAGGTGGGGCCGGTGACGTTCGCGGCCAACATCCCGCAGGGCACGAAGATCCAGGTCCAGATCGCGAGCAGCAAGGACGGCACGACGTTCGGCCCGTTCCTCGGACCGGATTGCTCGACGAGCACCTACTACAGTCCTTCCGGCGAGAACCTGTGCGACCAGGCGCTCGGCGATCGGTACCTCGAGTGGCAGATCTCGTTCACCGGCAATGGGACCATCTCGCCGACGCTGGACTCCATCGAGGTCGAGGTCGGCGTGCGCCAGTCGCCGCTGGTCCTCGTCAGCTCGCCGTTCGACACCGGCGACGACACGGTTGCGATCTCGTCTTTGAAGTGGACTCAGGGCCTGCCGACCGGCACCCTCGCCCAGCTCCAGCTCCGGACCGCGCCGAATAGCGGCACCGGCCCCGGAACCTGGGGGCCGTGGATGGGCCCGACCGGCACCAGCGACTGGTACGCCGACCCCTCCGCCGGCACTGTCAACTCGGCCGCGGCGGACGGTTCGAACGACCGCTGGGTCCAGTATCAGGTCCAGTTGAGCAGCACGGTGACCGACACGCCGTCGGTCACCGACGTGAAGATTGCCTACGCGGCGACGCACGGGGTCGATCTGGTGGCCGACGGGAACGGCGCCGGGCGCATCGGGACCTTGACGAACGGCCTCGGCGGGACGAGCGCGCTGAGCATCGTGGCGAGCGGCACGGCGACCTCGACGGTCGAGCTCAAGAACACCGGCACCGTCAGCGACAGCTACGAGCTCGCCGTGATTCCGCCTCCGGGGTACACGTACACCATCGACGGGAAGACCGGGCCGCAGGTGGTCGGTCCCCAGGCGGCGAACGCGAGCTCGAGCCATGCCATCGTGATCACCGCGCCGAGCAACGCCAGCGGGACGGCGAAGGTCATCGTCAGCGCGTATTCGATCGGCGACCAGACCAAGGTTGACTCGGTGAGCGTGAATCTGACCGTGCAGTAGGGGGGTGGAGCGACAGCGGAGCCCGTCGGGCGAACAGCCATGGGAACGATGGGTGCCGCTTCGCTCCACCCACCCGAAGTGTGCCCGGTCGTCGCGGGCGCGGCAGGCATCCTCGCTTGCGATAGCCTAACACACAACGAAGGTTTTCCGGGCGAGAACGCTGCGAGGACGCTCGTGCCACGATCCCGTTCCCGAGCTCGAGCTTGTTTGCGGGCCCGAGCCCGTCCCGTGGCGTTCGTACCGTTCGGGCACACGACTCCGAAGCAAGTGTCGCACCCGACGGTCGTCCGGGCCGACCGCGAGCCTTCGGGGCCATCGAGCTGCCGGCATGCGGGTTGCTCCACGCGCCGAAGAGCGGCCCGCTCCACGCCCGGTTCATGGCGGTTAACCTGCGACGTCTGGATACCCCGTCACGGCAGGCTGGGTATCCAGACATCTCAGGTTGTCGTTCCCGCTCGCCCTGAGGCGGCCGGGCCCACGGACCTCGCTCGTTGCCACCGCCCTCGTGCCCGGCCCTCGAAGGGCCGTGAGGGCTCGGCACAG
>JAJYLH010000040.1 GCA_021787845.1 Myxococcales bacterium | reverse complement strand
GCCCGCGAACAGGCGCGCAACCACCTCTCCCGCTACGCCGACGGCAACCCACGCAACGTCATCCTACGCTCCGCCCCAGCCCACCAGAAGGCTCATCTCCATGTGGTTTCAGAATAGCCGCACCCATTCCATTCTCCTGCCGCGCGGCGACCAGCAGGAGCTCCGGGCTCGTCCCGAGGTCGCGGCTCGACCGGCTCACCAGGAGCCGGGGCGCCCTCGCGGGCGTCAGTCCGTCCAGGGACCCCAGGCCGGCGTCGAGGCGTTCATCACCCCGAGCGGCTTCTGGTCGGTGCCGTCGGCGCGCATGATGAACAGCTCGGTCGGTCCGTTGCGGTTCGAGGTGAAGACGATCGACCGGCCGTTGGGGGAGAAGCTCGGCTCGTCGTTGCGCGTTCCCTCGTCCTGCGTCAGCCGCTTGATCTCCGTCGTCTGCACGTTGACGGTGAAGATGTCGAAGTCGTTGCGCTCGTCGCGGGCGGTGAACGCGATGACGTCGCCGCGCGGGCTCCAGTCCGGCGTCTGGTTGTAGTTGCCCTGGAAGGTCAGGCGCCGCACGCCGCTGCCGTCCTCGTTCATCACGTAGATCTGCGGGTCGCCGGCGCGCTTGGAGACGAAGGCGATGCGCTTGCCGTCCGGGCTCCAGATCGGGCTCGAGTTGATCTCGCGGGTGTCGGTGAGCTGCTTCAAGCCCGTGCCGTCGGCGTTGACGACCCAGATGTTCGAGTTGCCGTGGACCGCCATGGTGAAGGCGATGCGCCGGCCGTCGGGGCTGAAGGAGGCGCCCGTCTGCAGGTCCCCGGCCGGGTGGAGCGCGTGCACCTTCTTGGTCTCGACGTTGACGAGATAGAGCATCGGCGAGCCGTTGCGAAACGAGGTGAAGACGATCCGCCGGCCGTCAGCGCTCCAGGCGGGCAGGAGGTTCAGACCCTTGCCGCCGGTGAGCGCCACCTGGTTGTGGCCGTCGAAGTCGGAGACGAAGAGCTCCTTGCTGTCGCCGTAGCGCTTGACGAACGCGATCCGGGTGTCGAAGACGCCCTTCTCGCCGGTGAAGTACTGGTAGATGCGGTTCGCGAAGTCGTGGGCGATGTGGCCGAGGCTCATCTTGCTCGTCGAGTAGCTCCCGGTGAGCGACTGCGTCCCGCGGTTGACGTCGAAGAGCCGCAGCTCCACGTCGTAGCCGCTCGAGGTGGCCAGGACCTGCCCCTTGACGAGCGCGCTCGCGCCGACCGCGGTCCACTTGGTGAAGTCGATTTCCGACGCGCTCAGCCCCTCGCTCGGGCTCGCGAGAAACGAGCGCGGGTCGAGGAGCTGGAAGAGGCCGCTCAGGTCGAGGTCGTTCTGGAGGGTGCCCGCGAGGGGCTTGACCGCTTGCGCGGGGCCTTTGACCGGCGCCACCGCGAGCGGCAGCGGCTGGAACTGCGCGCCGGTGACGTCGATGATCGCCCGGCCGCCGGCGCGCGCGACGAGTGGCGACAAGACGAGCAGGGCGGCGAGGAGGGCGAAGAGGCAGGGACGAAGGTTGCGGACGGACATCGGCGTTCCTCGTGGATCGGGCGCACGCGATGGGCTGCGCTCACGCTCCGCCCATCCTACGGGCTCTCGACCGCCAGCGCATGAAACCGGCCGGCGTCCTTTGGTTCTAGCCCACCGGCGGCGGACAGTAGCGCGCGACGGTCCCGAGCAGCTCGTCCAGGTCGATGGGCTTCTGCAGGAAAGCAGAAGCGCCGATGTGCACCGCCTCGCGCGCGGCGGCCGCGTCGGCCGAGATCACCACCACCGGAATCGGCGCCAGGCTCGCGTCCGCCTTCTGCGCCTCCCGAAACTGCCAGCCGTTCATCACCGGCATCATCAGGTCGAGGAGGATCAGCGCTGGCCTCGCGCCCTCGCGCAAGAGGTCGAGGGCCTGGCGCCCGTGCTCGGCGCCGAGGACGCGATAGCCCTCGTCGCGCAGGATTTCGGTGATCGCCTCGCGGATGTCGGGGTCGTCCTCGACCAGGAGCATCGTCGGCGCGGGATCGGGAGTCGTCGTCGGCTGTCTCGTCGCGGTGGCGTCGCTCACACCTTCGCCACTTATGCGAGAAGCCCGCCGGACGCAACGCTGAAAATGTTGACGTGGCGTGCGGGCGGTGGCGCCGCTGGATGGCAGACGCTCGCCTTCCAGGCGCCGACGGCGGCCACGAGGCGCCCACCGCGGCTGGCACGGCCTCGCCGAAACGGTGCGCGTTCGCCGGGCCAACCCTAGAATCGGCCGGCCCGCCTCTGGCCGGAATCCGGGCGGCGGCTCGCTCGTTTTTCGCGCCGGAGGCCGCCCGGGCTTCGCTATCTTCGGGAACGGAGCTTCGCCGATTCAGACCGAACCCCAGCCAGCGCCCCGGCCCCTGCCCGCGCCCGCGCCCACTTCGACTCCCGGCACCGCTCTCGTCCGGGAGCTGGCGCTGCCGCTCGCGACGCTGCTCGACCGGCTGCGCAAGCGGGCGGCCCGCGTCGAGCGCGCCCGCCAGGTGCTCTTCGGGCTGACGGCGGCGGTGCTGCTCCTCTTGGTGGCGACGGCGCTGACCGCGCTCCAGGCGCAGTGGGCGCGGCCGGCCGGGTTCGTCGCCGCGGGGGTCGCGCTGCTCGTCGGCTTCGTCTTCGCGCTCGTTCTGGGCCATCGGACGCTCGCGGACGAGGTCCAGGCGGCGCGGGCGCTGGGAAGGGCTTCGCCGCAGGACGCGAGCGACTTCGTCTCCGCGGTGGAGCTTTCGCGGGCGCTCTCCTTCGACTCCGCTCAGGATGAGCGGGGTAAGGCCGCGCGGGATGAGCGGGGTAAGGCCGCGCGGGATGAGCGGGGGCTCGTGGCGCCGATATCGGCCGCGTTCGTCCGGGCGCACGTCGCGCGGATGGGGGTCGTCGCCGCGGCGGTCGACCATCGGCCGGCGCTGAGCGCGAGGCCGGTGCGGGCGGCGGCCCTCGGCTTGGCGGCGGCGCTCCTGCTCCACGGGCTCTTCTGGCTCTTCGGTGGCGAGCGGGTGCGCGACGCCTACCGGTACCTCGCGTTCCGTCCGCAGGCGAAAGCGGCGACGCTCTTCGCGACCGAGCCCATCGCCGGCGACATCAGCTTGACCTACCGCTACCCGGCGCACATGCACCGGCCGGACAAGACCATCGCGGAGACCGGCGGCGACATCCGGGCGCCGAAGGGAACGCTCGTCACGGTGAAAGCGGTGGCCGACCGCGACGTCGCGCGGGCGTTCGCGATGCTGGGGGCGACGGCGGTGCCGCTGACCGTGAGCGGTCGCGCTCTGTCCGGGACCTTCCTCGTCCAGGGGCCGGGCGAGTGGCGTTTTCGCTACGCGACGCCGACCGGGAAGACGGTGGCGGAGGGTCCCGCGCGGCCGATCGCGATCGAGCCGGACGAGCCGCCGGAGGTGAGAATCACCCAGCCGAAGGCGAAGCTGGTGATCGAGGGAAAGGAAACGATCACCGTCGGCTACGCGGCGAGCGACGACTACGGGCTGACGAAGCTCGAGCTGGTCTACTCGCTGGGCAGGGGCACTCCCGAGGTGCACAAGCGCATCGCCTCCTTCGTCGGGATGTCGAGGTTCCAGCGTGGCGCGGTCGATTGGGATCTGTCGGCCTTGAACCTGAAGCCCGGCGACCGGGTGATCTACCGGATCGAGGCGACGGACAACGACGACGTCAGCGGGCCGAAGGTGGGCGTCTCCGCTTCCCACGAGCTCAAAGTCTTCAGCCAGGTCGAGCACGACCAGGAGGTGCTCCAGAAGGCCGAGGAGCAGTGGAAGAAGCTCTTGAGCGGTCTTGCTGACCGTCTGGACGAGCCGCCGCCGGGCGCGTCCGGAGAGAACGTGTCGAGCGCGTGGGCGACCGCGACGGGCGCGACTGACGGGCGGATGCAGGACGTGTCGACGGGAATGCTGGTGCTCGCGCAGGAGCTCTTGAAGGACAAGCGGGCGCCGAAGGAGATCGGCCGGGCGCTGGAGCACGTCGGGCGCCGGCTGCGGGTGGTCGTCGAGCACACGACGGCGATGCGGCAGGTGCTGGTGCGGCGGCGAGGGGCGAATCTCGCGCGGACGTTCGCGGTGGTGCTCGGGCGCGAGGTCGCGGAAGAAGAGAACGACGTGCTCTATTTGGAGGACCTGATCGATCGGCGCAAGCTGTTGGACCTCGCCCAGCTCGCGAAGCAGCTCGAGGAAGGGCGCGCCGAGCTCGCGCGGTTGATCGAGCGGTACGAGAAGGCGCCGAGCGACGCGGTCCGGAACGAAATCCTGGGCGAGATCGCGCGCTTGAAGGAGCGGCTCGCCGCGATCTTCCAACAGATGCGCAAGCTCCAGCGCGGCATCCAGGACCAGCACCTGAACCTGGAAGCGCTCCGGCAGATGAGCGCCGGGCACGACCTGATGGACGAGCTCGACGAGATTCAACAGGAGCTCGCGCAAGGGAAGACCAAGAAGGCGCTCAGCGACCTCGAGAAGATGCAGAAGGACCTCGCCCAGATGCAGAAGCAGCTCGAGGGCGCTGCCGGGGAGCAGAGCGCACGCAACCAGCGGATCGGCCTCGAGCTCCAGAAGCTCGCGAGCAACCTCCTGGACGTCGAGCGCGACGAGAGGCGGCTCAAAGAGAAGACCCGGGCGATGCGGGCTCGCGAGGAGCAGGCGGCGCAGAAGGAGGTGCAGAAGCTCGGGCAGCAGTTCATCCAGAAGCAGGAGCAACGCCTGGCGAGAGCGCAAGCGCAGCTCAAGAGCGTTCAAGGGGGCACCGTCCAGCAGCTCCAGCTCGCGACCGACCTGCGCTACGCGGAGCAGCGGCTCGAGGAGGCGAAGCAGGCGCTCGACGCGCACGACTTCGAGGGCGCGCTCGACTCGGCGCAGCAGGCGTTGTCGAAGGAGGAGGCGATCGAGGACGAGCTCGATTCGGAGCGCAACATCCCGCCGCAGTTCCGGTACCTGCCGGACGATCAGGAGCTGGTGGCGGACTCGAACCACGCGAAGGGCGCGCACCAGCCGACCCAGAACGTGGTGCGCGATTTGAAGAAGCTGCTCGACCAGGCGCGCCAGCCGCCGACCGCCGCCGAGCGACAGAAGATGAGCCAGCTCGCGAAGGAGCAGGGCGCCGTCCAGAAGCGCACCCAGGACCTCCAGCAGCAGATGGAGGCCATCGGGCGCGAGGTGCCGATTTTCGGGCCGCAGCAGGGGCAGATGCTCCGGCAGGCGGCGCAGCGGATGCAGGCGGCGAAAGGCCAGCTCGGGCAGGCGAACCCCCGCGGCGCTTCGGGGCGGGAGCAGCAGGCGCTCGACCAGCTCCATTCGTTCGAGCAGGCGATGCGCTCGCAGAAGGGCGGCAGCGGTTCCGGGGGGATTCCGATGCCGTTCGGCAGCGAAGGCGGCGGCGGCTCGAGCGGCGGGACCGACGGCAGCGGTGCCGGTGAGCAGGAAAAGGTCGAGATTCCCGGCGCGGACCAGAGCAAGGCGCCGGCGGAATTCCGCGAGGAGCTCCTGAAGGCGATGCGCGACCGGACGCCCGGCCCCTACAAGCAGCGCGTGCGGCAGTACTACGAGGAGCTCGTCAAGTGAGGCGCGCCGGGTGGATGGCGACTGCGCTCCTCGTCGCCTCGGCGCCGGCCGCGCGGGCGCAGGTGGACGACATCGGCGGCGCGCACGCGGACGAGAACGCGCCGCGATTTTCCAGCACCCAGGGCGCGATTCTCGAGGACCTCCAGCAATGGAACGTCCTCGGCGCCGAGAAGCTGGTGCGCGACCTGGAGAAGACCGAGCCGGACGATCCGGGGACGATCTACCTCGAGGCGCGGGTCGCGTTCCTCGAAGGGCACTACGGCCGCGCGGTCAAGCTCTATTCGCAGGCGCTCGGGTCGGGCGCGGAGAACAGCGAGGACTACCAGCTCGCCCTCGCCGCGCGCAGCGAGATGGAGGGCAGCGTCGCCGAAGAGAGCGCGCACTTCGTCGTCCGCTACCACCCCGGCAAGGACGCGGCGCTCGTGCCCTACGCGCTCGACACTCTGGAGCGCTCCTACTCGGCTCTCTCGCGCGACCTGCGTTACACGCCGAAGGAGAAGATTCGGGTCGAATTCCTCTCCAGCCCCGGCGCGCTCGCCCGCGTCTCGAGCTTGAGCGACGAGGCGGTGCACACGACCGGCACCATCGCCCTGTGCAAATATAACCGGCTGCTCGTCACCACCCCGCGCGCGCTCCTCCGCGGCTACGACTGGCAGGACACGCTCAACCACGAGCTGACGCACTACTTCATCATGCACAAGACCGGGAACCGGGTGCCCATCTGGGTGCACGAGGGCATCGCGAAGCTCGAGGAGACGCGCTGGCGGGGCGCCGCGGGGCTCTCCTACGGTCCTGCTCAGCGGCTGCTCTTGTGGAAGGCGTTGAAGGCGCACAAGCTGGTGACCTTCAAGGCGATGAGCCCTTCGATGGCGCTCCTGCCCTCCCAGGAGGAGGCGGCGATCGCGTACGCCGAAGTGGTGACCGCGATGCTGTTCATCCGCCAGAAGAAGGGGATGGCGGGCATCCGCGCGGTGCTCGACGGCTTCGAGAAGGGCGACACCGACCACGAGGCGATTGCGCGGGCGATGGGCGAGCCGTTCTCGAAGTTCGTGCGGGACTGGAAGGCGCACCTCGCCGCGCAAGGGCCGCCCAAGCTTGCGCCGGCGGTGGAGAAGCTCGTCTTCCTCGACGACCCGAGCGAGCAGCGGACGCAGGCGCAGCGGGTGAAGGATTACGATCGCGGCGAGCTCGGGCTCTTGCCGAACGAAGACGCGCGCAAGCACGCGCACCTGGGCGAGCTCTTGCGCGCGCACCGTCGCCTCCATGCCGCGAAGGTCGAATACGAGAAGGCGGTGGCGCTGGTCGGCGACACCTATCCGCCTCTGGCGCGCAAGTACGCGCTGACGCTGGAGGACCTCCACCTCGACGGTCAGGCGGCACAGGTGCTGGGCGAGAGCCTTGCCGCTTTCCCCGAGGACGAGACGAACCACCTGCTCTACGGGCTCCTGCTCGTCCGCAGCGGACAGTACGCGCAGGCGATCAAGCATCTGTTGATCGCGAACCGGCGCGACCCGTTCGACCGCGAGATCCACGCCGGTCTCTTCGCCGCGGCCCAAGCGACGCAGAACGAGGCGCTCCAAGCCCAGGAATCGGAAGAGATCGAGATCATCGTACGCGGGAAGCCCACCTGGAGTGCGCCAGCGCCGCCGCTCTCCGTCGCGCGGTCGTACCTGCGCATCGAGGCGCCGGCGGGGGGCGAGGTGTTCGTCGACGGCGCCGACACCCACCTGACCTCGCCGGTGTTCGACCATCCGTTGCCGGCGGGAAAGCACGACGTGAAGCTGGTGCTGCCCGGCGGCCAGACCATCGAGCACACCCTCGACTTCGCGGCCGACGAGGTGACGCTCTTTCACAAGTGAAGCGATGAACCGGCGCGGGCACGACCGCCCGCGGGAAGGACGAGGACCAGAGTGGCCATCGAAACGCAAGAACAAGAACGCGACCTCGCGCAGGCGCAGGCGCTCGCGCGCGCGCGCGATCAGATCGTCGGCGAAATCGGCAAGCGCATCATCGGGCAGAGCGAGGTGGTCGACCACCTGCTGATCGCGCTTTTTTCCCGCGGCCACGGGCTGTTCGTCGGCGTCCCGGGGCTCGCGAAGACGTTGCTCATCTCGACGCTCGCCGACGTGCTGAACCTCACCTTCAACCGCATCCAGTTCACGCCCGACCTGATGCCGAGCGACATCACCGGCACCGACATCCTCGAGGAGGACGTGACGACCGGGAAGCGTACCTTCCGCTTCGTGCGCGGGCCGGTCTTCGCGAACATCATCCTCGCCGACGAAATCAACCGCACCCCGCCGAAGACGCAGGCGGCGCTCCTCCAGTCGATGGCCGAGTACCGGGTCACCGCGAGCGGCCAGACCTATCCGCTGGACATGCCGTACCTCGTCTTCGCGACCCAGAATCCCATCGAGCAGGAGGGCACCTACCCCCTTCCCGAGGCGCAGCTCGACCGCTTCATGTTCATGATCGACGTCGGCTATCCGTCGCACGACGAGGAGGTGGCGATCGTGAAGGCGACCACCGGGGGCAGTCGGGCGCCGCTGTCGAAAGTGCTCTCGCCCGAGGCGATTCGCGAGCTGCAGGACCTGGTCTTGCGGGTGCCGGCGGCGGACCACGTGGTGCGCGCGGCGGTCGACCTCGTTCGCCGCACCCGGCCCGCGGAAGCCTCGGCGCCGTCGATCGTCCGCGAGTTCGTCCAGTGGGGCGCCGGCCCCCGCGCGAGCCAGGCGCTGGTGCTCGCGGGCAAGGCGAGGGCGGTCCTGCACGGCCGCACCGCCGCCTCTCTCGAAGACTTGAAGGCGCTCGCGAAGCCGATCCTCCGCCACCGCATCGTCACCAACTTCCACGCTGAGAGCGAAGGCGTCAACGCGGTGACCGTCGTCGACGAGCTGGTGAAGGGAGTCCGCACCGACTGACGAGGCTCGGCCCCGGACCGACGGCCAATACCACCTGTTTCGGGCTTTCCGCTTCGCGTGCGGCTGACGCCCGCGATCCGATCGATCGGACTCGGGCCGGCACTACTGACTTGTTGCACCGCGCCGAGAATCTGCGCGCCCGGGGCCCTTTGTATCTCGGACGGCCGTTGAGCGCGCTATCGTGTCGGCGCGACGAGGCGGCGGTGGGCGCTCGCCTCTGCACGGAGGCGGAATGCTGCGCACTCTTGCCGAGCGACTCAGCCGCGGGGTGGTGCTCCGACGCCGGCTGCCGGCGAGCCTCGGCGGAGCCACGCTCTTCGTCTCGCCCGACGCCGGCCTGCGCTTCTGGCGACCGTCGCTCGACCGCGCCGACCCGATGCTCTTCGCCTGGACGCCCGAGCTGGTGCGCCAGGGCCACGTCGTCTGGGACATCGGCGCGAACGTCGGGCTCTTCTCGTTCTCGGCCGCGGCGCTGGCGGGCCCGACCGGGCGCGTGCTCGCGGTCGAGGCCGACATCTTTCTCGCGTCGCTCCTTCGCCGATCGGCCTTCGGGCAGATGCCGGGACACGCGCCGGTCGAGGTGGTGCCCGTCGCGGTCAGCGACACCGTCGGGCTCGCGCGCTTTGCCATCGCCGCGCGCGGCCGCTGCTCGAACTACCTCGAGGCGGTGGAGGGCTCGAGCCAGGCGGGCGGCGCGCGGGATACGGTCACGGTCGTCACCGTCACGCTCGATTGGCTCCTCGAACGCCTTCCGGCCCCGCAGGTCGTCAAGATGGACATCGAGGGAGCCGAGCTCGAAGCGCTCGGCGGCGCCACCCGACTCCTGGACGAGGTGCGACCGACGTTCCTCTGTGAAATCAGCCGGAAGAGGGACGAGGTGCTGAAGCTCTTCGCGGAGCACCGCTACCTCTTGGCCGACGCCGACGGCGGCCCGCCCGGCCGGCCCGAGCTCACGAGCGGCAACGTCATCGCGCGACCGAGATAAGAGGGTGTGACCAAAGCGCTGAGCACGGCGCAAGCCTGCAACGCTCCATTCTCCGAAGCGCCGGGCGATGTCCACTAGGGGCCTGCCTCGATCTTGGGCTCTCCAAATGAATCTGTGCGGGCTGTGGCCGAGAGAAGTGGAGCCGGACACGCGAGTGTCCGGGTACAGGCAGCTCGTTCATTGGGCGGAACGACTGCGTTCAGATCTCCGGATCGGACGCAACAAGACTCGAAGTGCGGCAAGATGCCTCCCAACCCGGACACTGACGTGCCGGCTCCAGGTGTGGCGGGTGTCGCCCGCATAGATTCTGTCGGGGAGCCCGAATTCAGCTTGACCGCTCGGACGGATTGCGCGAGTCTTCGCCCGCGCGGTTTTCCCCCATCCGCGGGAGCGAAGCGATGTCCATCCTGACCGAGCACGTGAGGTTCGAAGATCACGTCGGCACTCTCGCCTGGCCGGAGCGGGCGCAGCTTCCGCTGCCCGGCGTCGTTGTCATCCCAGAAGTCTGGGGCGTGGACGGGCACATCGAGGACGTCACCCGGCGCATCGCCGCCGCTGGCTATGCCGCGCTGGCGCCGGACATCTACGCGCCCGGCGGTGTCCGCCCCGAGGCGCTCTCCCTGGCGCGCATCGCCGAGATGCAAGGCTTCATGGGCTCGCTGCCGCGAAACGCCTGGATGGACGAGCAGGCGCGCGGGCTCGCGCTGCAGGCGCAAGGTCCGGAGAAGGCGGCGCGCATCGGCGAGACGATGGGCATGCTCTGGGGCGGCATGGGCAGGCGCAGCGCGGAGTTCGTCGAGACCCTTCGCGCGGGCGTGCGCTACCTGCGAACGAGCGCGCCGCAGAGCCAGGGCCAGAAGGTGGCGTCGGTCGGCTTCTGCATGGGCGGCGCGCTTTCGGCGCTTCTCGCGTGCGAGGAGCCGGCGGTGTCCGGCGCGGTCGTCTTCTATGGCAGCTCCCCCGCGCTGGAGCTGGTGCCGCATGTCGCCTGCCCGGTGCTCGGGCTCTACGCCGGCCTCGACGAGCGCATCAACGGCGGCGTTCCCGCGTTCGCCCAGGCGATGAAGGGCGCGGGAAAGAGCTTCGAATTTCACACCTACGAGGGCGCGTCGCACGGCTTCTTCAACGACGGGCGAGAGTCCTATCACGTCCGCGCCGCGCGAGACGCATTCGTTCGGACGCTCGACTTCTTCCAGCGCCAGCTCGCGTCTTGATCGTTGTGCGCCGATCCGGTCGACACGCTTGCACTCGGTCGATCGTCGTAGGACAGGGGACAAGCCTCCGCCCGACGGTGCTATTCATCGTTACGTAAGTGCTTGCATCGTTTCCAGTAGTGCCGGCCCTCCGGCCCGGCGCCGAAAAACTTCGCCGTCATGCTGGGCCAGCGGGCCAGGCACTTCTGAGTCTCGTCGGGTCGAGCGGACAGGCACCATCAGAACCGGATGACGAGCACCACGCTGGTGATGGCCAATGCGGCCGAGCCTCCGGCGAGTCCCCAGGCGACGTCGCGCTTGGTGTGGAGGTCCCGCGCCGCCTGGAAATCCGATGGCGCGAAGCCCACCGCGGCGTAGCGGGCGTCGAGCTGCCCGATGCCGCTGTTGACCTGGTAAGCCAGAACGCCCGCGGTCACGCCGAGCGCCAACGCGCCCAGCCACAACCCGCCCAGTCCGATCCAGGGAGTCCGAACCCCGTCTTGCTTGCCTGTCTGGACTGGTGTCGGATTCGACCCGTGCGCCACGCCCGCGCCGGCGCCGGGAGAGATCAGCCGAACGGCGGCGCCATCGCTCGGCAGGAGCGTTCGCGGGACGGCCTGCGCCTTCGCACTTGCCGGCCAGAGCGCGGCGACGATCAACAGGATGGCGACTCTCATGGGCTCTGGTTGGTGATCTGATCGCAGCTCAGACCCTCGGACGGCGCGCAGTTGCGACCGATGAAGCAGTATCCGACGGTCTTCTTGGTCTGGGGATCGGTCGAGGTCTTGCAGTAGATGTTCGGGCAGGGGTTGTTCGCGTCGCACATCTTGCGGGAGATGGTGCAGTGGCCGTCGCTCCCGCAGGTGTCGATCGGGCAGTCGCTGTCCTCCAAGCAGGTGCAGAACCCCTGCACGTCGCCTTCGTTGGCAATGCAGATGCTCCGGCACAGATGGGTCGAGGTGTCGCATTCGCCGCCCGGGCAGTCCTGGTCAGTCTGGCAAGGCATGTCGTCGTGGGTCTGGCACTGATTGGCCGAACCGCAGGTCTGCTGGGTGAGAATCAGCACGTCGTCGCAGCCGTAGCCCCAGGGGCAGTCCGTATCCTGCTGGCACTGGACGCCGCAGAAGTAGGAGCCATAGGCCTTGCTCGTGTCGACGAGGCAGAAGTTCGCCGCGTCGCCCGGGCAGTAGTCCTGGCCGGGGCCGATGGTGCACGGCTGGCAGAACGGCCCCGAGGTGTCGTTGACGCACCGGTCCGGCGCGCCCTGGCCCTGCGACTGGCAGATCTGGCCGTACTTGCAATAGGAGTTGTCGGCGCAGGGGCCGGACGCGCAGGTTCCGAGCTGCGAGCAACCTTCGAAGCCCGTCGGGCAGTTCTTTGGATCGGCGCAGCGCGGCTGCCCGTCGGGGCACTCGCAGACCGAGCCGAGATTGCAATCGCCACTGTCCCGACAACCGTCCACGCACTCGAAGCGGATCTGATCGCACACCTGACCGAAGGGGCACTGGACGTCCACGGTGCAGCGGTTCTCGTCCAGGCAGTTGCCGGTGGTGATGTCGCAGAACTGTCCTTTCGGACAATCGAGGGTGGACTGGCACCCGCGGACCTGCTGGCAATAGCCGGCCGAGTTGCACATTTGGCCCGCGCCGCACTGGACGTCGGCGGTGCACATGCAGGTGCCCTGGACGCAAGAGAACTTGCCGCAATCGGCGTCCGACTGGCAGGCCGCATGGGTCTTGGTGTTGCCGCTGCACCCGGCGCCCGCGAGGGCCGAGAGCGCCGCCGCCAGCCATCCGAGCGCGCGCATCGCGGGGGTCGAAGATCTCTTCATGGCGTGTTGAAGGACGCGTAGTTCTGGGTGAAGCTGGTCCAGGAGTTCACGTAGAGCTGCTGGTAGCCGAAATCATTGAAGTCGAACCGTGGGGTGTCCGCGGTGGTCAGAGTCCAGAACATCGTCTGGCCGGGGTCGATGCTCCCGAGCGCGCTCTGCGGCAGCGCGACCGAGAGGTCGCTTCCCGGAACCACCACGTCCCAGATCGGCTTCATCGACAGCCCGGCCGGCTCCTCGACGCTCACCTGCGCCACGTCCGCCTGTTGGCCGCCGAGGAAGGTCCAGGCGAGGTTCCCCGCGAAGGTGCCGCCCTCCGGCGGGCTCGTGAGTTGGCTGAACGCGAGCATCGGCCCGATCGTCACCCCCGCTTCCGGATCGCCGTACTGCCGCCGGTAGAAGAACGAATACGGCGCGCTGACGCTCCCGCTCGCCGGGTCGAGCACGCCGGCGAGGTTCAGGAACAAGAGCCCATCGCCATCGACCCGCGGGTGGTTCGCGAAGACGAAGGTGTTGTCAGTGCTTTCGGTCTCGGCGAGCGGCACCACGCCCTCCCCGCCGAGGTCGAGATAGCTGTAGACCGCGTTGACGACCATCTGTCCCGGCGGCGCGTCGGCCGGCACCACCGTGATCGGAATCGACATGTCGAGGTGCATGTCGAGAACGATGTTGGCAGTCGTCGTCGCCCCGGGCGAAGCGGTCAGGCCCCGCGTGACGCCCATCAGCAGCGGGGTGAAGGTCGAATTCACGTTGTCGGCAACCCCGAACTGCGCGTAGAGCGCGAGCGGCCCGAACTGGGTGGTGCTGATGTCGAAGCTGCCGCAGTCGCTCGCCACCTTGGCGCCGGTCTCGGGGAAGCCGAACGGCGGCGCCGCGTAGACGTACGGATAGGAGATGAAGACCCGCGCCTCCAGGTCCTGCCCGCTCTGGAGCTGGAAATCCGGCGCGACCTTGAAACCGCAGACGGTGCCGGTGAAGGTCGCCGGCGGCTGTCCCGGCTGGGGCGGGCTCGGTGGGCCGCCGTCGTTCATCTGCATGTAGAGCGTCACGTCGCGCGCGTCGATGTGCGCGATGGTCGAGGCCGCGAACTTCGGCTTGGTCCCGGTGATGGTGACCGGCTTCAACAGCGCCGGGTCGGCGAAGTCGACCTGCCCCCGGTCGTCGGTGAGGCCGGTGAGCTGATCGTCGTTGACGACGATGGTCGCCCCGGGAACGGGACCGCTCATGCCCGGCGTCGAGTTGAGCACGGTCACGTTGAGGATTCCCCGCATCTCGCCGTCCGAGCCGCCGCCGTTGATGTTGGTCGGGTCGTAGTAGCCGTACCCCGCCTTCAGCACCGCCTGGTGGGTGGCGTCGTTCTGGGCCGTCACGTCGACCATTCCCACGTTCCCGCGCGGGGTCGAAACCTGGGCGATCACCGGACTGACCACGGTCACTTTCGTCGCCGGATTCGGGCCGAAGAGGACCTGCAGGCTCGTCTGAAACCCGGAGCCGTAGACCGTCACCGGGGTGTTCCCGGCGATGGCGCCGACATCCGGATCGACCTGCAGAATCGAGAGGAGCGAGGTGTAGGTGAAGGCGCCCGCCAAGGTCGCCTCCTGATAGGTGGGCGAGGCCGGATCGCCGCAGGTGACGCGCACGTCGCGGGCGCCGGGGCTGCCGAGCGGCACCGTTACCGTCAAGCTCGTCCCATCGCTCGCCGCTTGGGTGACGGTCGCCGGCTCGCCGCCGATCCACACCTCGCAGGAGCTGGAAAGCCCGGTGCCCTGAATCGTCGCGGTCACCGGCGGGCTGGCGCTCGCGTCCGCCTCGGCGGGAGCGATGCCGCTGAGCGAGAGCGGGTCGACGTAGGCGAAGGCGCCCGTCAAGACCGCCGCTCCGGAGGTGGAGCGCACCTGGACATCGACGACCCCCGGCGGGCCCGGCGGCAGGTCGGCGTCGATCAGGTGATCGTCCACCACGGTCGGGCTCGCCACGTCCGAGCTGCCGATGCGCACCTGGAGCCCGGAAGCGCTCGAGAAGCCCGCTCCGGTGAGCGCGACGCAGGTCGACGGCCCTTGCGCGCAGGTGCCCCCGGCCGTCGGCCCCTGCCTGGGCGCCACCGTGTACAGCGCGAGGGTCCGGGAATCGTCGGTGTAGGCGAACGCGCCCGGGAGCGTCGCCGTCGCCCGCCGGGTGGTCACCGTGACGTCGACTGCGCCCGCCTGCGTCGCCACCGGCGCCGTCGCCACGAGGGTGGTCGCGCTCTGGACTTGGACCGTCGTCGCCGCGACGCCGCCGAACGAAACGCCCGCGTCGGAGGTGAATCCGCCGCCCGAGAGCGTGACGCTGGTGCCGCCCGCGACCGGTCCGTCCGGCGGCGACACGCTCGTCACCTCCATCGGCGCGACGTAGACGAACGCGCGGTAGAGGAACGCCGAGCTGTCCTTGCCGATGACCCCCACGTCGGCGCTGCCCGCGGTTCCCGGCGGCGTCACCGCGGTCAGGCTCGTGCCGTCCGGCGCCACCTGCACGCTCGTCGCCGCGTTCCCGCCGACCAGCACCATCACGCTGGGAACGAACCCCTTCCCGGTCAGCGTCAGGGTGTCGCCGCCCCGGGTCGAGCCCTGCGCCGGGCTCAGGCGGGTCAGCGAAATCGCCTGGAAATATCGGAAGCACTTCGAGCAGGAGGCCGAGCCGTTCGGATTGGTGACGGTGACGTCGGCCTCGCCCGCGGTGCCCGGCGGGGTCTTCACTTCCATCACCACGTCGTCGATGACGTTGACGCTCACCGCGGCGTTCCCACCGAAGGTGACCGTGGTCTGCGCGGACGCCTCGAGCCCGCCGTTCTGCGCGAAGCCGTTGACGAAGCCCGAGCCCCGGAGCACGACCAGCGTGCCCCCCTCGAGAGCGCCGCGGGGGGGCGTCAGCGAACCGAGCACCACCGGGACCGAGCCGCCGTCGGCGCCCCCGTCGCCCGCGTCGGCGCCGCCATCGCCGCCCCCGTCCGGGGTCCCCCCGTCGGGCTGCACCGATCCATCGGGGACGTTCGGTCCGCTGTCGGGGTGGCCGGAGCTCGACGGCCCGCAGGCAGTGAGGAGCGCTGCCGCCAGCCAGACGAGGACCGTCCCTCGCGCCAACCGATCGCCGACGCCCTCGCGCATGGCCATCTCCTTCCTCACGGCGCCGACACCGCGACGTGCAGGTCGTAGCTGTTCTGCACCGTCGGATCGCTCCCCGCGACCTCGACGTACACCCGATTGCCGGTCACCACCGTCGCCTGGACCGTCTGCACCGGGTCGGTGGTGGAGCTCTGCGCGATTTCATGGGTGCCGGTCGAGTCGTACATCGTCAGCGTCAAGAGCCCGTTGTCCGGGGTGCTCGAAAGCTCCACTTGTACGGTGTCGCCAGGCTGGACCGCTACCGCGTAGTAATCGACGTCCCCGGGGCAGATGGTGAACCCGTAGCTGTCGCCCACCGGCAGCGCCGTCGCGTGCTGGAAATCCTCGTTCGGCTCGCCCGGGTCGGCCGGGCAGGGGATGCTGCGGGCGACCGTCGCGTGGATGCCATAGGCGACGTAGGCGTCCTGCGAGGTGAGCTCGACGTAGTAGTCGCCGGCGACCGACGCGACGATGTCCGCCGCCAGGTCGCCCGAGCCGACCACGTCGCCGGCGCCGTCGAGGATGTCCACGTGGAAGGAGAGCAGCGGGTCGACGTCGATGATGACGCTCAGCTCGTCCCCGTTCTCCAGCGCGATCTTGAAGTAGTCGGCTTCGTTCTGGCAGAGGGTCAGGTTCGGCGTCAGGCCCTGCGCGAGCGGCGCCGCGGTCGCCATCGTCTGGTTCGGGTCGCAGCGGTCCGGCTGGCAGGTCGCCGGCACGCACTGGCCGGTGGACAATTCGCAGGTCTCGTTCTGCCCGCAGTCCTCCGCCGACAGGCATGGCCCCGGGTCGACCGTGCACTCCTTGGTGACCTGGTTGCACACGAGCGGCGGCGCGCAGTCGCGGTTGGAGATGCAGGAGGTCTGGCTGACACAGAGGTTGGTCGTGGCGTCGCAGGAGAGACCAGGACCGCAGTCGGAGGGCTTGACGCAGTCGACGCACCGGCTCTCGTAGCAGACCTTCTTCACGCCGCAGACGGTCGCCGCGTTCTGGGCGGTGCAGCCGGCTTCGCACTCGCCGGCGGCGACGTTGCACTTCTCGCCGGTCGGGCAGTCGCTGTCCTCTTGGCAGCCCAAGTCCTCCTCGCACACCAGATTGACCGGGTTGCACTTCTGGCCGGTGTTGCAGCTCTCGCCGTTGGCGCAGCTCACCACCTGGCAGCCGTCGGGGGTGACCACGTCGGGCTCGAGGCACAAGCCTTGGACGCAGTATTCGCCGAGCGGGCAGTCGTCGTGGACCTTGCACTCGTGGCCGAAGCAGGGCCGGAGGACGCAGCGGCGCTTGATCGGATGGCACATCTCGTCGCGCGCGCACTGGTTGTCGCGGCTGCACGGCTCGCAAGAGCCCGCGACGCAGACGAGGCCGCCGGTGCAGGCTTTCTTCGCCGAGCACTCCGGCACCGGCGGCGGCTTCTTCGCCGGCTTGCACCCGGTGGCGACCAGGGCGGTCGCGACGAAGAGCGCGCGTGAAGAGCGGAGCATCAGGGCGCGCTCCCGGCGCTCCCCGGCGTGACGACGCCGGTCGGCCACGCGATGGTGCCCGCCGTCCACACCGCGCAGTGCGGGTCGCTCGCCGGACAGCTCTGGTCCGACTTGTCCATCTCGTGGTCGAGCTCCTGCACGAGGACGCCGTACATGTAGATGCGAATGGTCGCGTTCACCTTGGTGTTCTGGTCGCCGTTGGGGGAGACGTAGTCGACGTCGATGAGGTAGCTGCCGTCGAGCGGATGGTCCCAGACGACGTACTCCGGCCCGAAGCCGGCGAGCTTGTCGCCCAGGTCGACCGGGTCCTGGCTGGGGTCGCTCGACCAGGCCGGGTGCGGGTAGGCCCAGAAGCAGTCCATCGGCGTGTCGAAGTCGCTCTGGTGCTCGAGGAAGTGCAGGTCGAGGTCCGCCAGCGGCGAATCCCAGATCAGCTCGATCACGAGCTTCTGCGCGGTGACCGCGGTGACGGTGCAGGTCACCGGGTCGCTCGAGAGCCCCTCGTTGTCGACGACGACGAGCTGCGCGTCGTAGTCGCCCGGCTGGTCGGTGGTGAAGGAGGGCTTCACATCCGTCGGCTTGTCGAGCTTGGCGGCGCTTCCCTGCGGCACCTTGAGCGTCCACAGATAGCTCGCGATGGTCCCGTCGGGGTCGTGCGATTTCGATCCGTCGAGCGTCACCGTGGTGCCCGGCGCGACCTGCCGGTCCTGGCCGCAGACCGCGATGGGCTTCTGGTTCAAGGTCGCGGTCATCGGAATCTTCACCACCTGGTTCTCCGGATCGGTCGTGTCGATTTCCAGGGTGCCCGTCATGTCGGTCCCGACGGTCGCTTGGGTCGGCTGGAAGACGACGTTGATGTCCGCCGAGGCGTCGTTCTGGCCCGTGGCGTGGGCGGCGAGCGTCACCGGCGTCCTCGTCGACCCGACGAAGCCATAGGCCGCGTTCGTCCCCGGCTCCACGAAAGCGAGGTGCTTGATCACCAGGTCAGCGGTACCGCAAGAGGTCACCGTCACGCGCAGGACCTTGCTGCGCCCCTCGCCGACGACCCCGAAGTCGAGGCTCGCCGGCGTCACCGTCGCGCAACCGGCGGTCGACCCGGCCCCTTTCAGCGGCACCTCGACGTGCAGCTTGTCCTGCTCGTCGGTGTCGATGAGCAGCGTCCCCGAATAGGCCTCTTCCTTCTGCGGGTCGAAGTTGACCGCGATGTCGCCCTCGCCGCCCGCCGTCACCTGCGACGGCGCCGCGACGAGAGTAAAAGCGCTGTCGCCCTGCAACGAGACCTTGGTCAGGCTCACCGGCGCGAGGCCGTAGTTCGTCAGGTGGACCTTGAGCGTCAGGTCGTCGAGCACCGGGCGCTGGCCGAAGTCGAGCGACGCCGGCGCAAGCTCGAGGTTCGCGCTCGCGCCGTTGACCTTGCCCGGCCCGCAGGCGGCCACCGCCAGCGCCGCCGCGATGATCGCCCGCCTCATGGCTTCTTCCCCTGCTCCCAGTAGAGCACGTCGATTTCGCTGCCCTTCGGTGGGATGCTCTTGCCATAGAACACGACGCTGTTCGAGCTCGGCTCGTAGAGCCAGCCGTCGGCGGCGTTCTGCGCCTGCGGGTCCGGCGCGTTCGCCAGCTCCGGAATCCCGCAGGTGATGCCGCCCGTCGCACCGCCCGAGCAATCCGAGCTCTTGTTCTCGCAGCCGGGATCGACCTTCGCGGTCCCGCAGGGGTATTTCACGGTCACTTGGATCGAGGAAACGTCCGGGGTCTTCGCGAGCTGGAACTTGCGCCGAAGCCCCACCGCGTCGATGCCCATCTGCTCGAGCGCGTCGGCGAACTCCGTCGAGCAGACCGACCCCACCTGGCCGCCCATCAGGTCCACCACCTGCACGTAACGCGTGCCCGCCCGCGCCTCGCCCCCGTTCGGCTCGTAGCACCCCTTCGGCACGTCGCCCACGATCGCCCCGGCGGAGACCATCCCCTCGTTGCCCTTGCCCTTCTCGCTCGCGAAGAAGCGGTAGAAGTACTTCGGCTCGCCCGGGTCGGAATGGTCGTCGTCGTCGGAGACGAAAATCAGGTACAGGTAGGCGTCGGAACGGAGGAATCCCGCGGGCTTGAGCAGGAGCGCCAGCCGCGCCCCCTCCAGACCCTCCTCGTTACCGCTCCCGCTCGTCCCGACCGCCACGTTCTTCTGGAACGCCGCCACCGGGTCCGGCGTCGCCGGCGTGATCACCGTCGGCTCGCCCGGCGCCGCGTAGAGCTGCCCCTTGGAACAGGGCGCGGTGTTGGGCGGCGTCCCGCAGGGCGCGTCCGTCTGCACGTCGGTCGTCGTCACCGCGAGGTGGTAGTCGACCTTCGCCTGCGTCAGATAGTCGAAGAACGCGTGGAAATTGCGCGCGAGGTTGGCCTGCTTGTCAGCGGTGGAACCCGAATTGTCGATCACCCAGAGGATGTCGACCTTGCCCACCGTCACCTGGTCGAAGATGTCCATCCGCTCGCCCGGCGGCAGGGTCTGGCGCGTCTTGACGTTGTCGCTGCACCCGCCGACCAGGAGCGCCACTACCCACCCGGCCCACCAGGCCGCCTCGTTTTTCCATCGCATCCGTGATCTCGCGCCCTGGGGCCGCTAAGACGTCAAACCATCGATCTTGCCCATCGATCCCGCTTTCGTCAACGCACGCCGGGTGCTCGAAGAACTCCGCTTCCCCTTCGCGCCGCGGGGCTTCGACCGGCGCCGCTCCCCTCGCCGCCGCGGGGCACCCCGACGGCGCCCCCGCTCCCTCAGGTCCAGCAAGTGTCGCGCCAGCCCCCGCGCCTTCTCTCCCGCGCCCTCTTCGCCTTCGGGTCCCGATGGCATCGCGGCCGGCCCGCCAGCTACACTTCACCTCGCGCCCTCGCGACTTTCGCTCAGGCGGAAAATCTTCTCTTCCACACCCGGTCGCCGAGGCGGATGGCCGGCTCGCTCCGACCCGACCCGCCTGGAGGTGCGACATGCGCCAGCTCCTGCTCGCCGCCCTCATCTCGTCGGGCTGCGCGCACGCGCCCCTCGGGCGCCCCCGCTCGATGACCCCGGCACCGCAGCCGCCACCCGCCAGCGCTCACGTGGAGCGAAAGCCCGGCCTCCACAGCGTTGAGGAAATTCTCGCCACCAGCGGCCTCGCCTACGCCACCCTCGACCCCGGCCACGCCTGGGTCATCGGCTTCGCCCGCGACGAGCTGCCGCCTTCGTTCGTTCGCATCATCGTCGGGCCGGACTTCACGCTCGTCATGGGACGGCTCGGCACCGTCCCGCCCGGCGCCGGCTCCGCGTTCTACCGGGCTCTCGCCCGGCGCAATTTCGAGCTGGCGCAGCTCAAGCTCAGCGTCGACCCCGACGACTCGGTCTTCGCCTCCTTCGAAGTCCCCAACCGGCTGGTCGACCGCGAGGAGCTGCTCGAGGACGTCTTCACCCTGGCGCGGCTGATGGACGACGAGGGAGCCCTCTTCGGTCCTGGGAGCGGATGGCCCGTCGCCGAGCCGCCCTCCCCGCCGCCGGGGAAATCGCCCGCCCGCCGCCGCCGGCCGAGCCCGCCGCCGACCGAGGCGAGCCCGCTGATTCTCGAGGCCCGGCGCTAGTGGGCGAGTTCGAACGCATCGACCTGTTCCTCGCGGCCTTTCGCGCAGCGGGCGGCGCGCTCGAGGGCGACCGGGTGCGCTTGGGGCCCGGCGACGACGCCGCGGTCCTCGAGACCGGCGGGTTGACGGCGGTGACCACCGACGCGGTCGTCGACGGGGTGCACTTTCGCCGGGCGTGGGCGACCTCGGAGCAGATCGGTCACAAGGCGCTCGCGGTCAACCTCTCCGACCTCGCCGCGATGGGCGCGCGCCCGACCGCGTTCACCTGCGCGCTCGTCCTCCCGGACGACGTGGACGACGCCTTTCTCGCCGGAATCGCCCGCGGAATGGCCCCCCTCTCCCGCCGGTGGAACGTCGCCCTCGTCGGCGGCAACCTCGCGCGTGGCCGCGACCTGTCGGTAACCATCACCGCTCTCGGGGAGCTCGATGGGCGCCCCCTGCGCCGCGACGCGGCGCGGCCGGGCGACCGGCTCCTCCTCGCAGGCGATGTCGGCGTTGCCGCGGCGGAGCTGCTGTGGTTGGAGCGCGGGCGGCCGCTTCCGGCCGGGCCGAGCGCCCTTCTCGAGCCGCTCCCGCTCATCGAGACCGGTCTCGCCGCCCGGCAACGGCTCGGGGCGGGCATCGACGTCTCCGACGGGCTGGTGCAGGATCTCGCGCACCTGGCGCAGGCGAGCGGCGTGCGCGCGCGGCTCGATTTCTCGGCCCTGAGAGTCTCGCCGCGGTTCGAGGCGCTCTCGGCCGGCCTGGCCGAAGCCGAACGCGCCTCGCTCCTCGTCAGCGGCGGCGAGGACTACGCCCTCGCCCTCGCGGGACCGGCGTCGGCGGCGCAGGTCCTCGGGGCCACCATCGTCGGCCGCGTCGAGGAGGGCGAGGGCGTTGCCGTCGAGCACTTGCCCTCCGGCACCCGACTCGCCGGCTACGACCACTTCCGGTGAGCCCGGCCATCACGCCCGACCAGGCCCCCCGACGCGCTCGCCTAAGCCTCGACCCGCCGGTCGCCGGATGATCCACCGGCCCTCGGGCGCTTCCGAGCGCTCACCCGGCCAGGGCTCCGCCATCGGACCACCGCGCCGACGGGGTAGGCGCCGGTCGATCGATGGCGCCCTGGCGACGGCCCCGGCCCGGCGTTGCGCCGCCCGCCTGCCAAGGCCGCCCCGATTGTCACCCCGTCCCGCTTCTGGTAGGAAACGCTTCAGCTCGCGTTCGAGCGCGTCTTCCCACGCCCCGGCGTCGACCACTTGGAGGCGCCAGTGCCCTTTCGAAGACGCGAGGTGGAAACGATGTCCGACCCGCACGCGCGCACGCCCCGCCAGGTGGCGATTGCCGATCATCTCTGGGAGACCCTCGCCGCGATGGCCGGAGACATGGGCGTCGACCGCGAGAGCCTGGTCAACCAGGCGCTCTTCGCCTTCGCCCGGCAGAACGGCTATGCTCCGAGCCCGACCAGAGCGCAGTCGCCCAGCACGAGCGCCCCCGCTCCCATCGCCGCCGGGCCGGTCGTCCCCCCGCCGGTCTTCGTCCCGCCGCCCGCGCCCGCGCCACCGCCGGCTCCCATCTACTCCGCGCCGCCCCCCGCGCCATCGCCGGCTCCCGTCTACTCCGCGCCGCCGCCGGTCGTCGCGCCGGCGCCGCAGCCGTTCTCGCAGCCGCCCGCCGGCGCCCGGTTCGACGAGCTGACCCCGCCGTCCCCGGTGCCGGCGCCGCTGCCACCCCCTCCGGGGCTCGACGAGCCGCCGGTCGGCGCGACCGCGGCCCTGCGACCGCCGCGACCGTCCGCCGCGCCGGCGCCTCTGCCGGCGGCGCCGCCGATGCCATTCGGGCAGCCGCCGCCACAGGTCATCCCGCCGCCGGCGTTCGGACCGTCCTCGGCGCCCGCGCCGGGCGCGCCCGACCTCGGCACCAAGATGTCGCCCGACGAGGCCCGCGCCGCCCGCGAGCACGTCTTGCAAAAGGCGGCCGAGCTCGAACGCGAACGCCTCGAGCACGGCGGCGACCACGAGGTGGACGACGACCTCTTGGGGATGGGGTCGGTCTCCGAAAGCACTCCGGGACCGGAAGAGGCCCACAGCGACGGTCCCGTTCTCGTGCTGTACGCCGAGGGGCGGGAGGTCGACCGGGTGACCGGCCCGAGGTTCCTCATCGGCCGCGGCAAGCACTGCGACCTGATCATCAACTCCGGCAAGGTCTCCCGGGAGCACGCGGCCATCGTCAAGGAGACCGACGGCTTCTTCATCGAGGACCTGGGCTCCTCCAACGGCACCTGGTTCGACAAGAAGCGCATCACCCGGCGCCGGATCGACGACGGAGACGAGTACTTCGTCTGCTCGGAGAAGATCACCTGCCGGTTCCAGTAACGGCGACGCTCGTCGCCACCGACGTGCTCCTCGCGGTCACCCTGGGAGTGGCCGCGTGGACGGACCTGCGCACGCGGCTGATTCGCGACTGGCTGACCTACCCCGCGGCAATGATAGGGGTAGCGCTCCAGCTCGCCCGCGGCGGTCTCGGGACCTGGCGCACGCCGGGCCTCGAGAGCGCTCTTGCCGGGTGTGGAATCGCCCTCGTGATCTTCGGCATCATGTGGGCGACGGGGGGGATGGGCGCGGGCGATCTGAAGCTCGCCGGAGCCATCGGCGCCATCGTCGGCTATCCGCTGGTGGTGGGCGCTCTCGTCGCCGGGTCCCTCGCCGGCGGCGTCCAGGGGCTCTTCGCGCTCGCCGCCCGGACGCCTCCCGGACGCCAGCTCTGCGCCAAGCTGGGCATGAGCGGTACCGAGAAGCCCGAGTTCGCCCGGAAGATTCCGCTCGGCCTCGGGCTCGCCGCCGGCACCGCGGCCTTCTGGGTCTGGTGGCGCGCCTCCTGACGGCGCAAGTGGCGCCGCTTCCATCCGCTGGTCGGATGCCAGCAGGTTGGATGGTCCGGCCCTGCGCCGTCAGGCGTAGGACGGCCGTCCGACCCTCCGGAGCGATCGCTCGCGCAAGGACGGAGAGCCGGTCTGGTGCTCCTCCCGCGGATGTGACCCTCTCCACCGCGACCGGACTGTCCATCCCACTGACTCCACTTCGCGCCGACTCGATGCCGAGCCGCGAGCACTTCTACCCTCGCGCCGCCGCGAGCTTGGCGAAGGCCTCGGCGAGACCGTCGTGGAGGAGCTGCACCGCTTCCGGCCGCCACGTCGCCGGGTCGCCGCGGGCGAAGGTGGTCTTGTCGACGCGGTTGTCGAACCGGGCCACCGGGACGTGGAAGGTCTTCCCGTGCGCCTCGATGCGCACCGTGTCCGGCCGGTCGGAGGTCTCGACTAGCCAGGCCAGGTCGTCGCAACCGTACTCGCCGAGCATCACCGCTTCCGGGACCCCGTGGTGGAGCGACAGGTGCTTGTTCGAAGCCTCGGCTTTGCCCGGGTCGGCGCGCTCGACGTTCTTGCGCCGCGATTCCTCGGGCGTCACCCACACGTAGAGGACCGACGAGCGCGACAGGAGCGCCTCGCTGAGCTGGGAAAAGGCGTACCGGTACCCGTAGGGAGGAGCCAGCGGCATCGTCGAGCCCTGCTTCCCGCCGCGGGCGAACTCGATGACCACGGTCTTGCCCTCGAGCGAAGCGGGAGCGCCAGCGTTCTTGCCGGCCAAGAGCTCTTCTGCCTCCTTGCGGATCGACTCGGCGACGAACGCGCGTAGCTCCCCGGCCATCTGCCGGAACGCCGGGGGCGCGCCGACCCGGATGCGCGCGCGGTCGAATCGCTCCAGCATCCAGTTCGCCGCCGACGCGGGCTCCGGGCGGCGGTGCAGGACGAGGTCGTCGAAGTCCTCGTTGATGAGGTGGACGAGAGCGCCCCAGTCGAGCGGCTCTTTCATCGGCCGTTCGTCGGAATCGAAGAAGACGCCGTCCTCGCCGCGCGAGAGCAGCGCCTGGCTCACCGAGCGCATCAGGTGGACGTAGGGGTAGTCGTCGAGCTGGACCGTCGGCCCCAGGTGGAAGCCGTCGCGGCACTCGTCCGCGGTGAGCGAGGCCAGGTACTTTCGCACCTCCGACTTACCCGACGCGGGCAGGGCGGTGAGGAGCAGAACGTCCAACAACTGCGACATGCCTTGCCTCCGAAGGGCTTTCCACGCGAGGGACGTGACGCGTCGGCGCGCCGGAAGATAGACGATGGTTCCGGGCGCGAGAAGGGCCGGCGCGCCAGGAGCGCGAGGCGCTCGATGGGGCGCGGCGCGCGCGTTCCCCGGCGGCATTCTTGCTTTGGGACTCCTACGGCCAGAATGCGGCGAGCGGATCGGCGCCGGAGTAGACGAGCTTGCCGTCGGGATCGCGGACGGAGGCTCGGCCTGCGACGACGACCAGCGCGAAGCCGTGCCAGGCCTCGACCCGAGCGACCTGGCTCGGCTGCTTCAAGTCCCCTTCGACCCGCGCCGCGCGGCCGTCGTCCAGCACCAGGGTTCTGGTCTGGCCCCGGTCCAGCGCGACGAAGTTGTAGAGCGGCGGATCCGTCGAGAGCTTTCGCCAGGTGCCGGCGATGGCGTCGGTGCGTCCGACGGCTTGGTCGAGCGCGCGCGTCAGCGCCGGCGAATTCACCCAACTCGGGTCGTCGTCCTCCGGCTGCTCTTCGGCGTCGAGCGTGCGCGGGCCGACCCGGCTCTCCCAGTCGAACCCGCCGTCCGGGTCCCCGTCCGGGTCGAGCGCCACCACCCGCGAGGCGCCCATCGTCCAGCCGGCCGCGCCTGAGCTGAAGCCGTGCAGGAGCGCCGCCGCTCCGTCGGCGTAGTCCGGCACCGGGTAGGTCTCTGCGCCGAAGGAAACGCTCTTCGCGTCGGGCTTGACTGGTTCCACCGTCGCCGCCCGGACCACGCCCTGCCGGTCGATGCCGAAGTCGTCGAGCCTCCCGGGGCCCGGCACCCCGAGCGGCCGCGCCGACCGAGTCGGGAAAGACACGTCGTAGAGGGTCCAGCGATAGGCGTCCGAGTCGAGCGCGTCCTCGCCGATGGCAGGAGGGCTGCTGCCGGGCTCGAGCGCGCCCAGGGCGATGACGCCGCGGGCTAGGTCGGGGCTGAAGGCGGCCTCGGCGGCGTCGCAGGGGGCGGGCAGGCTCGCGAGGAGGGTCTCCTGGCCCGAGGGCACCTCGCGCCGGACCCAGTCGCAGCGGCCGGCGAGGCGGTGCACGAGGGTGAGCTGCGCTGTCGCAGGGCGGATGCCCAGCCGCTCTGCAATCCAGGAGCAGCCGGTCAGGAGCGTCAGGCAGAGCGCGAGCCACCGCATCGGTCGAAAGCGATAACACGCGGGCGGCGCGAGAACACGAAAAGCGGCGCCTCGAGCCGCAAAGCGGCGGCTGGCGGCTTCGGCACGATCCGCTCGTCCCTGGCGCAGCCGAGGGATCGGCCACGAGGCAGAACGCCTACCCGCCGGCCCGGCCCCGAGGCCGCCGCGCGGTCGAGGAAGTGCAAACCTCGCTGCCGAGACGCTGCCGCTCAATCCTCGCAGCACAAGACGCCGCCGCGATCCCAGTTGGCGGTCGGCGCGCCGTTCCACGAGCAGCTCGTGTTCGGGCAGCCGTCCTTGACGACGATGCCGCCCTCGTGCAGGTCGCTGTGCGCGACCACCGCCGGGCACTGCCAGGGGCCGAGCGGCGGCTCCGCTTCGTTGTAGCCGCACTTGCCGGGCTGTTCGCTCGCGAGCGCCCGGGTGAGGACCCCGCAGTTCTTGTCGCTCGTGAGCTGGACGCCGAGGTTCCCGCAGCCGAAGACGTCGTTGTCCCGGGTCGTCTGCGTGTCGTCGCAGACGCTGTTCATGTCGCTGTGCTGCTGGACCGCGAAGAACATCGCCTTGTCCGGGGTGCCGGCTGGAACGGAATCCTGGCAGCCCTTCGAGCCGGTGTCGGCTTGGACCTCGGTCTTCCCGTTGCAGACGTGCCAGCCGCTGGCACACAGGTCCGCTGCCGAGCAGCCGGTGCCCTCCTGGTTCACCCCGTTGTTGCCGGCCTGGCGGTTGCAAGTCGGCACGAGATTGGGACGGGTGACGCCGCCGACGGTCCACCCGCCGGAGCAGGCGGCGATGCGCGGGTAGTCGGTCAGGGACTGGAAGCCCTCCCGGGTACCGTCAGCGCAGCCGACCGCCGGTTGGGTCGTCGCCTGGCAGGTGCCCTGCGCGGTGCAGCTCTCGCCCGAGGCGCAGGAGCCGCAGCTCCCCCCGCAGCCGTCGTCGCCGCAGTCCTTGCCCGAGCACGCAGGGGCGCAGCTCTCGACGCACTGGCCGGACGAGTTGCAGACCTTTCCCGACGCGCACGAGCCGCAGCTCCCGCCGCAGCCGTCGTCGCCGCACACCTTCTGGCCGCACGTCTCCTGGCACCCCGGCGGCACCGAGGCGTTCGGCTGCCCCATGTCGACGGTGATTTCGGTGGTCTTGCCGGCGACGATGAGCACGTCGCTCACCCACACCGACTGGAGCGCGACGGCGTTCCCGGTCCGGGCGATCACCCGGGCGTTGCAGAGGCCCGGCTTCAGGTCGTCGATTTCCACCAGGGTCTTCGGCGGCGTCGCGGCGGCCCGCTTGTCGAAGGCGTTCTGGCCGCAGGTCAGGTCCAGGTCGACGACCTTCGTGTCGGCGCTCGTGTGGAGCACCTCGGCTTGGAGCTTGCCGGTTTCCGACTTCTGCAGGAGGTCCTGCCCGCAGCCGACCGAAAGACCCACCATGAGTACCAGCGCCGGTACCGCTCTCACCCTCATCGCTCGTCGCTCCTCGCGAGAAAACCGCGCGCGAGGGTACCATGCGCCTTGCCGCCCGGGCTCACGATCGAGTCGACGAAGACGCTGGACTCGTCTCGAACCGCCAAGACGCCAAGGGCGCCCATCTCGCCGACCGTAGCTCTTGGCGCTCCTGGCGTCTTGGCGGTTCATCCGAGACGCTTTCCGGCGAGGCACTCGCTAGAATCGCCACCAGATGCCCGGGTCCGACCACGCGCCGCCCCTCGTGGCGCTCGTCCCCGCGGCGCTCGCGCTCTTCCTGCGGGCGCTGATCGTCGGGGCGGAAGCGGCGCACGCGGCGCTCGGCGGCGAACGGACGGCCGAGCTCGCCTTGAGCTCGTCGGCGGGGAAGCTGTTGGCGCTCGTCCGGCGCGACCCGGAGCGGACCGCGGCGAGCATCCGGACGGCGGCTTCGCTCTCGCTCGCCCTGGCGGCGGCGCTCGCGGCGTTCGTGGCCCTCGCGTTGGGCGAGCGCGCCGGCGGGCTGCCGTGGCTGTGGGCTCTTTGCGGCGCGGGGGGGACCTGGCTCGTCACGGTCTTCACCGACGTCGTGCCGCGGTCGGTGGCGGCGAGCCATCCGGAGCCGTGGGCGCTGTCGACCGCCTGGCTCGTGCGCGCGCTCGACCTCGCGCTCTGGCCGCTCACCCGGGTGGTCTCGGGCCTGACGAACCTGGTGCTCCACCCGCTCGGGATGCGGGCACGCTACCTGGCACCGCCGCCGCCCCTCGACGAGCTCCAACGGATGCTCACGCAGAGCCCGGACAAGGACGCGCCGGAGCCGCAGCTCGTCCGCCAGCTCTTCGAGTTCGCCGAGCGCACCGCGAAGGAGATCATGATTCCGCGCACCGACGTGGTGGCAGTCGACTTCCACGCCGCGCCGCAGGGTGTGGTGCAGCTCCTGCTCGAGGAAGGCCACACCCGGATGCCCGTGTTCAAGGGCTCGCTCGACACCATCGTCGGCATCCTGGTGGTCAAGGACGTGCTGCCCTTGCTCCAGAGCCCGGAGCTGATCATCGTCCCCGACCTGATCCGGCCGACCCTCTTCGTGCCTTGGAACATGCCGGTTTCCAAGGTCCTGCGCGAGCTGCAGAAGAAGCGGCAGCACCTCGCGATCGTGGTCGACGAGTACGGCGGGATGGCCGGCATCGTCACGCTGGAGGACATCATCGAGCAGATCGTCGGCGACATCCGGGACGAGCTGGACGACGAGCCGCCGCCGGTCGTCCCCGCGGGCGACGGGGCGAGCCTCATCCGCGGCGACCTGAGAGTGGCTGAGTTCAACCGCCTCTTTTCCGCGGCCGTGCCGTTCGACCAGGGTTACGAAACGATGGGCGGGTTTCTCTCGGCGCTGGCGGGCGCGATCCCGGCCCAGGCCGACCGCTTCTACCAGGGTGGGTTCGAGTTCCTGGTCGCCCGCCGGGACCAGCGGCGGGTGCTGGAGATCCGGGTCGCCCGCACTCGGGCCTGAAGAGCTTTGGCCAGACGCCTTTGTGTAGTATCCGGCCCTCGCCGCCCCACCGAGGCGGCGTAAAAGGCAAGCAGGAGTCGATGTCCTTTGCCCGGCGCTCACGCTCTGGAAAACGAGGTTCAGCAGTTCGAGCTGGTGGTCCAGCCGGCGCGGCTCTCCTTGCCCCTGGTGTTCGGGGTCGCGTTGGGCATGACCCTGGTCTGGACACTGGAGCGCTTCGGCTTCTCGGAACCGGTCGCGGTTAGCGTCGGGCTCGGCTGGGCGCTGGTGTCGGCGACGATGGTCTACGCCCTGGCGCGCCGCCGGCAGCCGGACCGGGTGCGGGTGACCCGCGACACGGTCGAGCTCACGCTGGGGGAGAAGGTGCTGCGCCGGGTGCAGCTCGGACGCCTGAGCCAGGTCAACGAGCTGCACACGACGACGGGACCGGTCCTGCTCCTCGCCGACCACAAGGGCGCCCTCGCGCTCGCGCAAGAGCAGCTCCAGAGCCCCCGCGCGTACGAGGCGCTGAGCCAGCTCCTGGTCGAGCGGATGCAGCTCCTCGATCCGACCGGCGAGAGGTCGAGGCGGGCGGTGCAGGCCGGGCGGCTCTCCGACGTGCTCGTGCAGCAGCCGGTGCGGGTCGCGCCGATCCTGGTGGCGGCGGTCGCGCTCGCCTCGCTCCTCTCGCTGACGTGGCTACAGCACCTGGTCGCCTCCCGGCCCTACCCCGACATCGCGCTCGGCGCCTTCAGCCCGACGCTGGTCCGGGCGGGCGAGAGCTGGCGGCTGTTCTCCTACGTCTTCGTCCACCGCGATCCGATTCAGCTCGCCCTCGCCATCTTCGGGCTCTTCTGGTTCGCGCCGTTCGTCGAGCGGCTGGTGGGGTGGGAGCGGACGGTGCTCGCGTTCGTGGTCGGCGCCGCCGGCTCGGTGGCCGCTCAGTTCCTCCTCCCGCTCCCGTACACCAGCACCGGCGCGACCGGGGGCGTCGTCGGCCTCATCGGGATGTTGGCCGCGCTCGCCACCCTCGGACGCCGCCGCCTACCGAGAGCACTCTTGCCCAACGCGTCGGTGTGGGTCGCGGTCGGGCTCTACGTCCTGCCGGTGTTCCTCTTCGGCGGCCTCGTACCGGTGCTCGGCTGTCCGGCTGGGCTCGCGGCCGGCTACGTGATGGGCGCCCTCGCCCTGGCGGGCACCGACCTGCCGCCGTCGCCCGCGTCGCGCGCCGAGCTGCGTCCGTTCGCCGTCCTTGGCATCGTGGCGCTCGCCATCGGCCTCGTCGGCGCGATGTGGCACCTCGAGGCGCCCCTGCCCAGCGACGACGAGGCGGTGACGAACGCGTACGTGAACCTCGCGAAGAGCCCCGCCTATGTCGCGATGGAGCGCGCGGCGGGCGGCAAGCTCGCGGTTCCCGTCCCGAACGGCGCGCCGGTGGCGTTCGACGCGTGGATTCAGAACACGGTCGCCTGGCAGATGCTGGGGCAGGCGAAGCTGTCGAAGGAAGGCATCGTCGACGCGGGACGCATCGCCCAGGCGGCGGCGGACGCGACCGGGCGCAAGGATCCCACGATCCTCGACACGCTGGCGGTGGCCCGCTACCGCGCCGGCGACAAGGCCGGGGCGACGGAGTTGCTCAAGGACGCCTTGCGCTTCGACATGGACCCTCAAACGCGCAAGGTACTCCAGGAGCACCTCGATCGGATCACGAGCGGCAAGCCGCTGGTGCCGGCGGACCTGCTCTTGCCGTAGGAGGGGAGCCAGTTGTCACATCGGATTGGCTGGCGCGCGAGACGAGGACAAATGTGCATTCCTGGCGAGCCAGCGGCCCACCACCACTGACTTGTGCAGGCGCTCTCGTCAAGACGTGGTCGACCGGACAAGCAGTTATCAATCTTTTCGAAAGTGCTTGCGCCTACCGAGTCCCATCTGCGGTGCAGCTACTTGCGCGACGATTAATACCGAGAAGACGCTGACGAGAGGTTCGCTTCCTGCGCGTCGTCGACGTCGGACACACGAGCTTCGGGACTGGAGCCGCGACGCGACTTCTACGGGGTGACGAGCGCGGTCACCTGGGTCTCGTTGTCGAACCCGCCGGTTCCCTGCAGTCCCCAGAGCGTGACCAGGCAGTCGCCCGCGGGAATCGAGAGATTCGGGAACGTCTTGTCGACCGGCTGCGTCGCGACGCCGATGCCTCGTCCGGAAAGCGGGACCGACAAGAGGAGGGTCGCGTCCGGCGGGATGTTGGCATAGTAGTTCCCCGGTCCAAGGATGCCGGAGCCGAGCTGGTCGCACTCCGCGCCATGATAGACATAGAAGTCGTTGGTCGCGGTCCAGGAGCCCGCGGGAGGCGGCCCGAAGGCGCTCGTGCCGTCGAAGGTCGTGTCGCTGATGTCGCCGTAGAGGGCGACGAGGCGCACGGGCTGGGAAAGCTTCGTGACGGCGGCGAAGGACTGCGTGTCGACGGTGGTCGCCTTCTGGCAGCCCCAATCCTGCCCGTAACAGAACTCGCCGCCCATGCCGATGACCTGCTGCGGCGGCGTCTGGGGCGCGGTGAAGCCGAGCGAGAGGTTCGCCGACGAAACCATGTCGTGTCCGGTCGAGACCGGCCCGCCGTTCAGGCCGAGCAGGAGGCAATTCGAAATCGGTAGCCCTCCGGGCAGCTCGAAGTCGATGGGGAGGGTGAAGCTCCCGTGCGTCGGGGCCTTGACGATGACCTGGCCGATGCCTCTGGCGCCCGGCGGTCCGAACTCGGGGGTCGTCGCCGGCCAGCGCCCGGACGGACACGCGCCTGTCGGGAGGTACTGGAGGATGAAGAGGACCTCGCTGTACAGATCATCCGACTGGGTGATGGAGACGGTGCCCGACAGCGAGGTGAAGCTCTGGGTGCCCGAGATCGGAAAGCCGTACCAGGCGGTGGGGAACCCCGTCACCGAGGTGCGAGCCTCGCCGCTCATCGCCACCGGGCTCTTCCAGGTGCATCCGGGCCCGGCGCAGGCGTCCGGCCAGACGTAGCCGGCGGTTCCGGCGGGCGTAAGACCTTCGGCCTGGGCCGCCGCCTGCTCCGCAGAGCTCGTCGTGAAGAAGTCGTCGCCGTTCGAGGGGTTTCGAAGCTCGTAGAGCGGGATGGCACCGCAGACGGCCTGAGTCGCGATGAAACCGAGGACGCCTTCGGAGATGTCGCCCCCGCAGGACGGGTCGGTCGTGTATCGATGCGCCCCCGTCGACGACCGGCAGCGATAGAACGGCACGAGCCCGGGCTCCTGCGAGGCGTAGAGATAGAAGTAGTCGTAGCCCTCGACGGAGTAGCCGCAACATCCCGCCTCGGCGTCGTCGGTCGTGTAGAAGTGCAGACCCGCAGTCGCATTGTCGCTCCGGTCGACCCCGACTCGACATCCCATCAGATCGTCGCAGGCGCCGTCGCAGTCGTCGTCCTCCAGATCGCAGGCTTCCGACGGCGGCTCGCAGGCGCCCCAGGCCCCGCCCGCGCAGACCGACGCGCCGGAGGTACCGCAGGAGCTCGTGCACGCGGCTGTCGATCCGGCGGCGCAGCCGGCGTCGGCACCGTTCGTTCCGGCATCGGCTGGCACGCCCGCGTCTTCCTGCGTGCCCGCATCGACCGACTCGCCGCCATCGACCGACACCCCGGCGTCGGGCACTCCCCCGGCGTCGAACGATCCGGCATCGGATACGGATCCACCAGCGTCGAACGGTCCGGCATCCGATGCCGACCCACCCGCGTCCGCGCGGCCTGCGTCGGCGCCGGTCAGCACAGGCGGCCGGGCACACCCGGAGGCGATGCCCGCCGTCAGGAGCGCCGCCAGCAGCCGAATCTTCATCGCGTCGAACGAACCGCCGCGGTGAAGCATGAACCGACGGGTGGGGAGGAGGTTCATGCCCGCACTCTACCACAGGGTTCGAGCGCGCTCGTCGCGTGCCGGATCACCGTCACCGGCGACCTTGTCGCGATGCCGCCCAGCGCGGTCCAACGCGATCGGCCCGCCCGTCGACTACCGACGTCCAGGACTTCCGCTGCGCGAGCGCCGAGGCTCAGCTCGACGCAAGGCGCCTGACGATTTCCTCGAGCGTGGCGAGTCGGTCCGGGCTCAGGTTGGGAACCTGGACCAAGCGTTCCCGAACCAGCGCGGGCGCGACCATCCTGGCGCGCATCATCGCTCGCACGAACGCGAGGTCCTTCTCGCGACCCGCGACGAGCTTGCTGGCGGCGAGGTCGCCGGGCGACAAGCACAGGCCCCGGTATCCGTTGGTGTTCGGCGTGTCGATCACCAGGACCCGCTCGCGCCATCCGACGGGAAGAGCCACGGAGCTGACGTCGACCCCATCGACATAGAAACCGAAGGTCTGATGAAACGGGCTCAGCTCGCCGATGGAGCCCTCGACGAGGGACTCCAGCTCCGGCAGGTTCTTGGGCGCGAGGTTCGCCTCCATCGACTGCACGAGCACGCCGGTCGCGTCCGGGAACGCTCCGAGAATCGCCTGGCTGCCAACGACATACAGCTCGCGGTCGCCGCAGATCGCACCGGCGGCGCGAATCGCGTGCTCCAGCTCGGCGCGGGTCACGGTTCGCCCCGGTCCTCTCGCGCGAGCACGGCCCATCGCTCCCGCGGCGTGAACACAGGCCCCAGCGGCGAGCAGGAGCGCAGCGCCTGGCCGGCCTCGGGGTCGAGGACCGTGCGTTCGAGATCGTCGTCGGAGGTGGACATCAGGAGATCACGCCAGCGCTCGAGGTAGACCTGCGACGGCTCGATCCCGGGCGATTGGAGCCAGCGATTGACGAGGTCGAGGCACGGCCGTCGCAGCTCGGGCTTCGCGCGCAGCTTCGTCAACGCCGCGCGGTGCAGCGCCAGATTGCGGGCGTCCGAGCGCTGCGTGGAGCCGCTCATGCGAGGAAGATAGCACGACCCTGCTTGCGCGGTCCAGAGCACGTCGCATCGGGTGGACGGCGCGCCCTGTCGCCTTCCGCTTCGCCCAACGCCGGGCTATTCGTCGGTTCTCGTCATCTGCTCCGGGGCGCTGACGCCGATGAGGTCGAGGGCGTTCCCGAGGGTGAGCTTGAGCGCGAGCACCAGCGCGAGGCGCGCCCGGGTCTTGACCGGATCGTCGGACAGCACCTTCTCGGTGCTCTTGTACCTGGTCAGGTAGGAGTGGAAGGCGCCGATGGTCTCCTTGAGGTAGGCGATGATCCGATGCGGTTCCAGCGTCTTGGCGGCGCCGGTCACGACCTCGGGATAGGCGAGCAGCCGCTGGACGAGGTCCATCTCTTCGGGCAACGCGAGTCCTTGCAGGTTCTCGGCGGTCACTTGCGGCAGCTCGATGCCTCGTTCGCTCGCCTTGCGTAGAATCGACGCGGCGCGCGCGTGTCCGTATTGCAGATAGAAGACCGGGTTGATGTCCTCCTGCTTCTTCGCGAGCGCGAGGTCGAAGTCGAACTGCGAGGTGCTCGTGCGCTCGGTGAAGAAGACGCGGGTCGCGTCCTGGCCGGCCTCCTCGATGACCTCGCGCAGGGTGACGAAGTTGCCGCTGCGCTTGCCCATCCGCACCGGCACGCCATCGCGGACCAGGTTGACCATCTGCACCAGCACCACCTCGAACACCTTGGGGTCGTAGCCGAGCGCCGCGATCGCCGCGCGCACCCGCTGCACGTAGCCTGCGTGGTCCGCTCCCCAGACGTTGATGAGCCGCGTGTACCCGCGCTGGAGCTTGTCCCAATGGTAGGCGACGTCTCCCGCGAAGTAGGTGTACTGGTTGTTCGGCTTGACCAGCGGCCGGTCGACGTCGTCGCCGAACTCGGTCGTCCGCATCACCAGAAGCGGCTCCGAGGTCGGAGGAATCTCGTCGTCCGCGCGCTCCTGTCCCTTGGGCGGCGGCAGGACGCGCTTCTCGACGAGCCCCTTGCCCCGCAGCGTGTTGATGGCTTCCCGGACCCGCCCCGACTCGTGCAGCTCGGACTCCCGGAAGAACTTGTCGAACTTGATGTTGAACAGAGCCAGGTCCGGCTCGATCATCTCTTTCATGACGAGGTCGACGACCGCGTCTTGGAGCCAGGAAAGAATCTCGATGAACGGGCTCGTGATCAGCCCCTCGCGCGACTGGCGGGTGAGCGGCTCGAGCAGCTTCCGGGCGACGTCGATAATGTATTCGCCCTGGTAGTCGTCGGGCGCGAGCTGGTCCGGCACGAAGCCGACGTAGGGGAGCGTGTCGACCACCATCTCCTGCGCCCGGACATAGACCGAGTGCGCGAGATGCCGGACCTGGACCCCGGCGTCGTTGACGTAGTACTCGCGGTGCACCTCGGCGCCCGCGGCCTTGAGCAAGCGCGCGATGATGTCGCCGGTGACCGCGCCGCGGGCGTGCCCGACGTGCATCGGGCCGGTCGGGTTGGCGCTGACGTACTCGACGAGGATGCGCTCGCCGGCGAGCTCGCGGCTCTTGCCCCAGCGTTCGCGCTGCGCGAACCCCTCCGCGAGCGACGAAAGGAAGAGCTTGCGCGCGAGCCTCGGCCGCCTGCGCCCTACGGGGAGGCGATGACGACGTCGTCGATCCACCAGCCTTGATTGAGGTAGCCCCAATTTCCTCGGCAATCGGGGGAGTGGAACCTGAAGGCGACTTGGACTGTCTTTCCCGCGTAGTTCGAAAGGTCGTACGAGGTCGTCACCCAGTCGTCGAAGCCGCCTTGGTCGGCGCCTGAGCCGGACACGGTACCGAGCGTATCTGTCGAGCCACCCATCAGCGCCACGGTCAGCGTGTCACCAGAATTGCCCGTTCGGCTGAACTGCGAGAACGAAAGTGTCGCGTTCTGTCCAAGCGTCACCTGTGGGCTGTCCAGTTCTCCGTCCACCACGTAGTTCTGACTAAGTTGCGAGCAACCGTAGTCGCAAGTGTTGAACTGCGACGCCTCATCCAAGTACGTGAACGCGGCCGATCTCCGCCCGCTGTCGGCCGCACCGCATGGGTCGCCGTACTGGTCGACCGCGTGCCAAAGCCCGGTTGCAGTCCATGTAGCCGGGATGCCATACTCGAACGACTCGTCGAGCACCGTCCCCTGCTGGAGCAGGTTCACCGAGAGGCCGCCCTTCGTCTCACCATCCTCCGTCTCGGTAACGTCGACGTGGTCACCACTGTTCGCTGGGGAATTGGACGCATCGACCAACACCTGGAGCGTCTTCACGCCGGTAGGAGGCAAGGTGACGGTCGCGGTGCCTGCTGGACCTCCAACGGGCAGGCTTACGAGGGCCGACGGCGGTACGTTGGGGTCGTTCGGCGGGAACGTGTTGCCTCCAATGTCCCGCCACACCGCGGAATTCGCCGGCGGGATGTAGAGCCACGCTGGACGCCCGGCGAAATCTGTGGCGGAGATCGTTGTCGTCGCTGGCGCTGCATCTGACGCGCTGTCGGCTGGCAGCGCCCGCTCGACGTCGAAGTCGACCGCATAGTAGCGCAACGGCACTGGGGACGTCAGATCGTTCATCTGTGCCACGTTGTTTGAGTTCGTCGGAGAGGTGAACGGCGACGGCGTCGGATCGTCCTGTCGCGACACGATCGCCCGGAGCGAACCGTCGCCCGGCATGTAATCCGGTGGAGCGTCCAGGGCGAAGGTATAGGTCTCGCCATCCACTTGGTCGTTCACGAGATGCCAGCCAGGCTGTCCGTCACAACAGGCAAACCCCTGACACTGAATCCAGCAACTGCCGCCGAAGAGACACCATTTGATCTCATCGCATGAGTTGCAGAGCCTCACGTTCTCATCTGCCACCTTCGCGTAATCCCGCGGGAACACCGGTGCCGTACCAGCGGGAGCCGCCCAGACTTGTATGCGCGTTGTCGGTGGCGGGTATCCGCAAAGATAGAAGCCCGACTGGAAACCCGCCCGAATGATGAACGAACCTCCCCGCGAACTCTGGTGCCAATCCGGCTCGGCGTTCCACAGCGCGAGTGGCGTCGTGATCCCTGGAACCACGCGGCCTGCCGGGACGAATCCGACGTCCGGACTGCTCCACCAATCTGCGCCCGTGAACGGTTCTGGGTGGACCGTCGAGGCGTCATCTGCCTCCGCCAACGACTTGCGAATCCAGAATCTTTGATCATTACAAATCTCGCTTGCCCCGAACTCAGGGCTTGACCCACATCCCGCCACGTTCGCGTTCGCAACGTTGAAGGGAGCGGAGTTGTCGGTTCCGCTGTCGGACGGGGGCGTCCAAGACGAGTCCTCGCTCATGCGGCTGTAGTCGAGCCGAGTCGACGGGCTGTACTGTACTGTACGGACGAATCGAGGTGCGCCACCGACGCGTTCGCGGTCAACGTCGTCGACCCCTGATGCTCCCGGTCCTCGATGGCGCCACAATACTGGCCATCTGCGTTCGTCACCGGGTCGTAGGGCGTCACTGGCAGGTCCGACGGTCGCACGAAATCGAGCCCCGGGTTGCCGTTCTCGTCCACCGTGCCGCCATCGACCGTGGCGTTGGTTCCTTGTTGGTCTCCCGACCGAGTGTCGATGAAAGCGTTGTACTGGAGCGAAACGGCGCCGTTTCGGTCTTCGAGCTTGCAGTTCGCACCGGAGACATCCGCCGAATCGTGCGCGCTGCTGTTGACGAACAGGTTGTTCACCACGTCCGTGGCGGCCACCGTGGTGTCCGTACGGATCAGCGCGCCAGGAATATTGACGACGGTGTTGCGATAGACCCGATTGCGGTAGAGGGTCCCCGCATCGGTGTCGCCTGCGTTCAGCGTGAGCCCCACGCCCCGGTTGTAGGCGAGAACGACTCCGTCGTTGTCGGACCCATCAAACCCCATGGCGCGCAGGTCGTGGATGACGTTGCCTCGCACCGTGACCCCGGTCGGATTCCCGCCGCCATAAACGTAATCCTCGCCCACGCTGATCCCTCCGCCGCAGTCGGAGATGTCGTTCCCCTCGACCAGGGCGCACATCTTGTTCCCCGTCCCATCGGTCGGGCAGGAATAGCCGGCGTCGGCGTCTTCCACGAAGTCACCGTGCAGCGTGATGGCGCTTCCCGCCGGGTCGCCGGTTCCGGTCCCTGACCAGTCGCCGTATAGGTAGGGATACGACCCGGCGTCCCCTCCGGTGTTCTTCTGGAGATCCATCGTGGCCCGGTAACCCCACATCAGGTTGTCCGAAATGTACAGCCCGCTGCCGCTCTTCTTGATGTCGATGGCGTTCTCGCCCATCGTCCGCGGCGTCCCCGCGTCCGGATCGGCGTCGCGAACGCCGCCGGGTCCGAGCTCGGCGAGGGCGAGCACGTTGCGGCCGTCGGGCGTGGTTCCTCCATCGTCGAGCACCTCGTACTGGTTCGCCCAGATTCGATTCCCGGTGATCGTGGTGTTCTGTGCGAAGTGGTACGTCGTGTCGGGAGTTTGGCCGGAACTGGGTTCGTACATCTCGGTCTGATACCCATCGCCGGCGCAGTCGCTGATGTCGTTGTCTGCGATGGTCACGTTGGTGCCGAGAAAGTTGTGAATGCAGAGCGGTTCCTTCTTGTGGTCCGGGTTGGTGATGTCGGGACTATGGGCGGGGTTGTTGTCTGCTCCGCCGTCGGGAAGTGGGGGTGCGCCTTGGTTCAAATCATAGCAACCTCGGATGATGTTGTTAGAGATCGTGATGTGGTCGGGTACACCCGACGCGTCCGTCGGGGTGTCCAGACCATCGTTGATCAAGATGCAGCCGCCCTCGGTGTTCCCGATGATGTTCCCCAGGAGCTTGTTGTTGTTCCCGCCGATGACGATGAACGTGCCGTTCTCTTCGCCCCAGGTGCCGTCGAAGACCAGGTTCGAGAACGTCCAGTTGTTCCCCTGGATCGAAATCGTGTTCGGGCTCTTGATCTTCACGGTGTTCGGGTACTGGGCCGTCACCAACCGCGTGTTTGACCCCGTGTAGTTCGTGTCGAGGTCGGTGGTGCCGGTGTCCGGCTGATAAACGCAGAACCCGGGGTCGGAGTCGCCCGGCCCTTCGGGGTTCGAGCACAGCACGACGATCACGATGTCGTCGCCCGCCAGCGGGGAGCCGTCCTTCCCGCAGGCGATCGCCTGGGCGAGGCCCGAGGTTGTCCCATCGCTCTTGAGTGGGTCGTCCGGCCTGAGACCGTGTGCCGGATACGTGGTCGAGCAGCCGGTGTTTGGTCCGCCGGTCCCGCTCGGGGCGAAGTCGTCCACGAAGAAGTACACTGGCGGGGTTGAGCCGCCGTCCACCTGAGCTCGTGCCAGCCCGGCGCTCAACGTGAGCGCTGCAAACGCGACCACAATCTTGATCGACATGCCGACCTCCTGGGGCCGGAAAGGTAAACACGGCGCGTCAGGGGCGCAAGCCCTCGATCCTTGTCTGGTAGATACTCAACGTGGACGGAAACCTCCTCGACCGTTGCCGCCGAAAGTTAGCCACCCTGGAGGGAGATTATCCGTCATGTGCGAAAGATGCACAGATAGGACATGCTTGGACCAGCTACCGACAGCGTCGGAGCCAACCCAGTGGTTCGCCGAGAGCGACATCGGGCCCTCGCAAGTTGGTTCAACAGGGCACACGAAAATCTCCCGGCCCCCCGAATCGAACTCGTACATGTGGGAGTCCGGTTCCCAATTACCGCCGACGTATTTCCCGGTTGAGGAGACGAAGACCGCACCACGGCTTGTCAGCTCGGCTTGGGAGTCTTGCTCCCACGAGTCCGAATAGCGGAGGCTCCAGGTCGCGAACGAACTCGGATCCATCCCGGTTAGAGTGCGCGGCGTTACTGTTTCCCTGCCCCAATCGTAGATCTGGACTCCATCGAAGACAGGCGACGGCTCATCGAGTGTTCCCAAACCGAAGTACCCCGGCATGGTCGCTAGCAAGCCCCCTGTTGATGCGCTGCGAAGATTCACATTACCAATGCCGGTGCTCTGGCCATCCTCCGTCAGCAGAAGCCCGTCGTACGCTGCGAGCGCCCACTCCAGGTTGTTGGTCGCCCATCTCGGCGTGCCCGTCAGGCCGTCGAACGACTCGAGAGTCGCGTCTGGAGGAGCGCTGGACTGCCACCAGCCGTCCGGTACGATCATCGTGAAGATGTCCCCGTTCTCGTCCGACACGACGCTGGGCGGCCAGTTCATCACTCGATCAACTGGTTCCTTCCAGCGTAGCGTCCCTGTTGCGAGGTCGACCGCGATGAACCACTCTCCGGTGATGATGCGTCGCAGGCCGTTCGGCGGTCCGGCGGTAATCCCGGTCTTCATGCAGCTCGGGTAGGACTCGACGAACCCCACGATCACCCCCTTGCCAGTGTCGACGATCGGTTCGATCTGGACGCCGACGTAGCTCTTGTCGAGCATCCAGGTGGCGAGAGAACCGTCGGTCACGGCGTTGAGGACGTCGAGCTTCCACTTGAGGGCTCCGGTCTGGGCGTCGAAGGCTTCGAGCCAGTTGTTGGTCTCGGACGAGACCACCGTGTCGCCGTTGAGGAGCAGCAGGCCCGGTTGGTAGCCGCAGTGCGCGGTCCCGTCGGCGCGGACGCGCCAGCGCAGGCGGCCATGGGCGTCGACAGAAAGGATGTCGCAGCGGTCGGTCTCGGGATCGCTCTCGGTACATTCGGACCAGTAGAGGTTGCCATCGTCGTCGGCGACGCCGCGGAAGTTGACGTGCATGCCGGCCTTCGCGTTGCGCGTCCATTCCGGCTTCAGCATCACGGGCGGCGCGCGCACGCATTGATGGTTGTGGCAGATGCCTTCGTCCTGGCACGGCGTCGCCGGGCAGGTCGCGCCCTCGGGGGTCGCCGATGCGACGCATTGTCCGGATTGGCAGGCGTAGGTCGTGGTACAGTCGGAGGCGTCGCAGCTCGTGCCGTCGGGCGCGAGAGCAGTGCCGCAGCCGTTGACCGGATCGCAGGTCGCGACCTGGCAGGGATCGGCGGGCACCGGGCAGGCGAGGTTGGTGCCGTCGGTGTGGACGCACCCCTTGTCGGGATCGCACGAGTCGTGGGTGCAGAGATTGCCGTCGTCGCAGCTTATCTCCTGGCCTCGGCAGACACCCTCCAAGCACTTGCCGGCGAGGACGCAGGCGTTGTGACAAGCAGTGCCATCGGCCAGCGGATGATCGACGCACTTGCCTTGGGCCGGATCGAACGCGCGGCCGGTGCAGGTATCGACGCTCGTGCAGTCGGCGTCGGCGAGCCCGCGACCGGTGACGTGCACGCGGCTGGTCGAGAAAAGATTGCTCACGACGAGGTCGGTCGAAAACGTGCCAGCCGCGGTGGGTCGGAACGTGACGTTGACCACCGTGACTCCGTTTGGCACAGAGACCCCGGTCCGATCCACCGAGAAGGGGTCGGACACGGCGAGCGATGCCGAAAGCGACATCCCCGAGTCGTTCCCGAGCGCGAGGCGCAGGTGGTGTTCGGCGCCGACGTAGGTGTCGGGGAAGTCGAGGTGCGGCGGCGAGACCACTAGCATCGGCTGGTGCCGGACGCCGTCGCCGGTGCAGGCCGCCAGGAAAACGCCGAGGGCGATAGCGCACGGGCCGCGCATCCGAGCGAACGTGGGCATGCCGGTCAGCGAGCGCCAGTGCCGCCGCGGCGTTCCAGGTTGACCACCCTGAAGCGCGCGTGAAGGCCGGCCGCTCTCCTCCCTTCGCCCTCGCCGGGGGTTTGACCTGCGTTTCTGGGAGCACCTCCAAGCGCATGAGACCACCGGACACTCACGTGTCCGGCTCCATCTGCGGCGTCGAGCACGTACAGATTCTGTCGGGGAGCCGCCCAACGGTAGGATGGGCGAGCGAAAGCGAAGCCCATCGAGCGGCGATGGCTTTAGGACGATGGGTTCCGCTGACGCTTCACCCATCCTACTTGGTTTGGCTGCCGGGCTATTCGTCGGTTCTCGTCATCTGCTCCGGGGCGCTGACGCCGATGAGGTCGAGGGCGTTCCCGAGGGTGAGCTTGAGCGCGAGCACCAGCGCGAGGCGCGCCCGGGTCTTGACCGGATCGTCGGACAGCACCTTCTCGGTGCTCTTGTACCTGGTCAGGTAGGAGTGGAAGGCGCCGATGGTCTCCTTGAGGTAGGCGATGATCCGATGCGGTTCCAGCGTCTTGGCGGCGCCGGTCACGACCTCGGGATAGGCGAGCAGCCGCTGGACGAGGTCCATCTCTTCGGGCAACGCGAGTCCTTGCAGGTTCTCGGCGGTCACTTGCGGCAGCTCGATGCCTCGTTCGCTCGCCTTGCGTAGAATCGACGCGGCGCGCGCGTGTCCGTATTGCAGATAGAAGACCGGGTTGATGTCCTCCTGCTTCTTCGCGAGCGCGAGGTCGAAGTCGAACTGCGAGGTGCTCGTGCGCTCGGTGAAGAAGACGCGGGTCGCGTCCTGGCCGGCCTCCTCGATGACCTCGCGCAGGGTGACGAAGTTGCCGCTGCGCTTGCCCATCCGCACCGGCACGCCATCGCGGACCAGGTTGACCATCTGCACCAGCACCACCTCGAACACCTTGGGGTCGTAGCCGAGCGCCGCGATCGCCGCGCGCACCCGCTGCACGTAGCCTGCGTGGTCCGCTCCCCAGACGTTGATGAGCCGCGTGTACCCGCGCTGGAGCTTGTCCCAATGGTAGGCGACGTCTCCCGCGAAGTAGGTGTACTGGTTGTTCGGCTTGACCAGCGGCCGGTCGACGTCGTCGCCGAACTCGGTCGTCCGCATCACCAGAAGCGGCTCCGAGGTCGGAGGAATCTCGTCGTCCGCGCGCTCCTGTCCCTTGGGCGGCGGCAGGACGCGCTTCTCGACGAGCCCCTTGCCCCGCAGCGTGTTGATGGCTTCCCGGACCCGCCCCGACTCGTGCAGCTCGGACTCCCGGAAGAACTTGTCGAACTTGATGTTGAACAGAGCCAGGTCCGGCTCGATCATCTCTTTCATGACGAGGTCGACGACCGCGTCTTGGAGCCAGGAAAGAATCTCGATGAACGGGCTCGTGATCAGCCCCTCGCGCGACTGGCGGGTGAGCGGCTCGAGCAGCTTCCGGGCGACGTCGATAATGTATTCGCCCTGGTAGTCGTCGGGCGCGAGCTGGTCCGGCACGAAGCCGACGTAGGGGAGCGTGTCGACCACCATCTCCTGCGCCCGGACATAGACCGAGTGCGCGAGATGCCGGACCTGGACCCCGGCGTCGTTGACGTAGTACTCGCGGTGCACCTCGGCGCCCGCGGCCTTGAGCAAGCGCGCGATGATGTCGCCGGTGACCGCGCCGCGGGCGTGCCCGACGTGCATCGGGCCGGTCGGGTTGGCGCTGACGTACTCGACGAGGATGCGCTCGCCGGCGAGCTCGCGGCTCTTGCCCCAGCGTTCGCGCTGCGCGAACCCCTCCGCGAGCGACGAAAGGAAGAGCTTGCGCGCGAGCGAGAGGTTGATGAACCCCGGCCCCGCGACCTCCGCCGCGGTGATCACCGGGTCGTCCGGCGAGGCGCCGAGGTGGTCCACGATCGCCTGGGCGATGTCGCGCGGGTTCATCTTCGCCGTGCGCGCCATCGTCATCGCGACGTTGGTCGCGAGGTCTCCGTGCGCCGCCTGCTTCGGCCGCTCCAGCGGAACCGACCGGTGCAGGACGCGCGGCCAGAGGTTTTCCCGTTCGCAGGCGTCGAGAGCCTCGAAAATCCGGGCAAGCACGTGACCTTTGACGCTCATGATGAACCCGGCGCGCCCACCCCGGCGCGTAAAGGGTGCGCAAGATAACGCAAGCCGAAAAGCCGCGCGAGCGATTCGTCAACTGGTCTGGATGCGGCAACAATGCCGCAGGCGCGGCCGACGGGCACGGAGCGCCAGACCTGGACGCCAGCGTTGGCGGTCGCCTTCGTCCAGGTTCAGCGCGGATTCGTCTCCTTGGCACGGGTGTCCTCGCGACGAGCTCGTCGGTCCAAGCATGCCTATCCGGTTGGCGCACTTGCCCCGCAAGCCCCCGCCCTACAACGATCGACCGCAAGTGTGTCGGTCGGATAGGCATGGGTCCGAGCGCCAGGAAAACCACGGCGAAGGCGGGCTAAGGCTCCAGTTCCATTTTCCGGTACAAGGTCCGGCGATCGATTCCCAGGATGCGGGCGGCTTCGGTCTTGTTGCCGTCGCAGACTTCGATCACCTTGGCAATATACGCGTTGGCGACGTCGTCCAGGCTCTTTCCCCGGCGCGCGGCGCTCTCCAGGGAGTCGTCGGGGCTCTCGCCTTTGGAAATCACGATGTCGTCGGCGGTCAGCGCGTCGTGCTCGCTCAAGACCACCGCGCGCTCGATGACGTTCGCGAGCTCGCGGACGTTGCCCGGCCAGTCGTGGCGCAAGAGAGAGCGCAGCGCGTCGGCGGTCAGGCCCAGCACTGGGCGGCCGACTTTCCTGCACGCGCGTTCGAGCAGCACGTCGATGAGCGGTGCGACGTCCTCGGGCCGCTCGCGCAGCGGCGGAATCTCGATGCGCACGACGTTCAGCCGATAGAAGAGGTCCGCCCGCAGCTTCTGATCCTTGAGCGCGGTCTCGGGAGCCCGATTGGTCGCCGCGAGGAGCCGCACGTCGACCGGAACGTCGGCCACGGCGCCGACCGGACGCACGCGATCGGTCTCCAGCACTTGGAGGAGCTTCGGCTGCAGGTCGAGCGGCATCTCCGCGATTTCGTCGAGGAGGAGCGTGCCGCCATCGGCCTGCGCGAAGAAGCCCGCGCGATCCTCCCTCGCGTCGGTGAACGCGCCGCGCCGGACTCCGAACAGCTCGCTCTCCGCCAGGGTCGCCGGGAGCGCCGCGCAGTTGAGCTGCACGAACGGGCCCGCCGCGCGGTCGCTGTGGTCGTGGATGAACCGCGCCACCGCCCCTTTCCCGCAGCCGCTCTCGCCGGTCAAGAGCACGGTCGCCTTGGTGCCCGCCGCCCGCCGCGCGAGGTCGACGACCCGCACCATCGAGGGGCTACGCGCGACCAACTCGCCGGGCTTCTCCTCGCCGCCGCCGAGCGCCGCCCGCAGCCGCACGATTTCGTGCCGCATCTGCCGCTCGCGCAGCGCCCGCTCGATGGCGACCTGCAACACCTCGATGCGAAACGGCTTGGTCACGAAATCACACGCGCCCGCGCGCAGCGCCCGCACCGCGAGGTCGATGCTCCCGAACGCGGTGATGAGGAGGACGAGCTGCCCCGGCCGCTTCTCGTGGATGGCGGTCATCAGGTCGATGCCGCGCAGCTTCGGCATCTCCACGTCGGTGATGACGAGCGCGTAGTCCGAAGCCGTCACCCGCGCCAACGCCTCTTCCGGGGACGTGACGCCCTCGACGACGTAGCCCTCGTCGGTGAGCATCTCCTGTAGAAAGCTCACGACCTCCGGCTCGTCGTCGACGACCAGGAGACGCTCACGAGCTTGCGGACGAGGTGGCATGAGGACCTCCGATCAAACCTGGCGCGGTGCTGGATTCGGCCTCACGCCGCGCCCTCCTGCACCGCCTTCGGCGCCTGCGTCGCGGTGACGATCCCCTCCGAACCGACCGGCAGCTCGACCAGGAACCGGCTCCCTTTCCCGAGGTCGCTCGTGGCGGACACCCGGCCGCCGTGCTCGGCGACGATCGCCTTCACCACCGCGAGCCCCAGCCCCACGCCGCCGGCCTCCGCCCGCGTCGTGTAGAACGGCTCGAACACCCGCTGCAAGTTCTCCGGCGCGATGCCGCTGCCATCGTCCTCGACCGCGAGGACGACGCCGGGCGTCTTTCCCGTCCGCCCCGGCAGATCGTCGATTGGCGCGCGGGCGAGCTCGACGCTGACGTGCCCGCCTTTCGGCGTCGCGTTGAGGGCGTTACGCAGGAGGTTGAAGACCACCTGCTGGATCCGGTTCGAATCGCAGGGCACCACCGGTACGTCGTCCGGCGCCGTCAAGCTGATGGCGATGCCCTGCTTCTTGCCCTCGATGGCGAGCAGATCCAGCACCGCTCGCACCGGCTCGCGCAAATCGGTGAGGATGGTCCTGGGCGGCCGGCGGCGCGCGTACGTCATGAGCTGCTCGACGATTCCCGTGATGCGCTCGCCTTGCCGGGCGATGATCTCGCTCGACCGGCGCACGCGTTCGACATCGTAATCGTGCTCGGCGAGCGCGTGCGCGCGGCCGACCAGCACTTGCAGCGGCGAGCCGATTTCGTGCGCCACGCTCGCGGCGAGCTGGCCGATGGTGATGAGCTTGTCCGCTTCCTGGAGCCCGTGCTCCAGCGCCTGGCGGCGGCTCGCTTCCTCCGCGAGACGCTGGCGAACCTCCTGGAGCTCGGTCACCATCACGTTGAATTCCTTCGCCGCCTCTCCGATTTCATCCTTGCGCCGCACCGGCAGATGGGAGGCGAGATCGCCCTCGCGCACCCGCCGCATGGCGCTGACGAGCCCGCTCATCGGGGCGCCGAGGTAGACGCGCCCGAGAATCAGGCCGATGAGCGTCGCCGCGAGGACGAAGAGCGCCACCGACGTCGCCGCGTCGCGCCGGGTGCGGGCGATGTCCGCGCGCAGGTCGTCGAGCGGCCGGGCGAGGACGATGGCGCCGATGATGCCGCGATGCTCCAGGCGCATCGGCAGCGCCAGCACGAGCCGCTTGGGATCGGCCGGGTGATCGTAAGTGAGGAAGCTCTTGCCCGTGCGAATGGACTTGAGCGCGGCCCGGCCTTCGAGCGCCTGCGTCGCCAGGCTCCCCGGCGATTGCGCCTGGAGCGCGCCCGCCTGGTCGTAGACCATGATGTCGACCCATTGCTCGACCTTGTCCAGGCGCACCAAGAGCTCCTGCACGTCGGCCATCTGCCGGTCGCGCAGCGCGTCCGCGATCGCGGTCTGCAAGCTGTGGCCGAGCATCTGGGCCTCACGGACGATGGTCGCCCGCAGGTCCTCGTCCTCGGCGTGGACCAGATAGACCGCGTACGCGCCGAAGAGCACGAGCCCGGTCGCGCTCAGAGCCAACGTCATCTTGCTCGGAATGCGCATCGCATGCTCCTCTATGGGCGTTGGCGACCGCGCGCCAGAAGGAAACCGCTCGCCGGGTCATCCCGGCATGACGAGACCAGTAGGATGGACAGTCCCGTCGAGCGCGGTTCTTCGCGCTCGGCGGGCTGTCCGTCCGAGAGCGATCGATCGCGGCGGCGGGCTGTCCGTCCGAGAGCGATCGATCGCGGCGACGGGCTGTCCGTCCGAGAGCGATCGATCGCGGCGACGGGCTGTCCGTCCGAGAGCGATCGTTCTGGATCTTCCAGACGACTCGGACGACATCGACCTGTCCCTACACACATTCGCTCTGGAAGGACGGGCAGCCGGGAATCGCGTTGCGATTCCGCGGACTGCCCATCCTACTGTGGTCACGACGCCTCCAGCACCGGCTCGTCCGATGCGCCGTTGGTTCTGTTCGCCCCGTCTTTCTTGTGCGCGAGCACGAGCAGTGCCGGCTGGAGCAGCCGCGGGAGCACGGCCAGCATCAGCGCGCCACCGATGACCACGATGGCCAGAGGCTTCTGGGTCTCGCTCCCGATGCCATGCGACAGCGCCGCCGGCGTCAGGCCCAGCGTCGCGACGCAAATCGTCATCAGCACCGGCCGCAAGCCGCGCTCGGCCGCGAGCCGCGCGCCTTCCTGGATGGACGCGCCGTCTTTCCAGAGCCGTTGCACGTACGTCACGACTAACAGCGCGTCCTGCACCGCGACGCCGAAGATGGAGACGAATCCCATCGCGGCGGAGATGGAGAAGTTCGTCCGCGTCAGAAACAGCGCGAAGATGCCGCCGCTGCACGCGACCGGAATCCCCGCGAGCACGATGAGCGTGTCGCGCCAGGTCCCGACCCCGAGGAAGACCAGCAGCGCAATGAGCAGGAGCGTCATCGGGACCAGGAACCCGAGGCGGCCGAGCGTGTCCGCCAGCTCGTTGGCCTCGCCCGCCCATTCGAGGTGCGTGTCGTAGGGCAGCTTGACCTGCGCTCGGATTGCGCGCTTGGCCTCGGCGATGGTCGAGGTCAGGTCGCGCCCGCGGACCGAGAACTTCACCGGCACGTAACGGTTCAGGTCCTCGCGATAGATGAGCGACGGGCCTTCCTGTTCGACGATGCTCGCGACCTCGCCCAAGGGCACGCTCGCGCCATCCGGCGTCGGCACCGGAATCTCCCGCAACGACGCGAGGTCCTTCCGGTATTTCGGCGCCCAGCGGACGGTCAGGTCGTAGTGCTGCTCGCCTTCGTAGACCTGCGTCACCGCCTGCCCGCCGATGGCCGCTTGTACCACCGCCTCCACGTCGCCGACGTTGAGCCCATAGCGCCCGCACGCTTCCCGGTCCGGCCGGATGCGCACGCTCGGCTGCCCGAGCGTCCGGAACACGCCGAGGTCGGTGACGCCTCTGATCTTCGCCATCACCGCCGCGATCTCGTCCGCTTTCTTCTCGTCGACGACCAGGTTCGGGCCGACCACCTTCACCGCGTTCTCGCCCTTGATGCCGCTCATCGCTTCTTCGACGTTGTCGGAGATGTACTGCGAGAAGTTGAAGTCGATGCCCGGAAAGGTGCTCGTCAGCTCCTTCGACAGCTTCTCGGTGAGCGATGCCTTGGTGACGCCGGCGGGCCAACGCGACCGCGGCGCGAGCGGGGCGAACAGCTCGATGTTGTAATAGCCCACCGTGTCCGTGCCGTCGTCCGGCCGGCCGAGCTGCGAGACGACCGTGGTGATTTCCGGGTTTCCCCGATGCGCGAGGTCGCAAGGTCCTTGCAAGGGACAGCCGAGTAGAATCCGCCGCATCTGGCCGACGTACTTCGAGCTCTGCTCCAGAGACACGGAGACCGGGAGCGTCGCGCGAATCCAGAAGTTGCCCTCTTCCAGGTGCGGCATGAACTCGCCGCCGAGGTGCAGCGCGACGAGAATCGCCAGAACGACCGGAGCGATGGCTATCGCCAGCGCGAGCTTCTTCCACGCGAGCGCGAACCCGAAGAGCGGCGCGTAGAGACGTTGAAGCTGACGCACGAGGAAGCTTTCGCGGTGGGCGTCGCCCCCCTGTTGCGGCGTTTCCGCATTGCCCTGGCCGCGGCGTGGGACAAGCCCCCGCCCAACGAACTTCTTCGCCAACACGGGCGTCAGCGTCACCGCCAGGAGCAGCGCGCCGCCGATGGCGAAGGCGTAGGTGTGGGCCATCGGCGAAAAGATGACGCCCGAGACGCCGTTCATCGCGAAGAGCGGGATGAACGCGACCGCGATGATCAGCGTCGAGTAGAGCACCGGCGTCGCCACCTCGCCCGCCGCGAGCACGATTCTCAGGTTGCGCGCTCCGCCCCCGCTCATCCCGAGCGCAGTCGAGGGACCGGAAAGGTGACGAAAGATGTTCTCCACCACGATGACGGTGGAATCGATGACGATGCCGAAGTCCACCGCGCCGAGCGAGATGAGATTCGCCGGCGTGGCGGTGGCCACCATCCCCATGAACGCGAGTAGCAGCGCCAGCGGGATGTTCACCGCGCAGACGAGCGCCGCGCGCAGGCTTCCGAGAAACGCCCACAGGATGAGGCTCACGAGGAGCATCCCGAGAATCAGGTTCTCCAGAACCGTGTGCGTCGTGACGTGGACCAGGCTCAGCCGGTCGTAGTACGGGACGATCTTCATGCCCGGCGGGAGCAGATGGAACTTGCGGATGTAGGCGAGTCGCTTGTGGACGCCTTGGATCGTCTCCAGCGAGTTGCCGTTGTAGCGCATCAGCACGATGCCTTCCACGATGTCCGGCTGCAGGTCGCGTCCGACGACGCCGAGGTGCGGCGCGTGGCCGACGAGCACGTCGGCGAGGTCCTTGACGCGTATGGGCACACCGTTCTTCTCGGTGACGACGATGTTGCCGATGTCCTCGAGCGATCGGATGAGCCCGGTGCCGCGGACGGTGAACGCTTGCTCTCCGAGGTTCATGTAGCCGCCGCCGACGTTGGCGTTCGCGTTGGCGATGGCGCTCGTCACCTGTGGCAGCGTGACGTTCTGGCCGAGAAGGCGGAACGGATCGAGCTGCACGTGGTACTGCTTGGTCTCGCCGCCGAAGCTCGTGACGTCGATGACGCCGGGCACCTGGCGCCACTGGCGTTCGAGTATCCAGTCCTCCGCGCTCTTGAGCTGCGCGAGCGTGTAGCCCTTGCCGACGAGCTGATACCGGAACACTTCGCCGATGGCGTTCCACGGCGAAATCTGCGGCGACAATCCCGGCGGGAGATCGACGAAGCCGAGCCGGTTGAGGACTTCCTGTTTCGCCTCGCGGTACTTGATGTTCCAGTCGAAGTAGCACTTGACGTCCGACAAGCCGAAGAGGGACTGGCTGCGGATGTGGTCGAGGTCGATCATTCCCGAGAGCCCGGTCTCCACCGGCACCGTCACGTAGCGCTCGACTTCCTGCGCGCTCCAGCCGGTCGGCTGCGTGATGACTTCGATCATCGGCGGCACCGGGTTCGGGTACGCCTCGATGTCCAGCCGGCTGTAGGCGTAGAGCCCGAGCCCGACGATGCCGAGGGCGGCGATGGCCACCACGACGCTCATCCGCAGCGCCAACGAAACGAGCTTCTGAATCATGAGACCTCGCTAACGGCCAAGGGACTTCGCGGTCAGTAGGATGGACAGTCCGGTCGCGTCGCTGAGCCGTTTGCGATGATCCTGGCGATCGCGCGACCGGCTGTCCGTCGTTCCAGAGCGATTGTTCGACGATCGTTCCGCAGCGATCGCCTGAGAATGTCGGACAGCCGTCCGTCGCGCCGGTCGGCGCACGGCCGGACTGTCCAACCTACTGCTTGTCGAAGGGCATGCCGCACGGCTCACGACGCTCCCGTCTGCGACAACAGGATGGCGCCGTCGGTCACCACGGTCTGTCCGGCCTGGAGCCCGCGCAGCACCGGGCAGAGGTCTCCGGTCACGTCCTCGTCGACGCCAACCGGCTCGCGCAGGAACCGCGCGTCTCCGGTCTCCGTCGTTCCTTGCGCGACGTAGACTACGGTCTGTCGACCGAGGTGAACCACCGCCTCCCGCGGAACCGCGAGCTCCGGCGGCCCCGCGCGCGGCATCGTCACCGTCGCGTACATGCCCGGCTTGAGCAGCCTCTCCGCGTTCGGCAGCCGGATGCGAAGGCGCGCCGTTCGCAACACCGGGTCGAGCGTCGCCGAAACGAGATCGATGGTGCCTTCGAAGGTCTGGCGCGGATAGGCGACGACGTTGATCAGAACTTTCTCTCCCACGTGCGCCTGGGCGAGGTCCTGCTCGTGCAGGTCCGCGTAGACGAAAACCGGATCGAGCTCGCCGACGGTGAAGAGCTCCACCGCGTTGCCGCCGTCGTAGAGCCCTTGCACCTCGATGCCCGGATGCACGTCGCGGGAAATGACCTCCCCCGCGATGGGCGCGCGCAACGTCAGCTCCTGGGTGACGGCGTTCAGCTTCTGGCGGTCGAGCATCCGCGCGCGCTCGTTCGCCCGCGCGTACTCCGCCTGCGCGCGTAGGAAGTTGTCTTGCGCGTTCTCGAGATCCACCGCCGACGCCGCGTCCGCCGCGCGTAGCGTCTTCTCGCGCGTCACCTGATGCTGCGCCGTCACGAGGTCGGCCTTCGCTTTGAGCAGATCGGAAAACGCGCTGCCCACGTCGGGCGACGCGATCAGCGCCAGTGCCTGGCCGCGACCGACGTGCTCGCCGGGCGCCGCCAGGACCCGCGTCACCTGTCCGTTCACCGGCGAGTAGACGTGCGTCACCTTCTGATCGTCGAACGCGACCCGTCCGCCCAGGCGCAGGACGTCATCGACGTGGCGCGGGCGTACCTCGGCGAACCGGAGCTGCGCCGTCTGGGTCTTCGTCAGCCACACCTCGCCCTCTGGCGGCGTCGGAGCGACCGGCGTCTGGGCGTCGCTGCGCGCGCACGCCGCGGACATCAACGCGAGACCGCAAACGAGTAGTAGTGCCGGCCCTCTGGCCCGGCACGAAGGGAAAAGGCTCTGCGTCGTTTCAGGTGGGCGGCGTGGAGCAAGATGGCGTTCATGATCGTGCTCTTTCTCGGCCGGAATTGGAGCCGGACACGTCAGTGTCCGGGTGCAGGCACCGCGAACGCGTGTTCGGGAAGCCAGCGCCAGGCCGCTGCCAGCGAGCGAACGCCCAGCATGAACCCGGCCACTGACGTGACCGGCTCCAACTCCCATTCGAAACAGCGCAGAGCCAGAAGAAAACGTTCTGGTGCCGGGCCAGAGGGCCGGCACTACTGGTGTCGAATCCTCTTGCCAAAGCAGTGGCATTCTCACTCTCCCATCGTCTTCGTGAAATCGGTCGCGGTGGCTTGTTCGAGCTGGAAGATCGCATCCCAGTAGCTCGCGAGGTCCTGATGGTATTCGAGCTCGCTTGCGACGTAGGCGCGCTGCGCGTCCAAGAAATCGATCAGCGTGCCTCCTTGCTGGTACATGATCTGGGCGAGGTCGCGAGACTTCTTCGCCTCCGCGAGAAGCCCGGTCATCATCCGTTGAACCTGACTCTTCGCCGCCGTGTAGCCCGCGTAGGCCTGCTCGACGTCTGTCAACGCCTGCGCCTTGGTCTTGTCCACCGTGAGCTTGGCCGACACGGCGTTGGTCTGTGCGCGCTCGATTTCACCCTGCTGCTGGTACAGGACGGGGAGGTTCCCTTGCAGGCTGATCGTGAACGCCGGCTCCGACGAGCACGACGCCGCGTTGCACTGCTCCGAGTAACCCGCGCCCAACGAGATATCCGACAGCCTCGACCGCTTGGCCTGGCGCACCGCGACGAGCGCGCCATCCAGGTTCGCCTGCGCGACCTTCACATCCGTTCGGTTCTGGAGCGCGAGGTCGTCGAGCGACGCGACATTCGCATCCGCGAGCGGCGGCAGCGCGGCGAAATCGATGCCGGTCGTCAACGTGACCGCCGGCGGCGCCCCGCGCACGCCCAAGAGAAAGAGGAGTGACGCCATCGCCTGCCGGTAGCCCGCCTGCGCTTGATCGATGGCCTGAAGCGCTTCCAGCTCCGCCTCTTTCACCCGGGCGAGGTCGAGGCCGTTGATGGCGCCCTGAGCGTGCTTGATTTCGTTGAGCTTTAGCTGCTGGTCGTAGGTCTGGAAGGAATCCTGCGCGGCCTCGACGTCGAGCTTCGCCAGCACCGCCGCGACGTACGCCTCCTCGAGCTGCGAGAGCTCGACGCGCTTGACGTCCTCGATGTTCCATCGCGCCGCCGCCAGCGCCTTCGACGCCGCCTCGATGCGCAGCGCCCGCTTGCCGGAAAGCTGGTCTTCGATGGCGTTGTTGTCGTCGAGCGTGATGCCGAATCCCCACAGCGGCACCGGCGAGCTCGCGCCGACGGGATACAGGACATCGTGGTGCAGCGCTGGCGTGAACATCGGCGAGAGCTGCAGGTTGGGGTTCGGATGAGCGCCCGCCGCCCGCAGGTCGCCTTGCGCGCCCTGGGCTCCGTACTCGGCAATCAGCAGGTCGAACCCCCGCTGTAGAAAGATCCGCTCGGCCTCCGGCAGGCTGAGCTGCGAAGGCATCCCTCGACTGCGCTCGGGATGAGCGGGGGTAGGCCGCTCGGGATAGGAGGGGATAGGCCGGTCGCGATGAGCGCGGGTGGCTGGCTCGGGATGAGCGGGGGTAGGCCGGTCGGGATGAGTGCGGGTGGCTGGCTCAGGATGAGTGCGGGTGGCTGGCTCAGGATGGGCGGTCGTGGCCCGGGCAAGTTGCGCCGTGCAGACGAACAAACAGGCGATCGCGAGTCGCAGACGCACGCCGCCGACCTTGAGCAACGGCCGTGCCGCGAGCCGATTCGTCTTTCAGGCCGCTTTGCGCGCGGCCTCGCCGTTCCAGTCCGACGCTTTCGCCACGCCGGCCACATTCTCGCCACGGCCCTTGCCCGAGTGGCAGGCAGGCATGGGAGAGCCCGGAAACATCTGTACCGCCACTGAACGGGATCGTGCGGAAGGCGCTTATCCGCAGGACGCCACCCGGTCCAGTCGTGCCCAGAGCGCCGCTCGCTGACGATCGCGGTAGGGACTCCTGACTCGCGCCCGCGGCAGCCTGATCCGTGCCGCGACCCTCGAGGAGCGGCGCGCCGATCCGGTGGTACTCGCGTCAACCCGACAAGCATCCAGCGCAGATTCGTCAACCGCGGCTGGAAACCTGCCATGCCAGCGGATCCATCTGGCCTTCCACGGCGGGGACGCCTGTACTGCTAACCCGAAGAATCTTGGCTCCGCGCTGTTTCGAATGGGAATCGAAATTGGAGTTGGAGCCGGACACGCCAGTGTCCGGGTGCAGGCAGGGACTTCAAGAACCGTTGGGCGGGGGCTTGCCCTCCCCGCCGCA
>JAJYLH010000103.1 GCA_021787845.1 Myxococcales bacterium | reverse complement strand
CTTGCCCGTTGATCGTCCGGCTGAACGTGTGCATGTCTTTCATGTACACCGGCCCTGCCCCAAACGCCAGGAAATAACGCCCACCAGCCGCCCAGCTCTCCTCCCGGATGCGAAACTAGGGCTAGGCTTCCAGGTGAAGGAACGAGTTGACTCGGTTTTCCCTCCGCCGCTCCCATCGACGGAGACGACCGCACCCGGATGGAGCGAGTGTGCCACTACCTTCTGCGCGGACCGATCTCGAGCTGCCGCCTCACCGAGCTGCCCGACGGGCTGGTCTCCTACCGCCGGAAGAAACCGGATCGCCACCGCACACCGCACTCGTGCTCACGCCGTAAGAGCTCTTGATGTGCCTCGCCAGCCTCATCCCCGGCCACGGCCATCTGACGCGGAAGTACTTCGGCGTCTTGGCGCCGGCGGCGAAACAGCGCTCACTCGTGGTGCCCGCGCCGACGAAGCGCCGAGGCTCGACCTGCGAGCACCGCCACGACGAACCGGCGCCGAGAGACGCCGCTGCTCCCCTGCCGATGGCCGAACGACTTCTCTGGGCCGAGCTGTTCCACCGAACCTGGGGCGGCGATGCTCTCGAATGCTCGCGCTGCAAGGGACGCCTGCGCCCGATCGCGGTGCTACACGACTCCAACGAGATCGCCCGCTACCTGGCGCACACCGGCGAGGCCACCACCTACGCCCGCGGCCCGCCGCTGATGGCCGCGTAGCCCATCTCGATCCTTCCAGCAGGTCTTCCTCGGGCGCTTTCAGGCCGCCCGCCGGGAGAGGTTCGTCTCGACGCCGGCCAGAGGCGCTCGTGTGACGGGTCGGGCTATGGGATCCAAGCCGGGTCGGCGAAACGGATCCACCTGAGTTCGGCCAAACGGAGCGAGGCGGCACTGCGGGCTTTCACCGGAATCGGCTGCGTTGAGGGCGGGGGCGCAGCTCCATGCGGCCTCGCCACGGAGCGTGATGTTGAGGGGATGATAAGATTGCGCATGCCCTGCTTCCATGAGGCCATCCTCATCTTGTGGCTCTTTTGGACTGGCGCCTACGGGCTCTTGCCCGTCCGACAAGTGGCGGATTCAACAGACTGACATCCGCGGACACCATCCATCGCCCCGCACCGCACGCAGGTCGCGGGCGATCGACGGATGAGGCACGCAGCTCCCCTGCTCCCGCTCGGCGCCGTTGGAAAATCGCAGCGGCGGTTCCGAGCGCAAATGACATCAACAGCCTTGCGCGCCCCGGCTCGCGAAGGCGCCCACGACAGGCTCGCCGCATACCAACGTGTCACCAAGGAGAAGGGCAGCATGCGTCGCACACTTTCTCTCGGCGCGCTCGCGGCAATGATCTTCATGGCAGCTTGCCAGCAGCCCGCAAACAACAGTAGTGGCTGCGGCGATTGCCTGAAAGACTCAGACTGCAAGGCTGGGGACATCTGCGTCCAGGTCGGCACCAGCTCTGGATGCCTGCCGGCGTGCGAGAATGGCTCCTGCGAAGGCGGCGAGACTTGCACCGTCAAGCTCGACAACGAGGGAGCCCCAAGAGAGGTCTGCGTCGGCCCACAAGATCCGTGCGCCGCGTTCACCTGCTCTTCGTGCCCGGCGGGAACGACCTGCAACCAGGCCGCGCAACGGTGCGATCCGAATGCGAGCGATGGTCTTTCCTGCACCGCGCCTGCGGCTTACAACACGAGCACCTCCTCGGGCAGATGCGGCGTGTACCGCTGGAGCGTGAAGACGGGCACTGATCCAGACGCTGTGAACGTCGATCTGAGCCACGTCCAGGTCACGACTATCGCCAACCTCGTCGCCATCCCCGCGCCGAGCTACCGGCCATCGAACGGGCGAATCTCGCCGCTGGAGGACACCGTCTATGAGATCAAGGACGTGCAGCTCACCCAGGATGCGTTGGAGGCGGACAGCGACTTCCACATGGTAGTCAGCGATGGTAGCAACACCATGATCACTGAAGTACCGTTCCCTGGCTGTGTGGGTACCGGGAGCCCCTTCGCTTGCTACATCACGCACGCGCGGGCCGCCGCCGAGAACCAACTCCATCCGACAACATCTTTCACCACGGCAAGTGTGACCGCGACGATCGTCGGCGTGGGCTTTTCCGATGATCCGCACGCACGTGGCGCAGCCCCATCGGGAGTCGAGCTCCATCCGGTCCTTGCAATCTGTTTTGGGCAGGGCTGCAACCCGTTCTCCGACTGAGCGACGGAGAAGCCGCCGACGCTCGCGCGGCCATGGTCGCGCTCCTCGCCGTCCTGCTCCATGCGCTCCGGTGGTGTCTGCCCCTCCTGCGCCGCCCGCGAGATGGCCGACGGCGCAGCGCATCTGGTGGACCACGTGCTCCCGCGTGTCGACGCTCAGGCAGTGGGTGGTGAGCTATCCGTTCGCGCTCGGCTCCGCGCTGGCGTTTTAGCCGGAGCTCTCGCGCGCGGTGGAAGGCATGGTGACGCGCACGCTAAAGCGCTGGCCGGAGCGGCGATGTCAGAAGGGACGCTCCGGCGGAGGGCTCATCCGGCATCGGTTCGGCTCGAAGCTCACCTCCTTGGGCGTCCAAAGCGCTCGAATCCGAACGCTCGCGGGCCGCGAGGGGGGTACCAGATGAGGTCCGAGCCTCCGATCGTGCGTCTGAATCGCTCGGTTTCATCCGGCGCAGAAAGCGCGTGAAGACAAGGCAATTCAGCACACACGAATTACGTCTCTTGGCGCTCTCCCCATATTCGGCTCACGACTCGCGGACCTCCCGCGGCCAGGCCAGCATCATGGTGCGGCCTTCCTCTTCCTGCCGACGAACACTCGGCCCGGAAGGAAACGGCGGAAGAACAACACCGACGGGAGAGGGACTTCGTGCCAGTTCTCGCCGGCGGTCACCCTTGCGCTTCCGGGCTGGTCGCGAGGATCTCCCGGTCACGCTGGCTCGTCGAAAACCTCGTCGCCGTCATCCGGCCAGTCGCCCTGCGGCGCCGCTACCGGTGAGCACGGCTTGCTTGGAGCCTGGCCGACGGCCCACGGCGGCAGCGGCGAGACCGGTGCGGTCGCTGGCGCGGGCGGGACGAACGCTTGCATCGAGCTGCCGCCCGGCTGGAGGGCAACCGGAGGCCATTGGGTCGCTGGCGGTGAGCCGACGGTCGTCGTCGCCATGTTCACGGCGGAGACAGACGGCAAGGGTGACAGGACCGGTGCCGATGAGCATTGGCTCGGCTGCACGGGTGGCGCCGACGGTCCGACGTTGAGCAGCTTCGCGTTGCCCTGCTTGGAGGCGGTGAGAAAGGCATCGTGAACGAGGCTATCGATCAGCGCGCGCGTCTTCTTCGCGTTGCCGCCGGCGCGTTTTGCGAGCTCCGTCTTCGAAATCTCCGGATTCTGCCGGACGATCTCGATGATCTGGTCGCGCTGAGCATCCGGCTTGGCCATGGAGTTCGGCACCGGAGCCGGTTGGCAAGAGGGGTCGAGGGGAACGACGGTGATGGCGTTGCTGAAGTCGAGCCGGAACCGCACGTCGACTGGCGCGCCGAAGTGGTGCTTGGCGTGCATAGCGAGAGCGCCATCGCTCCTCGTAAGCGTCAGCATCGAGTCGACCTGCGCGACGAGATCACCGCTGCCGCGTGGACTCCTGGCACTCTTCTTGTCGGTGTGGTGGATGAGGATGACGAGACGGCTGCAGCTATCCGTTAGCGGTACCAGTCGGCGTCGTAGGTCCGCCACCTGTTGGCTCGAATTCTCGTCGAAATTCCCGGCGGCACGAAGGCAGTCGACCACGATCACGGCTGGATCGACGCGCTGCACCTCGTCGACGACTTGGCCGAGACTCTCATCCGAGAAGAGATCCACGCCCTGCTCGCGCGTCGGGGTCAGGATGGCCAAGTCGAGCTCGGCGACACCGGCACCGCGAGCGACGGCCTCGAGTTGGTCGGCGAACCCCGCGTCCCCATGCTCCAGTTTCAGAAGTAACATTGAACCGGGTTGCGTCGCCCTGCCGAGGAACGGCGTCGCGGTCGTCATGGCGGCGGCGAGGAGCTCGACGATGATCGTCTTCCCCACGAGCGCGTCGCCGGCCAGCATGACGACGCCGCTCGCGGGGAGCAGGCCGTCGACGATCCACTCGCGCGGCCGGTCCTGGTTCGCGGCGATGAACTCGGCGAAGGTCAGGGCTCGAAGTTTGGGCTCCGAGACCGATGCCGGTTGGCAGAGGGGCTCCTGGGGTGGGTACGGGTAGTCCGGCGGCAGGTACCCGAAGCCTTCGGCAGTCGGCGCGGTTCCTGAGAGCGCTGCCGGCAGGGGTAGAGACGGCTGAACCGGGTGGCCCGGCTGGGGGGCGGGAAGTCCGAAGAACGTAAGAGGCGCGGGTAGCGAGACCGCTACCGGAGGGATGTTGGGCAGCGGCGCGGGCAAGGCGGCATGGGGCGGAACCGAGTGCATCGGCTGAGGAGTGCCGGGTATGGTGAACGGTAGCGGTGCTGGTAGGCGAGAGGGTGAACTGGGGATGGCGGTCATCGGCTTGCTCCTGAGGCGCGGAGGGCTGTCCGCGCGGTGTAGGTGGGATCGTTCGCGTGCGAGGATGGACGGTAGGCGAGAGCGCAGGCGATGTCCAAGAGCGGTACCCGTAAGCGAAAAAGTCGCTGTGCCAGGCTGAAATCCAGCCCGGAGCGGCTTACGTCGCCGTGCCGCTTCCCCTCTGCCCGCCACAGTCGCGCGACGAGCAGATCGCAGCGGATCAACCGCGCGACCTCCGAGGTGACGACCGGACGGACGCGGGCGGCAAGCTGTGCGACGTGGGGATCCGCGGCAACGCTCGGGTGCGGGTGCTGATTGTCGACTCGCTGTCCCAGTCGGCTCTGGACGAGACGGAGGAGGCCGTCGGGCACCGGTAGCGGTGCTGCGTCCCAGGGGGCGCATCCGGGCGCCCAGCAGTAGCGGTGCCCCGTGGCATGGATGGAAGGGGGCACGACGAAGATGCTGCCGCCCGGCAGGACGTCGATGGCGCCGGACTTGCCGCGGTGAGTTGCGCGCGTCAGGCTGCCCGGTGGGCAGGTGAAGATGAAGCCGCGACCTCGCCCCGGCCGACCGAGGCGGGTCGGCGTGATCGGTGCGACGCCCCCGCACGGCGCGATCAGCTCCTGGTCGGCGGCAGGGCTGTCGGCCTCGATGACCACGAACCCGGCCCCAACGACCAGGGCGAGGTTGCACGGCCAGCAGGAGCGCAGCAGCACCTCAGTCGCGTCAGGCGTTTGAAGCTGAGCAGCAGCGCTGACGAAGCCCAATCGGAGAGGCCGTTTTCCTGCGCTCCGCCCGCACTCACCGTGGTGGACGCAGCGTCCCGGGCCGGTCGGGAAGCACGTCGGCGTGAGGCCGAAGCCGAGCGCGGCGAGCGTTCGGGCGTGCGCGATGAGGTCCTCAAGGCTGGGAAGATGCGGCGTTGTCCAGCAGGTCGGCAGCGGTACCGGTTGGCAGTCGTGCTCCACGTCTGGCGGGTGCGCTTCTGGTGTGCTCCTCTTCCACATGTCGGGGCCTCGACGCGACCGCGCGCGTCGGGGCCAGCGTTCGCCGGGAGGGGAAGGAGCGGAACGGGATCGGACTTGGGAAACGAGCCCGCGTCGTACCGGGCGAAGGGGTCGGATGAGGAGGTGTTCCGAGAAAGTGATCCAGAACGATCAGGCTCGGATCGAGCCGCGACCGTCAGTGGCCTCCCGCGATGGATCAGCTTTCAGAATCTGATCCGGCGGAGATGAGTGGCGCCCAGTCGAGTTCTCGGAGGATCGGGAGCAACTCCTTCTCAATGCGACGCATTTTCGATCGCCATGCCTCCTTGCGGTCCTCGGTCGCCTCGGGATCATCGACTTCGGCCTGAAGGCCATTGTCGTCGCCGATCAGGAGCATCAACGCGGCGATTTCTCTTGCTTGGAGCTTTGGCGTCAACCCGTCTATTTCGGCAGTGTACATCGCCAACGCGCAGCCCATGTTCCTCCGGCTCTTCCAGTGGATGAAGCTCTTCAGAGCGTCTGGGTTCCTTTTGAAGAACTCGATGATCGGATGAGCGTGAGCCAGCAGTTCTTCAAAAGCCGTGATCACATGAGCGCTGATGAGGTCGAACTTCCTCAGCGCTTCGAGATGTTGCAGGGACTTCATCTCGCGGCTCATAGCGAAGTACTTCGGTGGGTCAATCGAGGTGACGTTCAGCGCCTGCTCCCGCCAGACCGCGATCTTCTTGTCGACATCTCCGAGAAGGAGGTCCCGCAGGGGGAACAGCACCTCCGCCGCCAAGGCGATGTTTCGGCCGAGCTCGATACTCAGGGCGAGCCGCACGATCTGCTCGTTGGTCCGGCCGCGCTTGTTCAGGAACTCGAAGGCGACCGTGTTGTCGCGCAGGACAAGCTTCTTCGGGTCCACCGCCCTGGGGGTGGGGAGACGCGGTTCTGCCACGGCCACCGCCTCGTTCACATGGAGCGGTGAAACCGCTCCTCGACAAACCACGGACAGGCCGTCGAGCGACCCGACCAACCGGGCGGCTCTCAGGCTGCCGCGACTATCGATCGGCGCAGCGGCTTGGTCTAGGAGAATCCAGGGGCACTCGAAAAAAGCCCGTGAGCTCGGCCGACGGGGGGCATTCCTGGCGGACCGGGCCGGATGTACGCGACGTTTCCCACGGTGAGTCGGAATCGGTAGCGATACCGCTTATATAGAGCAGTAACGCACCATCTAACCGGTAGTGTAGTAGGTAAGCGATAGGGCTGCCCTCGGGCGGGGATGTGTTGGTGTCGATACGGGTGGAGACCTGACGTTGACCGGAAGTGTAGTCAAGGTTAGCATGTAACCTGGACTGTTGCTTGCGGGCGGTCAAGGGTCGCCAGCGGAACAGGCAGAAGATGCCGCACTTCGAGGAACATCGTTGGACAGCCGACCTCGCCGCTTTCGGGGGGCGGAAGTCGCGCCAGTCGTTCGTCTACCGGGCCTTCGTGCCGGACCGCATCGGCACCCTGGATTTCTCGCTGCCGGTGGAGGTCAGCGCCGCGATGGCAGATGCCGAGCGAGCGGTCCTCGAGCTCAACGCGAATCCGCCCGCTCTTGGCAGCCTGGAGGCGATAGCTCGCCGGCTTCTCCGGGCGGAGTCGGTCGCGTCTTCCCAGATCGAGGGCCTGGTGATGTCGCAGCGCCGGCTCGCGAAGGCCGAGTTCGCGGGTGGGGACGCTCGTGACGAGACCGCGATCTCCATCCTCGGGAACATCCGGGCGATGGAAGATGCGCTCACGCTGGGGGCAAAGGCGGAGCCGATCACCGTAAGCGCTCTCCTTCAGCTTCATCAGCGGCTTCTCGCCGGTGGACCGCACGACCATTTCGCCGGCAAGGTGCGGGAAGAGCAGAACTGGATCGGTGGCACGTCGAGCTCGCCGAGAGGTGCAGAATTCATCCCGCCGCCGCACCCGCATGTGCGGTCGCTGCTCGAAGACCTGTGCGTCTTCCTGGCGCGGGAGGATTTGCCGGCGACCTTCCAGGCTGCGGTCGTTCACGCGCAGTTCGAGACCATCCACCCGTTCGTCGACGGCAATGGTCGGGTCGGCCGCGCCCTCATCCACGTGGTGCTACGTCGTCGTGGGCTGACGCCTCGTTTCGTCCCGCCGGTGAGCCTGGTGCTGGCCGGTAACTCGAAAGCCTACGTGCGAGGGCTCACCAGCTTTCGCGAAGGCGACGTCGCTGGGTGGGTCGCACTCTTCTCGTCGGCGCTACGGACAGCGGCACGTCGGGCCGAGCAACTTGCCGAAGAGATTCACAAGCTCCAGGAGAGCTGGTTGGTGCAGGCAGGCTACCCGAGAGCGCACTCGGTCGCCAGGACCGTCATCGACCTGTTGCCGGCGCATCCGCTCGTCACCGTGGCGACCGCGCAAGAGCTGACGAGGCGGTCGAAGCAGGCCACGAACGAAGGGGTTGCGGCTCTCGAACGAGCCGGCGTGCTCAAGCAGATCACCGTCGGGAAACGCAACCGTGCGTGGGAGGCTCAGGGCCTCTTCGAGCTCGTGAACTCCTTCGAGCACGCGCTGGCCGCTCCTGACGGTTCGGGGAAGTCCGTGCGTCCGTCGCCGACAGGCCCCCGAGCGAGCAGGTTCCAGGAGCGGAAGACCTCTCAAAAAAGGTAAGCCCAAGCTATACGTCAGCGGAGCTACTATTCGAAACCGATACCGTTAACCTTTTGCGCCCCGCTTCGGCATCGGCGGATCTGCTGGGTGAAAGAGCTTGATGGGCAGGACAATCATCGGCGGGACCTCCATGCCGTCGTAGAAGTCAGCCGCCGTCTTCGGGTCGTGGCCGTGGCTGCGCGCAACATCGTCCAGCGACACCCCTTTCGACCTCGCAGGATGAACTTTTCGGCCGATGAGCTGCGGGAGCGTAGTTCGCGTGGCTCGAAGGTGGCCGATGTAGACTTCCTTGCACCCCGACAGCGCTGCTGCCTTAACCCGGTTGGCTCGGAGCGTCTTCTCGGTCGGCCACTTGCCCTTGAGCTGCTGGAGGCGCCGGAGTGCAGCGAGGGTGGCACCATCGACGGACTGTTTGTGAAATCGCCCAGACTTGTGTTGCACCTCGACGACGGCGGCGATCTCGCCCGTTCCTCCGAGCTCGCGGATGGTGCACTGGCCGATCGCGATGCGATGGATCTCGGACTCGTGGAGGCCGGTGTGCACGCGCACGAAGAAGATGTCGCGCACGTTCCTGTTCGAGATGTGCCGATAGGTCTGCTCCAGCACCTCGACATCAGCGACCTTCTCTGCCTTCTCTTGAGGCGTCGGCCTGCGCGACTGTGGCACCTCCAGGTCGAGCGTCGGGTCCTCGGAACGCTTGAGCTTGCCGCTCCACCGGAGCCACGCGGTGAGCGATCGAAGGGCAGCGGTCCGGTGCGCTCTCCCGACGCCCCACTCGGCGATCTGTCGACGCATGTCGGACGTGCTCACGGACCGTAGGTCCTTGCCGAGCAGTACCTTGGACGTTGCCCACTTCGTCAGGCACGAGTGCGTTGCCCTTGCGTGCTTGGTGGACACCGGCCTCGTCGTACCGTAGCCGGTTCGCATCGCCTCGATGCACTTCCCGATGAGGTCTGCGTTGAGGATGATGGCTCCGGCTGCGATCGCCTTCTCGGCCTCCTCTGCTTCGCGACGGGCGAGTTCCACACGCACCTCGGGAGAGCGGTAACCGACGGGATCCGCCTTGTAGAGGAGCAGTTCCTGCGCTGCTTCCTTCTCGCTGATGTCCATGAGCGCGATGAACCGGCGCGTCTTCCGCACCATCTTCTCGATCCAGTAGGTGCGGGTGCCGTCTCTCGCCTCGGAAATGCGCCCGCCGGCCCAACGCTTCCCGGTGAACGTCGAGTTGCCCTTGCCCATCGCCTCGAAACCTGCCTCCGCGACCACGCACCTGACGAGGACCGGTCCGTCTGATTCGGTGTGTGGGGCGGTGTGTGGGATCAAGAATCCGGCCCGACTGGAAATCCTAGATCTGCTTGAAACAAGGGTCAACACGCGATCCTGGCCGTCTGTCTCATAATCCTCAGGTAAGTGGTTCGAGTCCACTCGTCGGCACCAAGAAAACCCCGTGAATCCGTGAGGATTCGCGGGGTTCTTGCTTCGTGTGCCCCGAATTCGGCGAATCGTGTGCCCCAACTTGACAGGGGCTCTCTCGGCTCATCTCCGGAAAGGGTAGTCCGGAATATGAGCGACGAAAACGAGAAAACCCAGCCCGAATTCCTGTCCGTCGAAGAAGCGGCGGCGGTGCTGCGGGTCAACCGCAAGACGGTCCTGCGCGCGGTCCATGAGCGCACCCTGCCCGGTGTCCTTCGGGTCGGCCGAACCATCCGCATCCGCCGAGCCGACCTGCTCGCGGCGCGCCCCGCCAGGAGACCTCCGCCATGTCCGTGAGGGAGCGCGCCTGGGTCAGCGCCGATGGGCGGCGTCACGTCTCCTTGCAGGTTGACGTGAAGTTCCGGCACTCGGACGGGCAGGTCCAGCGGGTCCGCCGCACCTGCCCGACACTGAATCGGACGGACGCGAAGAACATGGAGCGGGCCATCCGACGGGCGCTCCAGAACGGCGAGCCGGTGCCGACGTTCGACGCCGAGGAGCCGACATCCGAGTCCCCAGTGGCCGAGGCAACGGCGCCGAGGAAGACGGTTCCGACGGTCGGCACGTTCTGGAAGGAGTTCATCTCGCTGGCCGAGGCGACGAACCGCCCCTCCGAGATCCAGCACAAGATCAAGGCGGGTCGTCACTTCCTGCCGATGTACGGGATGAAGCGCCTGAACGAGATCGGCAGCCGCGAGCTCGAACATTTCCGCGCACAGCTCGTTCAGGAAGACCTCAAGCCGAAGACCGTGCGGAATTACCTCTTCGTCGTGAAGCGCATGCTCCGAGTGGCGAAGCGCTTCAAGCTCATCGCCGAGGTCCCCGAGACCGATCCTGTTCAGGTTCCGCCGCCAGATTTTCGATTTTTCACCGCGGAAGAGGCGTCGCGGCTCGTCGAGGCGGCCGATCCCGAATGGCGGTGCATCATCTTGGTCGCGTTTCGCACGGGCCTACGCATCGGCGAACTGCTGGCCTTGCAGTGGAAGGACGTGGACCTGAAGGGCGGTCGCATCAACGTCCGCCGCTCGGCTTACCGCGGCAAGCTGGGGCCGCCGAAAACGCGGAGCAGCATTCGCGAGGTCCCGCTGGGCGAGGACGCAGTCGAGGTACTGAAGCGCCACCGCCACCTCCGGGCCTTCGTCTTCTCGAAGTCCGACGGCTCGATGTTCAAGGACTCCGAGACCCGCCGACCGCTGGAGCGGGCATGCCGAAGAGCAGGGCTCCCGGAGGTCGGCTGGCACGTCCTGAGACACAGCTTCGCGTCGCAGCTCGTGATGGCGGGAGCGACGCTCAAGGCCGTCTCCGAGTTGCTTGGGCACACCACCATCCAGATGACGATGCGGTACGCCCACCTCTCGCCCGAGGCGCGACGAGAGGCGGTGAAGCTGCTCGACTCCGCTGCCGCTAGGCGTCACGAAGAAGATCGGGGCCAGGCAGATTCCTGAGCGCTCGTCGCCTTCGAGCCGGACAGCACAGTCGAGCGATTTCACCGGGCGATCATCGACGGCGCGGCCACGCGCTCGGGGAACTTGCGTTGCCCGGCGACCGGGCGATGATGCGCGCCATGTCCCTTTTCGACGGCACCGCCCACTTCAACCCGCTCCCTTGGCTCCAGGAGAAGACGCTCAAGGCGCTGGAGGACGCCGCCCGCCTCGTGGACCTCGCCAACGAGCCGGACACGACGCCCTGGTACGCGAAGACGCTGAAGGAGCGTGCCACCGCCCTCATCGTGCGGCTGGCGCCCGTCGTCGTTTACGTCCACGGCGCCGGCAAGGAGGCCGCCAACCAGGAGGAGTGGCAGGGCATCGCGAGAGGCGGCTCGTTCGCCCTCGGCGCCTGGTGCAAGCGGTGGGACATCGCGAACCCGGCCGCGGTCGCACTCGGGGCGTTGGCAGAGGAGCGGGAAGAAGCCGAAGCCGACGAGAAGGCCCTGACGGCCGAACAGCCGATCGCTGAGGCATCTCCTGGTGGCGGGCGACGGCTCTCGATCTACGGGGCGGTGACCGGAACGTTGATTCACGCCGACCTGTCCGAGCCTGCACGCCGCCTGATGCTCTGGGTCCTCTCGCGGCTCTGGCTGTCGGAGCACGACGACACCGCCGTCGTCTCGCGGCGCTTCCTCCCGGGCGACATCGGCTGCTCGGCCGAGGACACCGCTGCCGCCTACCGTATGCTCAGCGAGCGCCGGATGCTGGAACGGGTCGACGGTCTGAAAGGTGTCGGCCCAGACTCGCTGGCGCTGCGGGTGATCGTCGAGGGCCTCAACGAGAGCAAGCACCCGGCGGAGTTCCGCGAGGAGACGTTCGGGTTCCCCGGGCAGTTCATCGACGGGAAGCCCACCATCGCGAACATCCTGACTGTTCCATTGCCGGAGCACCTCGGTGCCGCCCTGGCCCGCTGGTTCGGGCGCGCAACGGACGACGAGACCGGTGCCCTTGCGAAACACCTCCAGGCGGTACTCGATGCTGGCCGTGCCCTCGTCGAGAAAGTCGAGTTGCGCGGTGGAACCGACACCCCGTTTCTCAGCGTCCGGTTGCGCCAGCTCATGGGCGACAGCGACGAGGACCTGCGGAGGGTCCTCGTCCACGCAGCCGAAGCCTGGCTGCGAACCCGGGTGGTGACCTAGCACCCGGGGACGGTGTGGCGGGTTCCATCTCGATTCTGGAGCCGGCGTTCGCGAGGGATCGCGATTCCTGCTGCTGAGGGGGGGGGACCGCATATGCGTTAACCTAAAACTTGACACGGGAGGCGAGCGCGAGTACGCTTGCGGCCCATGGGACCTGCCGCAAACGACGAGTGGAAAGTCATTGAGACGCTGCTACCCCCGGGCTGGAGAGAGG
>JAJYLH010000102.1 GCA_021787845.1 Myxococcales bacterium | reverse complement strand
CCGGCCGACGCGCCTTGCATTAGTTTCGCCAGGAGGAGAAACGGTGCGAGGTCAGCCGGGGCGCGGCCGTCGAAAATCGAGTCCTTCTCAGACCTGCCGCGTGCGAGCGATGTCTGTTCCAACTGCCGTCAACCCTCATGCAGGAGGTTGAAGCCGCATTTCACGCCGCCCAGTCCGCGCAGAGCAGCTCCGCCTGCGCGAGCACGGTCTCGGTCGCCTTCTCCTGCTTGTCCGGTGGGTAGCCGTATTTTCTGAGGAGCCGTTTCACCCGTGTCCGCAGCTTGGCCCGCACCGTCTCCTTCTGCGTCCAGTCGAGCGTCACGTTCTCCCGGATCGTCTTCGTCAGGTCGCGGGCGATCTGCGCGAGCACCTCGTCTCCCATTACGGCCACCGCGGAATCGTTCGTCTCCAGCGCATCGTAGAAGGCGGTCTCGTCCTCGGTGAGCCCGAGCTTCTCGCCGCGGGCGGTCGCCTGGCGCATGTCCTTGGCCATCGAGATCAGTTCCTCGATGACCTGCGCGGTGGTGATCGCCCGGCTCTGGTAGCGCCGGATGGTCTGCTCCAGCATCTCCGCGAACGACTTCGACAGGATGAGGTTCTTCTTCGAGCGCGCACGCACCTCGTCGTTCAGGAGCTTCCGCAGCAGCTCGACGGCGAGGTTCTTGTGCGGCATCGACCGCACTTCGGCCAGGAACTCGTCGGAGAGGATGGAGATGTCCGGCTTCTTCAGGCCCGCGGCGGCGAACACGTCGATGATGCCTTCGCTCGCTACCGCCTCGGAGACGATCTGCCGGATGGCGTGGTCGAGGTCCTCCTCGCTCTTGCCGCGGGCGTTGGCGCTCTTCGTCAGCGCGACCTTGACTGCCTGGAAGAACGCGACGTGCTCCCGGATGGCGAGCGCGGCCTCGGCTGGCACCGCCAGCGCGAACGCCTGCCCCAGCTCGACCACCGCCTTGATGAACCGTTCCTTCCCCTCTTCCTGGGCGAGAACGTGCTCCTGGGCAGCGGGCAGAAGCGACAGCCTCTCGGCTGGGGTGCCATCGAAAAAGGCGGAGTAGTCGAAGCCGAAGAAGATCGCCTGGCAGATCTCGTACTTCTCCAACATGACCGCGACCGCCTGTTTCTGATCGACGGTCGGCGTTCCTCTCCCGTGGCTTTCGGTGTAGGTGACGAGCGCCTGTCGCAAGCTGTCGGCGAGCCCCAGGTAGTCCACCACGAGGCCGCCCGGCTTGTCCTTGAAGACCCGGTTCACCCGCGCGATGGCCTGCATCAGGGTGTGCCCGACCATCGGCTTGTCGAGATAGAGAGTGTGCAGCGCGGGCGCATCGAATCCGGTCAGCCACATGTCCCGGACGATGACCACCTTGAACGGGTCGTCGGCCTTGCGAAACCGCTTGGCGAGGTCCTTCAGCCGCCCCTTGCTTCGGATATGCGGCTGCCACGGGAGCGGGTCCGCGGCCGAGCCGGTCATCACTACCTTCATCGTGCCCTTCGCATCATCCTCATCATGCCACTGCGGCCGGAGCTCGCGGATCGCCTCGTACAGCTCGACGCAGATGCGCCGGCTCATGCAGACGGCCATCGCCTTGCCGTCCATCGCTCCGAGCCGCTCCTCGAAGTGGTCCACCAGGTCGCGGGCGATGAGGTCGATGCGCTTCTCGGTCCCGACCACCGCTTCGAGCTGCGCCCACTTGGTCTTCAGAGCGTCGCGCCGGGTGTCCTCCTCGCCCTCGGTGATTTCCTCGAACTCCTCGTCGATGTGCGGCTTCTCTTCGGGCTTCAGATCCAGCTTTGCGAGTCGCGACTCGTAGTAGATGCGGACGGTGGCGCCGTCCTCGACCGCGCGCTGGATGTCGTAGATGGAGATGTAGTCGCCGAAGATGGCTCGGGTGCTCTTGTCCTCGCGCTCGATGGGCGTTCCGGTAAAGCCGATGAAGCTCGCGTTCGGGAGCGCGTCGTGCAGGTGGTGGGCGAACCCATAAACGATGTCGCCGCCGGAGAGCTTCGCCTTGAACCCGTACTGGCTCCGGTGCGCCTCGTCGGCGATGACCACTACGTTGCGCCGCTCCGTCAACGTCGGGAAGCTGTCGCCCTTCTCCTCCGGGAGAAACTTCTGGATGGTGGTGAAGACCACGCCGCCCGACGCGACCGCGAGCAGCTCGCGGAGCTGCGCCCGGCTCTCCGCCTTGGCCGGAGTCTGGCGGAGAAGCTCGTGGCAGCGCGAGAAGGTGCCGAAGAGCTGCTCGTCGAGATCGTTGCGGTCGGTCAGGACGACCAGCGTCGGGTTCTGCATCGCCGGATGCAGGATGAGGCTGCCGGCGTAGAAGAGCATCGTCAGGGACTTTCCTGACCCTTGCGTGTGCCAGACCACCCCCGCCCGGCGGTCGCTCTGGGGCCGGACCGACTCGACCGTCGCCTCCACCGCGTGTCGCACGGCGTGGAACTGATGATAGCCCGCGATCTTCTTAGTGATCTTGCCGTCCTCGTCTTCGAAGACCACGAAGTGCCGAAGGTAATCGAGAAAGCGAGAGCGGTCGAAGAGCCCCTTGATCAGTACCTCGATCTGCGAGAGCGAAGTCGGTGCGAGCTGTTCACTATCGATCGCGCGCCAAGGAAGGAAGCGCTCCTTGCCTGCGCTCAGGGAGCCGAGCCGCGCGTGCGTCCCATCGGAGATGACCAGCACCTCGTTCCAGTGGAAGAGGCTGGGGATCTGCTCCCGATAGGTCTCAAGCTGATGGAATGCCTTCCAGATCGTAGCGTCTTCGTCGGCCGCGTTCTTGAGCTCGATGACCGCCAGCGGGAGGCCGTTGACGAAGACCACGAGGTCCGGCCGGCGGCTCTTGTTGCCCTGCACGACGCCGAACTGGTTCACCACCACGAAGTCGTTCCGGCTCGGCTCCTCGAAGTCGATGAGCTTCACCTGCTCGCCGCGGACCGCGCCGTCGTCGCCGAGCACCTCCACCGTCACCCCATCGACCAGGAGCTTGTGACAGACCCGGTTCGCCAGGATCACCGACGGCGCGCTCGCCTGCCGGGCCTTGCGGAAAGCTTCTTCGCGAGCGGCCTCCGGCACGACCGGATTCAGCAGGTCGATGGCCACCCGAAGCCGCCGGCGAAGGATTACCTCATCAAGCGCTTCGCGTTCGGTACGGGGCTCGCCCGGAGCAATGTCGGGACCGTGCAGTGTCGTCCAGCCCAGACTCCTGAACCAGTCGAGCGCCGCAGCTTCCACATCGGATTCGGTGAAGGCGGTCATAGGGCGCCCGCCGGGGTGCTCGCCGGATCGGCGGACGGCACATTGCCTTCCTCCCGAAAGACCTGAAAGGCGTCAGCAAGAAAGACAACCACCGTCTTGGCCGCGTTTACCGCAAGTCGAGCCTGGTGCGGCTGCGGCTCATGTTCCCGAGCGTGGCTGTCGCTAACGCTGTTCCTTATCGTTGCGAGTCCTGCGACCGCTTGGGTCAAGCCGCGCACGACATCCTTGTAACGCTCGTCGAGGGATGGGTTCTCCGGGTCCAGCGCTATCAGCCGTGTAACTGCCTTCATCTGCTTTAGCAGTTCGCCCTTGTAGTCCCCTCGTTTGGAACTGACCCGGATCTCGATGGCTGATAGTACCTGCTCCACGAGCGTCCGGGCGTTCGTGATCGCACCAGCATGATCGCCGTCGGAAAGTTTCGAATCGCACTTGGCGATCAACTCGCGCACGTATTCGTCTGATAGCGCATCGCGTTCCCTGTCTACGTCTACAGAAACCACAGGTGTGGCCCGTCGCGCGCGGAATACCGGCTTCCCTGAGAATGTGCTGACCTGGTAGAGTTCCCAGCCGTCCATCCGCAAGCGGCGATTGATGACTTCCGCGAGTGTGCGGGCCTCAGACGGCTCGGGCCGAATCAGAGGATCCACTAGGCGAATGAGGAAACGAAGAAATAAGCTATCGGTTGTCGATCTAAGCCCGAGTCGAGGGTCATTGAAAACCCAATCGTCCGACCAGTCGTCAGGGAACGAGATGCGATGAGTGGCCACATCCTGACGCATCGACTTGAATCGGTAGTCATTCGAGGGAAGCGCGTCCAGGTCGAAGATCGCTTCAAGGAACTCGACATCGTTCAAGCGGCCCGACCATCTCATGCCGGATGCGATCACCGCATCGAAAATGTCCTGCCTGGTCGGTTCCGTGATCGTGTTGGCTGAGGTCTCGGGATGGGGCGAGTCATCCTCAAGATCCACGGCGAGCCGAACTGAGATCCAGACATGCTCGTGTCCGCGGAGCAGAAGCCGCGCAAGTTCGGCGAGACGAGTCTCTTCGCTGTTCCTTGGCTCATCAGCGATGTACGGCGAGAACTGATCAACCGGCACGTGAAGGACCAACTCCCATTTCGTTGTTCCACCATTCCAGTTGTCGAATCCGGCAATTCGGAGTTCCGGGCGAGCGAGTCGAACAAGCTCCGCCTGCGCGCCGAGCCCTCGTGCTTCAAGGAGGACTGCCAAGCCTCCGATCAGTTTCTCGACCGGAATCGAGAACTCCTCGGTCCCGCCATTCCCTGTCGGCGGAGAGCCCGGCAGCATTCAGGTAGCCTCCTCGATAAGAGCCTCTGCGTTCTGCACGTGCAGCTCGCCGGACATGAGCTTCGGGAGGAGGGCGTCGCGGAGAGCGGCCAGGGTGCGGGATTCACGATCACACGCTGCTATCCGGTCGAAAATGGCGCCAGTCGAGCGACTGAACGCCTTGCGAATCGTGGTCGGCGGCACAACCGCGGACAGCCGCTCCACGATGCCCTGATTGACCGCCGGGTAGGCACCGCCGTCGGCACTTCTGCCAAGCCCCTTCAGAACATCGTTCGATGTGAACGAAAGGTAGACGAACTCACGATCGCCCTCCTTTGGAGTCAGCACCGCGAATCCCGTGGACGCAACAAGGTCGTCGGTCCGCCCTGTGACAAGAAAGTATGCTCCACGATCCGGTCGAACCATCGAGAGCAGCGTGTCGCCCGGCCGCAGCATTCGGCGGGCGCGAGACGGAGCCGCAGCAGGCGTCAACACTTGGACGTCGCTTGCGTGACCCCGCATGACCGTGGAGATGTCGAGGTACGAGAACAACGGTGGTAACGTGGAGGCCCCGTACGTTAGCTCGTTCACCCTCGCGAGATCGGTCAGCGTGCCCCATCGCCACCCCTTCGGCAGCTCGCCTTCAAACTCCGACGGGAAGAGGGCGGCGGTCTCTGCGTCCATACCGGCCGGCTGGCGCCCCTCGGCCTTCGCGCGCACCGGGTCGAAGTCGATGAACCAGGACTTGAAGAGCGCCCGCGCCATCGCCTCCAGCGTTTCGTTCATCCGCCGGTTGAAGTCGATCTTGTCGTCCAGCGCGCCCAGGATGGAGGCGATGGCGCGTTGCTCGGCTGGAGATGGGAGGCAGACGTGGAGCGCGTTCAGAGCGGAGTTAGGAACAAAAGGCTGACCAGAGCCTTGACGAATAGACAGTGGATCGACACCGCGAAGGAAGTAGTAGATAAAGCGGGTATCGTTTGGCGGTCGTGCGCGTATCCCGGCCGCATTGTTGTTTATCCAGCAGGGGGCTGCTGAGAACATCACCGCGCCAGCGTTTGATCCAACCCGAGCAAAAGAAATCACTGGTCCCCCATAGAGCGGCTCTCTTGCACGTCCCATGATCGTATTCGATCCGAAGATCGTGAAGTCGCCAAGCGGATCGTAACGCTCAGCAGGCAGATAGCGTCCAGGGAGAATCTCAGCGACTTCGCCGAACTGGACGTTGGCTCTCGTCATAGCCCAACTCTGCGTAAGTTTGCTCGAATCTCGTCGGTCAACCGTTCCCCTTCCGCGAACTGCTCCTCCAGCTTGGACACGAGTCGCTTCATCTTCTCCTCGAACGGCTCGTCGTCCTCCTCCACGTCCTCGGCGCCAACGTAGCGGCCCGGTGTCAGCACGTAGCTGTGCCCGGCGATTTCCTCCTTCTTCGCGCTCTTGCAGAAGCCGGCAACGTCCTCGTACTTCCCCGCGTCCTTGTTCCCGCGCCAGGCATGATAGGTCTTCGCAATCCTCTCTACGTCCTCCTCGGTCAGCTCGCGCTGGGTCCGGTCGATCATCCGGCCCATCTTCCGGGCGTCGATGAAGAGCACCTGGCCTCGCCGGTCCCGAAAACGGCCGTTCTTCCGGTCGCGGGCGAGGAACCAGAGGCAGGCGGGGATCTGGGTCGAGTAGAAGAGCTGCCCGGGCAGGGCGACCATGCAGTCCACGAGGTCGCCCTCGACGAGCGCCTTGCGGATTTCACCCTCCCCGGACTGCTGGGAGGACATCGAGCCGTTCGCGAGGACGAAGCCCGCCTGGCCCGCGGGCGCGAGGTGGTGGATGAAGTGCTGCACCCAGGCGAAGTTCGCGTTGCCGGTAGGAGGGGTGCCGTACCGCCAGCGTACGTCCTCGCGCAGCCGCTCGCCGCCCCAATCGCTCACGTTGAACGGCGGGTTCGCGAGGATGTAGTCCGCCCGCAGGTCCTTGTGCAGGTCGTGGTGGAGGGTGTCGCCCTGCTGCGGCCCGAGGTTCCCCTCGATGCCGCGCAGCGCGAGGTTCATCTTGGCGAGCCGCCAGGTGGTCGGGTTCGACTCCTGCCCGTAGATGGAGATGTCGCCGACGCGCCCACCGTGGGCCTCGACGAACTTCTCGCTCTGCACGAACATCCCGCCCGAGCCGCAGCAGGGGTCGTAGACCCGGCCCTTGTACGGGGCGAGCATCGCGACGAGGAGCTGGACGACGCTCTTCGGGGTGTAGAACTGTCCACCCTTGCGGCCCTCGGCGAGAGCGAACTCCGAAAGGAAATACTCGTAGACCCGCCCGAGGATGTCCTTCGAGCGGCTCGCCTCGTCGCCGAGCGAGATGGTCCCGGTGAGGTCGAGCAACTCCCCGAGCCGCTGCTTGTCGAGCGCCGGCCGCGCGTATTCCTTCGGCAGGACGCCCTTGAGCGAAGGGTTGTCCCGCTCGATGGCGACCATCGCGTCGTCGATGAGCTTCCCGATGGTGGGCTGCTTCGCCTGCGCCGCGAGGTGCGACCAGCGCGCTTCCTTCGGCACCCAGAAGATGCTCGCGCCGCGGTATTCGTCCCGGTCCTCCGGGTCAGCGCCGTCGGCGCGCTCCAGCTCAAGCTGCCGGTGCCGCTCCTCGAAAGCGTCGCTGATGTACTTGAGGAAGATGAGCCCCAGGACGACGTGCTTGTACTCGGCGGCATCCATGTTCGAGCGCAGCTTGTCCGCCGCGAGCCAGAGCTTGCGCTCGAATCCCAGGTCGCCGCTCCCGTTCTCCTTCGGCGCTTTCGCTGGCCGCGGACCACCGCGAGTCGTTGGCGAAGGAGACGCGTCGGCATCCGACGCCGTGGAGCGCGCGAGCCCCGACGCATTGCGGCCGAGTATCTTTTCCAGTACTGCTACCGTTTCACGGGAGGGCTCAAGCTTGCCAGTCTCCCACTGGCTCACCTGACCCTGCGTAGCGCCGACCTTCGCGCCCAGCTCACCCTGCGAGAGCCTTCGCGCCTTGCGCGCCTCCCGGAGCCACGCCGCTGACCACGCCATCCTCGTTCCCTCTCGCTCGTTCGCACGCGAGCGGTCGACCGCGTCCCGCAAACCGGCCGAGGGCTGTTCTACCGCAAACGAACGTGCAAGCGAGCGGAAGCGGCAGGGCACCTGGGCGTTTAGATCGTCCGACCCGGGGACGTTTCGCCGTCCCGTCCTTCTTTGTGGACGTTTCTCTTCCCGAACATCGGCCGGCTGCCGAGGAATCGAAGCTGCATGTCTTCCTGAAGCGCTTCGGGTGGACCTTCCCCGAAATCTGGCCCGTGACGCGAGAGGCGCTAGGCGAGGGCGATGACCTCCCCCCCTTGCAAAATCGAGGGGGGGAGGGGTCCGGTCCTGCGGCCGCCACGTGCCGGTCCCGCGCGCCATGCCGAACCGCTCTCGCGGGCCGTTGCTGTGAGCCCCACTCGCGCCACGACGTGCGCGGGAAGCGCGGCCCCGAGCGTCACCCGATCCTCGTTCGCGGCGGCGCCCACGAGGGGCGGTGGCGCGCGCACGTGAAGGCACCCCGGACGGCGGCGAGATTGGACGAGCGCGCACGCCCGCGTCGCGCCCGGACCGCAAGCCTGTCCCCACAGACGAGCAGCCGGCGAGGAACCGAAGCTCCTCGCCGGCGGCATGCCTTGCTGAACCGCTTTAGCTGGCCTTCGCCCGGAAGGCGTCCAGCACCCGAAGCTCCGTGAGCGTGGCGACGAGCTTCACCCGCTCCTCGTTGGACGCGGCGTCGACCAGCTTCTTCGCGCGCTCGTGGAACCGCTCCCAGGCGGCGGTGAGGGCTTCGACCGGGTCGGTCACCGGGCGTGGGGGCTTCTGAAGGCCGAAAAAGACGAACCCGTTTTGGGCGACTCCGCCCAAGCCGAGCAGCTTGGCTGCGGCGCTCGCGGCGGCCGAGATGGAGGGGTAGAGCGTCCCGGCGAAGCGGATGCCGTCCTGCTCGACGACACACTCGCACCGGACGTTGCCGTGGCGGTCGAGCTTCTTGATCGTGGTGCCGACCGGGGGCAGGCGCGGGTCGTGGGCCAGCGTGCGGGGCGCCTTCGCGGGCTTGGTCTTGCGCTCGGGCTTGCCCGCGTCATCGACCGTCGTCGCGCCCGTGGCCGCCGTGGGCGCCTTCGGCTCGGTGGTGGGCGCGGGCGCGGCCTCGGCGTTGGCGAGGTCGGCGAGCACCTCCTTGGTCGGCTCAAGCTCGTCGAGGCCGAGCTCCGCTTCCGGCATGCTCTTGGACACGTTCGGGTTCTCCGGGTCCGACGTGGAATCGCCGTGGGAGATGTTCGGGTTGAACTCGTCCTGCGCGCCGGGCACGCTCTCCAGCTCCGTCGTCGCGGCGACCTCGGACTCGACCTTGGCTCCGCTCTCGCTATCCGAGACCGCCTTCGCCTTGCGATCCACGCTGGGCGGGAGCGACTTCGCCTTGCGCTCGTCCTTCTTGGTCGTCGTCTTCTTCGCGGGGGTCTTCGCAACCTGCTTCTTCGTGGCCTTGGCCATCTGGTTTCTCCTCCGGCGCGTGAGTGCGCCGCAGCGACATGAAGGCTCTGGCCGGGCGGCGTATCAAGTCGAAAAGCCCGGAAAAAGAAGGTGATCCTGAGTAGTGGTGCCGTACCACTGGCGACCGAACTGATGCACCACGGCGCGGGTCCGCACCGTGAGTCTGAGTCACTCGACCGGCGCTAAGGCGTGGAATCCTACGGATAGTGCTTGCAGTACACGGCGGTTCGCGCGCTCAGTGCGCCGGCCGGTCGCGGTGGCCGGTAAGCGGTAGCGGAGCACCTACCCGATACGAGGATCGGTAGCGCTCATGCCAGGCGGTGACGAGGATGCCGAAGGAGAAGGTGGTGAGCGTTCGCGGCGAGCTGTTCGCGATCACGAACGCGGTGCGGGGCGCGCAGGTCCTGGCCGAGCATGCCGAGGGCTTGGGTGACGTCGAGGTTCGACGGCTGGTGCCGGTGGTCGCGGGCGTGCTGGCGCTGGTCGGCTGCCGGCTCCGGGACCTGGAGCGGACGATCCACGGCGACGTGAACCCGGCGCTGTTCTTCGCGCCTCACAACGCCGGCTGTGCCCTGCCGCCGAATCCGGACGAGGCGGACGTGTTGCTACCCGAGTGGGTTCCCGATCGCCTTGAGCGCTACGCCACCCGGATTCTGCGCCTGGCCGAGTCTGAGCGGCGTGAACGAGAGACGGCGGACGAGGACCAGGACGAGTAGTGCCATGCCTCGTCATCTTGGTCGCGGTCGGCTGCGACGCCGCTGGCTGCGGGCACTCGACGAGTGCGAGGGCAACGAGCAGCAGAACCCAGCGCCACCGCATCTCACGCCTCCTCCGGCCCGGCGAGCCGCGCGAGCCGGTCCACTCGCGCGCAGGTTCACGGCTCCACCAACGGCGGCAGGATGACGACGCGGGGGCCGGGCCAGTCGGCCGTCGCGTCGGCCGCGATTTCGCATGGCTGGAGGACGAGAACGCGCCCGCCCTGGCGCAGGTGCTGAAGTGCCTCGTCGGCGTCGATGCCGTGCCGCGCGCACCACGCTTCCTGGCGCGCCAACACATCGGCAAAGCGCGGCCCCCGTGGGAGCTGTTGCGCGAGCCGATCGACGCGCGCGGACAGACGCATGCTCACCATCGCTTCGTCTCCTACGTGGGCCGCCCGCGCCCGAACGTCGCCTCGTGCGCCCTCGTCGCTTCCATCTGCTCCTCGATTTCGTGGAGGCGGACCTCCAGGTCGTCCGTCTCGTACGCCTTCTGCGACAGCTCGATGATCGAGCGCGCCGCCGAGACGCGGGATGCCGGCGCCACCTTCGCGTCCTTCACCACGTCCTCGAGCGCCTTGACCGCGTATCCGGTCGCGGCGTGCAACCGGCTCGACGTGCGCTGGAGCAGGTCCCGCCGCGCGGCCTGGAACGCCTCCGCGAACGCCGGCACCTGGTGGCGCCACTGGCTCACCGTGCGCCGCGACACACCGGCGGCGTCCGCAGCCTGCTGCTCGGTGCCACCGACGAGCAGCACCTCGATCGCGCGCTGCTGCTTCGCGCTGACACGTGGCGTGCTCTCGGCGAGCGCTCGCGACATGCTCACCCGCTCCCCTCCTGCCTGGCGTCTTTGACCTCATCGAAAGCGCTACCGTTCACCGCCAGCGTCGCTGCCTTCCCAGTGAGCTTCTCCCACCGCATCACGGCGACATCGACGTACCGGGGGTCGAGCTCGATCGCGCAGCAGCGCCGCCCCGTCTGCTCCGCCGCGGCAATCGCGGTCCCCGAGCCAGAGAACGGCTCGTAGAAGACCTCGCCCGGCCCGAGGTGGTTTTCGATCGGGCGGGTGTAGAGCACGACCGGCTTCTGCGTGGGGTGGTCGACCTTCTCCTCGTGCTCGCCCGCCGGATTCATCAGCATCTTCGGCGACGCCGCGTCCCAGATCGTCGACTGGTCGCGCGAGCCCCGGAACTTCGCGGCGCCCTCCTTTCTGCTGTACCAACAGGGTTCGTGCTGCCAATGATAATGCTGGCGGCTCAGCACGAAGTGCGGCTTGCGCCAGATGATCTGCTGCTTGAGCTCGAAGCCGATCCGCCGCAGCCCTTGGCCGACCTCGATCGAGTACGCGGACGCGTGCCAGACGTAAGCAGTGTCGAGGGACGGCACCAGCTCGAAGGCATCGCTCCAGTCCGCCTTCGTGTCGCCGGAGATGCTGGTGTTCGTGTGGCCCTCGCGACGCTGCAAGTACGAGGGCTCGGCGCGGCCCAGGGCGTTCTTGCCGGCGCGGTCGCGCCACTCCATGTCGAGCGAGACGCCGTAGGGTGGGTCCGTCAGAAGCAGCCGCGGCTCGGCGCCGGCGAGCACACGACGGACGTCGTCCGGGCTCGTGGAGTCGCCGCAGAGTAGCCGCTGCTTCCCGAGCAGCCACAGGTCGCCCGTGTGGGACACCGGCTCGACCGGCGGCTCCGGCACGTCGTCGGGGTCGCCCTTCAGCGGCTCCTTCACCGCCGCGAGCAACTCCGCGATCTCGTCGTTCGAGAACCCGGTGAGCCCCAAGTCGAAGTCGAGCGTCTTCAGCTCGGTCAGCTCGACGCGCAGGAGGTCCTCGTCCCACCCGGCGTTCAGCGCGAGCTTGTTGTCCGCGAGGATGTAGGCCCGCTTCTGCGCCTCGGTGAGGTGCGCGAGCGCGATGCACGGAATCGCCTTCAGCCCGAGCTTGCGCGCCGCGAGCACGCGCCCGTGCCCGGCGATGATCCCGTTGCTGCCGTCCACCAGGACCGGATTCGTCCAGCCCAACTCGCGCATGCTCCCGGCGATCTGCGCGACTTGCTCCTCGCTGTGCGTGCGGGCGTTTCGCGCGTACGGCACCAGCTCATCGAGCGGCCGGTAGGTGATCTGCAGGTCCATCGCTCTCTCCTCCGTCCGGCGGGTGGCCGAACGAGTGGAAGCCTAACACAAGCATGCTACTCATGCTAGTCAAGAGTGCTATGGAAGCTCACGATAACGAATCGGACAAACATGGACACCCGCTGGTTCCGAGCTGTTCCAGGGAGGTCCGGCCGACACGCGGGTCGTGGGCTGGCCTGGGCGGGTCCAAGCCCAACGCCACGACAGCCGCGGCCTCCACCGCTGAGGAGCCACGGGCGCCAGCGCCCGGCGAAGACCCGGACACCGCTAAGCACGGGTTGTGCCTAGAGGTCCGCCCGAGGGACGACGCGCGCGGGTCGTGGCTAGGCCCCGGCGGGATCTCCGTGACCGCCGATCGGCGCGAACGATGAGGGGGGCAGCGCGAGCTGGCTGGCCGTGGTCGCCCCCGGGCAGGTCCAAGCCCACCGCCTCACGGGGGCCGCCGGTGATGGGCGCGGACGCGGCGACCGGCAAGGACGCGGCCGGCGCCACCGAGCCTGAGGTTGACCCCC
>JAJYLH010000039.1 GCA_021787845.1 Myxococcales bacterium | reverse complement strand
CGCCCGCGAACAGGCGCGTAACCACCTCTCCCGCTACGCCGACGGCAACCCACGCAACGTCATCCTACGCTCCGCCCCAGCCCACCAGAAGGCTCATCTCCATGTGGTTTCAGAATAGCCGCACCCGAAAGGTTTTGAGAATCGACAGTTCGCCGGCGCGGGTCTCGAAATAGTTCCCGAAGGGATCGCGATCCCCGGCCAGGGTGCCAACATGGCGCCCGAAGGTATTAATCGTTGCGAAAGTAGTTGTAGTCGGGGTCTCGTGGCAAAGGTGTCCTCGCCTGTGAAAGCCACAACGAAGGCTACACGGGCGGGGACGCCTGTGCCACGAGACCACGACTGACGATGCGAGGTGCAGATACTTTCGCAACGATTAGTACTGGCTCCGCGCTGTTTCAAATGGGAATCGGAATTGGAGTTGGAGCCGGACACGCCAGTGTCCGGGTGCAGGCAGGGACTTCAAGAACCGTAGGGCGGGGGCTTGCCCCCCGCCGCACGCTGACGCCGCCCCCAACGGCGGGGGAAAGCCCCGCCCTACGATCCTCATTCGCGTTGCCGTGCCTGCACCCGGACACTGACGTGTCCGGCTCCAATTTCGGCCGAGAAAGAGCACGATCATGAACGTCATCTCGTTCCCCGCCACCCACGCGAAACGGCGCAGAGCCTTAATACTGCGATGGTGCCTGGCTCGTGGCGGACTCGCCTCAGGCAATCGAGCCGGGGATGGCGCGGGTCTCGGGCTGGGCGACGAGGGGCCGCGAATCATCTCTCGTGGCCCGCCTGTCGTTGGAGGAGCGCGAAGAAATCCTCCACGGGCAGGGGGCGGCTGAAGAGGTACCCCTGGGCGTGATCGCAGGCCATCCGCTGGAGCACCGCGAGCTGGTCCTCGCGCTCGATGCCCTCCGCGACCACGGTCAGCTTCAGCGTGTGCGCGAGAGCCACGATGGCGGCGGCGATGGCGGCGTCGTCCGGGTTCGAGGTGATGTTCGCGACGAACGAACGGTCGATCTTCAGGCAATCGAGCGGGAGCCTGCGCAGGTAGGCGAGAGAGGAGTAGCCGGTGCCGAAGTCGTCGACGCTGATTCCGACGCCCAGCGCCTTGAGGTCGCGCAGCACGGTGATCGCCTTCTCGGGATGTCGCATGACCGAGCTTTCCGTGATCTCCAGCTCCAGCAAGCGAGGATCCATCCCGGTGGACTCGAGAATCGCCGCGACCGTTCCCAGCAGGTCCTCCTGCTCGAGCTGGCGGACCGACACGTTGACGGAGACCCTGAACGGAGCGACGCCCGCGTCTTGCCAGAGTCGATTCTGGCGGGTCGCGGCCCGCAGGACCCACTCGCCGATGGGCGCGATGAACCCCGTCTCCTCGGCGACGGGCACGAAGTCGGCGGGCGACACCAGCCCTCGGGCGGCGTGCTTCCAGCGGATGAGCGCCTCCGCCCCGATGATTCGACGGGACGAGATGTCCACCTTGGGCTGGTAATGCAGCACGAACTCCTCGCGCTCCAGGGCCTTGCGCAGGTCGCCCTCCAGCGTCAGGCGCTCGAGCGAGGTGGCGTTCATCGACGTCGAGAAGTACCGGAACGTGTTCTTCCCTTGCTCCTTGGCCTGGTACATGGCGATGTCGGCGTTCTTGAGCAGGGTGTCGGCATCCTCGCCGTCGGCGGGATAGAGCGAGATACCGATGCTGGCGGAGATGGTGACCTCTCCTCCCTTCAACACGAAGGGCGCGGCCAGCCTCTTCAGGATGCGCTGGGCAATCTGGGCCGCGTCGTCCGGGCGCGAGGTCTCGCCGAGCAGAACGATGAACTCGTCGCCGCCGAGCCGCGAAACCACACTGGACGAGCTGTCCTCTTCCAGGCGTCCGACGGTGTCCGTCTGGCGAATGCAGGAGACCAACCGTTGGGCTGTCTCTTGAAGCAGGCGGTCGCCGTCGGCGTGGCCCAACGTGTCGTTGATGCGTTTGAAGGAGTCCAGGTCGATGAAGAGAACCGCGAGGAGCCGGTGGGACCTCTGCGCGGAGAGCAGAGCCCGCGAAAGCAACTCCATGTAGAACCTGCGGTTTGGCAGCCGGGTAAGCGGATCGTAGTACGCGAGAGTGCGGATCTGCTCTTCCGCCCGCTTGCGCTCGGTGACGTTGCGAGCGGTGTGGACCACCTGCACGATGTTCCCCTGGGCGTCCCGGATCGGGGAGGTGAGGACTTCCTCGTAGAGGAGCCCGCCCTCGGCGTCGCGATGGATGTGCAGGGCGGTGGCGTGGCCTCCGTGGGCTAGGGTCTCCACGAGCGGACACGTTTCGTTCTGCGACTGGCACGGCTCGGCGAGGCCGTGAGTCACCTCATGGCACTTGCGTCCGAGCACCTCGTCTTCCCTGGCCTTGAACTCTTGAAGGAAGACGCGATTCGCACCGACGATGGTGAAGTCCTTGGCGTCGATGATCGAGATGGGATCGCTCAGGCTGTCGAGCACGGTCTTCACGAAATCGCGGGACCGCTGCAGGTCGTCGGTCCGCTCGGCCACGCGTTTCTCCAGAGTCTGGTTGACCGCCTGGAGATCGTCTTCCGCCTGCTTCATCCGCTGGATGGTCGCCCGAACGACGCTCGTCATCATGAAGACGAAGAGCGCGCCCGCCAGGAAGACGGCGCCGACGATGGCCTGCGTCGGGAAGGCGACGCGGGCGAGGAGGAGCGCGTCGAAGACGAGGTAGCCGAGCAGGAAGAAGCCGATGTGGTAGGGGACCGGCAGCCATCGCTTCCGAATCCCGGCGGGCAGATCTCTCCACACCGCAAGAGCGGGGAAGAAGGCGAGGAAGAGCAAGACGGAGCCGATGAAGACCAGGGTTGCTGCGAGAAGGTCGATCACGAGAGGCGCTCCCCGGAAGCGGCGGCCACCGCCATCACTCCGCTCGGCGGCCCGTGGACCTTGCGCATCAAGACATCGGCCGCAATCCCTCCGGTCCCGATCTTATTCCCGTCGGCTGCCTGCCCGGTTGATCGCACCCGGACGAGAGCACCACCACCGAGCCAGCGAGCCGTTGGTGCGGTCGACCGGATGAGCAGCTCCAGAACGTCGTGGCACGGGCGTCCCCGCCCGTGAAAGCCGAGTTGGACCCGCCGCAGATGCAGTTTCTCAGGAATCCACGGGCGAGGACGCCCGTGCCACGCTTGGCATCTCCACCGTCGCGCTTGGCGGTACGGGCATCAGCTCGACCGCTGCGCGTCGCGGGCGATCGTCCGGCACGGCGCGCAGGCGGCCGGCCGCTCTACATGCGAAAGTCCTCGGCGAGCTTCTCCATCACGGCGTTCACCTTCATCTTCGCGTAGCCGATGCTCGCGTCCGGCCGCAGCATCACCACCATGTGGATGTGCGCCTTGCCCGGCTGCGACTTGAGCGGGTCGGTGCCCTCGTTGAGGCAGCGGACGAGGAAGTGCGCCTTCTCCGCCTCGATGTGCACCTGCTGGCCGCGCCCGACGCCCATCTCCAGCGACGTCTTCTGGGCGTTGAGCAACGTGTTGTTCGCGAGGATTCCCACGTTGTTGAGGTTCGCCGCCTCGCCCGCCTGCGACGCCAGCATCTCGCCCGTCGGCGTGTAGACCGCGCCACCCAGGAACCCTTCGATGTTCGTCAGCTCGCGAATCTTGTCTTGCGCTGCCATGGCTCTCTCCTTCTGCCCGGGTTGCGGCGACTGCTCGCCGGCGGGCTCGTCCAGCGTCAAATCCACCCACTCCGCCTGGTTCCCCTCGACGCTGCCGGCGGCGGGCTCCGACGGCGCGAGCACGGTCATCCCCGCGTCAGGCAGCGCGGAAGACTCCGAAGATTCCGCGCGCGCTCGCTCCTGCTCGTCGCGCCGGCGGAAGGCCTCGAGCAGCACCGAGGCGAGCGACGAGCGCACCGTGCGCTCGCAGTGGACTCGTCCCGACACGATCTCGATCACCGGGCGCGGCCAGCACACCAGCTCCAGCACCGCGTCGTCCCCGCGAGCGGTCGGCGTGCTCGCGTCCAGAAGCTTCCCGTCGCGAAAGTGCAGCAGCGCCGACTGCTTGCCGGCGCGCACCTTGACCGTGCAGGTCTTCCGGTCCATCTCGATCATCTGCAGGAAGGTCGGCAACGCGATTCCCTGGATCTGCCCGCTCGCGCTTCCGTGCAAGGCATCGAGGACCCGGGCGCGCAGCGTCTTCACGTCGATCGGCTTCGGCAGGTGGCGCAGGATGCCGAAATTCTCCAGACGCCGGTCGATCTCCTCCGTCCCGAAAGCGGTCATCACGAGCACCGGAATCTTCGGAAAGCGCTCGCTCATGCGCGCGATGAGCTCGAAGCCGCCCATCACCGGCATCGCGAGGTCGGTGACGACGAGGTCGACGTGCTCGTTCTCCAAGACGGCGAGCGCCAGCCGTCCGTCGGACGCCGTGCGCAGGTCCACCCGGTCGGAGAGCGGCGCGAACCCGTCGGTGACCGCACGCAGGAAGAGCGTCTCATCGTCGACGACCAGCACGACCGGTAGCTTCTCGTCTGCCACGGGCGATCCCCCTTCGCAAGCCGTGTGCCGGGTGACGTCGTCCGGGCCGTGCCGGCGTGGGGACGGCGAGAGAACCGTTGCCGCGAGCGCTCTTTCGTGGCGACGAGGACTGGTCGGGGCCCGCGGCGGAAGCGTGAGCCGGCGCGCGACGGCCGCGCGTCTCGTCGGCTCATTTCGACCCGGCGGCCGGTTGCGACCGGTTCATTTCGACTGGTCGGCTCCTTGCCTCGGAGCCGGACACGGGGTGTGGTTCTCCTGTCGTTGGGCCACAGTCAGTAGGATGGACAGTCCCGTCGAGCGCGGCTCTCTGCGCTCGGCGGGCTGTCCGTCCGAGAGCGATCGCATCGGCGCCCTTCCGGGACACGCATGCTCTGGAAGGACGGGCAGCCGGGAATCGCTTGCGATTCCCCGGACTGCCCATCCTACTGCCTGTCGCCACACCACTGATCCGTCCAGGCGAAAACCACACCCTCTTAGGCGCGGTCGGCTCGGGCATCGCGGACCGTGCCGGCAAGACCCGAATCGCGCACCCGCCGCTTGAGCGTCGAGAGGGAGATGCCCAGCGTCCGAGCCGCGAGGGTGACGTTGCCCGAGCATCGCCGCAGCGCGGCCTCGATGTGCTGGCGCTCCAGCTCGGCCAGGGTCAGGTCGGACGGCGGTGCGACGGGGGCTTCCCCGATCGGCGCGAGCACCGGTGCCGGCGCGCCCAGGTTCAGGAGCAGCGACGGCCTGAGCGGCGGGCGCTGGACGATGCATGCCCGCTCCATGACGTTTCGCAGCTCGCGGATGTTGCCCGGCCAGGGGTAAGCGGCGAGTCGCTCGACCTCCCCTTGCGCCAGCTCGCAGCCCGGCCCGCCACAGGCGCGCGCGAGCAGCGTCGCGCAGAGCGCAGGCAGGTCCTCGGTGCGCTCGCGCAACGGCGGCAGCCGGATGCGCACGACATCCAACCGGTAGTACAGGTCGCGCCGGAACCGCTGGTGCGCCGAGGCGTCCTCCAGGTCGGCGTTCGTCGCGGCGACCACCCGCACGTCGGCCGCGCGCCGGACCCGACCGCCCAGCCGCCGGATCTCCCCGTCCTCCAGCATCGCCAACAGCTTCGCCTGGGCCGACACCGCCATCTCGCCGATCTCGTCGAGGAACAGCGTGCCGCCTTCGGCCATCTCGACGACGCCCTCGCGCGCCGCCGCCGCGCCCGTGAAGGCCCCGCGCTCCCAGCCGAACAGCTCCGCCTCCACGAGCGACTCGGGCAGCGCCGCGCAGTTGAGCGGGACGAACGGTCGCGCCCGCCGCGGCCCTTCTTCGTGGAGGGTGCGCGCGACGATGTTCTTGCCCGTCCCGGTCTCGCCCGTCACCAGCACCGGCGCCGACGAGGGAGCCGCGGCACGCACGAGCTGGCGCACCGCATCGAGCGAGCGCCCGCCGACGAGCGGGTCCTCCCGGCTCGCCCGCTCCGACCGCCAGGCCCCGAGCCGCTCCAGCCGCTTGAGCTCCACCGACTCGAGCGCGTGGCGCAGCGCCAGCGCCAGCTCCTCGAGCTCGAAGGGCTTGCGCAGGAAATCGTGCGCCCCGGCGCGCAGCATGCCGACCGCGCTCTCGAACGACGGATAGGCGGTCGTCGCGATGATCCGCGCGCCCGGGTGCGCTTGCAGGAGCGGGGCGCACAGCGACTCGCCGCCGCCGTCGGGCAGGCGCTGGTCGAGGAGGGCCACGTCGACGGCCCCTTCGGCGATGCTCTCCGCCGCCTGCGCCAACGTGTGCGCGACCCGCACCTCGAAGTCGGTCGCGAAGTGATCCTGCAGCGAACGGCAGAGGAGCCGGTCGTCGTCCACCACCAGGAGCGCGCGCCGCCCGCTCACGGGCCGGCCGCCGCTCGGGCCTCGGTGGGCGGAAGCGTCAGCCTCGCCGTCGTGCCCCGGTAGGGAGTCGATTCGATCTCGATGGTGCCGCCCATGCGCGCGACCATCTTGCGGCTCAAGACCAATCCGAGGCCGGTCCCTTCGCGCTTGGTGGTGAAGAACGGCCGGAAGAGCTGCGCCCGGTCCGCGGCGGCGAGCCCCGGGCCGTTGTCGGTCACGCCCAGGTGCACGAGCCCGTCACCGTCCTTCACCTCGAGCACGACCGCCGGCTGGGAATGGCTCTTCAGCGCCTCGACGGCGTTGGAGTACAAGTTGAGCAGAACCTGGTGCAGAGCGCGGCGGTCGGCGCGAACCCACAAGCCCGGCTCGGCCTCGACCCGGACGGAGACACCCTCGCGCATCGCGTCCGCCTCGACGAGAGCCGCGAACGAGTGGACGAACGCGCTCGCGTCCAGTGGCTCGAGCTGCAGGTCCTCGAAGAGCGAGAAGCTGCGCAAGGACCGCAAGAGGTTCTCCAGCCGCCCCATCTGCTCCGTCATCCGCTCCAGGTATTCGACGATGGTGGCGCGAGGGAAGCGGTCGATGTTCTCGTGCAGCACGCTCAGCGCCGCCTTGACCGAGTTGACCGGGTTGCCCAGCTCGTGGCGCACGCCCGAGAAGATGTACTCGATGTGGCTCATCTGCTCCACGGCCGAGGCGATGGATTCCATCCGGGCCTTGTCGGTGATGTCGCGCGCGAAGACCCAGGCGAACGGCGGCGCCTGGTAGAGCGTGTGCCCGATGAGCCGGGTGCCGATCTGGATGGGGCGCCCCGTTGTGCTGGAAGGCATCTTGGCGAGCTCGTCGGGCGGCGGCAGGAACAGCGCCGCGATCTCGCGGTACTCGCAGCATCGCATGCCGGCGCGCTCGAGTATCTCGCGCGCGGGTCGGTTCACGAACGCGAACTCCTCGTGCCGGAGGTCGAAGACGATGACGCCCTGATTCTCGCTCGAGAGCACGTCCGCGAAGAGGCACTCGCCCGGGCACGGCGTGCCGCTGATGGGGCAGGTCTTCGGGTCCGGCAAGGAGCAGATGGCAGCCATGACGTCTCCTGGCGTGCGACAACGGGGTCATCGGCGGCGCCCAAGCCGCGGTCGAGAAGGCCCGCTTTCGGAACCAGCCGTCCTCATAGCACAGGCGGCCCGCCCTGTCAACTGGCACGCGGAACGTCGGCAAACGCGACGACTCAGTGCGGCCACGCATGCGTTGTTGAATCGGGTGGAGCTGGAGCGTTCCGTCGGAATCGATTGGCCGCCGCTGATCCACGGGCTAGCCGTCGCCTTTCCGGTCGAACGAGCTCGTCTCTGGTCGATGTCCCGCGCGGCTCGCGGATCGGGGTACGCCCGCTTCCGGGGCGGGTCACAACGCTGCGCCGGGGTCTGACCTTCGGTGCCACCACTTGACGCGGCCGAAACGATGTATCGGGACGAACCCGGCGGCGGCGAGCTGTCGAGCGGAAATCGCCGTTCCCGTCACCAGAGCGTCCGAGTAGACCGGATCGGTCAGGGCGCGCGCGATCGCGGCCGCGGACAGCCCGGCGGTCACCAGGGCGGGCCCGCGGCGATGGAGGTAGAAGCGCCCGGCGGTTCCCCACCAGGGCGTTCCCGCGATGATCGCGCCGGAAAAGTCGGGCTCGCGGCCGCAGGCGATGGTCGCGTCGACGATACCGCGGTGCATCCCGAACGGGCGCAGGACCGTCGCCGCGGCCGCCGAGTTCGTGGCGAAGAGGGCGACCGCCAGCGCCAGGGCCCATCGCCGGCCCCGCAGCCGCGCGAGATCAGATGTGAGCGGCCGCGCGGCGATGGCGGCGAAGAGCGGCATCAGCGGAACGAGGAAGCGCGCCTCCTTGTGCGGCGTGACGAGGACGAAGGCCAGGTAGAAGGCGAACGTCCCGGCGGCGAGTTCCAGCCGGCGAAGGCCGCGCCCGAAGTGCCAGAGGAGCACGACCGGGAGCATCGACGCGAGGATCGGCAGGAACTTCGACAGCGGCGCGGAGCCGAAATGGGTGGCCGCGGCGCCGGAGAAGAGGTTGAAGTCGACGAAGCGCACGAGCGAATGGAACGGCGCGCCCCAGGTGGCGAAGTCGAGCGCGCCGAGGAAGGCGAGCACCAAGGCGCCGCCGACCGCGGTGCCGGCGAGCGCGCGCCATCGGCGGCCGAGCAGAAGGGAGATGCCAATCGGCACCGCGAAGACCGCCGAGGGGTAACGCACGAGGAACGCGAGCCCGAGCAGGAGTCCGACCCAGGAGCCATCGCGCAGCTTTCCGCTCTGTCGCGCGCGCCCGGTCCGCCAGAGCGCGGCGAGAAGCGGCGCGATGGTCACCGCGTCGGACAAAGGCCGGCCCGCGTAGACGAGCCAGCCGCCCCAAGCCGCGAACGTCGCCGCCGCGACCAGGCCCGCCTTGGCGCCGTCGCGCTCGCTCACCCAGGCGTAGAGCGAAAGAGTTCCCAGCGCCTGAAACCCTGCGCACAAGCTGAAGACGAGAAGCGCGAGCGTTCGCGGATTGGTGACGCCCAGCGCCGCCCACAGGCGCAGCCATCCGCCGAGGAGCCCCGGAAACGCCCAGTTGCGCAGGCCCTGATGCCACTCCCAGGCGACGACGCGCTGCCCGAAGGCGACGAAGTGGGCCGGCTCCAGGAACTGGAAGATCTCATCCGGATGGACCCGCCCGCCGAGCGCCGCGGCCACCGCGACCGCGAGCAGCGCTCCCCCGAACGCAATCGCCAGCGCCGCGCGACGCGCTCCAGAGTCGGGATGTGCGGCCGCCTGCACGCGGGCATCCTAACACGATGCTCACGGGATGAAGGGGCGCAGCTCGGCCAGTCCGAAGCGGCGGGCGTAGGGCGCGGGAACGCCGAGGCACTCCTTGTCCGCGGGGCAGGCGCGACAGGCGTTCGCCTTGACCCACGAGCGCGAGAGGTCTTCGTAGCCGGTTTCGTCCGGTCCGATCTCCGGGCGATGGGTGGCCCGCCGGCGCTCCTCGTCGCTCACGAGGCAGAGCGGCACCGAGGCGTGCGTGCTCGAGACCAGCGGTTCGACCGCGATTCCCAGCTCGGCCGCGCGCTCGGCGACGCGCAGGAGCACGGGCGCGATGTCCGAGTAGCGCGCGAGAAGCCCCTCCGCGTCGGGCCGGTGCGGCGGGCACATCAGAGTCGAGAAGTGGAGATAGCCAATCGCGGAGGGCGCGAACGTGTCCCCGAGCGCCTCGATCATCGCCGGCAGGTGCGCGAGGTTGGCGCTGGTGACGACGGTGTTCAGCGTGACCGCCTGCTTCGCGGCGAGCAGGTTTCGAATGCCCTCGATCGCGAGAGGAAGCTGGCCTGAGCTCGCGGTCATCTCATCGTAGATGGCCGGATCGAGCGCGTGTAGCGAAACGAAGAACGCGAGCCGCTCCGTTTTCGGCAGCCGCGACGCCCGGCCGGCAGTGCCGAAGGCGACCGCGTTCGTCTGCACGAGCACCCGCGCGATTTCGGGCTTGTCCAAGGCATGGGAGAGGCTGTCCGCGAAGGTCGGGCATAAGGTCGGCTCGCCGCCCGTGAGAGTGAGCTGAGCGCCGGCAAGCTCGGCTGCGATGAAGTCGATGCACGCGCGCACCGCTTCCGCCGAGGGCGCGGCGAAGGTCGGCGCGGAGCAGAACGCGCAGTGCTGATTGCAAGCCGGCGTCAGGCGCAAGAGCACTTCGCGCTCGGCGCCCCGAGGACCGGTCGAGAGATCGACCTGCGCGAAAGGAAAACGCCGCGCGAAGGATTCGGGTGACAGTCGGTCCGGCTCGTCGCCGAGCGTCGCGACGCCCCGAAAGCGAGCCGGCATCGCGCCGGGACGTTCGACCTCCTCGATGACCGCGTCGATCACCTGACGCAGCGCCGCTGAAAGATCGCGCGACCCGCGATAGCGGACGAGGTGCTGCGCCGTCGTGCGATACGCGGGCGCGCCGGGCTCGAGGGGCCGCAGCTCGATAGAGAGGTCCGGCTCGCCCGGGGACGCGACCATCACGTCCAGCGCGGCATCGTTCGCGGTCAGCCGCACGACCAGGACGCCTCGCGACTCGAGGCGCGCGCTCAACGCCGACAGCCACGGAGCTCGGACGGGGTCAGGCACGCGCAGACTCCAGAGCGCCACCGGTCCCGGCTGTCGCACGCCTCTCGCGTGGAAACTCGCCGATCGGACTGATCCGACCGATCCGACCGATCGGTCCGATCGGACATCGTCTGCGCTCGACGCCGGCGCGCGTCAGCCGGGCGACCTCGTCTGAGCCACGGGCTTCAGCCATGATTACTTCCCGCGGGTCGTTGGGCTTCGCGCAGCTCGTGTTGACGAATCGCGTTGGCCATCGAGTCGGCGAACGCGAGAAAGCCGCGAAAGCCGAGGGAGGGCCTCTCGAAGAGGGCGTGCGTGTAGAACGACGGAAATCCGAGCTCCACGGTGGCGACCGAGATCGGCAGAGACATGATGCTGTTCGTGACGACGAGCGACACCTCGTGTCGGGCGATGGCCTGAGCCGCGAAACGGCCATAGGTGCGGGTGCGCGGGAAGATCAGGGTCTCGACGGTCTTGCGAAAGGTCTCGTCGAGCCCGCGCGTCTGATGTTCGGGGTTGGTGATGACCGCGAAGGAGAGCTTCGAGCCCAGCAGGTCGGCGATCTCCCGCAGGCCCGCGGCGAGGTGCGGGTCGCCGACGAAGCCCCAGCGGCGATCCTGGAAGACGAACGGCACCACCCATTCCAGCGCCGGCACGACCTCGCTGAGCTCGCGATCGATCAGCGCTTCCACCTCGGCCTCGCGGCCGAAGTGGGACCCGAGCTGGCGCAGGAACCGTTCGGTCGCGGGGGGCCCGAAGGGGAGCTCGCATTGGACCAGCTTCGCGCCCGTGCGCCGCGCGACGAGCTGCGCCGCCTTGCGACCATAGGGAAACGACAGAATCGTCCCGGCGTCGCGGACTCGGGCGAGGTCGCGAAAGCGGCCGCCCTCCAGCCAAATCGAAGTCACCTCGAGCCCCAGCGCCCCGAGCAGCCGCCTGAGCTCGCTCACGTTGGCGCGCGCGTCGGCCTCGTTGCGTTCGAAGAGGTGCCCGACGATCGCGACCTTGTCGGGATCCGGGCTCCCGCCGGACAGGTCGAGCTGCTTCGCGAGCGCAATCAGCGTCTCCGCGTAACCGTCCATCCAGTCGTGCGAGAGCGAGTTGCCTTTGACGTGGAGGATGGGCTTGCCGGTGGCTTCGGACGTCTCGCGGCAGACCCGCTCGTAGTCCGCTCCGGTGATGAAGGCCATCGGCATCGAGGTATAGAGGACGGCCTCGACGGCCGGGTGGCGGCCCATCCGCGCCAGTAGCCGCATCAGCTCCGGCTCGCGCGATGCGGCCAACGTCACCGGGTGCAGCGCCGTGTTCGCGATGCGGTGGACGCCGGAAACGCTGGTCAAGGTGGAGAGCCAGTCGTGGTTTCCCTGAACGAACTGGGTCTTGACATGGACGCAATCGGGACCTTCGACCAGCGCGTAGACGTCCGAAATCGCGTTGACCGCGAGGTAGAAGCCGATCATGTAGCTCTGCATCACCCGCGCGGAGTGATCGGACTCGCCATCCAGCGGCGCGTCGAGGTCGACGACCGACAGCGACACCGGCAAGTTGGTTCGCGTCATGGTTCCTCCCCTCGCGTCCGCAGCCCCTCGGCCGTGCGCTTCAGGTGCTTCGCGTAACGGCGGTAGAACGGCAGCTCGCAGGTGGTGACGAGCCGCTCCTGCGTGCGGACGGCGCCTTCCAGACCGACTTCGAAGTGTTGGAGCGTGAAGCGGCTCTTGCCCGCCTCGGTCAGGCGCCAGTCGTAGAAATGATGGCTGAGCACCGCGCTCGCCTCGCTCTCGCGCAGGGTGGCGCGCAGGCCGGCGAAGTCGCGAACGGTGCTCAGGCGCGCGCCGCTGTCCGGACCGAGGAACTCCTCCGCCTGCGCCACCAGCCGCGTCGCCTGGTTCGCGCTCGCGACCTGGATGACCACGTCGAGCCCGAAGCCATACTCGCGAATCGCCTCCGCGAGGGGCACGCCCCAGGTCTCGGCGGGGTCGGTGAGGAAGCGGATCTCGTCTTCGCGAAAGACGAGCCCCAGCCGGTGTCGCCGGGCGCGCTCGCGCAGCGACTCGAGCCTGTCCCGGTGCGGCGCGAGCTGCTTCTCCCAGCGGGCGTCGAAGTCGTCCGGGCGGCCGAAACGATCGACGATCGCCTCGACCCAGGCCCGAGTCGCCTCCACCCCGTGCGGCGCCGGCGCCTCCAGGAACGGAATCTTGGAGTCCCGGCGGAGCTGTTCGTAGAGATGGTTCCAGAGCGCGTTCGGATAGAAGACGTTCAGCGCGCCATGCGGAAGCTGGTCGAGGCGCTCCGGTTCGACCTCGGGCAGGAAGATGCCGTTGACCCGGAGGTCGAAATCCGAGAGCAGGCTCCGCAGGTCGCCGGTCGAAGGCGTCTCGCCGAAGCCGATGAGGTTGACGGTGCGCGGCTCCGGCGCGGGCGCGTTCGCCTCGGCTCGAAGGCGGCGCCCGACGAAGAGGTCGGCCATCACCTCGTTCATCGATTTCGGCGTCATGGTCAGGAAGAGAATCGGCACCTCGCTCTTCTTTCGATAGGAGCGCACGACCGAATCCACGTCCTCGCCGGTGACGACGGGCACGCAGGTGTTGGAGACGAAGATCGGTTTCTTCTTCGGGTTCGGAAGATGCGTCAGGTAGTCGAGCACGTCGCGCAGCTTGTCCGGGTTTCCGAGGATGACGTCGTCTTCGCTCAAGTCGGTGGTCACAAAGGAATCCGAGACGTCGAGCAGGTCCGCGGGGTTCGACGGTGGCGCGGCCATGTGCGCGGTCTGGACCCGATGTTCCCAGGGGTAGTCGACCATCGACACGAGCGACGCCGGGCCGACCGGATTGACCTGCATGCACTCGCTGTCGCAGTGCTGGACGGTGCGCACCGACTTGAACATGTTCAAGGAATCGAGCTGCCCGCGTGCCATCTCGCCGCTGGCGAAGAAGTCCGCGTAGGCCTCGCCGGTGCCCCAACTGTCGAGCTGGTTCGCCGGTCGAAAGTGCTCGACGGGCGGCTCGGGCAGACCCGGCTGGCCGAGGAGGGGGTCCTCCAAGAGGAGGCGCGCGAGCGTTCCCAGCGTCATCGCTTCGAGCGACCGCGGCCCGACGGCGGTGATTCGTTCTTCGACCAGCTCCGGCAGGTCCCGCGCGCGATAGGCGACGACGAGGTGATCGGTCGTGACCATCCCGCGCTGTCCGGCGGCCCGGGTCTCGACGGTGAACGCGACTTCGCGTCCGGCCTCGTCGTCGAGCGAGAACTCGAGATGGTCCAAGACCCACGCGGCCGCCTTGATTTGGTGCGCGGGCGGCACCTCGTCGAGCCCGAAGATCTCAGCGAGCCGCTCCCGGGTCTTCGGGCCCGCCGCGAGCCGTCGATGTCCGAGCTTCAAGAGCGCCTCTTCCTCGTCCGGACCGAGCGCGCGCGTGCCCGCCGGCCTCGGCGCCTGCTCCGGTTCGACCCGCTCGATGTCCGGATCGTCGAGGAGGAGCGCCGCCACCCGCTCGAACGAGGCGTCGTGGAGCCGCGCCGGAACCGCCGCGGCAATCACCTTCTGGAACGCCGGCGGCAGCGGGGTGCCTTCATAGGAAAACGACAGGAGCGATGTCGTCACGAAAGTCCCGATGTCCGGCGGATGAATCGCGAGCCATCCCTTCGCGCCCGCCGCATCGACCGCGAGCTGGATGCGATCGCCTCCCCACACCGCGCGCAAGACGCGATACTTCGGATAGAGGCGATCCAATCCCAGAGCCCACAGGAACCGCTTGCAGCTCGTCGGCCCGGCCTCGCGGGGCGTCGGTCCCAACAGCTCCAGCGGCGACGGCGCGCTCATGGCTCCTCCCACTTGCGCGCGAGTTCGAAGAACTCGTCGTCGCTCATCGGGGTCGGCGGCGGCACGGTCGTACGGTCGAGCGCGAGCAGCGTCTCGGCGAGATGGACGAGCGCCTTCGCGGCGTTCGCTTCCGGCTCGGTCTCGACGAGGGTGAGCTGGGCCCGCTCGGCTTCCATGATGCGCTTGTCGCGCTCGATGACGGTGAGGATGCGCGTGTTCAAACGCTTCGCGAATCGCTCCAGCGGGCCGAGGTTGACGTTCGAGCCGCGCAGGTTGACCACCAGCCCCGCGAGGACGACGCCGTTTCGTTTGTAGTGATCGACCGCGCGCGAGATGTTGTTGGCGGCGAACATCGCCATCGGCTCCTCGGAGACGACGATGACCACCTTCTCCGCGAACCCGTCGCGCAGAGGCGCCGCGAACCCGCCGCAGACCACGTCGCCCAGGACGTCGAAGAGCGCGATGTCGTAGTCGCCGCTCGAGAGGAAGCCCCATTCGTCGAGGTATTCGATGGTCCGCGCGACGCCGCGCCCACCGCAGCCGAGGCCGGCCGGCGGCCCTCCGGCCTCGCAGGCGTGGATGCCGTGGCGGCCGATGTTGATGATTTCTTTCGTGCGCTCGGCGTCCGGGCGGCTGCCGAGCACCTCGAGGATGGTGCGCACGGGCTGGCGCTTCTCCAGAAGCCGCACCGCCGAGTCGTGCTTCGGGTCGCAGCCGACGTGGAGCACCCGCTTGCCGGCCCTGCCGTAGAACGCGCTCAGGTTCGTCGCGACCACCGACTTGCCGATGCCGCCCTTGCCGTACACGGCGATCTTTTCCATCAGGCTTCTGAACCTCCGCGCGTCGCCCCCGCGCCGGCGGCATTCTACCCGGCTCGTCGCAGGGTCGCGAGCGAACGTCCGCCATCGAGCAAACGAGGCCCGGCCTCGACGTGGCGCGACATCCCCTCGGGGCCCCCTTGCCGCAGCGGCACGAGCTGGCGGACGGATGGCCGGCCGAGCCGCTCGAGCCTCATCCGCGTCTGGATCGTTCCGGCGCCGGTTCGGGACGGTGGCGAGTCGTTCGCAAAGGCCATCGTCGGACTGCCAGACGGTGCGCCCAGGGGCCAGAAGTGGAAGACGAGCCAGAACGATCCGCCGGAGACCAACAAGCCGCTGAACACGTCGATGACGTAATGTTGCTTGGTCGTGAGAACGGTGACCGCAACGCCGGCGGTCAAGAGGTAGTTGACCCAGCGGAACCGATGCTTCTCCTGCCACATCGCGAGAGCACAGAGCGCGCTGATGGCGACGTGGCTCGAGGGAAACGTGTTGTCCGGGGGGTCGACGCTCCAGAACCAGCGCAGGGCCTCGCCGGTCAGGCCGGGGCCGGCATCGGTCGGGCGCGGGAAGGTCGAAGGAAAGAGGAAGTAGACGGAGACGCAAAAGAGCTCCGCGATGAGGATGGCGACGAGCGCTCGATAGAAGATGCGTAGATCCTGGAGCGCGAGCACCGCGAAGACGATGCCGAGGATGTAACCGGGGAAATAGATCCACCAGGTCCACCGGATGAACGGAATCGCCGCGTCGAACCGGGTGAGCAGGTCGTGGCTCGTGCCCTCGGTCAGCGTTCCGGTACGGAAGTACATCCAACTGAAGAGCCCCGCGGCGGCGACGCCGAAGGCCAGCTTCCACGCGTACCAGGCGGCGCGGTTGCGCGGCCCGTCGCGAAGGAGTCGCGTCCAGTCGATCGGCGAACCGTCGTCCGAGCCGAAGAACGCCATCGCTCCCTCGGAGTCGGCGCCGCCGGGTTGGAGCTGGGCCCGGCGAGCGCCGCTCGACGAACGCCGGACATCCTACACGCACCGGCCGGCGGAGAGGCAAGAACTTTGCGGCAGCCCTCCGGCGGGGCCGGGGCGGATCGTGGCGGGCGGATCTCGACGCCACGCAGCAAGACTTCGGGCCACGATTTCCGAGGTCGAGTTTGGGTTGCGAGCTTGGAGCTCCGCGCCAAGGTGAGAGACCACCCAGTCAACGAACACAACGGACGCGGTTCGCGCCACTGCCCACGCCCCAGCCGTGCTGGTAGCCGCCGTGGAATCCGACCTCCAACCAGGAACCCGTGAAGTAGAGGTGACGGGAAGACGACCAGAACCAGTCCACCGGCGAATTCGGAAGCAGGTGACTGTCCGCCAGGCCCTTGAGCTCATCGATGGTGGGCAAGCGCCATCCACCTCCGGCGAGCGAGAGCCCGGCGCAATAAGCTTTCGCATCTTCCCAGCCGTACGACGGACCTGGCACCTGGCGCTGCCACGTCAGCCCGGTCCTGGGGTCCTTCACGGTACCGCCCGCGGCCGCAACCGCAACCGCCGTCAGCGTCGTCCCTCCATCCGGCGCCGGCGCTGGCGCCGCCGACGCTCCCACGAGCCCGGCGCGCGCGAAGAACTCCGGCGCCTGTTTCTGGAACGCGGCTTCCACGGCGAGGGTGTTCTTGCCCAGCACCCGCGCCGCCGAGAGGATGCGCCCGGTCTTCGTGTCGATGATCCGAATCGACACGGTGTACTCGCCGTCGACGTACTGCGCGGTGCCGGTGAAGAACTTGTCCGCCTCGATCTGCCGTGCCGTCTGGAGCTGGCACGAAGAGTCCGAGCACTTCGTCGGGTCGATGCCGTTGTCCTCGAGGAGCTGCACGGTCGTCGCGCCGGTCATCACCGTCCACCCCGGCAGCGAGTTCGACGCCAGGTCGCGCAGCATCTCCTCCAGCGACGCCTCGTCGTCCTTGGTCATCCGCCCCGCGGTGTGTCTCACGTCGAGCGGCAGCACCGCGAGCAGCTTCTCGGTCGCCTCCGCTGGCGGCGCGAGGAGCGACGCCGCGAGCAGGAGCGTCACCACCGGGGCCCATCGACGCGCCATCGCCGAACCTCCAGCAAAGGTTTGTTAGCATGGCCGCCGGGAGCGGTCAACGGTTCGGCGAGGCGGCCTGCTCGGGCTCTTGACGCGTTCGGGACCCAACTGGTGTTCGCCGGATAGAATCCCGCGACCGGCTCGGTGGACCGTCGCGGTGAATCCGAACTTTCGTGTCCAGCGCCCGAAGGCCACGCCGGCCTGATCGTTCGCGTGGCGGTCGACTTGATCGTCCGGCGAATCAGGGCTAGGCTGCCGGCCTCATGGGAGACCCGCTACACGCCCGTCGGACGATCGGAGTGCTGGTGTTCCTCGTCGCGCCGTTGATTCAGGCAGCGACGCCGAGCAAGCCCGCAACCGTGAGCCTCGGCGCTCCTCGGGCTCCGGTGCAGCCTGCCGCCGACTCATCGACGTGCGCGGGATGGCCGCGGGAGGTCGGCTACTCGAAGCGCGTCGCCTGGGACGTGGTCGGCACCCTCGGGTTCGCCCCGGGGCGGGTGCGCGGTGGCCTCGACGCGCTCGCCGGGCCGCGCCTGCGAACCCACGGCTTGGTCGACTCGCTTTCGCCGATGGGCGGACTCGGGATCCTCTACGACAGCCGGAAGGACGAGGCCTTCTTCCGACCGTCGCTCGCCGCTGAAGTCGACTGGACTCCCGAACCGGGCCAGCGCCTCGTCGCCGACCTCAACGTCGCGCCGCTCATCGGCCGCGGCGGGCTACGGGGCATCGACGCCCGGCTCGGGCTGCACCTCGCGACCTTTGGCGGCCTCTACGTTGGCGTGACCCGGCTCGATGGTGCGACGACCCCGACCCTCGGGCTCGAGTTCTCGGAGTGGGGGCTTCTGGGCGTTGGCCTCGTCATCTCCGCCATCGGCGCCGCCATCGAGGGCATCACCAACAATCCCGCCATCGAGGGTACCTGCGGCGGCCCGTGACCGTTCGGCGACGTGAATTCATGCGAGCGCCATCCAGCAAACCAGCTCGACCTCGGAAGGCTCGATCGGCGGCAACGGTTGCGGTGCGACGTAGGGCTCGAGTCCAAGCTCGCGAACCCTTTCGACGATGGCCTTGGAGAGCTCGTCGGACGGAAGCCCGTTCCCCTGCGCATCGACCATCGCCTCGCGCAGGAGTTTCTCCGTTCGCAGGTTCCGTGGCGCCTCCAAGGACTCGACCACGAGTTGCGCTTCCTTCTGCGTCATCCCCTCGGGCGGATGCTCTCGAACCTGCTTGGCCGCCTCCCGGAGCAGTGGCCGAATCTTGGGCTGGATGTTCGCGGGGTCGGTCGCCCGCGCCCACTCCTCGTAGATGCTCGTGCGCGCCTCTATCCAGGCAGCGTACGCGGGCCGGCGTAGGTCTTCGATGCCACTTGCGGGCTTTGTCTCCGGTTCGCAGCCGATCATCCGAAGACACTCCAACGTGTCGTCGACGATCTTCTCGCCCGCCGCGGCAGGCACGAAGCGCACGAAGGGCCGCTCTCCGATGCGGGCAGCGAAGACGTACCCCTTGCGCTCCGGGCTCCTGATGACCGAGCCCGCGGTCCACGGGAGGCCAAGCACCGCCTCCTTGAGCGCCGTCTCCTCCAATGCCCTGCGCAATTCGTGACGCAGCTCCTCTCCACTGTGCGCACCGGGCTTCTCGCCGCCGCTCTCGAACAAGGTGGCATCCTCGCGTCGTAGCTTCTCGAGCTCGACCCGCGTTTCGGTGAAGACCTTCTCGGCGGTGGCCGAGTCGGGGATGACCTCACCGCTCAGGCCGATGGTGGCGGCGGCGGCCGCGATCTTCCGGCGCAAGAGATTCTCCAGCGCCAGCAGATCATCGAGCCGCTCATCGGGGAAGAAGCAACGAACGTACACGGTGTCGTGCGGGCTGCCGATGCGATCGACGCGCCCATGCCGCTGGACGAGCCGCATCGGATTCCACGGGAGGTCGAAGTTGATGACATGCCGGCACTGCTGGAGGTTCATGCCCTCGGCGAGGACGTCGGTGGTGACGAGGATGTCGAAGCGATCGTCGTCGCGACCCGCGGGCGCTTCCATGGACTTCGGTGCAAACCCGAAGATGGCTTCATCCCGGGAGACGCCGCCCCACGTTCGATCCCCCGCGAGCCCGACCAGGCGCCCACGATAGGGTGCCAGCTCTTTGCGCCGCGCGAGGGCGTCTTCGAGGTAGCCGTGGATCCACTCGACCGTGTCCTCGAAGAACGTGAAGACGAGGACCTTCCGGCTGTCTCCGGCGCGAGGCCCGCCTTCGCGGGTCGCTTGCCGAACGATGCCGACGAGCTCCTCCTCCAACGCTCGCAGCTTGGGATCCTGCGCCTGTTTGAGCTTTTCCACCGAGTCCAGCAGGCTCGCCAGAAGCTCTCTGTCTTTCTCGACGTCGCGGCGCAGCTTCCCGACCTTGTACTCGGCGGCCGGCCTCCACTCCCCGTCCTCGATGAGCTCCTGCCAGGCGTCGGTATCGGACAGGTCCTCGATGTCGGAAAGGCCCGGCCCACGAAGGACCTTTCCCTCGTCGAGCCCCTTCAGGAAGGCGTCGAAGCCATGAATCATCTTCTCCAGCGTCCGCCGGAACGCGAACGCCGACGACTCGAACCGCTTGAGAAGGCCAGAACGCACGAGCCCCAGCATCGCCGCCGTGCGCGGGTCGTCACCGTTGTGGGCCTGGAGCAGGTACCGGTCCGGCGCGTAGCGGGCGAGGGTGAGCCCGTCTCCGTCGTGATCGGGAGCCAGCGCGGCCCGGATGCGGTCGAACAACCCGGGGAAGGTGCCATCGAAATCGTAGCGAACAGCTTGAACTATCGGCTTGGGGAACTGGATCTCCACCTTCGACCCATCGGCGGCGATGATGCTGTCCTTCGGGTAGTACTTCTTCACGAAATGCCGCGTGCGCCGAACCGTGGTCGAGTCGATGACCGCGAAGAGCGCGTTCGGTTGGAGCTCCTCGGGGTTCGCCGCCGCCACCCGTTGAAAATGATCTCGCAAAGAGAGGATACCCCGGTCCGCCAGCGCGGCGTCGTTGTGCAGGAAGAACGTCAGGACGTTGTGGAGGTCCCAGACCGAATTGTTCACCGGGGTCGCGGACATCAGCACGAGTTGCTTTCGCGGCGTGCCTCGAAGCAGTGCTCGCAGTGCCGAGGCGCGTCGCGTCGCCGGATTGCGGAACGCTTGCGCCTCGTCGACGACGATGAGCGCGTAGTCTTCCGGCTTCTGCTTCAGCTCGATCCCGTTCGCGTCGGGGTTCAACCGCTTGTCGGCTTGCAGTTGCTCGAAGCTGACCACCTCCGCGTCGGCGAGCTGGAACCGGCGCAAGAAAGACTCCCACGGTCCGTCGCGCAACGCCGCCGGAGCGACCACCAACACGCGCTGCCGCCGCTGCTTCAGAGCTGCGCGGATGAGATCGCCCGCGACGAACGTCTTTCCCAGTCCCACCTCGTCGGCGATGAGCACCCCGTCGAGCTCGTCGAGGATACGCTGGGCGCGCCAGACGCCGTCCCGCTGGAAGGCCGTGAGCTGGAACTCCGGCGCGCCTCCGCCGCTCCGAGATCCTTCCGAAACAGCTCCCAGAGAAAGCGCAGATAGATGACATACGGCGGATGCGGTTGGAAGCGCGCCTCGTACAACGCCGCGAGATCGTACGGCTTGGCCTCTCCCCACAACCGCTCGAACCACTCGCCCGCCTGGGCGACGATGCCCGGCTGGTAGGCGCCGAGGTTGAGCTCCAGGTTGCTCGTGAGCCCAGCGGCGGTGAAGTTCGAGGAGCCGACCAGGGTGCCCTCGTCGGTCCCGAAGAGATAGCACTTGCCGTGCAGGAAAGCGTTCTCGTACCTGCGGACCTCGAGGAAGCCGGAGCGGATTCGATCCACCATGTCGCGCAGCAGCTCGTCCTGCTCCAGGTCGAACGGCAGCAGGTCACGGTCGCGGCGCAAGGCGGCGTCATGCGACTGGATGGCGTTTCGAAACCGCTGCTCCTCCGCCTCCGGCCCCTTGGGCTCCCCCGGCATCCGTAGCGGAATCGCCGGCGGCGGCACCGGCTCCGCTCCCAACAGCAGCCGGATCTTGTGGACGCCGGCCAGCCTCGCCGCGACTTGCCGGTAGCCGCCCGGGTTGAAGTACCCGGAGGCGATGCGCAGCTCGATGGGCTTCGCGAGCTTGTTCCGCAACTCGTCCAGATACCCGGCTAACGCCACGGCGACGGTGTTGCCCGCGTGGTTGTCGACGAACTCGGGCCTCATGGTCTACCTCGGCGGCTTCACCCCGCCTTTGCGCTTGATGCCGAAGCCGACTCGGAAGATGTCGGGCATGTTTAGGCGATTGTCGCTCGTGCGATAGAGTATCGCGAGTTCCACGAGGTCATCGATCAGGGCATCGGGTTGTCCAGTGCGGATCGGATCGGTTGTGAACCGACGGGGAGGGAGCTTGGCGCTGGTACTTCGCATCTCGCGAATCTGCGCGGGCGTCCATCGCTCAGTGAGCTCGGCCGCCGTACATGGCACCTTGAGCCCTCGCGCGGCTTCGAGCAGCGGCCAAACCCACGGATAGTCCTCCTTGATTTCGTCGACCCGTACCCGCGATGCCTCCACGATGCCGCGTTGAATGGCCTCGTAGCGTAGCGGCAGCTCGTGGTTCGGGTACTCCCTCGCGGTAATCCCGGCAGCGTGCTTGAATCCGAGCAAGAGGCTGCGTGGGCTCACCCGGCCGGCGGCGTCGGCGAGATGGGTAGGGATCCATGAGTAGCTCAAACCGCGCCTGCGATTGCGTCCCATGAACGGCCCGGTGATACCCTCGACGACCGCCTGCAGCAGTCCTTCGTTGTCCACGAGCGATCGGGGCAGCGGGCGAACCAAGTCGAGCCTAGCCCCTTCCGGCCCGGCGAACCCGGCGGCTCGAAAAAAGGACATCAAGATACGCTCAAAGAATTCGGCCGTAAGCCACTGGATTCCCGGTAGTTCGAGGAGTTTCATTTGGAAGTGAGTGCCCGCGTTCGTGTCATTGAGGAGATGCGTCAAGACCAGGGCGTACAGGTCGGTCGTCCGCCACGTGAGCTCCACCCGGCCGTGCTTGAGCTTGGAGCTGTCTGCGAATTTCCAGATTTCGCTGTCCTCCTCCATCTCCGGCCGGAGAAAGAATTTCATTCGAATGGACTGTCGCGTTCGACATGCCAGGGCAAAGCGAAGCGCGCCCGATAGCAAAAGACGGACCCTCGGCCAATCTTGGGCGACCCTTTCGAGCGCATCGAACAGGACTAGGAGCACCGCCCCTTTGGCCGCCAACTCTCGATCACATTCGGTCAGCGCGGCCTCGGCATCCTGCGGACGCGCGGCGACTGCTCTTGCCGCAGCCAGCCATTCGCCAGAGAAGCGGTCCGGCTTCCCAAGCGCCGTCTCGGCATGGCGCAGCACTACCGTGTGCCAAATCGCGAAAGGATCGACTCCGCTCTGAACGATGCTGGCAATGACCTGTTCACTTGGGAAATGGGTGTTCGAGGAATCGAGCCCGAATCCCACCCGCACCTTTGCGCTTGCCAGAGCCTTGTTGTCGGCGAGTGTTGCGATGAAGGCGCGATGGAAGTTGCTGGAAAGCACCGCTGTCCACACGCTCTTGCCGGCCCCTCGCATTCCCACGACGATGCCAGCGTCCAGTCCGAGGGCTTGCTGGTGCCCAATCGGAAGGTAAAGATGCTGCAACGCCGGAGGCTCGAGGCTTTCTTGCGCCGCCACGTCTGGCAGCCGCGCCAGGGCCTCCCGGACTTGACGCGCATCGAACGCGATTTTCGTCACGGCGACGTCTCCGACGGGACAGCCGTAGTGCTCGGTAAGAGCCGCGCAGCGGCGCCATCCACGAACGACCCGAAGACAGAGCGGATGAAGGCGGCCTCTGGCCGCCGTGCCGGATCAACCAGATCGATACTGCGCAGGCGCGGATCGAATGCGATGGCCAACGCGTGGTGAGGTGCTTGAGGGTCGTCACGTTCGAAGACGTGGGCACCCGGGCGAACCTCGTCTTCCTCATCGTAGAGAGCGGTCCACGCCGAGTAGGAACGATCCAGGAACGCCTCGGAAGCCGCCTGATTCGGTTCCACTTGAGCGGCGACCATCTTCAGCCGCCAGCGCAAGTCGTCCTCGGGCATCCCCCACCTAATGGCGGTGGAGCGGGACAGGTGGCGAAAGAGGCAGTCGTAGGCACTCCAGCTCTGTGGGTCATCGCGACCGAAGAGGAAGACCTCCGCGCCAAGTCGGGTCACCGCGGCGGCTCCGATGTCGTGGAGCCCGGCGCGCGAGTCGAGCAACACCACCTCCGGCGGTTCAATGCGGGTCGCGGCACGTTGTAGCAGGGAAGCCAAATGCTCCGGGACTCCCCGCTGCGCACCCTGTTCGTCGAGCGCGGGCAAGTAGGCTCGTCCAAGCTTGGCGATGTAGTCTCCCGTGCGGCTCCCCGCGGCAGGGATCACACGAATCCATCCCGGCAGTCCACTTGCGAGGGGCGCCGGCGCCTGCATCTGCTCGAAGAGCTCGCGGTCCGCCTGTCCACCGAGGTCTTCAACGAACCAATCGACGAGACCGTAGTCCGGAAGCTCCGGCAACAGTATTTCGCCCAGGCCCGGTGCTTCGAGATCGAGATCGACGACGAGAACCCGCTTCCCTTGGCTCGCCAGATGCCAGGCGAGGACGGCGGCGGCCGTCGTGCGGCCGACTCCACCCTTGATTCCAAAGAAGGTGGCTATCGACAACGGCTCGGCGGGAACGGGAACCGCGGTCCCATCGTTCATGACGGGGACCATCAGTGCCGGCGGCGCCGGCGGCATCCCTGCCAGTGGCTGGCGTAGCCAATCCAGGTTGGTCACCAGTCTATCGACCATCGAGACGTTGTGCCGGTCGAGACGGACCCGATCCGGCGACTCGAGGATGTCCTGCGCATCGATGAGATCGCTCACCCGCAGCAGGACCTGTTTCGTGCCCGGGCTCCAGCGGCCCAAAGAGTCGTGGAGCCGCTGCGCCAGGGGGTTCCAGTCACCCTGCGGCAGAGCATCGTCGGGCAGAACCACTGTCACCCGCCCAGCAGGATCACGCACCAGCGTCGTCTCGGGTAGGCGCGTCCTGAAGTGCTCCTCGAGTGGACCAAGCACCGCTTCGATCGAATCGTCGAAACGTACCATGGCTCATGCCTCCGTTCGTGAAGCTTGAACACCAACCGCACCGATGAGCCGTCGCGCGGCGTTTCGATGGCGCGCCGCAGCCTCTGGTGTCACGGCCGTATCGTCAGCGTAGCGATGGTCGGTTGTCCAGTCATGGAAGGGATTCGGTGTTCGCAGAAGCGCCATGAGTCCGGGATAGAGCTTCTGCAAGCCTTGCAGTGCCGACCGTGCCCACAGTGCATCAACGTGCTCACGCCAACCGGGATTGAGACCCGCCTCCGAGCGGCAGGTCGGAAGCCGTTGGAGAGCCACCTTGAGTGCACATTCGGCCGCGAAGCCGTAGAGCTGGTCGGCGTTCGGAAGGCGTTGCTCGCGCTCTAGGAGTTGACCATCGCTCCAGTGGCGTACGGCTGCCTGTTCGTAGCTTTCGTGAATCACGTAAGCCTCCCTTTCCACTTCTCGAAGTGTAGCAACGTCGCCCGGAGGTCGTCTTCGAAGTCCCAACCTTCGTGGAAGGTCTCGAAGACGTGGCGGAGCTGGGCGGCGTCGAGGCCGTAGAGGTGGGCGACGACCGCGTCGAGCTCGTGGATCATGTCCTGCTTCTCGGCCGGGTCGAGCGGCCCGCACTCGACGCCGACGGCCTCGGCGAACTCGGCGAAGCGCTCGTCCGGGCAGGCGAGCCGCCCGGAGAGGGCGACGGCGCGCTGCCAGAACGGACTCGTCCGCGGCGGACGTGGGACCGGGAGCGGGTTGAAGATGTGGTAGTTCAGATTGATCTCGACGAAGCACGTGGCGTACCAATCCAACGGCCGACTCGCCAGAACACCGAGGAGGTATGCCTGGTCGCGCTCATCGCCTCGTGGCCAGAGCAAGTATGGTGCCTTGTTCGTCAGGAACGCCCGGCCGGGCAGGAGCGCCGCTCGCACGGTGCGCGTGTCGGTGGCTCTGGTCACATCCCGGAAGGCGATGCGCGGCTTCTGGCAGGGGAGCGACTTCTGCCCGCCGGCCATGCGGGGGTCGTTGCGGGCGAACTCCGAAAACGGCGACGTCTCCCGTCCCCGCCCCGACTGCCGGCGCTGCTCCAGCTCGGGCAACGCCGCTTTGGGGTTCGCCCAACCGTAGTAGGTGCCGGTGTCCGGCTCCCACAGATCGAAGGATTCACCCTTGAAGACCGGCCAGTGTCCCTTCGGGCGGGTCGCGCTCGTCACGTCGATGACGCCGCCGTTCTGCTTCTTGTCGTTGGTGGCATGGAGCTCGGCATAGGGCCTTGCCCGCCACTCGCCTGGGCGGTTCAAGTCGAGCCGCGGCGCCTTGCGGATCTGCGCGAAGACCGCGGCGGAACCCTCGCTCGGCAGGAGCGGGAACGCCGCCGTGTCGGTCCACGAGAGCACCTCGCGCTTGTCGAAGCGCGCGCCGTCGGCCTGGCTACAGGCATCGAACCGAGCCCGCGATGTGTATGGGCACTGGATCGAAATCTCGGTCGATGGGGAGTCCGTACGCCGGCATGACGAAGGCGTGATCGCCGGTTTGGGGTGGATGTCGATTAGCACGCCAAGCAGCCTCATCCCTATCGATCGACGCGCGCGAGGGCGCGCACCATCAACGACAGCGCGCGGCCGAGCTCGTCGTCACCAAGGTCCGGCAGGAGTCCTTCCTCTCGAATTCGTCGCGCGAGACGCTCCACGGTATCGGCCACCTCGGCCGGTCTCGCTTGGTCGGTGAACGCCCGGAAAAAGGCGATCCAGTGTCTCGCGGGGACGCCGGAAAGCTCAGTGGTCAGCGACTCCTCGATGAACTCGCGCAGGAGGCCGCCTTGCGATGGCCGAACGATGCGCCCGAAGTTGCCGCCGGCGTCGTGGACCGGGCGGTCGGAAATGGCATCGGTTTTCGCCGGGTAGAACTGGCTCACAGAGCTGAGCTTCATGGTGCGGTCTTGGATGGACCGCGAACTGAAGGACTGGGGGACCTGCTGCCAGTAGAAGTTCCTTGTCTCCGCCACGAAACGAGCCTGTTCGACCCAGGGAACCAGCAGACGGGGAGCACCCGAAAGAACGTCGCTCAGTGCCCACGGGAAAACGACAATCAGGTCTTGAGGCGCGCAGACTAGCGGAGACACAGTGAATCGAAGGCTCGGCTCGCCTTCCTTGGCGAGCAGGTACCATCCCTTGAGCTCGATACCCAGAATCGGCTCGTCGGTCCCGCGCCGGAGCACCACATCGGGGAACCTCTGGGATTGACGTACGAACGCGTAGCCACCATAATCCGCTTCGGGATCCCAGAGGGACCGAAGAGCATTCAGCGAGGCCACGGCTTGCGTCTCGATCGCGGCGCCCAGCGTGGAGTTCAGCGCGAAGAGATCTGTGGCGTTGATGCCGGTGATGTGGACACTGGTCCGAAAGTTGGACGGTAGCGCAAAGAGCGCGCTTTGAACCCGCCGAAAGAGCTCGGCATGCGGAGAGTCCGGTGGAAGCGCGGTCCGAATCGGTGCGTCCATCAGGCGTCTCCGAGCCGCTCGATGGCGGCGGCAAAGAACTCGGGGTTGATTTCGGCGGCGAAGGCGCGGCGCCCATCCAGGAGCGCGGCGAGCGACGCCGTGCAGAGCCCGCCAAAGGGTTCCCACACCACGTCGCCGGGGTCCGAAGATATTTCGATGATCCGCCGCATCAGGGAGAGCGGCTTCTGGTTCAGATGGAAGGCACGAGAACCAGTCTTCAACCGTTCTTCACCACGGACCGCTGGCTCGCGCCAGACGTTGCTGACTCCAACGGGACAGGAGAATTTCGCCCGCATCCGAGCCCACTGGGCGGCGGGAATAGGGTCCGTGCCGCTCAAGGAGAAGTAGGGACGTCCCGCCGGGCGACCCTTCTCATTTGCATAGGCGGCGAATTGCTCGAACGCTTCAGGCGGCGGGAAGTACCAGAGATGATCCTGGGTGAAGTACTTTCGCGTGGCGGCGTTCTTGACCCCGCACGCTTCGTTGGTCTTGTAGAGGGGGAGCCCGGAACGCTCCCATTCGTAGCGAAGCCACTCCTTCATCGATAGCGATCGCGGCCCGACCTGGAATCGAACCTGCCGCGTGTACTGGACGCAGACCTCCGTGACCACGGGGAGCTTTCGGAGCGTGACCGTGTTGCAATTGCCGGCGACGTGCGCGAGACCCTTGTCCCAGATGTTCGCGCAGCGGTACTCCCACCCATGCATGGCGAGAATCGGATGGACAGTGGCCCAACCGAGCTCGGTGTTCCAGAACCACAGGGTCGTTTCCGGCGTCGCGAGCCGTGACCACTCGGCGACGTGCGGGGCGTACCACTCGGCGAGGCCGGAGGCCGTCGGGGGGTCGCCCTCGAAACCGGAGACGCCATAGGCACCGTCGGAGACGATGACGGTCGCCGCCGGCCAGCGGCCGTACATTTCGAGCACGTCCGCGTTCGCGACTTCGACTCCATCACCGAGATGAAACGGTCGCCGAGCGGAAAGCGACGTCAACGACATCTGGTTTCTCTGACTCATGACACCCTCCGCGCACCAAGATAGCACTGGGGTCGGACACGCTGCGCCCCCCGCCGTCCACGGCACGGTGGGGTCGGCATCACCTTCGTGTAGATGCGCTCCCGCAGCCGGGTCGCCAGGCTCACCGCGTAGTCGCGCGACTCCGCCAGAAGCTGCTCGACCGAGCCCCCCCGTGCCAGGGCCTCGGCGCCGAAGAGAAGCCAGAGATAGGCGGCGTCGACCTCGCCCAGGAGATCGAGATCGACCTGGACGAACGTCTCGGTCCGCCCCCTGCGCCCGACGCCGGCCGCGGGATCGGTCGCGTACAGCCGCAGCCGCGAGCCCTCGAGCACCACCAGCCAGCGCAGGCTCTCCTCGTCCGCTTTCGCGAGGCCGTAGGACACCGGCGACGACCCGTTGAAGTCGGGATGCGCGGCATCGACGTCCGTGCCCCGGTCGACCAGGACCGCCAGCGCCACCTTCGACTGCTGGTGACGCAGAACGAGGCTCTGTCCGGGACCCCGCTCGACGCCGAAGCCCAACGCCGCGAGCAGCTCCTCGCTGCGCCTGGATCGGACCGACAGCGCCCGAGCCTTCGCGTCATCCCAATCGGGGCGACCACGCGCGCCGATTTGCAGGTGGTGCGTCGCGAAGAGACCCTCGTTGCGCAGGCCGAAGACGCGCTGCTCCAGGTCGTGCAGCCGCTCGGAAAACAGACGCCATACCGCGTGGCGGTCCGGCTCGGCGAGAGCGGCACGGAGGATCGTGTCGGCGACGGCCGCGGGCACGTCGGAGTACAGCGGGGGAGGATCGGCTTCCGACGGACCACAGATGGCGGTCCCGCCCGCCCAGGTCGCGACCACCACCACCGGCGACGCCCGACCGCCCCAACGACGCTTCCACGTCTCCCGCAGAATCACCGAGGACGGACGGCTGTCCGCCTCGAACACCACGATCTCCAATGGGTTCGGCCCCGCACCAAGCGCCAGCCCCAAAGGACGCAGACCGATGCCGGACTCGGCCGCCGGCAACGGACGAAGTTGAACGTCTTCGAGTGGCCTGGGCACCGGGACCTCCCGCGGAAACCGCAGGGCCTTCTACCACAGCCACGGGACGGAGCGGAGAAATTCATCCGACACTCCCGGTCGGAGCGGGCTCGTCCGCGGCGCCCCCTTCCCGAGCCTCCCCGCGAAGAGCACGGGAGAGGGAGGTGGGATCGATGGAGCGTTGGCGGAACCCACTGCTGTCCAAGACAAACTGCCCGCAACCCAGACCTTAGGATGGGTGGAGCGACAGCGGAGCCCATCGACGGCGGCCGCTCGATGGGTTTCGCCTACGCGCCACCCATCCTACAGCTTGCGGGGGAGAGGTCGGGGAGGGATCGCCCCGCATGGCCCGCCAACCAGAGATGATGGGATAACCGCTCACGGATGCGGCGTCGAACCCGCCGGGGTCGCGGGGAGCGTCGCGGCCGGGGCGGGCGATGCCGGCGCCGGCGCCGGGGTCGCGGGAGTGGCCGGGGCGGTCGTCACCGGAGCCGGAGCCGGAGCCGGGGCAGGGGGCGGGTTCTGCGGCGCCGGGGGCGGGTTCGTGTTCGGGGGGGTGGGCTTGGCCGCGCGGGGCAGCTTCCGCCGCTCGAGGCCGAAGGCGAACTGCTCGTTCTTCGGGATGATCGCGATGACCCACCCCTCCAAGCCCAGGCCTTCGGAATCCCAGAGCTTGTGCGCGACCGGCCGCTGCTCGCGCAGGGTCTTGAGCGCGCCTTTGAGTTGGGCGCCGCACGCGGCCTCGACCTCCGCCGCCGGCCCGTGCAGCTCGATCTGCTTCTTCACGGCGGCGAGGGTGACGTGTTCCCCCGGCAACCACACGAACGCGGGCGTGCAGCCCGGCAGCTCCCGAGCCAGGGTCGCGAGGCGCACGCCGGTTTCCGCCGCATCCGTACCGCAGTTGAGCGGAGCGAGCTTACGCAGCTCGTCGGGATGGTGCCGGTACTGGTACCGGATGCCGTCCTGGATCTGCATCGCCAGGTCGCGCGAGTTCTCGATGACGGTCTCGGCGGCGGTGAGCCGCTCCTCCAGCGCCTTGTCCTTCTGGTGCGCGAGATAGGCCAGCGCCGGACCGACGAGGCCGACGAGGGACTCCAGGGCAGTCCTCAGCGGCTCGGGCATGAAGGCGAAGTACTTCGGCTGCGCCTTGAGCGCGGTCAGGCACTTGACGGAGCGAACGTGAATCTCATTGCGGGCGATGGCCATCGGAGTCTCCCATTCGGGTCGGGCCGCACACCACGTACGGCGAGCCGGATGCCGACAAAAACATGCACGTCCCATGCCAATCGGGGACGCGCGCCTCGGCCCCCAGGGCCATCCCCCGTGAGGAGCAGGAGTCGCCGCTGCTTTCTCTCCGTCTCGACATTGGCTCGTCCGAGTGGGAAGGCCCCTTGAGCCGGGATCGGCCGGGGCGAGAAGGTGCAAATTCTGCGGCGAGGGCCCTGCCGAGGAAAATTCTGCGCGCCCCCTCGGCCGGCGGTCCGGATCGGACGCGCGTCCGCGGCTGGCGCGCCACAGGAACGGGAGTTGAGCGGCCGGCGTGATCCGGCATGGGGCCGGCGGAGGCGTCCGCGGCGGAGCGTTCGCGGCTCGACCGCTCGGGGAGGCCGGTTTCGCCGGCGCCGGACGAGTCACGCGCCCGGAAAACGGCGGTTTCGCGGGAGATCGAGGAACTGGAACGGCCCGAAACCCCCTTTTCGACCGTTCCGGATTCGCGCGCCTCCGAAAAGGGCGTTTTCGGAGAGATCGAAAACGGGAACGGCCCGGGACCCCCCCTTTTCGACCGTTCCAGATTCGCGCGCCTCCGAAAAGGGCGTTTTCGGAGAGATCGAAAATGGGAACGGCCCGGACCCCCCCTTTTTCGACCGTGGGCGGATTCACGCTCGCCGAAAAAGGGGTTCCCATGTCCGGCTCAAGCATCGGGCAAGCGCGTCAACCGGCCAGGCACGGGTCGGCCGGGCCGCGTCGGGCGGTGATCAGTGCATGCGGGTCAGCGCCAGGAGGATCCCGCCGACGAAGGCAAGGCCCCCGAGGGCGAGGCAGACCATCGCCACGATTCCGGCGGTCTTCCAGAAGATGCGCTGGCGCAGCAAGGCATCTTCGACCGCCGGAGTGCCACCGCCCTTCTCCGCGCGCACGATCGCGGAAGCGTAGCGCTCGAGCTGGACCGAGATCACGACGTAGACAGCCGCCAAGATGAGATAGAGGACGGCCACCAGATCGATCGGCAGCGCGCTGGGGCCTAGTGAGACGGGCCGGAACGCGGAGCTGACCACTATCATGATCGCGGCCAGCCCCATGAACGCCGAGCCGACGAAGCCGAGGACCGCGAGAAACCGCACCCAGGGGCGGGTGGCCATCAGGTGTTCGACCATCGTGCTGGTGAAATGCTCGCCGCCCTCCACGAACGGTTCCGAGGTCGCGGTGGGTGCGGCGTAAGGGTTGTCCGAACTCATGCTCGAGCTCCTCGTCTGCGTAGTGCTCGTCCGCGGTGACGGACGGAGCCGCGAGCATACATGCTTTCACCCGTCGATCGTCAAGGCCGCGGGTCGGCGCCGGCGTAGGGCGGGAGCTTGTCCCCCGCCGTTCCGCGGCATCGACATCGCGGCGTGGGACGAGCCCCGCCCTACATAGGATCGACTGCGCTCGCGATGAGCGGGATTCCGCTTGCGGTGAGATGCGGAATGATGCGCTCGAGCATGCCGCGACTTCGCCCGATGCGGCGTTTCTCGGACGGCGGCGCTCGTGCTATAGACGCGCGGCTTTCGGGCGGCGGCCCGAGCTCGGAGCGCGCATGGACAGCGGCAAGACGCTTTCGGTCGTCATCCCCTGCTACAACGAGGCGAAGACCATCCGCGACCTGGTCGGACGGGTGCAGGCGGCGCACGCGCACGGGCTCCAGAAGGATATCGTCATCGTCGACGACGGCTCGACCGACTCGACCCGCGAGGTCCTCGCCAGCATCGAGACGGACCCCGAGCTCGGCCGCGGTGTGCGCGTCGTCCTCCAGCCCAACAACAGCGGCAAGGGCGCGGCCCTGCGGCGGGGCTTCTCCGAGGCGCGCGGCGACTTTGTCGTCATCCAGGACGCCGACCTCGAATACGACCCGAACGAGTACGACGCGCTCTTGACGCCGCTCTTGGATGGCCGCGCGGACGTGGTGTTCGGCTCGCGCTTCCTCGGCGGCCCGCATCGCGTCCATCTCTTCTGGCACTACCTCGCGAACCTCGGACTGACGACGCTCTCCAACGCGGCGACGAACCTGAACCTGACCGACATGGAGACCTGCTACAAAGTCTTCCGCCGCGAGGTGCTCACCCGCATCGAGCTTCAGGAGGACCGGTTCGGCATCGAGCCGGAGCTGACCGCGAAGGTCGCGCGCCTCGGCTGCCGCGTCTACGAGGTGCCGATTTCCTACAGCGGACGCGACTACGCGGAAGGGAAGAAAATCGGCGTCCGCGACGGGTTTCGGGCGCTCTGGTGCATCACCAAGTACGGGCTCTTGAAACGATGACGAGATGAACCAGTAGGATGGACGGTCCGGTCGCCCGGGGCCGTGCATGGCGTTAGGAGAATCTCGCGACCGGCCGTCCGTCGTTCCAGAGCGATCGATGGAGGGCTCGTTCGTCATCAGCGATCGCTCTGGAATGTCGGACGGCCGGTCGCGCGCCTGGCGGCGTGCGAGCCGGACCGTCCAACCTACTGGGCGTGCGAGCCGGACCGTCCTCTCCTGGGTTCGCCCCCCGGCAGTTCCAGAGCGATCGTCGCAGGGGAGCGGGCGATCAGCGGTCACTCTGGAATGTCGGACGGCCGTTCGCGCGCCTAGCGGCGTGCGAGCCGGACCGTCCAACCTACTGGGCGTGCGAGCCGGACCGTCCAACCTACTGGGCGTGCGAGCCGGACCGTCCAACCTACTGGGGCGTGCGAGCCGGACCGTCCTCTCCTGGGTTCGCCCCCCGGCAGCCCAATCGGTGTGCCTCGGGGGGGACCCGGAGGGAACACGCTTGGCTCCACGCGCGTTCTGCCGCCGTTAACGCGCCCGGCGCGGCGGGTGTCGAAGACCGCGTTGGGAGGGCTCCCCAGCGTGCCTCGCTTCCGTTACCTATCGCTCGTCCTGCTGCTCGTGGTCGCCTGCGCCAAGGCGAAAGAGCCGGTCTTCCGCACTGCCGCCGCTGTCCGCGGGCCGATCGTCGAGTCGGTGACCGCCACCGGCGATTTGAGCGCGGTGGTCACCGTCAACGTCGGCAGCCAGGTCTCCGGTATCGTCTCCAAGCTCTTCGCCGACTACAACACGCCGGTCAAGCGCGGGCAGCTCCTCGCCGAGCTCGATCCGCGGCTGTTCAAGGCGGCGCTCGAGCGCGCCGACGCCGCCCTGCGCGCGGCCCAGGCGAACGTCGAGGCGGCGAGGGTCAACGTGACCGACGCCGGGCTCCAGTTCGGCCGCACGAAGGCGCTGGTCGATCAGAAGCTCGACTCGCAGGCGGACCTCGACGACGCCCGCGCCAAGCGCGACGGAGCGAAGGCCGCGCTCGACGCCGCCCTCGCCCAGGTGCAGCTCGCCCGCGCCGACCGCGACACCGCCGCGACCAACGTCTCCCTCTGCCGCATCACGAGCCCCATCGACGGCATCGTCATCTCCCGCAACATCGACGTCGGCCAGACCGTCGCCGCCGCCTTCCAGGCGCCGACCCTCTTCACCATCGCCAACGACCTGACCCGGATGCAGGTGCTCGCGAACATCGACGAGGCCGACGTGGGCAAGGTCCACGCGGGGCTGCCGACCTCGTTCACCGTCGATGCGTTCCCGGGCGAGAAGTTCTTCGGAAAGATCCTCGACGTGCGCTCGGCACCGATCACCTCCGACAACGTCGTCACCTACCAGGGCGTCATCGACGCGCAGAACCCCGAGCGCAAGCTCAGGCAGGGGATGACCGCGCAGGTGACCATCGTCACCGCCCGCCGCCCGGACGCGCTGAAGGTGCCCGACGCGGCGCTGCGCTTCCATCCGGCGGGAGCGAAGCCGCCGGGTCTGACGCCAGGGGTCCACCCAGGGGCGGCGCCGAAGGTCGCGATGCGGCGGCAGCGGCCGGAGGTTGCGCCGAAAGCGGCGGCCGATCCGCCGGTGCAGCGGGGGATGGTCTACCGCCTCGTCGGCGGCCGGCCGGTGGCGACGCCGGTCACCCTCGGCATCAGCGACGGACGCGACACGGAAGTGCTCTCCGGCCTCTCCGCGGGGGACCAGGTGATTCTCGGCCAGTCCGGCGGCGCGATGAGGCTCCGAGGTCCGCGTGCGATCTTCTGAGCACGGATCGGGGGAAGCGGGCGCATGACCGCCGACACCGCTGCCGTCATCCGGGCGATCGATCTGGCGAAGACCTACCGGATGGGCGACGTGGAGGTGCCGGCGCTCAAGGGCGTGTCGCTCGAGGTGTTGCGCGGCGAGATGGTCGCGGTGATGGGCCCCTCCGGCTCGGGCAAGAGCACCTTCATGAACCTCGTCGGCTGCCTCGACCGGCCCTCGACCGGAACGATTCTCGTCGCCGGCCAGGACGTGTCGCGCCTGTCGCGCATCGCCCGCGCCAAGGTCCGCGGCCGCACCATCGGGTTCGTCTTCCAGGGCTTCCAGCTCTTGCCGCGCACGAGCGCGCTCGAAAACGTGGAGCTGCCGCTCGTCTACCAGAAGGTCTCCGGGCGCGAGCGCAAGAGGCGCGCCGTCGCGGCGCTGGAGCGGGTGGGCCTGGGCGACCGGCTCGACCACACCCCCGCGCGGCTCTCCGGCGGCCAGCAGCAGCGCGTCGCCATCGCGAGGGCCCTCGTCACCGGTCCTGAGCTCCTCCTCGCCGACGAGCCGACCGGCAACCTCGATTCCGCCACCTCGGTCGAGGTCCTCGCGCTCTTCCAGGAGCTGAACGACCAGGGCCTGACCGTGGTCCTCGTCACCCACGAGCCCGACATCGCCGCCCGCGCCAAGCGGATCGTCGCCTTCAAGGACGGGCACCTCGTCTCCGACGAACGGATACGGCAGGACCGCTCCCGCCCGGAGGCGGCATGACTGTCGACCACCCCTGTCCAAGACACTGTCTCCATCCGAGCGAAAAGCCGCTCACCCTGAGCGCAGTCGAAGGGCGAGCGGGCTTTCGCGGGGGCTCCCGCCCGGAGGCCGCATGACCATCCACGGCGCCGGGCGGACCGCGTTCCGAGCGCTCTGGCGCAACCCCTTGCGCTCGAGCTTGGCGATGCTGGGCATCGTCATCGCGGTGGCGGCGGTGGTGGCGACGGTGGCCATCGGGCAGGGCGCGAAGGCGAAGATGGCCGCGCAGATGGCGGCCTTGGGGACGAACCTCCTCATCGTCCATCCGGGCGCGATGAACCTGCACGGCGCGGTGACGGGAGCGGGAGCGGTCCAGACGCTCGTGTTGAGCGACGCGCAGGCGATCGCGCGCGAGCTGACCGACGACGTCCTCGCGGTGGCGCCGGTCGACCGCTCGGGCGGGCAGGTGGTCTACGGGCACCAGAACTGGGCGACGCAGCTCCAGGGGACCACCAACGCCTTCCTCACCGTGCGCGATTGGCCGATCGCCGAAGGGCGGCCGTTCACCCGCGAGGAGGAGAAGAGCGCGGCGAAGGTGTGCCTCATCGGGAACACGGTGAAGACCCAGCTCTTCGGCGGGGAGGACCCGGTGGGGAGCGTCATCCGGGTCAAGTCGATGCCCTGCGAGGTGATCGGCCTCTTGGCGGTGAAAGGGCAGGGCGGTTGGGGGCAGGACCAGGACGACGTGGTGCTGATGCCGTGGACCACCTTGATGCGCCGCATCGTGGGGACCGAGAGCGATGCCGTGGGGATGCTCTGGATCTCCGCCAAGAGCTCGGACCTGGTGGCCGACGCGCAGAACGAAATCGATGCCCTCCTGCGGCAGCGCCACCACCTGGCGGCCGGGGCGCCGGACGACTTCGACATCCGCAACCTCGCCGAGATGCAGAGCGCGATGAAGGACCAGATGTCGACGCTTGCGCTCCTGCTCGGCACCGTGGCGCTGATTTCGCTGATCGTCGGGGCCATCGGCATCGCGAACGTGATGCTGGTCTCGGTGACCGAACGCACCCGCGAAATCGGCATCCGGATGGCCATCGGCGCGACCGGCGGCGACGTGCTGGTGCAGTTCCTCGTGGAGGCGATGGCGCTGGCGGCGGTCGGCGGCGCGTTCGGCTGCGGCCTCGGCGCCGGCGCGACCCGGGTCATCGGCCAGGTGGCCCACTGGCACGTGGTCCTCTCGCCGTTCGTGATGGTCGCAACGCTCGTCGTGGCGGGGATGGCCGGCATCGTCGCTGGCTTCTATCCCGCGCTGCGCGCTTCCCGCCTCGACCCGATCGAGGCTCTGCGATACGAATGATCGCGCTTCTGCTCATCGCCGCCGTCGCGCAACCGCAACCGCTCACGCTCGAGCGCGCGCTCGAGCTGGCGAAAGCGAACCCGCACCTCGCGCAGGCGATCGCCGACCAGCGCGCGGCGAACGCCCGCATCGACGAGGCCCGCGCCGGCTACTTCCCGTCGGCGTCCGCGTCGATCGGCGACTCGCTCTCCAACAGCCAGACGCCGCAACTGGGAATCGGCACCGAAGGCGGTCCCGCGAACCTCTTCAGCTCCTCGCTGACCCTCGACGAGATGCTCTGGGACTTCGGGCGCACCCGCTCCGCCGTCGACGCCGCCCGGGCGCAGGCGCGCTCGACCGCCACCGAGCTGTCCCTCGCGCAGGCCGACCTCGCGCTCAACGTGAAGACCGCCTACTTCTCCGCGCTCGCCGCGGAGGCGCTGGAGAAGAGCGCGGAGGAGACCCTCGCCAGCACCGAGAAGCACCTGAAGCTCGCCCAGGTTCGCGAGCAGGTGGGCTCCAGCCCTCCGTACGACGTGACCAAGGCGAAGATCGACCGCGGCAACGCCCAGCTCGCTCTGGTGCAGGCGAAGAACAACGTCCAGCTCGCCCGGGCGCAGCTCTCCCACGCCATCGGCCAGGACATCGGCGAGGCGACGCTCGTCGCGCCGGCGCCGTCGACCGCCGCCGCGCCGCCCCTCGCTCAGGCCATCGAGACCGCTGTCGCCCACCGTCCGGAAATCCAGAGCCTCGACGCGCAGCTCGCGGCCGATCGGGCGAACGTCGCCCACGCGCGCGCCGCCTACTACCCGAGCCTCTCGGCGGGGGCGCAGGGCGCGATTCACGACTTCGGCTCCAAGCCGCAGACGAGCTGGTCGGTGGGCGCGACCTTGTCGATTCCGCTCCTCGCCGGTGGCGCCGACCGCGCGCGGCTGGGGGAAGCGCAGGCGCTGGCCGACAGCCTCGCCGAGGCCCGGGCGGTCGAGGTCCTCGACGTCAGGCTCGACGTGCAGAGCACGCTCGTCGCCCTCGACGGCGCGCGAAAGGCGGCGCAGGTCGCGCACGAGGTGGTGGCCGAGGCGCAGGAAGGGCTCGTTCTCGCCGAAGGCCGCTACCGCGCCGGCGCGGGCAACATCGTCGAGCTCTCCGACGCCCAGGCGCAGCTCGCCACCGCCGAGGCGCAGGCGATTCAGGACGACCTCAACACCGCCGTCGACCAGGCGAAGCTCGAACGCTCGCTCGGCGGTGGTTGAGCCCTCCCGTTCACTTTGTCCAGGACATGCCGCGTCCGGGATTTCCGCTCATGACGTTTCGGGATGGGCGGTTCTTCGCTTGGGCACGGATTCTGTGTTGGACGGGAGTGCCTCCCGTTGCGCTTCGACGATGGCCTTCGCAACCTCGGCGCGACCTTTTCGACTCCATCGCCGTCAGACCGCCGCGCGCCGCCGCGTGCCCTCGACCCGATTCGCGTCGTTCGCCGGATGACGAAAACGCCTTGAAATGAAGGTGTTCGCGTCGCGGTTGGATCCGCCGACGCGGTCAAGCCCCCTGCGCGTCAACCCTTCGGAGGCTCGGATGAATCGCTCTCGACTGCTCGTGCTCGTCCTCGTCGCGGCCACCGCCGCCTGCGCCCACGTGCAGAAGCACCAGACCCTCGTGACCGACAACCGCCAGCCGGCACCGGTCCCGCAGGCGAAACCGCAGCTCGTCGCCCAGGCGCGGCTCGCGCCGACCCCCGCGGCCGACGCCGAGGCCGGCCGCAAGGCCCTCGACGCCGCCCTCCAGGCCCTGGCGGACACCAAGGTCTTCTTCGACACCGACGAGGCGATCATCACGCCCGCCGGCGAATCGGCGCTCGCCGCGGTCGGCCGCATCCTCGGGCAGTACCAAAACCTCTCGATTCGGGTCGAAGGCAACTGCGACGAACGCGGGACCGAGGCATACAACCTCTCGCTCGGCGAGAAGCGGGCGGCGGCGGCCAAGCGCTACCTGGTCACGATGGGCGCGACCGACGGGCAGATCAAGACGCTGAGCTACGGGTCGGAGCGGCCCAAGGCGCTGGGCCACGACGAGAGCGCCTGGCGCCAGAACCGGCGCGACGACCTGGTGGTGATCGGCGGCGAGCGCTAGCCGGTTGCGCTCTCGGTAAGGTTCCAGCGCTCCCGGGGAGCTCGGCGCCAGTCGAGGACCGGCCAACCGCGCCGGCGCGCCTCCAGACGCAGCCGCAAGTCCGGATGGACCACGCGGGGACGGCCGACGCGTTCGAGCATCGGCAGGTCGGTGAAGCTGTCGGTGTAGAAGGTGCTTTCGGATAGGCGCACGCCCCGCGCTTCGGCCCAGCGTTCGGCGAGCGCGACCTTGCCGCGGCCGTAGCAGACTTGCGCGACGCCGCCCGTCATCCGGCCGTCCGCCACCTCGAACTGCGTGCAGAGGACGTCGTCGAGGCCGAACTGGACGGCAGCGCACTCGGCCGCCCAGAGCGTCGACGAGGTCAGGAGCACCGCCTTCTCCCCGGCGCGGCGGTGGCGGTCGATGGCCCAGACGGCGCCCGCAGCGGCGGTGCCAGCCACTTCCTGCGCCCACCAGCGGCGGGTCTGGCGGCGCATCTCGTCGTCGCTGCGGCCGGCGAGGCTGCGCGCGGCCTCGGAAATCGCGAGGTCGATGTCGAAGACGCCCAGCCGGTAGGCGCCGAAGAAGAAGAGCGCCTTGAGCGTCTGCCGCTTGCCGAGCCGCCCGAGCCGCCGCTCGCGGCGCACCCAGAGGGCCGCGCTGTTCGCGGTCAGGAGCGTCCCGTCGAGGTCGAAGAAGGCGGCGCCGGCCATGCGCGGCGGAGTCTAGAGGCTTTTGCGCGCGCGGCGCGAGCGATCGCCAGGGCGGACGGAACGTTCTCGCTCGTTCGAGCGCTACGACGCGCCTTCGCGCCGGCGCCGTCGGAGCAGGACCAGCGCCAGCGGCAAGAGCGCGACCGCGTCGCCGAACCCACCGCAACCGCAGCCGCCCACCTCGGGCCCCAGCACCGCGGCCGGCGCGACGTTGAGCGCGGTCGCCTCCGCAAGCGCCTCCGCGCTCGTGCCCTGCAGCACCTCGAAATGCCACGTCACGGGATCCGGCGGCGCTGTCGCATCGGTGAAGCGCACCACTTCCTCGTCCTTCGGGAGCCGCGCGCACAGGTGCACGCTCGAGGTGTCGAGGATGAGGAAGGTGTTCGTGCCCAGCGCGATGAGCCCGTTCGGGAGCGCGGCGGTCACCGGCTGGGGCGGGTCGGTCCCGTTGTGGGCGGCGATGTTCGCGAGCGGGAAATCGACGACGTGATCCTCGTCGAGCGCCTGCGACACCACCAGGTCGTCGATGGTGCGCGGGAAGGCGAGGCCGATGGTTCGCGCGCCCTTCGCGGCGGAGAAGGCGACGGTCAGGTCCCACACGTTCGTTCCCTGGCGGCGCTTCCAGGTCACGGTAGCGGTGCGGGAGGGCGTCGAGTCGCCGTTTCCCGTCGCGGCGATTTCCGGGGTGGCCCCGAGGGGGGCGGTAGCATCGACGAGGGGCGGCAGGACGCGGGCCGGCTTCAGGCGTGAAGCGACGGCGCTGCTCTCGAGCACCTGGTTCGCCTCGGCGGTCGCTGTCTTCGCGTGGGCGAGCGCGAAGTTCTTCTCCGCCATCCAGGGGTTCCAGCCGGTCGCGTCCGAGCCCTCGGCGAGCAGGAGGTCCTTCCACGCGCTCGTCACCGCGGCCTGCATCGACTGGTCGTGGAGGCTGTCGGCGACGGTCTCGGCTTCCCGCACGAGCCGACCGGCAGCGGCGTCGCCCGCCAGCACGGCGTTGTCGGCCTCGGTGCCGGGGATGAGCGCGTCGGTCAAGCCCGCGTCGCCCATCCAGCGGGCGACGTTGTCCGTTTCCTTCGGCTGCCAGGTGCCGTCGATCATCGGCGGCAGCGGGGGCGGGTCCGGCTCCAGCTCGAGCGCGCGCTTGACGTAGTCGGCGACCGAGACGAGCTTCCAGCCGTTCGCCTCATCGTTCTCGAGCTGCTGCTCGTAGGCTGCCGCCGCGTCGGGATTGGTCTTGAAGTTCAGGCCCAGGTAGGGGTCGGTGCCGCCGGTCATCGCCTTCTCGCCGTCGTCGGCGAACGTCCACTGCGTCTGCACCTCGCCGTCGCTCGTCCCGCGGGTGAGGACGCAATACACGTCGCCGAAGCGATAGAGCGGCTTCCCCGGGTCGTTCGGGTAGACCCAGCCGAACAGGTTGGTGGGCAGGAGCGCTGTCGAAAGGCCCCGCGCCTTCATGAACGGCGCCATCGCGGGACCCCACTGTCCTTCCTGGGTGAAGACCGTCGTCCCGTGCGGGATGCCGGTCGCCGAAAACGCGTCGAGCGTCAGGTCGTACGACTCCTCCTCGTCGCGGGTCGGGAAGGCGAGCCAGAACTGGTCGGCGTAGTGGAACGAATCGACCGAGACCCTTCCCGCGTCGGCCAGGGCCTTGAGCTTCGCCAGCACCTTCGAGCGGTCGTGCTGCATCACTTCCAGCAAGTAGCCCTGCAGCTCGATGTCCGCGCCCCAGGTCGGATGGCGGGCGTACATGTCCAGAAGCGGCTCGAACGATTGGTCGATGAGCCGGTCCATCACCTGCTGGTCGTTCAGGTCGAAGCTGGGGTCGGCGTTGGTGCCGTCCGGCCAGCCCTTGAGACCGCCCTGCACGTACTGGATGTTGAAGTGGTAGACGGCGAGGTCGAATTTCTCCACCGCGGTCGCCGGCCGAGCGAGAGCGGTCAAGGTGAGCAGGACGAGGGCGCGGCGCATCCTGGCGATGCTAGACGAGCGGAGACGCCGGCGCACTCCGGGAGGGCCCCTCCGGAGGAAGCGCGCGAAGCGGTCGCTTCTCTTGGCGCTACAGCGGGATGTTTCCGTGCTTCTTCGGCGGGTTCTGTTGCCGCTTGTTCTTGAGCATCTCCAGGCCGCGCACGAGGCGCAGGCGGGTCAGCTCCGGCTCGATCACCTCGTCGACGTAGCCGAGCTCCGCCGCCTGGAAGGGGTTCGCGAAGCGGTCCCGGTATTCTTTCACCAGGCGATCCTTCTCCGTCTGCTTTTCGGCGGCGCTCTCGATCTCCTTGCGAAAGACGATGCTGACCGCGCCGTCCGGGCCCATCACCGCGATCTCCGCGGTCGGGTAGGCGAAGTTCAGGTCGGCGCGGATGTGCTTGGACGCCATCACGTCGTAGGCGCCGCCGTAGGCTTTGCGGGTGATGAGGGTGATCTTCGGCACCGTCGCCTCGGCGAAGGCGAACAAGAGTTTCGCGCCATGCCGGATGATGCCGTGCCACTCCTGCGCGGTGCCCGGGAGGAAGCCCGGCACGTCGACCAGGGTGATGAGCGGGATGTTGAAAGAGTCGCAGAACCGGACGAACCGCGCCGCCTTGGTGGAGGCGTCGATGTCGAGGACGCCCGCGAGGACCAGCGGCTGGTTCGCGACGATGCCCACCGGCCGGCCGCCGAGCCGCGCGAAACCGACGACGATGTTCTGCGCGAAGTGCTCCTGCACCTCGAAGAAATGCCGGTCGTCGACCACCGCCTCGATGATCCGTTTGATGTCGTAGGGCTTGTTCGGGTTCTCGGGAACGATGGTCTTGAGCACCTCGTCGGCGCGGCCGGGGTCGTCGGTGCAGGGCGCGATCGGCGGGTCCTCGGCGTTGTTCGACGGGAGGAAGCTCAACAGCTCGCGGATGGCGCGGATGGCGCCCGGCTCGTCGTCGCAGGCGAAGTGCGCGACCCCGCTCTTCTCGTTGTGCGCGAGCGCGCCGCCCAGGTTCTCCTTCGTCACCTCCTCGTGCGTCACCGTCTTGATCACGTCGGGGCCGGTGATGAACATGTAGGAGGTGTTCTTCACCATCACGATGAAGTCGGTGATCGCCGGGCTGTAGACCGCGCCGCCGGCGCAGGGGCCGAGAATCGCGCTCACTTGCGGCACCACCCCCGACGCGAGGGTGTTGCGCAGGAAGATGTCCGCGTAGCCGGCGAGGCTGACCACGCCCTCCTGGATGCGCGCGCCGCCGGAATCGTTGAGCCCCACGACAGGGGCGCCGCACCTCATCGCGAGGTCCATGATCTTGCAAATCTTCTCCGCGTACGCGCCGGAGAGCGACCCGCCGAAGACCGTGAAGTCCTGGGCGAAGACGTAGACCGGGCGCCCCTCGACGAGGCCGTGCCCGGTGACCACGCCGTCGCCCGGAACCTTCTTCTCCGCCATCCCGAAGTCGGTGCAGCGGTGCGTCTTGAGCTTGTCCAGCTCGACGAAGGTGCCGGGGTCGAGCAGGAGGTCGATGCGCTCGCGGGCGGTGAGCTTCCCGTCCTTGTGCTGCTTGTCGACCCGGGCGCCGCCGCCGCCCTCTTCCGCTCGCCGGTTCAGCTCCGCCAGGCGCGCGCGGCGGTCGATTGCGGGGGTCGAATCGGAGGCGGACATCACGCTTCTCCCACGAAAAAAGGCGCGGCACGCTAGCAAGCGTTCCCGCCCGAGGTCAACGCACCCGCGCGAAAAGCGGGAGCGCACCCGGGCCTCGGCGGCCCCAACGTCCGATCAGACCGATCGGTCGGCTCGGTCCGATCGGTCTGGTCGGTCTGGTCGGTCGGGGCGCGCCAGACGATCCGGCATGCGGAGAACGGCAGCGGACCGGCCCCCCTTGGCGGGAAGCCGGCCCGCTCTCGGTTCCATGCACGGTCGTTCTTACTGGCAGGCGCCGTTGACGCAGCTCTGCCCCGAGGGGCAGTCGCAGTCGGTCTGGCACGACGGCGTCGCCGGCGGGGGCGCGCCGCAGGCGCCGTTCGTGCACACCTCGCCGGTCGGGCACTGGCAGCTCTTCGTGCAGGTGGTCTGGCAGCTCGCGTTCACGCAGGCCTGGCCGGTCGGGCAATCGGCATCGGTCCGGCACTGGGAGGCCGAGCTGTTCGACGCGCAGTGACCGCTCTGGCAGCTCTCTGCGGCACCGCAGTCGCTGTCCTTCGAGCACTGGGCCGCGCACTCGCCGCGGGCGCAGACGTGGCCGGTCGTGCAGTCGGCGTCGGAGGCGCACTCGACCGCCGGGATGATGCACTCCTGGTTGCGGCAGATGTAGCCCTCGGGGCAGTCGGTGGTGGCGGCGCACAGCTTGGTGCAGCCCGAGTCGATGCACAGCTCGCCGTCGGGGCACTCGGTGGACTTGGTGCACGCCTGGGGCGGCGGGATCGCGGTGCAGCGGTGCGACTGGCAGGTCTGGCCGACGTCGCAGTCGGTGTCGCTCGTGCACAGGGTCGCGCAGGCGCCGTCGATGCAGAGCTGCCCGGTCTGGCACTGGGTGGAGAGCGCGCAGCTTCCCGGCGCCGGGGTGCACTGCCCCGCGACACAACTGTCGCTCTGGCCGCAGTCGGCGCTGGTCGCGCAGGGGGCCTTCGGCTCCACCGGGACGCAGGTCTGGGCGGTGCAGGTCCACCCGGTCGGGCAGTCGTCGCGCACGTTGCAGGGGCCGCCGTAGTTCTGGCTCGGCGGCTGGGAGGGGGTCCGGCCGGAGCAGCTACAGTTGCCGTCGCTGTCGCAGGAGCAGTCGGCGCAGCCGGTGCTCGGGTCGGAGGAGCAGCCACATCCGGGGTTCGGGCCGGGGTCCGTCCAGATCATGCACGCCGGGGTGGCGAGCAGGACCGCGCCGGCGATCGCGAAGAGCGGCAGCTTCCAGGACCGAAGGCTTCTGGGCATCTTGTTCTCCTTTCGGGCGGGGGGCGCCCAAGGCCGTGCGTGGCTCGTGCTCGATGTCTCGTGCGGCGCCCGAGCTTCATCGGCGCGCCGGTGTCTCCCTGCGGGGACCCGACGATGGCGTAAGCAATCCGCGTTCCAAGGTGAACGAGGCGGCCACCCAGGCGAGGCGGCCGTCGACGATGGGCGCGGTGCGTCGCGGCGAACCTGGCTAGGCGGCCTTGACGAGCGCGGGCACGTCCTGGTCGACGAACACCTGGAGCAGGTCCCGGTCGATCGCGCCTTGCGCCGCCTCCTCGCGGAGCAGCGCCATCGCGGTCGCGTGGGGGAGGGACGGCTTGTAGGGCCGGTCGCTCGCGGTGAGCGCGTCATAGATGTCGCAGATGGTGATCATCCGGGTCTGCACCGGGATTTCCCCGGTCGACAGGCCGCGCGGATATCCCCGGCCGGTCAGCTTCTCGTGGTGCCCGTAGGCGATGGCGGGCACGCCCTCGAGCGAGCGCGTCCAGGGAATCTGCGAGAGGAACCGGAAGGTGTGCGTGACGTGGCTCTCCATCTCGATGCGCTCCTCGTCGGCGAGGGTGCCGCGGGGAATCGACAGCAGCCGCAGCTCGGGCTCGGTCAGAAAAGCCCGCGTCCGCCCCCGGCTGTCCTCGAAGGTGCGCTGTCCGATGGCGGCGAGCCGCTCCTCATCGTTGCGCGCGCCGGGCGCGTTGAGCGCACGGACGAACTCGATCGTCCCGTCGAGCTCGGAAAGCTCCTCTTGGAGCCGTTCCCGCTCTTCGGCGAGGAGGCGGGAGCGCTCGGGCTCCGGCGGGAGAGGCCGCGCGAGCTGGCGGCCAAGGCTCCTCGCCTGCAGCGACAGCCGAATGGCCTCGAACCGCTCCTCCAGCCGCTCGATGCCGCCCGGGTAGAGCTTCTGCGCCTTGACCAGGACCTCTTCGCGCACCCCGACCTTCCCGAAATCGTGGAGGAGCGCGGCGTAGCGCAGCTCGCGCATCTGATCCTTCGTAAAGCGGCAGCCCTGCCACCTTCCGACGCCGCTCTCGCACGTCGTCTCGGCGAGGCGCACCGTCAGCGCCGCCACCCGGCTCGAGTGGCCCGCCGTCGCCGGGTCCCGCGACTCGACCGCGAGCACCGCCGCCTGGGCGAACCCCTCGAAGAGCCGCGAAATCTCCTCGTGGAGGTGGACGTTGGTCACCGCCGCCGCGGCGACGCCGCCCAGCGCGAAGAGCAGCTCCTCGTCCTCGGTGGTGAACCGCTCTTCGCCGTGCTTGTTGAGCGCCTGCACGACCCCGACCCGGTCTCCGTTCTGGTCGGACATCGGGACCGCGAGGACCGAGCGGGTGCGAAAGCCGGTCTTGGCGTCGAAGGTCGGGTTGAAGCGCGGGTCGTGGTGGGCGTCGGGGATGTTCACGATCTGCCCGCTCAGGAGGGCGGCGCCGGCGATGCCGGTCGAGGCGGGGAAGCGGATTTCGGCGGAGCCCTCGGCGACCTTCGACCACAGCTCGTGGCGGTCGCGATCGTACAGGTACAAGGTCGAGCGTTCGGCGTCGACGACGTGGGTCGCCGCCTTGACGACGAGCTCCAGAAGCTGGTCGAGGTCGCGCTCCGCGGCGAGCGCCTTGGCGACCTCGAGAATCGCGGTCAGCTTCTCGACCCGCCGTTCCAGACCCGTCACGGCCAAAGCCTCCTCGGCGGGGGAATGTAGCACTGCTCGGCTCGTTGCCAATCGTCGCCGGGGTGCTTGTCGGCTTGACGCCACTCGGCCCCATCGGACCGAGGGCGACGCTCACGCCGCGACGTCGGCGGCGGCCGGGAGATCCTCGATCTTGTCCAGATGCTCGAACGGCCGTTCCAGGTAGTCGTGCACGGTCTTCGACAGGACGCTCGCGTGATAGCCATCGATCAGCCGATGGTCGAGGGTGGCGCACAGGCGCATCACCTTGCCGGGAACGACGGCTCCGTTTTCGACCACCGGCGCGTCGCGGACGGCGCCCGGCGCGATGAAGATGGGAACGCGCGTGTACGGCACGAGCGGGACGAAACCGGTGTCGAGCCCGAGGCTGCCGATGTTGGTAATCGTCGCGCTCCCGAACGGGTCTCTGGGAATCCCGGCCCACTCCAAGTTCCAGTTGAAGGTGTAGGAGAACAGCGCGACCGCCTTGAGGAACAGGTTCAGGAGGAGGAAGGGAATCTTGGCGACGGTGCTCTTGCCCTTCTCCATCGCGGCATCCTTGCGCTCGCGCACGCGGCGGACCTGCTCGTCGACCTCGGTCGCGAACTGGTAGAGCGTCTTCTTGTCGGCCTCGCGGATGGTGCACGCCGCCAGGTCGACCTTGCCGGCGCCCTCGTCGGTCTGCACGACGAGCACCGACAGGTCGATGCGTTTTCGCAGCCAGATGCGATTGAAGCGGAGAACGGCGTTGGCCTCGGGGCAGGCGGCGAGCGCGGCCGCGACGGCCTTCGCGACCAGGTGGGTGAGGGTCAGCCGTTTGCCGGTGCGCTTGCGAAAGGCGTCGATGTACGCGAGCGCCCTTTCCATCCGCAGCTCCATCGACCCGTAGATCGACGGGTCGTACGCCGTCTGCCAGGTGCCGATGGCGAGGCGACGAAACGACGAGTACTCGGGCAGGGGCGTCAGCTCCACGTTCGGCATGCTTCCTCCGGCGGTCCACGCGCGGGCGCGAGGGATAGCACGAACCGGCCGGCCACGCCACGGCAACCGCGCCATCGGGGGGCGTCAGCCGGAAAAGACCTGCGCCGGAGATGATGTCAAAGGGTGAGAGGGATTCCGGCGCGCGCCGAGCGCTTGACTTGCGTTCGCGTTCGAACCGTGCAACGGTGCGGGCATTCGCGCGGCGGCGCGAGAGGAGAAGCCATGGTCCCGAGCTCGGCGCGAAATCTGGGAATCGTTCTGGTCGTCGGCGCGCTGTCGTTCGTCCCCTTCCGGGCCCGCGCGAGCGCCCAGGCGACGTGGAAGGCCAAGTGCGCGATGTGCCATGGCGCCGACGGCAAGGCCGACACGTCGATGGGGCGTCACATGAAGATCGCGGACCTGACGAGCGCCGCCTGGCAGAAGAGCGTGTCCGACGCGGAGATTCGTCAGACCATCGTCGACGGCGTGCACCGGACGAAGGACGGCGTCCATCAGATGATGAGCGGCTTCGGCGGCCGGTTGTCGGATGCAGAGATCTCGGCGCTCGTCGGCACCGTTCGCGACCTCGGTCCAAAGCGACCGAACGCCGCGGCCAGTCCAGCCAAGAAGGCCCCCGCGGCGCCGTCGAAAGCCACGAGCGAGCCCGCCAAGGGCGAGCGCGCATCCGCGAAGAAGCCGAAGAGCGAAGCGACCGGCGCCTACTCCGCCTACGTTCTGTCCTACTCGGCGAAGCGCCATCGGCTCGAGGTGATTCTGCCCGTCGCGGCGTCGGTGCCGGCGAGCGCGCTGCGCAGGCATGCCCACGTTCGCCTGCAGCTCGATCCGAAGACCGGGGAGGTCACCGGAGTCGAGACGCCTCGCGAGAAGCCAGGACACCACCGCGCGAAGCACACGAAGAAGTAGGAACCGTGCCCGTCCGTGGCACAGGCGTCCTCGCCTGTGAAAACCACAACGAAGGCTACACGGGCGGGGACGCCCGTGCCACGACTGATGATGCGAGGCGCAGATACTTTCGCAACGATTAATACCAGTAGTGCCGGCCCTCCGGCCCGGCACCCAGCGACATCGCCGTCACGCGGGGCCAGAGGGCCGGCACTACTGAGTCCCATCTGCGGTGCAGCTACTTGCGCAACGATTAATAGCGCGGAGCAGGTCGGGCCTTCGTGATCCGTTGGGCCTCTGCCAGAATTGGAGCCGGACGCGTCAGTGTCCGGGTGCAAGCACGGCAACGCGAATGAGGATTGTAGGGCGGGGGCTTGTCCCCCGCCGTTGGGGGCGGCGTCAGCGTGCGGCGGGGGGCAAGCCCCCGCTCTACGGTTCTTGAAGTCCCTGCCTGCACCCGAACACTGGCGTGTCCGGCTCCAACTCCAATTTCGATTCCCATTCGAAACAGCCCGCGGCCGAAAATGAACCCGGAGACCGACGTGTCCGGCTCCCATTCTGGCAAGTGCGTCGACCGCATAGGAACGGTGGAAACGCAGCGCTTTCAGGGGGCATCCGGGCGAGCAAAGGTCGCCCGCAGCTCGCCGCGCGGCGCGTGGTCGGCGAACCAGGCGAGCCCTTCGGGCAAGTGGAAGACCGCGGTCGCGACGCGCACGGGTGGGCGATCGAACCGTTCCAGGGCGTAGGTTTCGACGAGCCGTTGCCGCAGGCGTCGCGCGAGGGCCGCGAGATCGCCAAAGCCGTAGGAGCCGAGGCTCGCAAAGGTGCAGACGGCGTCGGCGACCGCGTTGCGACAAAGAAAGGGCCGGACGGCGTAAGCCGTGCAGCGTCCGCCTTCGCCAAGCAAGACGCAGGGCGCGCGAGACGCGAACTGACGGCGCGCGACGCCTACCGCGCCTTCGGCGCCCGCCTCCTTCTTCCATCGTGCCAGCGCGCGATTCGATTGGCTCAGCGCCCGTCGGAACTCGGGGGAGCCGAAGCGACGCTCGTCGGAAAAGAAGATCGCCGCGAGCTCCAGGAAGCTCACGAGGAGCGGCTGATGGCAACACGTCGCGCAGCCCGGACCGCAGGCGATGGCGGCTCCCCCGAGCGCCTCGGCGACCAGCGCGTCCATCCGGGCGTGGTAGCGCGCGAGCGCGTCGAACAAGGGTCGGCCCGCGATCTCGTGGCGAAGCGCCTGGTCTTCGCGCTCGGCGCGGACAACATCGATGGGCGCTCGCTCGGTCGGACGCGGCGACATCGTGGGAAGCCTAACCCAGAACCATGCCGGCTGTCTTCACTCCATCGGCTCCAGGAATTTGGCCTGAATGACCTTGGGGCCGACGGAGGCGAAGTGGACGGTGAGCTTGGCGGTCGGTCCGGTGCCCTGGGTGGAGAGCACCTTGCCCTCGCCGAACATCGGATGCCGCACGCGGGAGAGCGTGCGCCGCGGCGCCTCCGAAGGCTTCGACGGGGCAGGGGCGGGCGCGCGCGCGGGCGGGACAAGTCTCGGCAGCGGACGGCGGGGAACGTCGTCGTCGTAGCTCACCGACTCGTCGCGGTCGACCCAGTCGCGCTCCCGCGGGGAACGTTCCTGGAAGGGCGATGGGCGCCAGAGCTGCTCCAGCCCGACGGTGTGCGCGGCGGGGAGGTCGGCGAGGAACGGCGACGGCGGGTTCTGCGCCAGCTCGCCGTAGAGCGCGCGGCGGCGGGCGAGGGTCAAGTAAATCCGTTTGCGGGCCCGGGTCAGCCCGACGTAGCAGAGCCGCCGTTCCTCGGCGAGGGCCTCCTCGTCGTCCAGCGCCCGCGCCGTGGGGAAGATTCGCTCCTCGAGCCCGACCATCACGATCGCGTCGAACTCCAGTCCCTTGGCCGCGTGCAGGGTCATCAGGCTCACGCGTTCCTGGCTCTGATCCTGGTCGGCATCGCCGAGCACCGCGAGCAATCCGAGAAACGCTTGGGCCGCCGACGGCGGGGGCGTGTCCTCATCGCCGCGCAACGCCGCCAGGGCTGCGAGCTGCGCCGTCGAGAACGCGCCCACCGACGCCTCCGGCCGCACGAGCCCACGCACCGGCCGTTGAGCCACTGGCGCCCGCGACTCGGACCGATCGGTCCGATCCGACTGATCGGTCTGATCGGTCTGCGCCATCACGTGCCAGCCTGCGTCGAATTCCTTCGCCGCGCGCACGAGCTCCTGGACGTTCTGCTTACGCTCCTCGCCTTCGCCGCGCGGATCGACCCCCAGCCGTTCGAGGTAGCCCGTCTCCTCGACGATGGCGTGCACGAGAGCTCCCGCTTCCCACTTGGGCGCCCGGCTGACGAAACCCGAGACGAGCTCGGTGAAGGCTCGGATCTTCCCGCGCGCGCCCGAGTTGAGGCCGGGCACACCGTCGATCACCAGCGCGACATCCCAGAGCGAAACGTCGCGCGCGCGCGCCTGCGCCCGCAGCTTGTCCAGCGTGGTTTCGCCGATGCCCCGCGGCGGCGCGCCGACCGCGCGCAGGAAATCGACATCGCTCTTCGGGTTCACGGCGAGCTTGACCCAGGCGAGCACGTCGCGAATCTCGGCCCGGTCGTAGAACGAGGTGCCCCGGACGATGAGGTACGGAATCCGCCGCTCGCGCAGCGCGTCTTCGAGGAGGCGGCTCTGCGCGTTGGTCCGATAGAACACCGCGACCTCGCCCCAGCGCGTGCCGCGGGCGCCCTCGTGCGCGCACAGCTCGGCGACCAGCGCCGCCTCCGCCCGGTCGTCCTCGGTCAGGTGCACCGACAGCTTGTCGCCCGGCTCGCCCTCGGTCCACAGCTTCTTGTCGGTGCGCTCCTTGTTCTTGGAGATCACCGCGTGCGCGGCGTCGAGAATCCGCGGCGTCGAGCGGTAGTTGCGCTCGAGCTTGACGACGGTGGTGCCGGGGAAGTCCTTCGAGAAGCTCAGGATGTTGCGGACCTCGGCGCCGCGCCAGCGGTAGATCGACTGGTCGTCGTCGCCGACCACGCACAGGTTCGCGCGCGAGCGGTCGTCCGGACAGAGGAGCTTCAGGAGCGCGTACTGCACCGGGTTCGTGTCCTGGAACTCATCGACCAGAAGGTGCGAGAAGCGAGCGCGGTAACGGTCCCGGGTGTCGGCAGAGGTCTTGAAGAGATCGACGACCTTGAGGAGCAGGTCGCCGAAATCGACGCTGCCCTGCGCGCGCAGCACGTCCTGGTAGCGCTGGTAGGCGCGGGCGGCCGCATCGGTCGTCGGGTCGGTCGCCCACTTCGCGGCTTCCGGCGGCGTCAGGCCGTCGTTCTTCCAGTGGTCGACGCGGGCGAGCGCCTCCTTCGCGACGAGCGCGCGCTCGCCGATGCCGAGGTCCGAGAGCACCCGCTTCATCACCGCGAGTTGGTCGCGCTCGTCGAGGATGAGAAAACCGCGCGGCAGGCCGACCTTCTCGCCTTCGCGGCGCAGTAGCCGCACCCCCGCCGCATGGAACGTGCTGACCCACGCCGCGGCCGCCGCCTCCTCGCCCGCGAGGGAGCGCAGGCGCTCCAGCATCTCGCCGGCCGCCTTGTTGGTGAAGGTGACCGCGAGGATGCGCCAGGGCTGGACGCCGGTCTCGATGAGCCGCGCGATGCGGTGGGTGATGACCCGGGTCTTGCCGCTGCCGGCGCCAGCGAGGACGAGGAGCGGACCGTTCTCGTGAGCGACGGCGAGCCGCTGCTCGGTGTTCAGGCCGTCGAAGAAGCGGGACATCAGCTCGAGGCTCCGGCGGCGCCCGCGACGACCGCGAGCGGCGCGCGTCCTCTATACCTGATCTTGCTGACGGGTGCTCATCCGACCAGGATGCGAACCTTGACCCGCGGAGCGGGGGACTCCACCGACGACGACTCGATCGAGGGCAAGTTCCTCTACTTGAGCCGCTCGCTCCGTGTCTGGCAAAGTGTTGTCGCGATGCCCTCGCGGCCTGACGGGAGGCGTTGGCACCACTCCTGCCATAGGGCTTCAAAGGCGGGTCTATGAAATCCGGGCTGCATCCCGCAGGAGGTCGACGCTCAGGTACACTCGCCGACCCACGCGACAGCGGCGGCCGGCGGCTGCATCCCGCAGGAGGTCGACGCTCAGGTACACTCGTTCCGGGAAGGCGGTCGCCGGTGTAGGGCTGCATCCCGCAGGAGGTCGACGCTCAGGTACACTGAGCCGCCCGTTCATTGCGGCGAGCCCTGGGCTGCATCCCGCAGGAGGTCGACGCTCAGGTACACTACTCGAGGCCGCAGGCGAGATGCTTGTGTAGCTGCATCCCGCAGGAGGTCGACGCTCAGGTACACTACCTGGCCCGAATCCCCCGGAAGTTCCGGGGGGGTCGGGCACCTCGGGCGCTCACAAAAGCACGATCTGTTCGGGCGGCTCCTCGGCATCGACGCGCTTTTGTCCCTCGACGACGTGCATCTTCCCGAACTGCTTGTCGGTGATGGCGACGATGCGGACGTTGCCGGAGGGCGGCAGCGCTGCCCGGATGTTCTTCCCTAATGCGGTCGAAAGCATTTGCTGAGGAAGACCGCTCGCCAACAACTCGGCGACCGCGGCGAGCATCTCGACTTCGTATCTAATGTGCTTGAAGTACTCCGCCTTGTTGGCCGGCGGCACCCCTGGATCACGCTGGCGGCTCATCGAGATACTTCCTCCTTGGCGACTTCGTCGGTGCTTATGTTCTCAACCAAGTTGCAGGTCTAGCAGCGGCGCGCGGACGAGCTCGTCGAGACGCGCATCGAGGCTCGGCCCCAGCTCGACCGTGCGGCGCAGGGCGTGGACGACGTTTCGAAGCTCGTTGATCTCGTCGGCCGTGAGGTCGAGGCCGATCCGCGCCTCGAGCCATCGCCGCAGCACTGGATAGCCGCTCACCTGGAAACCCCATATTGGCTGCGTCACGTTCGTGAGCACGAGCCCCTCGCCGAGGACGACCTGCCCCGCCTCGGGCACGAACTGGACACGATCGATCGCCGCGCTCTCGCCATCGAGCCGGCAGGGGTCTTCGCCCCGACGGAGAGTCCGCGCGAACGTGTGCAGATCGACCAGCACTTGTCCGAACGCCGCGATGGCCTCGTAGAGCGTCCGCTCCTGAGGGAACGGCACTCGCGGAAAGCTTTGCTGGAGCTCCTCGCTGAACCGGCTCGTGTAGCTTGGTGCTTGGAGCACGCCATAGAGGTAGTAGAACAAGTCCTTCGGGTCGGACTCGCCGTAGGCATCGCGTAGCGCATCGAGCCGCTCGGGCCGAAAGTTGGAGACTCGCCGGCGGCTGAGCTTGATGCCGTCGTCCCAGAGGGGGAAGACGCGGCTCGTGCCCTGCGCGGAGCTGAAAGAGTTGATATCCGGCAAGTTGGCGTGCACGACAGCCACCGGCCCCGTCCCGTGCTTTCGCGGGAACGTCACCAGCGCGATGTTGTCTCGGCCCCAAAGCGTGCGCAGCGCCGAGCGAGAGTATTCGACGAACCTGTCGTCCAAATAGATGACGCGACGGTCCAGCGGTCGATAGGCGTAGGCGCAGACGGCATCGTCGTCAAACCGAAAGCCTGCCAGCGGCGGCAGCTTCCGGTCGCGAGTCTCGTGAAAGGTCTCCTTCGCCTCCTCCGCATTCATCCGGGCGAGCGTCCCCAGCTTCCGATGAAGTCCTTCCCGGCGCACGTCGACAACCAGCTTGTCGCGCTTGGTCTGGACGCCGCTGAACCCATGCGCGAACAGCTCCGGCAGCGGCAGCCAGTCGTGGAACGCCGAGTCGGTCCGCGGGATGAACGAGTCGCCACCGGTTCTTGGCGGTCGCTCGAAGCCGCGTCGGAGGCGAACCGCGCCGAGCGCAGAGAGCTTCTCGCTTCGCGTGCCCCACAGCCTCCGGTAGTGGACATCGCACCCGCGGGGACGTCGCTCGCTCTTACGCACGCAGACCGCGATGGCGACACCAGTCTCGATTTCGAAGACGTTCTGATCCTCGGGCGCATCGTCCCGGCGGCCGGCCCGCTGGTCTCCCCCGAGGTCGACGATGTCGACACGGTCGAAGCTCTCGCGCATGAACCGACGCATCTCCGAGAATGCGCCGCCCGAGAGGTAGCTGCGGTTCGTGATGAAGGTGACGATGCCGCGGCCCGGCCCGCTCGCCTCCGGGTCGAGCAGCTTCCAGAAGCCCCAGCGCCAGAAGAGAACGTACCGGTCGGCGAGGTTGCGGATGTTCACCCGCTCTTCCTGCGGGAGCCCGCGCCGGAAGTCGTCGACCTTGCGCCAAATCCAGTCCCAGCGGCCGGCCTCCTCGCCCGGCTCGTCGTCGGCATTCAGCCTGGTGCGGCCGTAGGGCGGATTGCCGAGGATCACCATGATGGACTCGGCCTGCTTCAGGTGGTCGGCGCGTTGCCGCTCCTCGCTGAGTGCTCGCGAGAGGAAGCCGAATTGCGGCGTCACTTCGCGGGCCATCGTCGCGGGGACGAGCGTGTCGGTCAGCACGACCTGCGGGCTCGCGGTCACGCCGGCGCTTCGAAACATCGTTCCGAGCCGCCAGCGCGCGACCGAGTAGGGGCCGACGAGAAGCTCGAACGCGAAGATGCGCCGCACAAGCGACTCGAGCGCGCCGCGGACCGCCGCCTGCCCCTGCTCCTCGCGTGCGCGTCGCGCGACCTCCCGAACGATGCCGAGCAGATAGGTGCCGGTCCCCGTCGCCGGGTCGAGGACATTCACGCCATCCGACGCGAACCCGGTGTCGATGCCCAGCTCGGAAGCGAGCAGCTCCTCGCAGGCGCGCACCTGGAACGCGACCACCTCCGGCGGCGTGAAGTAGACACCGACCTTCCGGCGCAGCACCGGGTCGTAGGCCGCCAGGAACTGTTCGTAGAAATAGAGGAGCGCTTCATCCGCGTGCTCGCCGGAGAGGACGACGACATCGACTCGCCGCACCGTCTCGATGAGCGCCTCGACGCTCCAGCCGATGAGTCGCACCGGTTCTGGTTGCCCGAGCAGGCGTAGCGCCCCGGAGAGCAACCGGTGATGGTCTTCCAGCAATCTCGGTGCGCTATCGAGAGAGAGCCCGACGCCTGCCCGGTCATCCCGAGCGAAGTCGAGGGAGACGTGCGCGAGCAGGAGCCCGTACGTCAGCGTCTGCGCGTAGGCGTCGGCGAACTGCTCGGCGGAGAGCGACTTGAAGAGGATGTCCTCGAACTCGCGGAAGAGCTCTTGCAGCGGATTCTCGGCTTGCTCGCGCACGACCTCGGTGACGACCTCGCGCACGAGGCGAGCACGTCGGGCGAGCGCGGCCGCGACCTCGGCCGGTCGCGTCATCGGCGGGGGCTCGAAGGACGCGACGCGCTCGAAGAACCGGAGCGTCTGCCCGATGTCGCTCGGACCCGCGAACCCGCGTCCCTCGGGAGCGAGATCCGATTCGGCGACGAGCTGCGCCGACTCGACCGGCTGCCCCTCGACGAAGAGCGTCGCCTCATGGAAGTTCGTGTAGACGACCGAGGGCAGCTTGGCGTAGCGGTCGAACTGCACGAGCTCCTGGTCGTGAAAACGGCGGCGCTCATCGACGCGATGGTCGGGCGCCTTCGCCTCGATCCACCCGAAGGGATGTTGCCGATCGAGCAGCGTGAAATCGGGCACGCTACGCGCCTCGGCGCGGCGCTGCGAACGAATCTCGACGTGCTGCCGAAACGCCGCGAGTACCGACTCGAGCAACGTCTGGAGCAGCGGGTAGAGCGACGTCTCCGGATGATGGGCCGGGTCGGCCCGAATGCGCCGAACCTCGCCCGCGTAGGCACGCAAGAAAGCGAGTAGTTGGGCCGGGGTCATGGGCATCTCGAAAACACCACCGGCCTTGTAGCACACCCCTCGGACACGGCACGACACGTGAGAAGCCCAAGCGGCCCGGGTGTGCGATCAGTCCTCGGTGGCGTCGCGGTGGGAGTCGCTGGCGGTCGTGGTCGGCATCGCTCCCGGGCGAGGGAGGGTATCGGTTCTGTCCAAGAGTGGGGGCAGGGCGCTGTCGTCGCCGACCAGCCGAGGAGGAAACGGTCGATCATCGTATGGATCTTCTGCCCTTCGTCTCGCGCCTTCACCAGCCGGGCAAGCTCGGTCGGGATCCCTTGATGCCGAAGACCACCCGGGCCGGGGGAGGTCGCGGCTCTCCGCCCAGCTCGTTCGCCGCACCGAGCGGACGCGGCTCGGGCCGGGTGGATGCGCTTAGCGGCAAGTGCGAATCGCCTTCCACCGGGCGCGAGCCGAGGCCGACGAGGTGCGAACGGTCGGGAACAGGGTGCGAACGGTCGGGAACAGGGTGCGAACGGCCGGGAACAGGGTGCGAACGGCCGGGAACAGGGTGCGAACGGTCGGGAACGGGTGCGAATGGTCGGGAACAGGGTGCCAACGGCCGGGAACAGGGTGCGAACGGCCGGGAACAGGGTGCGAACGGCCGGGAACAGGGTGCGAACGGCCGGGAACAGGGTGCGAACGGCCGGGAACAG
>JAJYLH010000153.1 GCA_021787845.1 Myxococcales bacterium | reverse complement strand
GTAGACTTGCCCGTTGATCGTCCGGCTGAACGTGTGCATGTCTTTCATGTACACCGGCCCCGCCCCAAACGCCAGGAAATAACGCCCACCAGCCGCCCGTCGCCCCTCCCGGATGCGAAACTAGGGCTAGCCCATCAAAGCCGCGGGATCGGCAACCCCGAGCTGCTCGGTAACGAGTCCGAAGCGCGCGTCATACGCCTTGGCGAAGAGCGCGTCCACCACGGAAATGGTGTCGGCTGCAAGACGCACTTTCCCCGAGCGCAGCCACTCGTCGTGCTCTCGGCGCGGCACGGCGATGATGAAGCGCTGGAGTGCGCGCATGGTCTCGCGCGACGGACCTTCTCTCTCCAACCTCGCGACCCGCGCCGGCCCGTCGCCCCAGGGGACAACGAGCGGCGCCGACCAGTCGTCCTCGATGAGATGAAACCGTTCCGCCGTTTCCTTGAAGTGGAGCTTCGCGCGAGTCTCCTGGATGCCCTTCGCATCGAGGTCGCGCGCGTTGTAGAGGCGCTCGAAGTACTCGCGGAAGATCTCCGGTGCAAAGAGGTCGATGTCGCGCCCCGCCTCCAGGAAGCCGCGCGTCACCTGCATCGCCGCTTGCGGCACGCCACGCGGCGGGTCCGTCGGCGCGAGAAAGATGCGCAGCTCGCCGAGTCCGTCGAGATTGCCCTCCCGATTGCAGCGCCCGGCCGCCTGCGCGAGGGAGTCGAGGCCGGAGAGCGCGCGATAGACGACGGGGAAGTCGAGGTCGACGCCGGCTTCGACGAGCTGCGTGGAGACGACCCGCACCGGTTCGCCGCGCTTCTTGCGGTCCTTGATCTCCTTGAGCACCGCCGAACGGTGGTCGGCGCACATCAGCGCGGAGAGGTGCAGTGTGGTCGTGTCGCCGAGCCGCGCGTCGAGCGCCTCGCACAGCTCGCGCGCGTCCTTGCGACGGTGGACCACTGCGAGCACGTCGCGTTCCGACGCGATCTCGTCGGCGAGCTGGTCGAACGTCGTCGGCTCCGAGTCCCGCGACGGCCAGCGGGCGCGCACCCGCCGCAGCCGGTCGAAGGCGTGGATCTCCGGCGGCACGATCTCCTCGATGTCGGCGAAACCTATCGGCTCACCCATCCGGGTTCGAGGTAGCGACGAGCTGTGGAAGGCTGGCTGCGTCGCGGTGCTCAGGACGAGCGTCACGCCGAAGTCGCGCACCAACGACCGAAGGCCGTCGAGCAACGGCTCGAGCAAGCCCAGCGGGAGCGTCTGCGCCTCGTCGAGGATGACGACGCTCTTCGCGATGCGGTGGAGCTTGCGGCAGGCTCCCGGACGGTTGGCGAAGAGGCTGTCGAAGAGCTGCACCGTTGTCGTCACCACCACCGGCGCGTCCCAGTTCTCGGAGAGGACGCGGCTTCGTTCTGCGCGCAGCTCCTCCTCCGGCGTCGGCGGGTCGCTCATCGGCGGCTCGAAGTTGCTGTGGTGCTCGAGCACGGCCGCGTCGCTGAGCTCCTGGCCGAAACCCTCTCGGTACGCGTCCGCGCTCTGCTCGATGATCGACGTGAACGGAATCGCGACGATGACCCGGTCCATCGCGTGCCGCCGCGCGTGCTCCAGGGCGAAGGACATTCCGGCCAACGTCTTGCCCCCGCCGGTCGGGACGGTGAGGCTGAAGACGCCCGGCTCGCGCGCGGCCGCCGCGAGGCACGCTTGGCGAACCTCGGCGCGCACACGGTTGACCTCGGTCGGCGCGCGCTCCCGCGCGTCTTTCTCCTTCTCTTCGAGGTACGTGGAGAGCTTCAGCGCCAGTTCGTCGATGGTCGTCGTCGAGCCGCGCTGGCCGGCGCGCTCGGGATTGAAGAAGCGCTCGGTGTCGAGGAAGTCGGCGTCGCACAGCGCGGAGAAGAGCATCCGCGTCCACATCTCCAGGCGGCGCTTGGCCTCGTCGCCCGAACCGGCGAACGGAGGCTTCGGCAACTCGATCTGCTCGAGCGCGGAGCTACGCCCGGCGATTGCGTCATCGAGCCGCTGCACCTTTGTCGCGATCCGTTCTCTGAACGCCGAGAGATCCGCCAGTCCGCCGTGGTGTCCCGCGACCGCGATGGCAGCCGGGACCGCTCCGGCCTTCGCGAGGAACACGGCGCCCGCCGTCGAGTGGTCGCGCGGTCCGTCGGGACCCTCGATGCGGGCCTCGAAACCGTTTTCGCGGCGGATCATGTTCTGGAACACGGCCGCGTACTTCCCGAGGTCGTGGTGGAACCCGGCCAGCCGTGCCCACTCGCCGGCTCCGAAGCGAGCGCCGAACTCCGCGGCCAGGGTGGCGGTGTCACCCAGATGATCGGCGAGCAGATGCCGTCGCCCGTCCGGGGTCAGGTGTGCGAGCCGTTCCGAGGGATCGATGTCGATGGACGTCATCGCGAGCCTCTCGCCTCGTGAACTCGAGGCTTGGCCACCCTAGCAGGACGCGTAAGAAGCCCAAGCGGCCCTCGGGCGCGAACCCGTGCCCTGGTGGCGTCGTGATCGAGGTCGCTGGCGGTCCTGGTCGGCATCGTTCACGAGGAGGGAGCGTACATGTTCTGTCCGGAAGCG